>NZ_AUAP01000056.1 GCF_000428785.1 Conchiformibius kuhniae DSM 17694 | reverse complement strand
GGGAAAGCATTGGGTTTAGCGCAGAGCAGAAATGGCAAATCAGTCATTCTAAAAGTGTGTACGCGCCCAGTGAGTTTTCATTAAAGATTGATATTCAATAAAATATTCTAGGTTAAATGGTCTATTACTCTATGCAATAGACCTTTTAAAAATTTACTTTGGAAATCCACATGAAAAAAGTTTGGTCTGCATCCATTGGTTTATTGCGTATAAATGTTTACTCGATAGGGGCAAGCTACGATGATTTATTTGATTATCGCACCTATCGGCTCAACGAAATCGCCATATCTCAAAATCCAAATCATCCTGAAAATTTGATTTTAAAACAAAAAAATCAGGATGATTGGGGAAAACTATGTAGAACAGCCGCTGTACCACATTTTGAGAAATCCCATATTTTACCCAGTAGTTTGTGGGTAGAAAAAACAAATTGTCCCGAAGACGGGGAATATCTTTTTTCAGCTTATGGGACAAAAGTTTTAAATCAAAAGTGTGGCGAAATTTTTAAACAATTTAATTTAGGAAAAAGCGATTTAAGCCCTATCCATATCTACGATGTGGAAACAGGTGAATTATGGAAAGAAGAAACCTTTTATATTTTAAAAGTATCGGAACAAAGACGGTATATGTTGAATCCGCAAAGCCATTCCAAACTCAAATTTATTCGTTATCCCAGTGGTAAAGAAATTTATTCGCCCACTTATGGCATTAGGGACAATGAAGTTGAGCTTTCTTTATCTGCTCAAGACTGCGATGTGGATTTATGGCACGACCCTTTGCTTTTAAACTCTTATTTTATGTCTGAACCATTACAAGCTGCCTTATTGGAAGCGGATATGGCAAATAAATTTGGCTTCGCTTTATGTAAGTTAATTTAATATTTGGAGAATATTTTATGTCAGCACAACAAGCTCATCACATTATCCCTGTTGGTGTATTTAAAGAACTTAGAAGAGATATCGCACTATATGAGAGATTAACATCAGTTTTTGGAGAGAGAGACTTTAATAATTTACAGCAAATGGGAAATAATTTTATTTATCTATATACAGAACAACAGTATGCAGATAGAGCGGCTGCCTTATTAAAAGAAAATTCAGCTATCTTTGGAGATGTACCTGTTGGCGGTGTAAAACATTATGGTCAGTAAGCGTAGATACCATCTTTCCAGTCAAGCCCCCCGTAGCAGAAATTTCCAACTGACGGGACTGATAAACCGTTTGATGCTTCAATACGCCAAAGCAA
>NZ_AUAP01000055.1 GCF_000428785.1 Conchiformibius kuhniae DSM 17694 | reverse complement strand
GCGCCATCGCTTCAACGCCGTCCGTATCCACTGCCTGCATTTTTTCAATCAGGGCGAAAATGTCGTTCAGTTCGCCCAACATGGCGGCTTGTTCGGCATCGTCCAATTGCAGACGCGCCAAACGGGCAATTTTTGCCACATCATCGGGGGTGAGTGCCATCGGCATTTCCTTAAAATTCTGTTTTAGCATTGGGGGAAATTAGGGTATCATTGCGGGCTTGTTTGCGCGGCAATGCGCGATTATAGCCAAGATGCGGTAAAATTCATACTGTTGTCGGGGCGCAAAGGCGTTCCCCGTGCCGTTTTGCGGTTTGTCATCCAGCCGTTTCCGTTGCGCGTCTGCGTTGGAAAACGTGTTGAAACCAATGATAAAATATCAATCAGGAATATTTTATGCTGTCTTTTTTGAACCGTTTTTTTTCCAACGACCTTGCCATTGATTTGGGTACGGCGAACACACTGATTTATGTCGGCGGTAAGGGCATCGTATTGGACGAACCTTCGGTGGTGTCGGTTCAGGACGACCCGATGGGAAGCGGTAAGAAAATCACTTTGGCGGTGGGGCGGGAAGCCAAAAAAATGCTCGGGCGCACGCCCGAAACCATACAGGCGGTGCGCCCGATGAAAGACGGTGTGATTGCCGACCCGCTTGTAACCGAGCGCATGCTCAAAGAATTTATCCGCAAAGTCAATAATAACCGTTTTTTCTCCGCACCGCGCATTGTGATTTGCGTGCCGTGCGGTTCGACACAGGTCGAGCGCAATGCGATTCGCAATTCGGCGGAAGCGGCGGGCGCGTCCGAAGTGTTTTTGATTGAAGAGCCGATGGCGGCGGCGTTGGGGGCACCACCGAAGTGGGGATTATTTCGCTTTCGGGCGTGGTGCATTCGCAATCGGTGCGGGTGGGCGGCGATGCTTTTGACGAAGCCATCGTTCACTATGTGCGCCGCAATTACGGCATGATGATTGGCGAATCCACCGCCGAAGCCATCAAAAAACAAATCGGTTCGGCGTTTCCGGGCATGGAGGTAACGGAAATGGAGGTGAAAGGGCGCAATTTGGCGGAAGGCGTGCCGCGCTCGTTCATCATTACCTCCAATGAAGTGCTGGAAGCGCTTGCCGACCCGATTTCGCAAATCGTCCATGCCGTGCGCGGCACTTTGGAGCGCACCCCGCCCGAATTGGGCGCGGACATTGCCGAGCGCGGCTTGGTGCTGACCGGCGGCGGCGCACTGCTCAAAGGCTTC
>NZ_AUAP01000054.1 GCF_000428785.1 Conchiformibius kuhniae DSM 17694 | reverse complement strand
GGCATTGATTTGGACGAAGACGGCTTTAACCGCGAAATGGAAGCCCAACGCGCCCGCGCCCGCGCCGCGCAAAACTTCAAAGCGGACGCGCAAGTGTCCTATCACGGCGCGGACACCGAATTTTGCGGCTACGAGAAGCGCGTGTGCGACAGCGAAATCCTCGCCCTGTATCGGGACGGCGCGGCGGTGGACGAATTGCGCGAGGGCGAACACGGCATCATCGTGCTGGCGCAAACCCCGTTTTATGCCGAAAGCGGCGGACAAGTGGGCGATGTCGGCACGATTATTGCGGCAAACGGACGTTTTGAAGTGCGCGACACCCAAAAAATCAAAGCGGCGGTACACGGACATTTGGGCGCGGCGGTTTCAGGCAGCCTGAAAATTGGCGACAAAGTGTCGGCGCAAGTGGACGAAAGCGTCCGCGCCGCCATCACCCGCAACCACAGCGTTACCCACCTGATGCACCAAGCCCTGCGCGATGTGTTGGGCAGCCACGTTGAACAAAAAGGCTCATTGCAAAACAAAGATTTGACCCGTTTTGACATTTCCCACCCCGCCCCCATCGGCGCGGACGAAATCGCCGAAGTGGAGCGCCGCGTCAATGCCGCGATTATGGCAAACGTGCCCGTCAAAATTGAAACCATGCGCCTTGAAGACGCGCAAAAAACAGGCGCGATGATGTTGTTCGGCGAAAAATACGGCGATTTTGTGCGCGTGGTAAAAATGGACGATTTTTCCACCGAATTGTGCGGCGGCACGCATGTGGCGCGGACGGGCGACATCGGCGTGTTCAAAATCATCGGCGAGGGCGGCATCGCGGCGGGCGTGCGCCGTGTGGAAGCGGTGTGCGGCGAAGCGGCATTGGCGCGGATTCAGCATCAGGAACAACTGCTTAAATCCATCATCGCCGAAGTGAAAGCGCAAACCGAAAAAGACGTGTTCGCCAAAATCCAAGCGCAGGCGGCGCACGCCAAACAGCTTGAAAAAGCCCTTGCCGCCGCCAAAAGCGAACTGGCGGCACACGCGGGTGCGAAGCTGCTCGCCAACGCGCAGGAAGTGAAAGGCGCCTTGCTGGTGGCGGCGCAGATGGACGCAGACGCGGCGGCATTGCGTAATATTGTCGGCGATTTGTGCGGGCAGTCCGACCGCGCCGTAGTCTTGCTTGCCGCCGTAAACGATAGCAAAGTGTCGCTGTGCGCGGGTGTGTCCAAGTCTTTGACTAACCAAGTGAAAGCGGGCGATTTGGTGAAATGGGCGGCAGAACAAGTCGGCGGCAAAGGCGGCGGCCGTCCCGATTTGGCACAGGCGGGCGGCAGCGATGCGGAGAAACTGCCCGATGTGTTGAACGGCGCAAACGCTTGGCTTGCCGAAAAACTGTAACCCCCCGTCGTCCTGCCCGCCACAGCAGGACGACACCATCGGACACACTGCCATGACCGACCTTTCCCCCTTTGTGAACCGCTTGGGCAAAAACCTCAAGCACCGCCTCAAATGGGCAAA
>NZ_AUAP01000053.1 GCF_000428785.1 Conchiformibius kuhniae DSM 17694 | reverse complement strand
ACCCTGTACCAACTCGATATTGCCCGCACCGGCGACCTAATCAAACTCGATTTTCACGCCAACGCCTTTTTGCACCACATGGTACGCAACATCGTCGGCACATTGGTGTATGTCGGCTGCGGACGCCTGCCGCCCGAACACATCGACAAGCTGCTTGCCACCCGCAACCGTTGCCACGCACCGCCCACATTCATGCCGGACGGGCTGTATTTTCTCGGCGCGGACTACCCCGACACATTCGGCATCGCCCGCCCCACCCTGCCCGCATGGCTGTAAAGCCCGCATTATCGGTTTTGCCCCACCCCCTTTCAAGTAAAAAAATTGCCGTTGTCCCCATCGGCACAACGGCAACCGCCATCACATCAACGACACCCGCCCCGCGTTTGCTTCCGCCAACAATGCCAGCAGTTTTTCCGTACTTTCCCAGCCGATACAGGCATCGGTGATGCTCTTGCCGTACACTTCCGGCTTGTCCTGACGGCCTTCCTGCAAATGGCTTTCCACCATCACGCCCATGATATTGTCCTCGCCATTGCGCAACTGCGCTGCCACATCTTCTGCCACAAGCATTTGACGGGTATGGTCTTTATTACTGTTGGCATGGCTGAAATCCACCATCAGTTTCGGCGTTACGCCCGCCTTGCTCAAAGCGGCAGCGGCGGCCTGAACATGCTCGCTGCTGTAATTCGGCTCTTTACCGCCACGCAAAATCACATGGCAATCGGGATTGCCCGCCGTATGCACAATCGCCGAATGCCCCGTTTTGGTAACCGACAAAAAGTGATGCGGGTGCGAAGCTGCGCCGATGGCATCAATGGCGATTTTCAGATTGCCATCCGTGCCGTTTTTGAAACCCACCGGACACGACAAACCGCTCGCCAACTCGCGATGCACTTGGCTTTCGGTGGTACGCGCCCCAATCGCGCCCCACGAAATCAAATCCGCATAATATTGCGGCGTAATCATGTCCAAAAATTCGGTGGACGCGGGCATACCCAAGTTATTTAAATCCAACAACAATTTCCGCGCCTGACGCAAACCGAAATTGATGTCAAACGAACCGTCCAAATGCGGGTCGTTAATCAGCCCTTTCCAACCGACTGTCGTACGCGGCTTTTCAAAATACACCCGCATCACAATCAGCAACTCTTTGGCATATTTTTCCCGCAAAGGCAGCAAACGTTGCGCGTATTCCGCCCGCGTTTGCAGCACCAAATCGGCAGCCGCTTCGCTAATCGGCAATTCGTACAAATGGGCAATCGGCGGCAACAGCTCCGCCAAAGATTTAATCCGCACATCATCGGTTTTGTGTAAGTGGTTCATATCGTTTTATCCTGAAAAAGGCAAGATTAACCGTTTCATACAGTCTTGACAAGCGCAAAGTCAAAAATTTTGAAATAAAATTGCGTTTATTCTAGAAAAATATCGTTTTTCAGCATAAAAAACGGCTGAATAATTTGATTTTTGGCATTTTATGATAAAGCAAAACCCCCGCAATAGCGGGGGTTTTGCTTTGAATAGTAGTTTGGCGGTTCCCTACTTTCGCACGGGAGTCCGTACTATCATCGGCGCAACTGCGTTTCACTGTCCTGTTCGGGAAGGGAAGGAGTGGTACCG
>NZ_AUAP01000052.1 GCF_000428785.1 Conchiformibius kuhniae DSM 17694 | reverse complement strand
GTTGTCGGCGTTGTTGCCGGTGAGTGTGTCGTTGTGCGCCGAGCCGATTAAGCGTTCGATTTGTGTGCCGTAGCCGATAAAGGCTTGGTTTTGGGTGTATTCATAGGCGTCGGTGGCATCGATGCGTCCGCTAATTTCGCCCACTGCGCCGGTTTTGCCGAAAAAGTCGCGCAAATAGGCTTCGCGGTTGGCGGCACGTCCCAGTCCGCTAATCGCAAACAGTTGGCTTTGTTCGCCCGCGTAAATCCATGAGCCGGGGGTGAGATTGACATTCACGCCTTGTGTTTGGTCGGAGGCGTCGAAGGTGTCCACGCCGCCGCCGTCCCAAATGTAGATGTCGTTGTCGGCGGTGCCGCGATTGTGGGGCTTGAAGCGGTACACGTCGTTGCCCGTACGCGCTTGCGGATTGACGCCGAAGCGGTAGTGCAGGAAGGCAAGGTCGTACAGGCGCAGGTCGGGGCGCGAGTCTTGGTCGGCGGTGTAGCTCAATACGGTGGTGGACAGGCGGTCTTCTTCTTCGCCCAATGTGTGCGGATATTTTTCCCAACGCATATAGTTGGCGGGGTGTTTTCCGCCCAAAGCGTGCATGGTTTCGTGCAACACGGTGCCGAAGCTGCTGCCCGATGTCAGACCTTTGCCGTTGCTGCCGCCGGCAAGGTCTTTGTTGATGTACACGCTGCCGCCGTGTTCGGCATAGCCTTTCGTGCCGCCCGACATGTCGCGCAAATGATAATGCATGCCGGTTTGGTCGGCATCAACGGCTTCAAATTTCACATTGGCATACCGTTCGATAATGTCCCACACATGGCGCACGGCTTGGCGGTTGCTTTCCGAAAACGGCAAATCGTTGCGGTATTGGGAAAAGCCGTAACGCAACACCGGCGTTTGCGCCTGCCCGAACGGTGCCAACATTTCCAAATAGATTTGGTTGTTCGGAATCAGGGCATTGATAAAATACGGACGCGCTTCGGGGGCAACGTGTTGGTGCTGGCTGACGAAGGTGCCGTCCGATTCGGGTTCGCGCGATACTTCCGTTCCGCCACGCGCCACCGTCTGACCGTCCTGCTGCAACAGCGCCGCCACTTTGCCCGTTTTTGCCAATTCGGCACGCGAAACCGCCGCACTGAAGCCCAGTTGTTCATCGACTCGGGTACGGATTTCGCTGTCGCCCACCGTCAGCAGCACGGTGTCGCCCGCTTTCGCGCTGCCCGATACCGTACCGCGCACGGTTACGCTGTCGGCGGTTTGCGGTGTGATGCCCAAATTGCCCGATGTGTCAAACCATTCGGACGGTTTGTCCCAACGCACATGACTGCCGTCCAGTTTCGGCGCATACGCCGCTTCGGCTTTGTAATCTTGACCGTAACTGTTTTTACGCACCAAATGATAAACGGTTTGCGCGTGTTGTACGGTTATTTGCGGTGTTTGCCCGTTCAGGGACGGCAAATCGGCGTCCGCCACGTCGATGTAAAAGCTGCGGTCGGTTTGGTTGATTGCCGAAGTATAAGTTTTGTCGCCGATTTTCACGGTGATGCCATGCACGCGGCCGGCGTTTTTGAATGTGGCAAATGCCGTGCCGTCCAACAAAATTTTCCCACTCAAACGCGTAACCCCGTCCTTCGCCAACACCCCCGCATCCAAGGCATTCAAACGAATCATTGCTTCCGGCTGCGGTGCGGGCGCGGGCGGCGGGGTAACGGGTGCGCTGTTTTCCACGCCGTAGTCTTGTTCGTCCGAT
>NZ_AUAP01000051.1 GCF_000428785.1 Conchiformibius kuhniae DSM 17694 | reverse complement strand
GGATACGCACCAAATCCGTGCCACCGCCACCGTGCGTGATGGTGCGGGCAACACCGCCACGGCATCGGACGAACAAGACTACGGCGTGGAAAACACCGCGCCCGTTACCCCGCCGCCACCGCCCGCACCCGCACCGCAGCCGGAAGCAACGATTCGTTTGAATGCCTTGGATGCGGGGGTGTTGGCGAAGGACGGGGTTACGCGCTTGAGCGGGAAAGTTTTGTTGGACGGCGTGTTCGCACAGGGCAAAAACGCCCACCGCTTATACGGCATCCGTGTGGAAATCGGCGACAAAACCTACACGGCTGCCGTCAATCACGCCGACCAGCGTTTTCACATCGACATACCCGATGCCGATTTGGCGGCAAGCAACCACCAAACCATTCAATATCACTTTGATACGGCAAAAAGCCTTTACCAATTAAACAGCCAAAACGGTGGTTTTCGGGTGGAACGTGTCGATGCGCCCGTTTTGACGGCGCGTCATGTGCAGTGGGACGAACACACGCCCGTGCGCGACGGCAAACTGGCAGTCGCGCCCAAATCCGCCACCGTTGCCGTAAGCGGCGAAGTGGCGGGCAACGCGGTTCAGGTCGGCGATGAAGTGGTGCTTCAAGTCGGCAACGAAGCCGTCCGCGCCCGCATCGGCGACGATTTGCGCTTCACCGCCAACGTTTCCCGCGAACAGTTGGCGCAAACGGGCAAAGTGTCCGCCACCTTGCAAAACGGCACGGTTTCGCTGCACACCGATGCCGCCGTTTCCCGCGAAACCGCCTTGGACGGCACATTCGTCAGCCCGCACACCCATGTGAACAGCACCACCGCCTATTTGGAACGTCCGTATTTCGTCAATGTGCTGGCAGGCTGGAACGAAACACTGATGCACACCGGCTCCGCACCGCAAAACCCCGCCCAAACCGCCGTGTTGAAATATACCATTCCCGATTGGGAAGTATTGGACGACCCCAAAAGCCGTTACAAAAACTTCAGCGAAGCCGACAAAAAAGCCATTCGCGACCATTTGCAAGTGTTTGCCAAATACGGCAACGTGCGTTTTGAAGAAGTACAGGCACAGCAGGGCGTCAAAGAATACGACATCGCCTATCTGCAGCAGTCATACGGCGCGGGCGTCAATGCCTACGGCGAACCGGGCGGCAACGTATACATCAACAAACAGCGCAAATACAGTTGGCTGGACATGGGCTACGCCGCCAACTTCGACACCCTGCTGCACGAAACCCTGCATTCCTTCGGCGTACGCAAACACCCGCACGAAGGCCATGCCCGCGAACAGCTCGATTGGCTGGAAGACCGCCGCGCCTTAACCGTCATGTCGTACAAAGTCCGCAGTGGCGCGGAAGTACACGACCTGCGCCCCTACGACATCGCCTTTGTGCATTACCGCTTCGGCGTCAATCCGCAGGCGCGTGCGGGCAACGACGTGTACCGCTTCAAACCCTACAACCAAGGACGCTCGGACGGCGACGTGTATATTTGGGACGGCGGCGGCGTGGACACCTTCGACGCCTCCGACCAAACACAGGGCGTGAATGTCAATCTCACCCCCGGCTCGTGGATTTACGCGGGCAATCAGGCAAGCGAACACTTTGCCATCAACGGCGCAAAACGCTGGTCGGCGGCGGAATATTTCGGGCGCAGCCCCCACACCCTGATTCACGCCCCGGATTTTGAAGAAGTGTACAGCTACGATTTTGCCCAAAACCAAGCCTTTATCGGCTACGGCACACAAATCGAACGCTTAATCGGCTCGGCGCACAACGACACACTCACCGGCAACAACGCCGACAAC
>NZ_AUAP01000050.1 GCF_000428785.1 Conchiformibius kuhniae DSM 17694 | reverse complement strand
GGAAAGATACAAGGTTGGGTTGGAGCGAAGCGCAAACCCAACAAAATCCATAAATTTTCGGAAAAATGTTGGGTTTTCACTTCGTTTCAACCCAAGCTACGCTTGCTAGCCTCTGCTAAGTACGCATAATCTGCAATAAATCTATTCATTTGAAAGTACCTCATCGTGGTAAGAATATTTTAAAGCTATACTATGAAAATTCCAACCAATATCATTGATACAATCATGTTGGAATATTTCCATATCTCCAAATCTTTTTAGGTACAAAAAGTAAGTTCCTTGTAAAACAACTTGTTTATTAAAATCATCGACTAATATAAATGAGTTTTGTTTTATTTTGCCAATGCTACCGAAATAATTGTAGTATGCCAATCTATAATTTTGAATATTTCCATCTTTAAATTGACCTTGTGCATATTTGTATTGCTTATCATTAAAATTAAATAGCTTTTTATTATTTATAAAATAACGCTCATCTCTTTCTTTATTAGTAAATGGTCTCATTTTCTTCCATTCCCCCTCCCCAATCTGCTTGCGCCATTGTTCAGGCGTTACATACACCTTAATCCCGGCTTCTTTTTTGCATAAATAGCTTACTTTGGCTTGAATATAGGCGAACTCGTGCCCAGTACACAAACCATCCGCCCATCGTCAGCATAAAGCCTACAAATAAACCTTTTCCCTTACCGAATTTGTAACCGACTATCATGGCAATCAGCGTAAGCAATACCCACACTGCCAATCCGAACAGTATCGCTAATCCAAGCATTCATTTTCCTTTATTTTTTGGGAAATTGTGTGAAAAATCTTAGATTTTGTCAAAATGTTTTCCAGTGCGCCAAACCATCACGCACAATATGCCCAATATCTGCTTGGTTGAAGCACAGTGGAAGCCCAACAAAATCCTGTTTTATCGGGAAAATGTTGGGTTCCCACTGCGTTCCAGCCCAACCTACGCTTGCTTCTTGTTCGGTAAAGGTTGCCATAAATGCACTCCTAATGTGTCGTAAAAGTGTTTATCCACATAATCCAAAATATAGAATATATGACTTGGATTGTTAAAATGAATATCAATACTTATGTTGTATGGTATTCTTGAAAATATTTGACTACCAACACAATTAGAATATGTCCTACCACAAGAGAATAAAAAACTAGGAAATTTACTTTCTCCTGAAAGGTCATATTCAATATTGGGTAAATAATAATATCTATATGCCATATTATCTTCAAAACATACTAGTCCTTGTACATTATTTTTCTCGCAAGGTTTGTCTGAAAATTTGGCACCGTAATACTGAACAACTTCTTCTTTGCTTCTGAAATTATCCAAAATCCCTTGATATCGTATTTCTATTTTTTCAATATAAATTTTTCCGTAAATATCATCGGGTATGGTTTGTTTTCCTAATGTTTTTCGGATCTTATCCGAATCAAAAATGATCCAGTCTACTTTGGCAGCCCGCATATATTTTGAATAAACATCTTGATTTTTCTCATCATTGTAGTCATACGCCACAGGCACGGGTTCACGATGCTTGTCTTTATTGTCTTTACATGAAAATAAAAAAAATGAAAAAATAATGGCACACACTAATTTTATTGTTTTCATAACCCCTTCCCCTATCTGCTTGGTAAGATTGCAACATATTTGGTTAGTAAGCGCAACTTAAAGTTAAATCGCCTCCCTGTAGGTTGGGTTGGAACGCAGTGAAAACCCAACAAAATACTGTTTTATCGGGAAAATGTTGGGTTTCCACTGCGTTCCAACCCAACCTTGTATCTTTCCAACAGTGAAATAAAAGCGCATTATTTCACAAAACGGC
>NZ_AUAP01000049.1 GCF_000428785.1 Conchiformibius kuhniae DSM 17694 | reverse complement strand
GATAGCCCCGTATTCGAAATCCCATTGGAAGTACTAAGCGTACGACAAGTAAGGCGGGACACGTGAAATCCTGTCCGAAGACGGGGGGACCATCCTCCAAGGCTAAATACTCATCATCGACCGATAGTGAACCAGTACCGTGAGGGAAAGGCGAAAAGAACCCCGGGAGGGGAGTGAAACAGAACCTGAAACCTGATGCATACAAACAGTGGGAGCCCCGTATGGGGTGACTGCGTACCTTTTGTATAATGGGTCAACGACTTACATTCAGTAGCGAGCTTAACCGGATAGGGGAGGCGCAGGGAAACCGAGTCTTAATAGGGCGCCAAGTTGCTGGGTGTAGACCCGAAACCGAGTGATCTATCCATGGCCAGGATGAAGGTGCGGTAACACGCACTGGAGGTCCGAACCCACGCATGTTGCAAAATGCGGGGATGAGCTGTGGATAGGGGTGAAAGGCTAAACAAACTCGGAGATAGCTGGTTCTCCCCGAAAACTATTTAGGTAGTGCCTCATGTATCACTTCCGGGGGTAAAGCACTGTTATGGCTAGGGGGTCATTGCGACTTACCAACCCATGGCAAACTCAGAATACCGGAAAGTGCAATCATGGGAGACAGACAGCGGGTGCTAACGTCCGTTGTCAAGAGGGAAACAACCCAGACCGCCGGCTAAGGTCCCAAATGACAGATTAAGTGGTAAACGAAGTGGGAAGGCACAGACAGCCAGGATGTTGGCTTAGAAGCAGCCATCATTTAAAGAAAGCGTAATAGCTCACTGGTCGAGTCTTCCTGCGCGGAAGATGTAACGGGGCTCAAATCTGTAACCGAAGCCGCGGATGCGTTTTTACGCATGGTAGGGGAGCGTTCTGTAAGCCTGCGAAGGCAGACTGTAAAGTCTGCTGGAGGTATCAGAAGTGCGAATGTTGACATGAGTAGCGATAAAGCGGGTGAAAAGCCCGCTCGCCGAAAGCCCAAGGTTTCCTACGCAACGTTCATCGGCGTAGGGTGAGTCGGTCCCTAAGGCGAGGCAGAAATGCGTAGCCGATGGGAAACGGGTTAATATTCCCGTACTTTGATTCAATGCGATGTGGGGACGGAGAAGGTTATGCCGGCAGACTGTTGGAATAGTCTGTTCAAGCACGTAGGTGGAAAGAGTAGGCAAATCCGCTCTTTCTCAACACCGAGATGCGATAACGAGCAACCAAGGTTGCGAAGCGGCAAATACCACGCTTCCAGGAAAAGCCACTAAGCTCCAGTTGAATCAGAACCGTACCGCAAACCGACACAGGTGGGCAGGATGAGAATTCTAAGGCGCTTGAGAGAACTCGGGAGAAGGAACTCGGCAAATTGATACCGTAACTTCGGGAGAAGGTATGCCCTTTCAGGTGAAGGACTCGCTCCGTAAGCCAGAGAGGGCCGCAGAGAATAGGTGGCTGCGACTGTTTATTAAAAACACAGCACTCTGCCAACACGAAAGTGGACGTATAGGGTGTGACGCCTGCCCGGTGCTGGAAGGTTAATTGAAGATGTGCAAGCATCGGATCGAAGCCCCAGTAAACGGCGGCCGTAACTATAACGGTCCTAAGGTAGCGAAATTCCTTGTCGGGTAAGTTCCGACCCGCACGAATGGCGTAACGATGGCCACACTGTCTCCTCCCGAGACTCAGCGAAGTTGAAATGGTTGTGAAGATGCAATCTCCCCGCTGCTAGACGGAAAGACCCCGTGAACCTTTACTGCAGCTTTGCATTGGACTTTGAAGTCACTTGTGTAGGATAGGTGGGAGGCTGTGAAACAGAAACGCCAGTTTCTGCGGAGCCGTCCTTGAAATACCACCCTGGTG
>NZ_AUAP01000048.1 GCF_000428785.1 Conchiformibius kuhniae DSM 17694 | reverse complement strand
CCCGCTATGGCAGACGTTTCCAAGTCTTTCTTCTATCTCAATGAATATCACGTACAGGCTTTTCCGCGTTCGCTCGCCACTACTTGCGGAATCTCGGTTGATTTCTTTTCCTCGGGGTACTTAGATGGTTCAGTTCTCCCGGTTCGCTTCGCCAAACCTATGGATTCGGTTTGGGATACACACCAAAGTGTGTGGGTTTCCCCATTCGGACATCGCGGTATCGTTGCCTTTTTGCCGGCTCCTCCGCGCTTTTCGCAGGCTTACACGTCCTTCTTCGCCTATCATCGCCAAGGCATCCACCTGATGCACTTGTTTGCTTGACTCTATCATTTGAAGTACCTTGCTGACTTCGGAAGTTTGGCGTTGACGACCGCGCTTCCTTAAGGTCTCTACTTTGATACAGTTTGTGTTGTGTCCAATCCCTGCCTTTTGTGTTCAGGGATTGGGATACAATCATCACCCAAATTACTGTGGTTTTGCGTTTCTTGACGGCTCCAATTAAACTGTTCATCAAATCATCAAACACCCGATTTGAATATTGGGAGTTTAATATTGAGCAATTTGACCCAAACCATCATGCAAAACCAACATTGTCTTTGTTTGTTGATTTCGGCTTCCAATTTGTTAAAGAGCGGTGCAATTTGTTTTGCAAATAAAAATAAATAAATTCCAATGCGAAACTTCATTTCGCGTTACTTACTTTTATTTGCAAACAGTTGCTTTCAAGGTTTGTGGTGGAGGCAAACGGGATCGAACCGATGACCCCCTGCTTGCAAAGCAGGTGCTCTACCAACTGAGCTATGCCCCCATCTAATGGTGGGTCTGGGAGGACTTGAACCTCCGACCCCACGCTTATCAAGCGTGTGCTCTAACCGGCTGAGCTACAAACCCATTACCTTGCGATTACCGATAAGTGCGGGTGCATTCCCACTTTCTCTAGAAAGGAGGTGATCCAGCCGCAGGTTCCCCTACGGCTACCTTGTTACGACTTCACCCCAGTCATGAAGCATACCGTGTTAAGCGGGCTCCAAATGGTTACCCTACCCAATTCTGGTATCCCCCACTCCCATGGTGTGACGGGCGGTGTGTACAAGACCCGGGAACGTATTCACCGCAGTATGCTGACCTGCGATTACTAGCGATTCCGACTTCATGCACTCGAGTTGCAGAGTGCAATCCGGACTACGATCGGTTTTCTGGGATTGGCTCCGCCTCGCGGCTTGGCTACCCTTTGTACCGACCATTGTATGACGTGTGAAGCCCTGGTCATAAGGGCCATGAGGACTTGACGTCATCCCCACCTTCCTCCGGTTTGTCACCGGCAGTCTCATCAGAGTGCCCAACTTAATGATGGCAACTGATGACAAGGGTTGCGCTCGTTGCGGGACTTAACCCAACATCTCACGACACGAGCTGACGACAGCCATGCAGCACCTGTGTTACGGTTCCCGAAGGCACAAGCCTATCTCTAAGCTCTTCCGTACATGTCAAGACCAGGTAAGGTTCTTCGCGTTGCATCGAATTAATCCACATCATCCACCGCTTGTGCGGGTCCCCGTCAATTCCTTTGAGTTTTAATCTTGCGACCGTACTCCCCAGGCGGTCGATTTCACGCGTTAGCTACGCTACTAAGGTATCAAGTACCCCAACAGCTAATCGACATCGTTTAGGGCGTGGACTACCAGGGTATCTAATCCTGTTTGCTACCCACGCTTTCGGGCATGAACGTCAGTGTTATCCCAGGGGGCTGCCTTCGCCATCGGTATTCCTCCACATCTCTACGCATTTCACTGCTACACGTGGAATTCTACCCCCCTCTGACACACTCTAGCTACCCAGTTCAAAACGCAGTTCCCAAGTTAAGCTCGGGGATTTCACATCTTGCTTAAGTAACCGTCTGCGCCCGCTTTACGCCCAGTAATTCCGATTAACGCTCGCACCCTACGTATTACCGCGGCTGCTGGCACGTAGTTAGCCGGTGCTTATTCTTACGGTACCGTCATGAGGCAGCGATATTAGCACCACCCTTTTCTTCCCGTACAAAAGTCCTTTACAACCCGAAGGCCTTCTTCA
>NZ_AUAP01000047.1 GCF_000428785.1 Conchiformibius kuhniae DSM 17694 | reverse complement strand
GAACGGCTGCGTGGTTTTGAACGGCTGCGTGGTTTTGAACGGCTGCGTGGTTTTGATATTTTGATTGTCAAATATTACGCATTGTCTTTACATCGTCAAACTGATTGGAGTTTCCATGATGAAAAAATATGTGGTAATGTTTGGTCTGTCTCTGTTCTTGGCTGCTTGCGCTTCCACAGGCAGCAATAGTGGCACGCAGAGTGCGCGTGAAAACATTGATGCCGCCCGTGATGGCGTGCAGGCAGCGCGTGAAGGCACTTATTTGCTTCGTGAAATCAAGAGTCTGTTTAACGGATATTGATTAAATCGCATACAGGCTGATGCGCCGGATTTTCGCGGCATACATGAAAACAACGACATCATAATGATGTCGTTGTTTGCTTTCGGGGCTATCGGGTCGTATCGTTGTTTGCCGATGCGGCAGCATTTTCAGCTAAAGCCCGCTACGCACAGCAACGAATGATGCGTTCAGCGGAAGGTATAACGCACGCCCGCCGTTACTTCGTGGGCTTTGACTTCCGAACCCATGTGGTTGTAGCGGTAGCCCGCATCGGCAGCGATGTTGGGCGCAATGTCGTAGCTTGCCCCCACCATTACGCCCATGCCCACTTTGGTTTTGCTTTCGGAAGTGGTGTGCCGGTTGCCGTCCATCTGCGTGCGTGCCTGCAAGCGGGTTTTGTTCAAGCCCACTCGTGCGCCCGCATACGGTTTGACGGGTGCGCCGCCAATCGGAAAATCATAAATCGCCGACACGCCCAAGCTGCGTGCCTGCGATTTGACGTGCAGGCTGTTGCCGCCGTTTTTGGCAGAATCTTCCGTGTTTTTGTAATGGGTGTAGTCGCCCGCCACGCGCAAGTTGTTGCCAAAATCGTAGCCCGCACTCAAGCGCGGCATGAAGCCCGATTTGCGGTAGGAGTTTTTCAGGCTTTTGAAAGTGTCTTTTGCCTTGAACTTGCCGGTATTGGTGTTCAGGTTCGCCAAACCGATGTCGCCCTGAACGTAAAAGCCGGGCGTGCCTTCGGCAGAAGCGGCGGCGGTCATCAGCAGACCGGAAGCGGCAAGTGCCGCCACATGCAGATAATGTTTCATAATGATTCCATCTGTATCGTATCAAACTATCGGATAAAGAAAACCGGCACCGTTCCGCCCAAGCTGCTGCAGAAAGCTGCCTTGCGGCAATATACCAAAAAACCGCCGCTTGGTGTGCAACTTCTGCCGCTTCTAGCACGCCGTTGGTGCATATGTGCGGCAAAACGCACAACACGCCGGTGCTTCCGGCGCATGCCCGCCGTATCCGCCAATCGGTCATGCCGTTTGGAAAATATAATGATACTCAATAACTTAAGCATCTGATTTTCGGCAGGATACATCGGCAAAACGTGTTATAATCGATATTTTGTTCAGAATCAAACCAACATGTCCTTGTTTATTACCGATGAGTGCATCAACTGCGATGTCTGCGAACCCGAATGCCCCAACGATGCCATTTATCAGGGCGAAGAAATCTACGAAATCCACCCGCACCTGTGCACGCAGTGTGTCGGACACTATGACGAACCGCAATGCCAGCAGGTTTGCCCCGTAGACTGCATTTTGATTGACGAAGACAACCCCGAAACCCCCGAGCAGCTTCAGGCGAAATACGAAAAAATCATTGCCGAAAAATAAAATCATTTAGAAAATAAACATGTCGGCAAAAAGCACACACGCACGCCGCGATTTTGTTTGACAAGGCAGCCCGAAGCGCGTTATAGTTTCGTTTCTCTTTGCGGTGGGATTCCCGAGCGGTCAAAGGGAGCAGACTGTAAATCTGCCGCGTAAGCTTCGAAGGTTCGAATCCTTCTCCCACCACCAGATTTCCAAAGTTGGAGCTAGAGATAAGCGGGTGTAGCTCAATGGTAGAGCAGAAGCCTTCCAAGCTTACGGTGAGGGTTCGATTCCCTTCACCCGCTCCAAAAGTTTAAAGCCCATGTAGCTCAGGGGTAGAGCACTCCCTTGGTAAGGGAGAGGTCGGCAGTTCAATTCTGCCCATGGGCACCACTTCTCATACTCCCGATTTTTTGTTTTTAAAGGATATTTTGCCATGGCAAAGGAAAAGTTTGAACGTAGCAAACCGCACGTAAACGTTGGCACCATCGGTCACGTTGACCATGGTAAAACCAC
>NZ_AUAP01000046.1 GCF_000428785.1 Conchiformibius kuhniae DSM 17694 | reverse complement strand
CCCTAACCCTCCCCCGCACACGGGGGAGGGAATACGATGAGAAAGTTATTGATTATGAAAAAAGTCTTTATCCGCACCTTCGGCTGTCAGATGAACGAATACGACAGCGAAAAAATGCTCTCCGTCTTGGCGGAAGGCGATGATTTGGAACAGGTTTCCACCGCCGAAGAAGCCGACATCATCTTGTTCAACACCTGCTCGGTGCGCGAAAAAGCCCAAGAAAAAGTGTTTTCCGACTTGGGGCGCGTGCGGCCGCTCAAAGAAAAAAATCCCAATTTAATCATAGGTGTGGGCGGTTGCGTGGCATCGCAGGAAGGCGAAGAAATCGTCAAACGCGCCCCCTATGTGGACGTGGTGTTCGGTCCGCAAACCCTGCACCGCCTGCCGCAACTGATTGCCGACAAAGAAACCACCGGCTATTCGCAAGTGGATATTTCCTTTCCAGAAATTGAAAAATTCGACCACCTGCCCCCCGCCCGCGTGGACGGCGGCAGCGCGTTTGTGTCCATTATGGAAGGCTGCTCCAAATATTGCAGTTTTTGCGTGGTGCCGTACACGCGCGGCGAAGAATTTTCCCGCCCTTTGAATGACGTTTTAACCGAAATCGCGGGCTTAGCGCAACAAGGCGTGAAAGAAATCAACCTGTTGGGACAAAACGTCAATGCCTATCGCGGCGAAATGGACGATGGCGGCATTTGCGACTTTGCCACGCTGCTGCGCATCGTCCACGAAATTCCGGGCATCGAGCGCATGCGTTTCACCACCAGCCACCCGCGCGAATTTTCCGATGCGATTATCGAATGTTACCGCGATTTGCCGAAACTGGTTTCCCATCTGCACCTGCCCGTGCAAAGCGGCTCCGACCGCGTGTTGGCGGCGATGAAGCGCGGCTACACCGCGTTGGAATACAAATCCATCGTCCGCAAACTGCGTGCCATTCGTCCCGATTTGTGTTTGAGTTCGGATTTTATTGTCGGCTTTCCGGGCGAAACCGAGCGCGAGTTTGAGCAAACTTTGAAACTGGTCAAAGACGTGGCGTTTGATTTGAGCTTTGTGTTTATTTACAGCCCGCGCCCCGGTACGCCCGCCGCCAATCTGCCCGATGACACCCCGCACGCGGAAAAAGTGCGCCGTTTGGAGGCCCTGAATGAAGTGATGGAAGCGGAAACCGCCCGCATCAACCAAACCATGCTCGGCACGGTACAGCGTTGTTTGGTAGAGGGCATTTCCAAAAAAGACCCCGACCAACTGCAAGCGCGTACCGCCAACAACCGCGTGGTGAATTTCACCGGTTCGCCCGATTTGATTCATCAGATGGTGGAGATTGAAATTACCGAAGCGTTTACATTCAGCCTGCGCGGCAAATTGTTGGAATAAACGCCATGCACACCATCAACAGTCATTTTGTCTGTTTCGGCTGCCGTTTGCGCGTGCGCCACGACAAATACGACCGACAGGCTGCGGTGGTGTGTCCGCAATGTGGCGGCGCGTGTGCCGGCGTGGGCGACCGTTGCCCGATTCCGCCCAAAAACAAGGAAAAAGCATGGCAACAATTGGCGCAGGATTACCGCCAACGGCAACGCGCCATCGCCGCCGATTATGTACAATGGAAACAAAAACTATTGCACATCATTGATAAACATATTATTTGTGCCGAAGCAATGAATTTGCCCGATGTGCTTGCCAACGACCGTTTGTGGCAAAGCGCCGTCCAAGCCTTGCCCGAACTGCCTTGGGCGTTTGAACGTCCGTTTGAATTTTGTCTGCCGCAAGCACCTTATGCCGTGGCATGGAGCAGCATCAGACAAAGCGACTACCGCAATCTCAAAGAATTGCTTGCCCGTCCTGCCAACAAACACCGTCAGCAACTGATTGACGCGCTGCTTGCCGAAAAAAACAATCTGCACATTTACGATGCCTATGGCGAATTGTGGCTGCAACACAGCAATAATTTTTGGACATTGCGCCACCGTCCGCGCAGCGAATTGGGCGATGCGCCGTGTTTTGCCTATTTGTGTTGTTCTGCTGATGACGGGTATGTTGATTTTTCTTAATGATTTTTGAAAGGTATTGAAATGAACATTCAAGTAAAAACGCTTGCTTCCGTGCTTGCGCTGTGCCTGTTTCAATCAGCCTGCACCGCGCCCGAAGCCCCGTCCGCCGATGCCGCGAAACCCGCCAACGGCTTCCGTTTCAGCATGGCGGAAATGCAAGACATTGCTTCGCCGAACAAATTGCGCCACCGCATTTTTTACGCCAAACCGTCCGAAGGCAAAGATGCGGCGTGGTTTGACGCGGTCAAACGCGGCGATTTGGCAACGGTGAAAAAAATGGCGGAAAACGGTCAAGACCTTGAAGCCAAAGACGAAGCCGCCTTGGGACAAACCGCGCTGGGTTGGGCGGCGTTTATCGGCTATGAAGACATGGTCGATTATCTGATTGGCAAGGGCGCGAGCCTGCACGCTACCGACCGTGGCGATGTGTATAATGTGTTGAAATCGGCGGCTTTGGGCAAAAACACCAATATCGTCCGCAAATTATATAAATTGTTGGACTACAATAAAACCAAGCTGGACGACCAAAGCGTGGAAAGCGACGGCGAAACGCTGCTGATGGTGGCGGCGAGCAACAACCGTTTGGAAACGGTGAAATTTTTGCTGGCGCAGGGGGCGAACCCGAATTTGGTAACCACCACGCAAAATCCGAATTTGGGTTCGTATAATCAGAGTGCGCTGTCCTACGCCTGTACGCGCGGGCATACGGAAATGCAAAAACTTTTGATTGAAAACAAGGTTATCAACCACCGCACCGGCAAATCAAGCTGCGAATGATAAAAATTTTAAAAATCAGCACCTAGGGCGTGTCATCAATTAAAATTTCTACTATAAATCAGTATAATAACAAAACGCCGTCATTCCCGCGAATGCGGGAATCCACTGCCTGATGTTTGGCAAGCAAGCATAGCTTGGGT
>NZ_AUAP01000045.1 GCF_000428785.1 Conchiformibius kuhniae DSM 17694 | reverse complement strand
GGCACGGGATTTGTCCGCGCCGCCGTCAATGCGGGTAACGGTGTGCGCTTGGGTGCGTGCGCCGTTGTTGTACACATACCAAGCAAGGGGCAGGGCGGGATTGCCCGTCCAGTTGTCAAAACCGGCATTGGGCAACAGGTTTGCCCCCGCCGCCCTGCCGAATGATGCCCGCAGTTCGCTGACGGCGGTGGCTGCTGCTTGGCGGTCATTGGCAAGGGTCTGCCGTAATTCGCCGATGCCGCTTTCCGCCGCGCCGATGCGCGACTTGGCGGTGTTCAGTTCGCGGGTGTGGGCTTCGTCTGCCGCCACCCGTGCGGTGCGTTCGGCTTCTACTGCCGCCGCAATCGGGGCGTGGCGCAGGGCAAACGCCGCCGTGTTGCGGTTTGTGCCGCCCGAAATCCGCACAAACGCCGCACCTGCGGGCGCAACCAGTGTTTGATGGACACTGTCGCCGCCAACAAGCCGTCCCGAAACAAACCCGCGTTGCGCGTTGTACCACGCCCAACGCAAGTTGTTGGCGGGGACGGCGGAGGTAAAGGCATAGGTTTTCCCTGCGGAAACGGGAACAAAATCCGTCAGCACATGACCCGACCAATTCAGGACATTGCCGTTGCTTTCGCTGATGTAATGCCCCGCTTGGGTGGCGGCAGTGTCAATCAGGTTGGTATCCGCGCCCAGTTTGGCACTTAAGCTCTCCAAACGGCCGGCGGTTGCGCCGTGTTGCGTGCTGACGGTTTGCTCGAGTGTGTTTACCCGCGCATTGGTCGCCGTGTTCAAACGGTTGGCTTCGGTGATGGCGGCTGTTTTTGCCGCATCGGCTTTTGCTTGTGCATCTGTCGCCGCTTCGCGTTTGACTGCCGCATCTTTCGCCGCCGCATCGGTAACCGCCGCCGCTTTTGCCGCATCGGCTTTGCGTTGGGCATCGCCCGATGCCGCCGCCGTTGCCGCAGCTTGGGCAGCGTTGGCTTTGGCGGTTGCCAAGCGTTCCGCCGCCTGTTCGGCGGCGCGTTGGGCGGCTGCGGCTTTGTTTTGCGCGTCTGCGGCGGCAGTTTGTACGGCTTGGCTTTTGGCGGTGTCGGTGTAGCTGCGCCATTCGCTTGCCAAACTTGTCCGCGCCAGTGCCGCCACTTCGGTTTTGTCCGCTTTGGTGGAGCGGATGCCGTCAATCGCGGTTTTGTTGCTGCCGATTTGCGACTTGGCGGCGGTGATTTCGGCGGTTTGGGCGGTGTCGGCGGCGGTGCGGGCTTCGCGTTCGGCGGTGATGGCGGCGGAGACGGCTGCCGTATCTGCCGCATGGTTGTGCCGTAAATGCACTTTGGCATCAGCAATCTGATAATTGCGCCCCATGCTGTTACGGATGCTCAAGCGCAAGGTTTGCGCTTCTGCAGGGGCTTGACGGTTGTCGGTACTGATGTTCGTTACCCAATCCGGGCGTATCAGACGACCGTCCGCGCCGTACCAGCTCCATTGCAGGCTGTACTCACCCCCAGCCAAAGTTAAGGTGTAATGTTTACCGCCGTTTATGGCAACAACGGCATCGCTGCGGATGCGCCAAAAATGCGGATAGCCGTCCACATCCACACCCGCACCGTTGATATTGCCCGCTTCCCAAATGTCTGCCGCCAACAGATTGTCGCGGGCATACAGCTCGGCAGCCGTACGGTCAATCCGCGCTGTCAGTTCTCTCGTTTCCCGTGCTGCGGCTTCACGGTTGTTCGCAACCGTGTTTTGCAGTTCATTGATGCGGGCGGCGGCGGCCGTATTGAGCCGTTGCGCTTCGCCGATGGCGGCGTTTTTGGCGGCTTCGGCTTTGCTTTGCGCGTCCGCAGCCGCTTCGCGTTTGATAACGGCATCTTTGGCAGCAGCGTCTGCGATGGCTTGGGCTTTGGCAGCGTTGGCTTTGGTCGCGGCATCACCCGATGCGGCGGCAATCGCTGCTTGTTTGGCGGCATCGGCTTTGGCTTGCGCGGCACGTTCGGCGGCGGCTTGGGCTTCTGCCGCTTTGGTTTGTGCGGTACGCTCCGCCGCCGTTTTTGCCGCGTCCGCTTTGCTTTGGGCATCGCGGGCGGCGGCTTGAAGCGTGGTTTGCATCTGCGCCGACACTTCGGATTTATCCGCTTTGGTGGTACGCATCTGTTCCAGCGCGGCGGACTGCTGCCCGATTTGGCTTTTCGCGGCCGTCAGTTCGGCGGTTTGGGCCGCATCGGTGGCGGCTTGGCTGCGTTTGTAGGCGGTCAGTTCGGCGGACACGGCGGCGGTGGCGGCATCGCCGTCTTCGGGCGCGGGTGTCCAATCCGTTGCCAGATTGCCCTGCTCAAACTTGACGTTGCCGATACAGATGTCAAAATCCCCCGCATCGCTGCCGCCCAGCATCAGCCGGAAACGCACCTTGTCCGCACCGTCCGCCGAAATAAAACCAAAGCTGATGCGTTGCGGTCTGTCGTTCAAATCAAAATAACGCCAAATCTGCGGGTTAAAGTTATTGCCCCACTGGTGCAATCCCACTACCGCGCCGCCCGAAGCGGCGTAAGCGTCAAATGACACGGTGTAAGGCGTATTCGGTGCAAAATGGCCGATAATCTGCGATACACCGCGATAACGCCCCGCACCGTTCGCGGTCAAATGCAACCACCGGCGACCGTGCGCGTTGATTACGCTGCGTTCGGAAACCGTACCCCAGTTATCCCAATGGCGCAGGGTCTCGGTAAAATTGCTGTTGCGGACATAGTTGCGCCCGCCGACACGGATATTGTCTAACCGCGCATTCAGGCTGCTTTGCGTTTCCGCCAGCGCACGCTGCTGCGTGGCGGTGGTCTGCCGCAATTCGCCGATGCCGCTTTCGGCCGCGCCCAGCCGCGCTTTGGCGGCGTTGATTTCACGTGTGTTCGCTTCATCGGCGGCGGCGCGGGTTTGCTGTTCGCGGGTCAAATCGGCGGCAACGGTTTGCGCGGCACGTTGGGCGGCTTCGGCAATGCGGCGCACGGCATCGGCTTTGGTCTGTGCATCGGCTGCCGCTTCGCGTTTCAACACCGCATCTTTTGCTGCCGCATCGGCAATGGCGGCGACTTTGGCGGCGTTGGCTTTAGCTTGGGCATCGGCGGCGGCGGCGGTTTGCGCGGCTTGTTTGGCGTGGTCTGCCTTGTTTTGGGCATCTCGGGCTGCCTGCTGCAAGACGGCGCGGTCTGCCGCTTCCGATTGCTGCCGTGCTGCCGCTTCGGCGGCGGACTTGGCGGCATCGGCTTTACGCTGTGCGTCTGCCGCCGCCGCTTCTTTGGCGGTGCGGATTTCGGCACTTGCTGCGGCTTGTGCGGCTGCCTGTGCGGCGGCGGCTTTGGCTTGGGCATCGCTTGCGGCGGCGCGTTCCGCCGCTTGGCGGGCGGCATCGGCTTTGGCCTGCGCGTCTTGGGCGGCTGCCTGCTGTGCTTGGGTTTTGGCGGTGTCAATATCGCGCTGCCATTCGGCGGACAGGGTCTGCCGCGCCAGTGCCGCCACTTGGTTTTTATCCGCTTTGGCTTCGCGGATGTCGGCAAGGGCGGCGGTGTGGCCGTCCACTTTGCCCGCCAACACTTGACGGGCTTGTGCTTCGGCGCGGTCGGCTTCGGCACGGGTGCGGGCTTCGGTTTGCAGGGCGGCTTCGGCGGTGTCCAAGCGGCTTTTGGCGGTGTTCACTTCGCGGGTGAGTGCGGTGTCGGCGGCGGTGCGGGCTTCGCGTTCGGCGGTGATGGCGGCGTTTGCGGCGGCAATCTCCGCGCCGGCATCGGCGGGTTTGTAGCCCGTCCACATCTCGCCTTTGGACGCATACGGCAGACAATATTCCACCGCTTCGCCCGTGTAGCTGCCGTCCACCGATACAAACATTTGGCTGTATGTGCCGCCATCTTGTACGGGTTTGCGGGC
>NZ_AUAP01000044.1 GCF_000428785.1 Conchiformibius kuhniae DSM 17694 | reverse complement strand
CGGAGCGGACAGCCTGCTGCCCCATATGAAAGCCAAAGTTCTAATTGCGGACAAGGGTTATGATGCCCCAAAAAGGGTAGTCAATCCCTTGTTGGATTTGGGCAAACAGGTCGTGATACCGAGTTTGCGCAACCGCAAATACCGGCGGGAGTATGACAAGGATTTGTACCGCAAACGGCATTTGATTGAGAACTTCTTTGCCCGTTTGAAACAATACCGTGCGCTTGCTACCCGTTATGACAAGACGGCAACAGCTTTTTTGGGGGGAATTTATTTGGCTGCTGTCGTCTCTTGGATTAATTGATGACACGCCCTAGATTTTCATTAGAAAAGATTAAGTGATGACACACCCAGTCATCGGTTGCGGAACGGGCTGTCGTTGTGCAGGCGTTCGCGTTCGAAATGCTCGAAAAAACGCAGGGTTTCCGCTTCATCGATGGGGTGGTGGCTGAGTTGGTCGGGAGAGATGTCGGCGGCGTATTCGGTAACGGGGGCAGGGGCTTGTGTGTGCCATTCGGCTTGAAAGCGTGTCCATGTTTCGTCCAGCAGTGCCAGCAGAGTGGCGTGGCGGTTGGCAAAGGCGTTCAGGCAGGCATCGTCAGCCGTTTGAAAAAGCCGGCGCAGGGTTTCGGGGGGCATCATCGGCGTGGTCTCCATGGGTGGGAGCGGGTGGGCGGCGGCGGGAAGACGCTGGTGTGCGGCTCGGACGGCAGTCGGCGCAAGCGGCGCACGATGTGCCACTGCCGCCACAATGCGCCCGCACAGGCAGCAAACAATAAAGGCTGGCACAAGGCGGTCAACAAGTGGGCAAACGGTACGAACGACACCGTTTGCCGCCCGTTTGTCCAATCCCACAGGGCATAAGCCCACAACCGTACGGAAGGCAGGGTCAATGCCAGCATCAGCACGATGCCCGCCACCCGCGCCGCATTCCATGTGCGGATTTCGCCGCGTTCGTTGCAGCGTTGCAATTGCAGCAGCGAAGCGGTGGCGAATACCGCGCACAGCCACATGGTGCCGCTTGTCAGGGGTTGCAGCCAGCCGAACGCCGCCTGCCCCGCCAAACCGGCAGGCGCGGGGCGCATGATGTCGGCAATATTGGCAAGCAGCCCCGCCAGCAGGCTGCCCAAAAAATACAGCGCCACCATCAGGGTGAGAAAACGGTTCACATCGGCATCCTTGTGTGCTTTCGGCATGGTCGGTTTTCACTATATCGCGTCTGTTGCGTGCCGTCAAACGCGCTATAATCGCCGTTTTTCCCGAAAGTTGCTTTGGAATGATGTGGCAAACCCTGCAAAAAATGTTCCGTTGGTTTGAAACCCGTGTCGAGACCTATCCAGATGATGCACCCGCGCCGCCGCCCGCACGCGGGATTGCCGCCTTCGTGTGGGCGGGGACGGCGGGCATGCGCGGCTGGCTGGCATTATTGGTTTTGCTGGTCGGCATGTTCAGCGTGCTGGAAGCGATGTTGTTTCACTTTATGGGCGTGCTGGTGGACTGGCTGGGGCAGTACGCCCCCGATGAGCTGTTTGCCGAAAAAGGCGGCGCCTTGGCGGGCATGGCACTGTTGGCGGTGCTGCTGGCGGTGTGCCGCTTTTTTGCCCAAACCGTGCGGCTGCAAACCCTGCAAGGCGTGTTTCCCATGCGCTTGCGCTGGCAATTCCACCGCCACATGCTGAACCAGTCGCTGGCGTTTTACCACAACGAATTTGCCGGACGGGTGTCTGCCAAAGTGATGCAAACGGCGTTGTCGGTACGCGATACCGTGATGCTGCTGATTGAAATGCTGGTGTATGTGGGCGTGTATCTGGTGGCAACGGGGGTGATTGTGTCGGCACTCGATGCGCGTTTGCTCATACCTTTTGTGCTGTGGGCGGTGCTGTTCGGCATGATGATGCGCGTACTGATTCCCCGCATCGGGCGGGCGGCGCAGCAGCAGGCAGACGCCCGCAGCCTGATGACGGGGCGCATTACCGATGCCTATACCAACATCGCCATTGTGAAACTGTTTTCGCACGGCCGCCGCGAAGCCGCCTATGCCAAAGACTCGATGGAAGACTTCATGCACACCGTCCACCGCCAAATGCGTTTGGCAACCCTGATGAGCAGCGCATCTGCCTGCATCGGCATCGGTTTGGTGCTGGCAACGGCGGCACTGGGGCTGATGCTGTGGCAACAAGGCGCATTGGGCGCGGGCGCGGTGGCAACGGCGGTGGCACTGTCGCTGCGTTTGAAAGACTTTTCCGCGCACATCATGTGGGAATCGGCACAACTGTTCGAACACATCGGCGTGGTGGCGGACGGCATGGGCACACTCTCGCACCCGCACGGCGTTACCGACAAAGCAAATGCGGGCGAGCTGACGGTCGTGCAAGGCGAAATCCGTTTTGAAAACGTAGACTTCCGCTATGAAGACGGACGCCCCTTGTTTGAAAATTTCAACCTGACCGTAAAAAGCGGCGAAAAAGTCGGCTTGATTGGGCGGAGCGGCGCGGGCAAATCCACCTTGGTCAATCTGCTGCTGCGCTTTTACGACACACAGGGCGGGCGCATCACCATTGACGGGCAGAACATCGCCGACGTGCGCCAAGAAAACCTGCGCCAACACATCGGCTTGGTAACGCAAGACACGGGCTTGCTGCACCGCTCGGTGCGCGACAACATCATCTACGGCCGTCCCGACGCATCTGATGACGACATGCGCCGCGCCGCCGAACAAGCGGAAGCCGCCGCCTTTATCGCCGAACTGGGCGACCAAACGGGGCGCACGGGCTACGATGCCCATGTCGGCGACCGTGGCGTAAAGCTCTCCGGCGGACAACGCCAACGCATCGCCATTGCCCGCGTGATGCTCAAAAACGCCCCCGTGCTGGTGTTGGACGAAGCCACCAGCGCACTCGATTCCGAAGTGGAAAACGCCATTCAAAGCAGCCTTGACACCATGATGCAGGGCAAAACCGTCATCGCCATCGCCCACCGCCTTTCCACCGTTGCCGCGATGGACAGGCTGATTGTGCTGGACAAAGGGCGCATTGTCGAACAGGGCAGCCACGCCGAACTGTTGGCGCAAAACGGTCTGTATGCCAAATTGTGGGCGCACCAAAGCGGCGGCTTCCTGCCCGAACAGTGGTCGGAAAGCTGAAAACATTTGCCAAAATCAGGGCGTTCTGCAACAATCGCCGCGCCCCCTGATTTTTTTCGGAGAACCGATGATGACTACCCCCAAAACCACCCCCTTTCACCAAGCCCACCAAGACGCAGGCGGCAAACTGGTCGATTTTGCCGGCTGGGAACTGCCCGTCAATTATGGCTCGCAAATTCAGGAACACGAAGCCGTGCGCACCGATGCGGGCATGTTTGACGTGTCGCACATGCTGGTGTCCGATGTGAAAGGCGAAAACGCCAAAGCCTTTTTCCGCAAACTGCTGGCGAACGATGTTGCCAAATTGTCTTTTGTCGGCAAGGCCTTGTATTCCGCCATGCTTAACGGACAGGGCGGCGTGATGGACGATTTGATTGTTTACCGCGCCAACGAAGCCGAAACCGCCTACCGCATCGTGTCCAACGCCGCCACCCGCGAAAAAGATTTGGCGCAATTCAACGCCATCGGCGCGGCATTCGGCGTGGACATCACCCCGCGTTACGACTTGGCGATGCTGGCGGTGCAAGGCCCCAAAGCCGTTGAAAAACTGTTGAAAGTCAAACCCGAATGGGTGGACACCGTGCGCGGTTTGGCGGTGTTTCAAGGCGCGGATTTGGGCGGAAACTGGTTTGTCGCCCGCACCGGCTACACCGGCGAAGAGGGCGTGGAAGTGATTTTGCCCGCCACCGAAGCCAACACCTTTTTCGCCGCCCTGCGCGAAGCGGGCGTGCAACCTTGCGGCTTGGGTGCGCGCGACACCCTGCGCATGGAAGCGGGCATGAATCTGTACGGGCACGATATGGACGAAGACACCAGCCCCCTGCGTGCGGGCATGGGCTGGACGGTGGATTTGAAAGACGAAAACCGTGATTTTGTCGGCAAAACCGCTTTGGTCGCGCTGAAAAATGCGGGTGTGGACGTGAAACAGGTCGGGCTGCTGCTGGAAACGCGCGGCGTGTTGCGCGAAGGCATGGCGGTGGTCACGCCGCACGGCGAGGGCGTGATTACAAGCGGCACATTCTCGCCCAGCCTGAAGCAATCCATCGCCATCGCCCGCGTGCCGAAAGACACGGGCGACACCGCGCAGGTGGACATTCGCGGCACGCTGACGGAGGTGCGCGTGTTGAAACTGCCGTTTGTTCGCAATGGTAAGAAGTTGTTTGATTAATTGCTTGCGCTGAAATCAAAATCCTTGCAAGGTGTGTTGTCTTGCAAGGATTTTTTGTGCAGTATGGTTAGGGCGTGTCATCAATAAGCCGAAAAACCTCTGCACCGTCATTCCCGCGCAGGTGTCGGTTGGGTTGGCGCGAAGCGCAAACCCGACAAAATCCATAAATTTTCGGAAAAATGTTGGGTTTTCACTTCGTTTCAACCCAAGCTACGCTTGCTTCACAAACATCAGGCAGTGGAT
>NZ_AUAP01000043.1 GCF_000428785.1 Conchiformibius kuhniae DSM 17694 | reverse complement strand
AACCCGACAAAATCCATAAATTTTCGGAAAAATGTTGGGTTTTCACTTCGTTTCAACCCAAGCTACGCTTGCTTCACAAACATCAGGCAGTGGATTTCCGCATTCGCGGGCATGACGGCGTTTTGGTATTGCACTGATTTATAGTAGAAAATTTCAATTTGATGACACGCCCTAGTTGTATCCGTGCGCGTTGTCGCCTTTTTCGTGCAGCAGTGCGCCCGCTTGGGGGGAGCATTCGTGCGGCGACTCCAGCGCCTGACGCAGGTAGCGCCGCCCCAAATTGCGGTCGCGGTCGATGCCTTCGCCGTTCCAGTACATTTTGCCGATGAGGTAGGCGGCGTAGGCTTCGCCGTTTTCGGCGGCGGTTTCGAGCAGCTCGGCATCGTGAATGCGGTAGGCGGCGGTTTGCACGGATTCGTCGTGCCAGTCGCCTTCTTCGGTGGCGGCACGGTACAGTTTGGCGGCGTCGTCTTCGTTGGGGCGCACGCCCATGCCCGAGCGGTAGCATTCGCCCAGATGGAATTTGGCAACCGCCGCGCCTTCCCATTGGCGGAATGCGGCTTTGGCAAACATGGCGGCGGCGGCTTCGGGGCGGGCGGGTGCGGCGGGGTTGAGCCGGTAGGGGCTGTTTTTGGCACGCAGGTGGTTAAAAGTGCCGGAAAGGTAGTACCGCCCTGCTTCCAAGCAGGCGGCGGGGTGTCCGTTTTCGGCGGCGCGGCACAGCCAATACAGGGCTTGTTCATCGTTTTGGGGCATGCCGTTGCTGCCGTGTATCAGATTGAGCGCGGTGTGGTATTGACCGAGCATGCTGCCGTTTTCGGCTGCCTGCAAAAAGCATTGCGCGGCTTTGAACGGGTTGGGTTCGAGCAAAGTGCCTTCGCGGTATTCGATGCCCAGCTCCAGCCACGCCGCGCCGCAATGCGCTTCGGCGGCGGCACGGAAATAGCCGATGGCATCGGCATAACGGCGTTTGCTGCGGCGGTACAGTGCCAGCACGAACAGGCACACGGGGTTGCCCGCTTGCGCCTGTGCGCGGACGGTTTCGACAAAAAAGCGTTTGCGGGCGAAATCCGCCGGCTGCGGGTGCGGCAGATTGCGGATAAGCGGCTTGAGGGTAACGCGCCCCGTGTCGGGGTGCCAAGATTTGATGTAGTTGCCCGCACGGAACAGGGGCGAGAGCAAGCGGCGGGTGGCGTATTCGTCCAGCGTGTCGCGGTTGCGGAAATATTGTTTGACCGTGCCGTCCGCGCCGGTCAGGGTGAAGCTTTCAAACTCGGGCAAGCGGTTGTGCGGGGCATCGGCGGCGACCAGTGCCGTGCCGATGGGCAGCCCGTTGTCGTAATACAGGGTGTCCCACACCCGCGCCACTTCCGCGTGGACAATCCTGCCTTCGGACTCGTGCAAACGCAATACGAAGTCGCCGCGTTGCACCAGCGTATTGTCGGCATACAGCAGGGGGCGGACGGACGATTCGTAAACGGTGGCGGGCATGTTTGATGCCGCAGGCATGGGCAGATTGGGCGTAGTCATTCGGAATATCCGGCGTTTCGCGGTGCGGCGACCAAAGACCAAAATTGTAATGGACGGGCTTGTTTCTTGTCAAAATTTAACAAAGCCCGCCCCCGCCGTTTGCCGTGCGGCGCGTCATCGGTTCATCACAAAACCGCCGCACCGTCCTTCCTGCGAATGCGGGCAGGACGACAATCCAAAAATGGCAATGATGACGCACCCGAAGGCATGTCATCATTTAAATTTTTCTACTGAAAATCAGTGCAATAAAAAATGTCATCATGCCCGCGCAGGTGGGAAGCCACTACCCGATGACCTGCACGCAATATTTTTTCAGGTTTTGTTTGAATTTGCCGTTGGATTCCTGCCTGCGCGGAAATGACGGTGCGGCGTTTTTTCGGCTAATTGACGACACGCCCTAATAGCGCAGCAGCACCGCCCCCCACGCAAAACCGCCGCCGATGCCTTCCAGCAACAGCGTTTGTCCGCGCCGGATGCGCCCGTCTTTGATGCCCGCGTCCAGCGCGAGCGGAATGGAAGCGGCGGAGGTGTTGGCGTGGTCGGCAACGGTCAAAATTACCTTGTCCATGCCCAAGCCCAAATGTTTGGCGGTGGCTTCGATAATGCGGCGGTTGGCTTGGTGCGGCACAATCCAGTCCACGTCCGCCGCGCTCACGCCCGCTTCCGCCAATACTTCTTCGGCAACGGCGGCAAGCTGTTTCACCGCGAATTTGAATACGCCTTGTCCGTCCATCTGCAAAAACGGCGTGCCGCACACTGCGCCGTCCGCCATTTGCGCGGGTACTTTCAGCAAATCCAGATAACGTCCGTCCGCGTGCAGCTTGCTGTGGACGATGCCCGCTTCTTCGCCGCGCCCCAACACCACCGCGCCCGCGCCGTCGCCGAACAGGACGCAGGTGCTGCGGTCGTTCCAATCCACAATGCGGCTGAAAATCTCCGCGCCAATCACCAAGGCAGTTTGCGCCATGCCGCTTTTGATGTAGGCTTGGGCGGTGGTAAGCGCGTACATAAAACCCGCGCATACGGCCTGCACGTCAAATGCGGGACAGCCCGAAATGCCGAGCTTTTGCTGGACGATGGTAGCGGTGGACGGAAACTGCATGTCGGGCGTGGCGGTGGCAACGATAATCAAATCCACCTGTTCCGCCGCGATGCCGGCATCGGACAGGGCGCGGCGGGCGGCTTCGGCGGCGAGGTCGCTGGTTTTTTCGTGGCCGGCGGCGAGGTGGCGGGCTTTGATGCCGGTGCGGGCGGTAATCCATTCGTCCGAAGTGTCAATGCGTTGCGCCAATTCTTCGTTGGTAACGCGGCGGGCGGGCAGGTAGCTGCCGGTGCCGAGAATGCGGGCGTGGTGCATGGCGTGTGTCCTTTTCAAGCGTTTTGCAATGCAAACATTTTAGAACAAAATCCGCCAGTATGCTTTTAAAGTTTTCAGGCTGCCTGAAACCGTCCCCCGTCATTCCCGCGAATGCGGGAATCCATTTCCCAATCCGTGCAAATGTATTTTTTACCGGCATCTGTTCGCAGCAAGCGTGGCTTGGGTTGAAGCGCCAGCGTAAACCCAACAAAATCCATAAATTTAACGTTGGGTTTCCACTTTGTTCCAACCCAAGCTACTTGGGCTAATTTTAAAGTTTTCAGGCTGCCTGAAAGCGCGTTACAATCCCGTTTTTCAAAAACACAAAGGAACACATCATGCGTTTGCTGCACACCATGTTGCGCGTGGGCGATTTGGAACGCTCGCTGGCTTTTTACACCGACGTTTTGGGCATGCGCCTGTTGCGCCGCAAAGATTATCCCGAAGGGCGTTTCACGCTCGCCTTTGTCGGCTACGGCGAAGAAAGCGACACCGCCGTGATTGAACTCACCCACAACTGGGACACCGACAGCTACGATTTGGGCAACGCCTACGGCCACATCGCGCTGGAAGTGGACGATGCCTGCGCCGCTTGCGATGCCGTCCGCGCCAAAGGCGGCAAAGTGGTGCGCGAAGCCGGCCCGATGAAACACGGCAGCACCGTCATCGCCTTTGTGGAAGACCCGGACGGCTACAAAGTGGAATTTATCCAGAAAAAATCGGGTGATGACACCTACTGATTCGGGCTGTGGTGCTTGGGGCGCGTCATCAATTGACCGAGAAAACACAGCACAGTCATTTCCGCCTACGCGGGAATGACGGACTCTTTATCAAACTGATTTTCAAAATAAAAGTTGAAATAATGACACGCCCTAATGCCCCGCATCATTCAACAGGCGGTATTGCACCCGAATAAACTCGTCCAACACCGCCTGTTGCACGTCCAAACGCAAATTCACCGGCGCGGCAAAACGCACCACCAAATTGTACACCTTGTCGTCAAACGGCACACGGCTGATGCTGGGCTGCGCGGGCGGGGTGATAAACAGCTTTTCCAACTGCACCGCCTGCAAATACGCCGCAATTTCATCAATATAGGGCGAACACTTTTCCACCAGCACCGCTTCCAAACGCGGCACAATCGCGTCCGAATCCAAATGAATCGGCACGGGAATGTCAAACATATGCACCACATAATGTCCCAACACATTGTCGCGGTAGAGCGGGAAATTCAGCAACAGGCTGTTTGGAAAGGAAATCGTTTTGCCCGACAAACGCCCGATAAGCGGATTGGGCCCGATTTGCATCACCAAAGTGTTGAGCCAGTTGATGTCCACCACGCGCCCGCGTATGTGGTTGATTTCAATATAATCGCCTACGGAATATTGCTTGTTGGCAAAGCGCACGAGGCTGCCTGAAAGACACATAATCAATTCTTTCAACGCCAACACCGTTGCCGCCGCCAACGCCGCCAGCGACAGCGCAAAGGTTTGGATTTCCGTTGCCCACACCATCAGCAGCACAAACGCGCACGCCAGCAAAGCCATATTGCGGCTCATCACCAACACGCGCCGTTTTTCCTCGATTTCCAATTCGGGGTGGCGGCGCAAATGCAGCCGCAACAACAAAATACGCAGCAACACAATCGCCGGCACCAATGCCAGCGAATACAGCCATTCCCGCGACACGGGCAGGCTTTGCGCCGCTTCCCGCACCGCGCGTATCCAATCAATCATGCTTCGCTCCGCAACAAAAACCGATATAATACGCGGTTTTGTCCTGATTGACTCCCTCTCCCGCTTGCGGGGGAGGGTTGGGGTGGGGGTTTAACGCCGCTTCCCCCCCCCTAACCCTCCCCCGCACACGGGGGAGGGAATACGA
>NZ_AUAP01000042.1 GCF_000428785.1 Conchiformibius kuhniae DSM 17694 | reverse complement strand
GTTCTAATTGCGGACAAGGGTTATGATGCCCCAAAAAGGGTAGTCAATCCCTTGTTGGATTTGGGCAAACAGGTCGTGATACCGAGTTTGCGCAACCGCAAATACCGGCGGGAGTATGACAAGGATTTGTACCGCAAACGGCATTTGATTGAGAACTTCTTTGCCCGTTTGAAACAATACCGTGCGCTTGCTACCCGTTATGACAAGACGGCAACAGCTTTTTTGGGGGGAATTTATTTGGCTGCTGTCGTCTCTTGGATTAATTGATGACACGCCCTAGGGCGTATCATTATTTAAATTCTTTCATTGAAAATCAACGAAGTATAAACATTGCCGTCATTCCCGCGAATGCGGAAATCCACTGCCCGATAACCTGCAAGCCATGTTTTATTCAGGTTTGTTTGAATTGGTTTTGGATTCCCGCCTGCGCGGGAATGACGGCGTAGTGATTTTTCAGTCAATTGATGACGCGCCCTAAGGCGTATCATCATTTATATTTTTACATTGAAAATCAGTTTGATATAAAAACACACCGTCATGCCCGCGAGTGCAGGAAGCCACCGCCCGATGACCTGCAAACCATGTTTCATCAAGGCTTGTTCAATTTATTTTGAATTCCCGCCTGCGCGGGCATGACGGTACGGGTTTTTTCAGTCGATTGATGACACACCCTAGCGGATGATGCCGCGTTCGGAGCGGGCAAAGAAATCTGCAAATGCCTTGAGTTCGGGCGCGGAGCTTGCCAGTTGGCACACGCGGGCTTTGGCGTTTTCGTAGGACAAGCCTTGACGGTAGAGGATTTTGTAGATGTTTTTGACGTTGGCGATTTGTTCGGCGGTAAAGCCGCGCCGCCGCATGCCTTCGCTGTTTAATCCGGCAGGTTCGGCGCGGTAGCCTGCCGCCATCACATACGGCGGCACGTCTTTGTGTACGCCCGCCGCAAATGCGGTCATGGCGTGGTCGCCGATGATGCAGAATTGGTGTACCAAAGAAAATCCGCCCAAAATAACGTGGTTGCCGATGGTAACATGCCCCGCCAAGCTGGCGTTGTTGGCAAAAATGGTGTGGTCGCCCACCACGCAGTCGTGTGCCAGATGCACATATGCCATAATCCAGTTGTCGTTGCCGATGCGGGTTTCGCCGATGCCGGTTACCGTGCCGAGATTGAAGGTGGTAAATTCGCGGATGGTGTTGCGGTCGCCGATGATGAGACGGGTGGGTTCGCCGCGATATTTTTTGTCTTGCGGAATCGCGCCCAAGCTGGCGAATTGAAAGATGTGGTTGTCTTCGCCGATTTCGGTGTGGCCGTCTATCACAACGTGCGCACCGATTTGCGTGCGCGCGCCGATGCGGACGTGTGCGCCAATCACGCTGTATGCGCCGATGCAGACGTTTTCGGCGAGTTCGGCATCGGGGTGGACGATGGCAGTGGGGTGGATGGTGGTCATGGCAAAGCCTTTCGGGCGTGGCGGAAGCGGCAAAAACGGCGCTTTGCCGATTCTAACCGAGCGTGCCACACCTTATCAAGGTGGCGGCTTGGCAGATGTGGACGCATTTCAAATATTCACAAGATGCCGGATTTCCATTGGCGCGGGAATAATGGGTGCGGGGTTTTTAGGATTCTTCCGCGCCGAAATTGGGTTGCAATAAGGCGCAGGAGCGGCGCTCGCGTCCGCGCCGGCGGGTGGTTCGCGGCGGGGGCAGGTCTTTTTTGGGGGCGGTCGGGCGGCGTTTGACTTCGTTGGCGGCGGGCGGTGCGGGCGTTTGGGGGGCGGCAGACGGGCATGGCTGCCATTTCGGCTCGAAGCCTTCGATGCGCGAGACGGGCAAATCGGCGTTGGTCAGGGCTTTGACGGCTTCAAACATTTTTTGTTCGTCCGCGTCCATCAGCGAAATCGCCACGCCGTCCGCGCCCGCCCGTCCGGTGCGCCCGATGCGGTGGACGTAGTCTTCGGCTTGGGAGGGCAGCTCGTAATTGATGACGAAGGGCAGTTCGGCAATGTCCAAGCCGCGTGCCGCGACGTCGGTTGCCACCAAGACGCGTATTTGCCCCGCTTTGAATTGTGCCAAGGTTTCCAAGCGGTTTTGCTGGCTTTTGTCGCCGTGAATCGCCCGCGCCTGCAGGCCGCGCCGCAGCAGGTCGCGGCAGACTTGTTCGGCACTGTGTTTGGTTTTGCAAAACACAATTGCCTGATGGATTTCCAAATCGACTATCAGCCGTTCCAGCAGTTCGCGTTTGCGGGCGGTATCTACGGCGATAATGTGTTGTTCTACATTGGCGTTGGCGGTGTTTTGGGCGGCAATCTGCACCGTTTCGGGACGGTTCATGAAGTCTTGCGCCAGTTTGCGTATCGCGGGGGCGAAGGTGGCGGAAAACAGCAGGGTTTGGCGTTGTTTGGGCAGCAGACCCATGACGGTGCGGATGTCGTCGATAAAGCCCATGTCGAGCATGCGGTCGGCTTCGTCCAATACCAAAATTTCCACTTTGTCCAAGCGGATGTTTTTTTGTTTGACGTGGTCGAGCAGCCGTCCGACCGTTGCCACCACGATTTCGCAGCCGGCACGCAGTTCGCGGGTTTGGCCGTCCATGTTCATGCCGCCGAACAGGACGGTGTGGCGCAAGGGCAGGTGTTTGATGTATTTGCGGGTGTTTTGGTCGATTTGGTCGGCAAGCTCGCGGGTGGGGGTCAGCACCAGCATCCGCACAGGGTGCATGGCAGGTGAGGTGCTGGCATTGGCATAGCGTTTGAGCCGTTCCAGCGCGGGCAGCATGAACGCGGCGGTTTTGCCCGTCCCCGTTTGCGCGGCGGCAAGCAGGTCGTGTCCTGCCAAAATTTTCGGAATGGCGGCTGCCTGTACGGGCGTGGGGGTGCGGTAGTCCTGTTCGGCCAGTGCCGCCGCCAGCTCCTGACCCAAGCCCAGCGCGGTGAAATCATTTTGTATCATCAATTTTTTCCAAACATCTTTGATTACAAACCGGCTTCTTTTTCGCCGATTTTGGTTAAATAGTGAAAGCGCCGGTCCAGCACGACGTACGCGCCCGTGTATTTGCCGATAACGGCAAACACGTAAACCTGTCCGTGCGACTGCTCCCACTGCGCCAATTGCGCCTGTTCTTCGGGCGACATCGCCCGCCGTGCCGCCGCGTCTGCCTTTGCCAATACCGCCGCCGCTTTTGCCGGCGGCTGGTACGTGTTTTTACCGTGCGGCTGCGAAAACACCGTCCATGCCACGCCCGCCACCCTGCTGCTGTGTGCCGCCGAATCGGGCAGCGCTGCCCATTCGGGCTCTGCCGACACCTCGCGGTGGGTCAAAGCCGTTGCCGTACCGTATTCGTACAAAACCGTCAATTTCGGGTGTTCCTGATACACCGTATAAAGCCCGTATACCAACGCCCCTGCCTGCACCGCCCCGATAATCAGACAATCCGACACAATTTCACGCAAACGCTTGTGCGGATTGAACACCAAAAACGTCAGCAAGGGCCCCAGCACCACATCCACCCCAAACATCAGCATCAGCCCCTGCACCCCGCCGCTCATATTGAAATAAAAAGACGGATACAAACCCACCACCAGCCATACCGCCACCCCCGCAAACACCAGCAGCGACAAAGCCAAATGCAGAAACGTCGCCCGACATTTCGCGCGCAAAGGAAAACGTTTTTTCTCCATCATCACACACCCGTCCCGTTTCGCGCCCCGCGCCGGAGCGCACAAGCGCAAACCATAAGCTTATGACACAAACACAACAACTGCCGGCAAGGCAGAAATTTTTTTCAAAAATCCCAAACTAGCACGCAATTTGCTTGCAACTGCCCACAGGCAAGCGGCAAACACATTGAATCGGCAGCAAAAATAGAATAAGAATACTAGGGCGTGTCATCAATTAATTTTTTGTGCTGAAAATTCAGTGCAATATAAAAAATCCGTCATTCCCGCGAATGCGGGAATCCACCTCCCGATGCTTGGCAAGCCATGTTTTATCAAGGTTTCTCGTGCTTCGACTTGGATTCCCACTGGCGCGGGAATGACGGTGCGGCGTTTTTTTGGCTAATTGATGACACGCCCAAGCCCCGCCGTTTCCGCCGCATTGACAATCCCCGCACAGGCACGGTATTTTTCCACCACCTGCCATTATACCGCCCCGCCCCGCAGGGTTACAAACCCGATGCGTCCGCGCCCGCGCCGCAAGACAGCAACCGCTTTCCGCCCGCAGCACGGGCGCACACCGAAAAGAGGAACCACCATGAACCCGAACAAACAAACAGGTTTTACGCTCATCGAGCTGATGATTGTGTTGGCGATTATCGGCGTGTTGGCGGCATTGGCGCTGCCCATGTATCAGGACTACGTGGTCAAAACCCAAGTCAGCCGCGTGTTTTACGAGATAAACAGCGCCCGCACCATCATCGACACCATCATTTCGCAAGGCGGCGTGCCGACCGTAAACAAAAATGAAGACGGCAAGCTGATTGGCGGCGAGCTGTACGAATACATCGGCATGGACGGCAACGACCCCGCCTCCAACCTGATTTTCAACGCAAAAATAGAATACGAAAACGGCAAACGCTTCAAAAGCCTGACCGCCACCTTCGGCAAAGAATCGTTTAAAGGCATACAGGGCGCAACCATCACCCTGACCCGCTTGGGCGATGCCACATGGCACTGCGAAGCCAAAGCCAACAACGCCCCGTCGTGGAAACCCAAGCACGTGCCTGCCGCCTGCAAAAACACCATGTAACAGGCAACAAGCGGCTTTTTGCCCCGCTTCGTCAAACCGCCGCTTTGTCGCGTCAAAGCGGCATCAACTGCTGCTGTTCAACGGCTTTTCCGACAATTGCAGCAACAATTCTTCGCCCACAATTTTCATCACATCGTTTTTCGGCACGAGAAACGACTCGGCGTCCGACAAAAACACCTTGTACATCTTGATGCAGTATTCCTGAACGTATTCATCGTATTGGGTAAAATACGAACGCTCTTTGCGGTCGTGCAGCCAACGGTTCAGATACAGCAGCTCCTCGCGTTCGCGGTCGCTCAAAATGCTTTGGTTGGCGAGCAAATCCTGCTGGCGTGTGTGCTTGCGGCGGGCGACTTCCTCCTCTTTTTGGAAGTTGATGCAGGTGAGGCAGTGGATTTGGCAGTAGATTTCGGAAATGCGGTTGATGTTGATGATGCGGGCGCGGATGCGCTTGCCCAAGTCTTCCCGCGAGTGCGGCGACGGCGCGGGGCAAAACATGCCGCTTCGCTGAATCAGCTCCACTTTGCCGTCCGCATTGACGCAGCCGTCTTCTTTCAATTTCTTGTAAAGAAAATAGGCGGCGTATTCATCGGGGTTGCCTTCCCATGTCTGCACCAGTTGGAACAGTTCTTTCGTGTTGAGCATATCGTGTTTTTCTCCGTGTAAACAGCTTGCAAAAGTGCAAGGGTATGTTGATGATGTTCAAATGCTTACTTGCCGATGCCGCGCTGGCGCAGCAGAGCGTCGCTGCGGGGGGCGCGTCCCATAAATTCGGTAAACATCGCCATCGGTTCTTTTGCCCCGCCTTGAGAAAGCAGGGTGTCCAAAAATGCCTGCCCTGTGGTGCGGTTGAACAAGCCGTCTGCGGCAAAACGGTCGAAGGCATCGGCAGCCAGCACTTCCGACCACAAATAGCCGTAGTAGCCCGCCGCGTATCCGCCCGCAAAAATATGCGAAAACGAATGGCTGCGGCGCGTCCATTCCGGCTCGGGCGACACGGAAACGTCTTGGCGGATGCGGGCAAGCGTGCGTTTGAGCAGCCCCGCATCGGCGGGCGTGTCGCGCCAGTGCAGCAGAAAATCCAGCAAGGCAAATTCCAGTTGGCGCACCAATGCCCGCGCCGCTTGAAAATTTTTGGCTGCCACGATTTTGTCCAGCACGTCGTCGGGCAAAGGCGCACCGCTTTCGTGATGGGCGGCGATGCGTTTGAGCGCGTCTTTGTCCCATGTCCAGCCTTCCAGCATTTGGCTGGGAAACTCCACCGCGTCCCAAGGCACGCCGTTGATGCCCGATACCGCGCCCACGTCGATGCGTGTCAGCATGTGGTGCAGGGCGTGTCCGAATTCGTGAAACAGGGTGGTTACTTCGTCGTGGCTCAACAGTGAAGGCTTGCCTGCGGCGGGGGCGCTGCAATTGAGTACCAGCACGGCGACGGGCTTTTGCAAAGTGCCTTCGGCGGTGGTCAAACGGTCGGTGATGCCGTTCATCCACGCGCCGCCGCGCTTGCCTTCGCGGGCGTACATGTCCAGATAAAACGAGGCAATGTGGCGGTTTTGTCCGTCAAACACATCGAAAAAGCGCACCGAGTCGTGCCACACCTGCACGCCTTTGCGTTCGCGGACGCTGATGCCGAACAGGTGTTGCGCGGTTTCAAACAGCCCCGACAAGACTTTGGTTTCGGGAAAATAGGGGCGCAGTGTTTCGCGGTTGACGCTGTAGCGTTCGGTTTTCAGTTTTTCGCCGTAGTATGCGCCGTCCCATGCTTCGAGCCGGTTTGCGCCGTGTGTTTGGGCGGCGTAGCGTTGCAGTTCGTCCCATTCCTTGCGGGCTTGGGCGCGGGCTTTGTCCAGCAGGCCGTTGAGAAAGTCCATGACTTGTTGCGGGCTTTGTGCCATGCGGTCGGACAGGGCGTAGTCGGCATAGGTTTTGAAGCCCAGCAGTTTTGCCTGTTGCAAACGCAGGTTGAGGATTTCGCGTATGGTGTTGCCGTTGTCCCATTTGCCGGCGTGGGGGCCTTGGTCGGATGCGCGGGTGGCGTAGGCGGTGTACATTTCGCGGCGCAGGGCGCGGTTGTCGCAGCTTGTCATGACGGCGCTGTAGCTGGGGTAGTCCAGTGTCAGCCGCCAGCCTTGTTTGCCTTTGCTTTCGGCGGCGGCGCGGGCGTTTTGTTTTGCCGGCTCGCTGAGTCCTGCCAGTTGTGTTTCATCGGTAATGATTTTTTCCCATGCGTTGGTGGCGTCCAGAACGTTGTTGGCAAAGCGTGTGCTCAGGCGGCTTAAGCGGGCGGTGATGGCGGCGTAGCGTTGCTGTTTGGCGGCGTCCAGCCCGATGCCCGACAGGCGGAAGTCGCGCAGGGCGTCTTCTACGGCTTGTTTTTGCGCTTGGCTGTAGCGGGCAAATTCGGGGGCGCGGCGCAGGGCTTGGAAACGGCGGTACAATCCCTGATGGCGTCCGTACCAACTGTTGAATTCGCTGACTTTCTGTTGAGCCGTTTCTTGGGCTTGGCGCAATGCGTCGTTGTTGGCAACGGCAGCCAGATGCGCGACCGCGCCCCACACGCGGGAAAGAAAGTCGCCCGCATCGGCAAGCGGCAGGTAAAAGTCCTGCCAAGTGGTGTGTTTGCCTGCCGTCAGCTTGGCGATGGTGCGGCGGTTGTGCGCCAGTGCGAAGTCCACCGCCGCATTGACGTGCTTGGCACGAATGTCGGCAAAGCGCGGCAGCCCCGACATGTCCAAAAGCGGATTGGATTTGAGCGTGTCGGGCAGCGCGGGCAAACGCGCCGAAGCAAACAAAGGGAAATGCAAAGCGGCAAAGCCCAATGCGCCCAATTGCAAAAAATGGCGGCGGTGCATGGTCGAAAACCTTTCTTCCGTTGGCAGATTGTGAATCAAGTTTAACTATACCCCCCAAAAACGGGGCTTTCAAGCCGATTGGCGCATCGGTTATAATCCGATTGTTATTCATTGTACTTTCGGTATCGGCATATGTTGGTCTGCAATCCAGAAGAAATCATCATTCACGGCACAACCGGCAAGGGCAAAGTGTTCCGCCCCAGCGATTGGGCAGAACGCCTGTGCGGGATTTTGTCCTCGTTCAACAAAGACAACCGCCTTTCCTACCACGAATGGGTGCGTCCCGTGCTGCTCGACAAAATCCGTTGCGTTGCCATCGCCCCCAAGCTCGAAGAAATCAATCCGGGCATGTTCCGCTTCCTGATGGACTTCGCCAACGACAACAACCTGCGTGTTTTGACCTACGCCCAATTGCTTGCCGAAGCCGGCATCGAATCCGCCCACACCGAGCCGACCCCGCTTAACGAAGCCGTTGCCTGCGTTGCCCCCGTGCTGACCGAAGCCGAAAAAGCCGCCGAAACAGACGACTCCGTTGCTGCCGTTTTGCGCGAAATCGGCGCGCACGAAACCTCCGCCGCCTTTGCCGCACTCAGCGTCCTGCGCCCCAAACTCAAAGACATCAACGGCTTTGTCGAACAAATCAACAAAGTCCAACGGGCGCAAGGCTACCGTTTGCTCGGCATCTTTGAAGAAGGGCGCAGCAATGCCGTAGCCGTGTGCGGCTTTCGCGAAGAAACCAATCTGGTCAGCGGCAAACACATCCACATTGACGACTTGGTAACCGTTCCCCAATACCGCAAACACGGCTACGGCACCCGACTGCTGCAAGAAGTACAGCGCATCGCCCGTGCCAACGGCGTTGCCCAAATCCACATCGACAGCAACGTCGGCGGCGAGCGCACCACCGCCCACCGCATCTACTTCCAACACGGCTTTGAAATCAGCGCCTACCACTTCGTTTGCGAACTCGACAACCTCAAATAAACAGCGTCAAGCGGACGGCATCACGCCCGTCCGCAACTTTTTTGCAACTTTATTAAAAATAAATACCAAGTAAAAACAACCGCTATCCCATTTTCTTCCAAATTTCCCGTCAAATCCTTTGACAAAGTTTGTTTATGTGCGTATAGTTCGGTTTTTCGCTGCTGCGGCGCAGAAGTTTCTTGTTGCGGTAGTGAATTTTTTATGTTTTGATTTTTTGTTTTTGCTCTTTAACAAACAGATTACCGATAAGTGCGGGTGTATTCCCGCACTGCCAAGACAGACAGACGAATGGGACTTGTTTCCCGTTTGATTTCGTCTTTCTTTTGAGCAGACCAGAATAAATTAGTCAGATTGAACATAAGAGTTTGATCCTGGCTCAGATTGAACGCTGGCGGCATGCTTTACACATGCAAGTCGGACGGCAGC
>NZ_AUAP01000041.1 GCF_000428785.1 Conchiformibius kuhniae DSM 17694 | reverse complement strand
GGTGTGGAAGCACAGCAATGTGTGAAGCTAACCTGTACTAATTGCCCGTGCGGCTTGACTCTATCATTTGAAGTACTTTAAAACGTACCAAATAAAAACAGTTTGTGAACAACAAAACATCACCAAAAACGGCTTCCAATCTCACCTTTACGTTTGGCGGCAACAGCGCTGCGGTACCACTCCTTCCCTTCCCGAACAGGACAGTGAAACGCAGTTGCGCCGATGATAGTACGGATTCCCGTGCGAAAGTAGGGAACCGCCAAACAATTATTCATAAACCCCCCTGATGTTTCAGGGGGGTTTAATTATGATGATAATGGAGCAAATCGATGTCTTTAAAGATTAAAATTATTCCCGTAACGCCTTACGAGCAAAACGCCACTTTGTTGTGGGACGATGCCAGCCGCGAAGCGGTGCTGGTGGATGTGGGTGGCGATGTGCCGCTTTTGTGGGCGCAACTTCAGGAGCTGGGCTTGCGGCTGAAGGAAATTTGGCTGACACACGGTCATCTTGACCACACGGGCGGGGTGGTGGAATTGCTGAAATTGGCCGATGTGCCGGTGCTGGGCCCGCATCGTGAGGATTTGTTTTTATTGGAAAGTCTGCCTGAAACCACCACCGCTTATGCCAAACACGGTTTTGATTTTTCGCCCGCATTTGTGCCGACCCGTTGGCTGGAAGAGGGCGAACAGGTATTTCTAGGCGAATATGTATTTGATGTCTTGCATATTTTCGGACATACGCCCGGACACATCGTCTTTTATTGCCCATCGGAAAAGCTGTTGATTGCAGGCGATACGCTGTTTAAGGAAAGCGTGGGGCGCACCGATTTTCCGCGCAGCGATCCGCAGGGTTTGTTGGACAATATCCGCAATAAATTGTATGTGTTGCCCGATGATGTGCGCGTGTTGCCGGGGCATCGCGATACGACCACCATCGGTTACGAAAAACAGCATAATCCGTATGTGCGCGGATAAGGTTCAGGCAGCCCGAAATTGGTTTTCAGGCTGCCTGAAAACTTATTCCGTATAAACCCGCTTTGCCCGCTTGATGTTGCAAACGATTTCATACGCCAACGTCCCCGCCGCCGCCGCGATTTCGTTTACATGCACGCTGTCGCCGAACAATTCCACTTCGCTGCCGACGCCTCCGTTGCCCAGTTCCACCGTCATCATGTCCATAGACACGCGCCCGACCACACGGCTACGCGTGTTGTTTACGATAATCGGCGTATCCGTTCCGGCGCGGCGCGGGTAGCCGTCCGCATAGCCGCAGGCAATCAGCCCGATGCGGCTGGAGCGTTTGGTGTAAAAAGTCGCGCCGTAGCCGACCGGTTCGTGCGGTTGCAACACCCGTTCCGCAAACACTTGCGTACTTAAGCGCATCACCGGCTTCAACCGCGCATCGTGTCCGCCAAACGGCGAAATGCCGTACAACGCCAAACCCGCCCGTCCCCAGTCGCGGCGGGCGGGGGGATAGTCTAATATCGCCGCCGAGTTTGCCAAGCTGCTTTCGCCGCCCAAGCCTTCGCAAGCCAAATCAAAGGTTTCGGTTTGTAATTCGGTCATGGCGCGGTCGGTTTCGTCCGCACAGGCAAAGTGGCTCATTTTCACGATGTCTGCTACATGCGGGCTTTGCCGCAAAGCGGCGTGGGCGGCGGCGTAGTTGTGCGGAAAAAAACCGGCGCGGTGCATGCCGCTATCCATTTTTAACCAAACTTTCAACGGCTTGTGCCAATCGTGCGCCAAAAACGCTTCCAACTGCGCCTGATGGTGAATCACCGGCCATAAATCCAGCCGCTCCACCTGCGCGTATTCCGCCGCGTCAAACACGCCCTCCAGCAGCACAATCGGTTTGCAGATACCGTTTTCGCGCAACAAAACCGCTTCTTCCAACATGGCAACGGCAAAACCGTCCGCGATGTCGTCCAAAGCGCGGGCGCAGCGCACCGCGCCGTGTCCGTAGGCATCGGCTTTGACCACCGCCAGCAGTTTGCCGCCGTGCAAGTCTTTTAAAAATCGGTAGTTTTCACGCAAGTGGTGCAAGCGGATTTCGCACAGCAAGGGGCGCATCGGTGTTCCTTTCAGGCAGCCTGAACATTGAAAACGCGCATTATACCCCTTGATAAACCGCGAAAAAACACTTGCCCAACTCCGCCAAACCATACTAAAATAAACGGTTTTATATCCACTCACTTCCCGATTGAGGAACAAAACACATGGTAGTTATCCGTTTGGCCCGTGGCGGCTCCAAAAAACGTCCTTTTTACAACATCATCGTAGCCGACAGCCGCGCCCGCCGCGACGGCCGTTTCATTGAGCGCGTGGGCTTTTACAACCCCGTTGCCAACGAAAAACAAGAGCGCGTGCGTCTGCACAACGACCGCCTGAACCATTGGATTGGTCAGGGCGCACAGTTGAGCGATGCCGTTGCCAAGCTGCTTAAAGGTCAAGCTGCCGCTTAATGGACGCGCAAAACTGGGTGGCGATGGGCTATGTGAAAGGCGCGTTTGGCATCAAAGGCTGGCTGAAAGTCAAGGCCGACACCGAATACACCGACAGCCTGTTGGACTACCCCGAATGGCGTTTGCGCCGCGACCGCGATGTCCGCACCCTTGCGCTGGAAAGCGGCAAAGTGGCGGGCGATGAATTGCAAGTGAAATTTGTCGGCATTGACGACCGCGATGCCGCCGCTTTGTTGCGCGGCTATACCGTTGAAATCGCCCGCGCCGATTTCGCGCCTGCCGCAGAAGACGAATATTATTGGGCGGATTTGGTCGGCATGACGGTTCAAAACCGCGAGGGCGCGGATTTGGGCAAGGTGGTCAATCTGATGGACACGGGCGCACACGATGTGCTGGTTATAGAAGGCGGTTTCGGACAAAAACTGATTCCCTTCGTTTCCCATTATATTGACGAGGTGGACGGCGCAAACCGCGTGATTACCGCCGATTGGGGCGTGGACTACTGATGTTTTTTCAGGCAGTTACTCTGTTTCCCGAAATGTTTGCCGCCATCACCGGACACGGCGTGAGCGGACGGGCGCTGCAACAGGGTTTGTGGCGGTTTGAAGCCGTCAATCCGCGCCGTTTCGCCGACAACCGTTTGGGCTATATTGACGACCGTCCGTTTGGCGGCGGGCCGGGCATGATTATGATGGCAGAGCCGCTTCAGGCAGCCTTGCAATTTGCCCGCGAACGCTGTAACGGCGGCAGCCGCGCGGTGTATTTAAGCCCGCAGGGTGCGCCGCTCACGCACAGGCGCACCGCGCAACTGGCGCAGTACAACAACTTGATTTTATTGTGCGGACGCTATGAGGGCGTGGACGAGCGCGTGTTGCAAAGCCAAGTGGACGAAGAAATTTCCGTTGGCGATTTTGTCGTTTCCGGCGGCGAGCTGCCCGCGATGATGCTGATGGACGCGGTGTTGCGGCTGCTGCCCGGCGTGTTGGGCGACAGCCGTTCCGCCGAACAGGATTCGTTTGCGGACGGTTTGCTGGATTGTCCGCATTACACCCGCCCCGCCGAGTTTTGCGGCATGAGCGTTCCCGAAGTTTTGTTGTCGGGCAATCATGCCAAAATTGCCGAATGGCGGCTGGAACAGTCGCTGCGGCGCACCTTGTCGCGCCGTCCCGAATTGCTGGACGGCCGCGCGTTTACCCCACAGGAAGCCCGTCTTTTGGACAAAATCCAAAAGGAACAGGCAAATCCATATCATATTAAGGAAAACCGAAATGAATTTGATTCAACAACTTGAGCAAGAAGAAATCGCCCGCTTGGGCAAAGAAATCCCCGCTTTCGCGCCGGGCGACACCGTAGTGGTGTGGGCGCGCGTGGTGGAGGGCAACCGCACCCGTCTGCAAGCCTATGAAGGCGTGGTGATTGCCAAGCGCAATCGCGGCTTGAACAGCAGCTTTATCGTGCGCAAAATTTCAAGCGGCGAGGGCGTGGAGCGTACTTTCCCGCTTTACTCGCCGCGTGTGGAAAAAATTGAAGTGAAACGTCGTGGCGACGTGCGCCGCGCCAAGCTGTACTACTTGCGCGGCTTGACCGGCAAGGCGGCACGCATCAAAGAAAAACTGCCCGCCCGCAAAAAAGACTGATTTTTTATCTTGGGTTAAAAAATCACCTGTTGATTGTTGGAAAACAATGCAACAGGTGATTTTTATTATTCACAATAAAATGTTGCGATGGTGGAGGTAATTGACCAACCTGCCCATGGCAACATGATTGATTTTGGCAAGGTCGCGGACATCATCAATGAGTTCCGCCATGTTTAAGCCACAATCGTATTTCTTTTCATGTGAATGAAAGAGAACCAACCTTTTGTTTTTTCCGTTTGTACAAAATTCCGCATAAAATTTGGTCACCAAAAATTCTCGTTGTACTTGATTAATTTTCTTGAAAAAAGCGTTTTCCATAGATTTATCGATATTTTTGATTTTGATGCCGTTAACGATGAAAATGGATAGAAATTTTTTTTCGGATAAGATTTGAACGATGATTTTGTTATCGTTTAATCCAATAATCAAGAATTGATTTTTTCTGTTGATTGCGTGAATGTGAATCAACGCTTTTTGAAAGGACGACACCAATTTTTCCAGTGTAATTTTTTTCGGTTTAATCAGTTCGTAAGCCATTTTATCAGTCCCGCATGAGTTAAATACGGATTATAATCCGTTTACTTTCTGGAGGCAAGCTCGGATATTGGGGCATTTGGGTATGCCATTGCCATGAATAAATTGAGTAAGTTGATTGGAAACAATATCCGCAGCAAGCGGAAAAATTTGTGTATGAATCAGGAAACGTTGGCGTTGTTGGCGGAAATCGACCGCAGCTATGTGGGCAGGATTGAGCGTGGTGAAGTGAATTTGACGGTGGATAAGCTGTATCGAATTTGTGTGATTCTCAAGTGTGAAGCGGCAGATTTGCTGCCGTTGCATGGTGATTTGTCCTAAAATCCGGTGTTGCGGATTGTCTGAACCATTTGAAAGCCCTGCCATGTTTGTTCCCAAAATCGTATTTTTTGATATTGACGACACGCTGTATGTGAAACAGCAACGCTGTATTCCCGATTCCGCCCGTCTGGCAATTAAGCGTTTGCGGGAAAAGGGGATTATCGCAGCGATTGCATCGGGGCGCAGCCCGTCCGTGTTGCCGTTGGCGGTGCGCGAACTGGCGGACGAATGCGGCATGGAACTGATGGTGCTGATTAACGGGCAATATATTGCGCGTAAGGGTGTGAAAATACACGGCTTCCCGATGCGGCGCGAAACCTGTGCGGAAGTGGCGGCAGCGTTGGCGAAATTGGGCGTGAATTATGCCTTTGTTTCCGAAAACGATTTGGCGGTAGCGCGTGAAGAAGCGGCGCTGACGGCGGCGGCGCGGGCTTTGGGTTTGCCGTATGTGGTGGACGCGCGGCATTTTTTGCGGCACGATGTTTATCAGATGTTGGCGTTTTTCCCGCCCGAACAAGACGATGCGGTGCGGGCGGTGCTGCCCGAAGGTTTGAAAACCGTGCGTTGGTACGAATACGGCGTGGATATTTTGGACGAACACGGCTCCAAAGCACGCGGCATTGCCGCCGCTTTGGACGCGCTCGGGCTGACGATGGCGGACGCGATGGCATTCGGCGACGGCGCGAACGATGTGGAAATGTTGCAGGCGGTGGGCTTCGGCGTGGCGATGGGCAACGCCGCGCCCGCGCTGAAACGCATCGCCGATTACACCGCGCCGCCGATTGACGAAGACGGGATTTACCGCGCCTTGTGCGATTTGGGCGTGATTGAGCCGGTGCCGTTGTTGCGGTGATGCGCTTGGTCGTAACCATGCCCGTCCGAATCATCACCGCAAAACTGCCTGATGGCGTGTTATTATTTAATCGGAAAACACGGCACCGTCATTCCTGCGCGGGCATGACGGTGTTTTTTATGATGCTGATTTTGATGAAACATTCAAATCGTGGCACACCCTAACGGTTTGCATAATCTTGAAACTCTTCCAAAAAATTCCGCAACATATCATGACCGTGCTCGGTGAGCAGCCCTTCGGGGTGGAACTGCACCCCTTCAATCGGATAATCGCGGTGGCGCACCCCCATGATTTCGCCGTCTGCCGTCCAAGCGGTGATGTCCAAACAGTCGGGCAGCGAAGCGCGTTCAATCACCAAGCTGTGATAGCGCGTGCAAACCACAGGATTGGGCAAATTGCGGAATACGCCCGTGCCGTGATGGTGTACGGGCGACGTTTTGCCGTGCATCAGCGTTTGGGCGCGGACGACTTTGCCGCCAAAGGCTTCGCCAATCGCCTGATGCCCCAAACACACGCCCAAAATCGGGATTTTGCCAGCAAAATGGCGCATTGCCGCCACCGAAATACCCGCTTCTTTGGGCGTGCAGGGGCCCGGCCCAATCAGCAGATAATCGGGATTCAGTTCGGCTATTTGATTTAAACTAATGTCGTCATTACGCGACACTTGCACGTTTTGCCCGAGTTGGGCGAGGTATTGGACGATGTTGTAGGTGAAACTGTCGTAGTTGTCGATAAACAGCAACATTTTAATTCCTTGATAATATTTGATTATGTGAATGGCTGTGGGCAGGTGGGGCTATTCTGCCAGCTTTTTTGCGGCGGTGCAAAATAAAGTCGGTTTGCTTTTTTGTTAAAAACCGTTTACAGAATCTAACGCTGTGTAGGGGAAGTTTTCGGCTATAATCGGCAACTTTGATTTTTTGGGTTCGGACAAATGTGCGGGCGCGGCAGGTGTTGCCGTGCCGTTGCCGTCCGATAACGTTTATGATGAAATCTTTGAAACAAAGGGCAAACGTGTGGTTTGCCGTGTTGTTTTTCGTGTTGGGCTTGGGGGCTGCCGCCGTGAGCCATGCCAATCCCGATGACCCTTTGGAACAGCTTTTGCGCCAGCGCCAGCAGTCGGGCGGCAGCGACAGTCTTGATGCCCTCATCCGCATCAAATCGGCACAGCCGCAAGCAACGCCCGCGCCGCAGGCAGCGCCGTCTCCCCGTCAGCAGGAAACGCCGCCGCAAAGCGCAAGCAGCAATACGCGTTTGCGTTTGAGCCGTTCGGTGCAGCAGGCGGGTGCGAAACACGAGGTGGCAAAACAAAGCACGCTGGCTTCTGCGGGCGGGCGCGGCGATGCGGACGCGCTGCTTTCCAATGCGATGGGTTTGTTGGGGGTGGCATACCGTTTCGGCGGTACGAGTCCGCGTACGGGCTTTGACTGTAGCGGCTTTATGCAGCACATTTTCCGTAAGGCGTTTGCGGTGAATTTGCCGCGCACGTCGGCGCAACAGGCGCAGGTGGGCGCGCATGTGAGCCGTTCCAATCTGCAACCGGGCGACATGGTGTTTTTCCGCACGTCCGGACGGCGCATTTCGCATGTGGGCATGTATGTGGGCAACAACCGTTTCATTCATGCGCCGCGCTCGGGCAAACGCATTGAAATCACCAATTTGGGCAGCAAGTATTGGAGTGCGCGCTACGCCACCGCCCGCCGTGTGAAGAACTGACGCCATGCCGCAACCGCCCTTGCCCGATTGGTACGGTGAAGACGGCGCACCGGTCGCGTGTACCGAAAAAATCAAGGTGATGCGCGAAAACATGGGCGAGCTGTTTCAAGCTGCCCAAGATGCGTTTGAGGATGCTTTGCTGATGGGCTGTGCCGAGCAGCAGGTGCGCGATTATTTGGCGCAGTTGGTGCGCGGTGTGGACAATCCTTATCGTTAGGGCGTGTCATCAATTAGCCGAAAAAATGCCGCACCGTCATGCCCGCGCCGGCGGGAATCTGCAGCCGATGCTCGGCGGGCGATGTTTTGCCAAGCTTGGTCGTGCTTCGGTTTGGATTTCCGCCGTTGCGGAAATGACGGTACGGTGCTTTCCCAATCAGTTGATGACACGCCTTTGAGTTTGACCCCGCCTGTGCGCGATGGCGGCACGGGCGGATTTTCGTGCTTGGAAAAAACATGGAAGCGCATAAACGCCAAATTATTTTGGACACCGAAACCACCGGCTTGAATGCGGACGCGCCGGTGCTGCCCGACCGTTTGATTGAGTTTGCCGGATTGGAAATGGTGAACCGCCAGTTCACCGGCAACAGCCTGCATCTTTACGTGCATCCGCAGCGCGACATTCCCGCCGAAGCGTCTGCCGTACACGGCATCACGCTGGAGCAGCTTGAGGGCAAGCCCGTGTTTGCCGAAGTGGCGCAGGAAATTTGGGATTTTTTGGCGGGTGCGGAGCTGGTTATCCACAATGCCAAGTTTGACATGGGTTTTCTGAATGCGGAATTTGCGCGGGTGGGCAAGCCCAAATTGGAAAGCGTGTGCACGGTGGTGGACACGCTGGCGATGGCGCGGGAGAAATATCCGGGTCAGAAAGCTAGCTTGGACGCGCTGTGCAACCGTTTGGGGGTGGACCGCAGCCGCCGTGTGCTGCACGGGGCGTTGATTGACTGCGAACTGCTCGGCGGCGTGTATCTGGCGATGACGCGGGGGCAGTTCAGCTTGGTGGACGCAGACGATGCGCCCGTTGCCCGACAAGATGAGCCGGCAGGGCAGGGGCATGCCGCACCGTTGTCGCGCCCCGCCCGTTTGCGCGTGCGCCGTGCTGATGCGGACGAACACGCCGCCCACGAAGCGTATTTGGACGGTTTGGGCGAAAACTGCCTGTATCGGAGCGGAACATGAGGGCGGTGGCGTTGTTGCCTGCGGCGGGGGTGGGCAGCCGTTTTGGTGCAGACGTGCCGAAACAGTACGTCCGTTTGGCGGGAAAAACGGTGTTGGAACACACGGTGGACGTGTTGCTTGCCGATGAACGCATTGCGGCGGTGGCGGTGGTGGTGTCGCCCGATGATGCCTTTGCCGCGACTTTGCCCCTGCCCGACAGGGTGCGGTGCTATGCGGTGGGCGGCAGCAGCCGTGCCGAAAGCGTACGCAACGGTTTGGCGGCATTGTTGGCGGACGGCACGGCGGCGGCGGACACACCCGTGTTGGTGCATGATGCGGCGCGGTGCTGTTTGCCGCCCGATGCTTTGGCGCGTTTGCTGGCACACGCCGATGCGCCGCACGGCGCCTTGCTGGCCGTTCCCCTTGCCGACACGCTCAAACGCGCCGATGCGCGGGGCGACATTGAAACCACCGTGCCGCGTGAAAGGCTGTGGCAGGCGCAAACCCCGCAGCTCTTTCAAGCGGCGTTGTTGCAACGGGCGTTGTCGGGCGGTTTGGACGGCATCACCGATGAAGCATCGGCAGTGGAACGCTTGGGCTTGCGCCCGCGCTTGGTGATGGGCGACAGCCGCAACATCAAGCTGACCCGTCCCGAAGATGCGGATTTGGCACGGGCATTGTTGGGGAATTGAATACGGAAGCGGTGTTTGGGGCGTGTCATCATTTAAATTTTTTCATTGAAAATCAAATAGGTATAAAAATGCCGTTATTCCCGCGAATGCGGAAATCCACTGCCTGATGACCTGCGGGCAATGTTTTATCAAGGTTTGTTTGAATGTGTCGTTGGATTCCCGCCCGAGCGGGAATGACGGTGCGGCGTTTTTTCGGCTAATTGATGATACACCCTACCCCTTGACGCGAATAGAAATTTCCCCCGAAAGGGTGTAAAATGAGCGCATCAACCCATCTTCAGGAGCGCATCATGAACCCGCAGCACCACCCTGCAACCGAACACGTCCTGCACCCCCTTACCGGCGAAGCCCCCGCCCTTGACGAACAGGCGGCACAAAACAGTCCGGACAGCGCCGTCCAACCCCCTGTTGAAGAACCCGCCGAAGCCGCCCCCCTGCAAAACAGTGGCGGCAGCTACACCACCGCCCCTGCCGCCACAAGCGGCAGCCCCCTGCTGTGGGGCTTGGGCGCAGCAGGACTCATCGGCACCGCCGCCGTCCTTGCCAAAAGCGGCAGCGACAAAAACCCCACTGCTGACCACCCCCCCGCCAACGGCAACACCCCGACTCCCCCGACCGTTTCCCCGCCGCCGACCGCCCCCAAACCCATCATCACCCTGCACCCCGTTACCGCAGACAACATCATCAACCTTGCCGAATCCCGACAAACCGCCATCCGCATCAGCGGCGAAGTGC
>NZ_AUAP01000040.1 GCF_000428785.1 Conchiformibius kuhniae DSM 17694 | reverse complement strand
ACCGCCGCGCCGCCGCCGGCGAAACCGCCCTGTTTACCAACCGCACCGGCACGCGCTTGGGCGTGCGCCAAATCGCCAAACGCCTGCAACAATGGGCATTGCGTCAAGGCAGCGCACAACACCTTTCCCCGCACATGCTGCGCCACAGCTACGCCAGCCACCTGCTGCAAGCCTCGCGGGACGTGCGCGCCGTTCAAGAACTGCTCGGACACCAAAGCCTGTCCACCACCCAAATTTACACCAAATTGGATTTCGCACATTTGGCAAAGGTGTATGACGATGCCCACCCCCGCGCCAAGCGCAAAACGGACGGGGCAGGGCAGGAGGGGCAGTAAGCAATACCGCTTGGCGTGCGCTCAACCGACAACAGCCCGCATGATGATGATGCGGGCTGTTGTCGGTTTTGGTGCGGACTACCAAAGATAGCGGTAGCCCAAAGACACGGTGGCGGCGCGGCGCAGATAATCGCCGTGTTCGCTGCGGACGGCAAAATCAAAATGGTTGTTGCGGTCGAAGGCAACGGACGCGCCCCCGTGCAGCGCGGCACGCGAACCGGCTTTGGGTGCTTGCAGGTATTCGTTGTCGAGCTTGGCGGCGGCGGGGCGGTGGTCGCCCAAATGGTACAGCCCGGCAAACGGCATCACGCGCACCCGTTCCGACACCAAAAAATCGCCGCGCAATTCCGCGCCGATGCGGGTTTGTGCCAAAACCGCCACTTTGGTGTGCGGGCTGCGCGACATCCGTGCCAAGGTCAGCGCCGCTTGCGGCACAACCCGCCAGCCGTAGCCCGCATCAAACTGCATGCCCGTTTGCAGCATCAGGCTGTTGCCGTGCCAACGGTTGTGTTCTTCGGGGTGGCGGCTGTGGTGGCGGTTGTGGCGCAGCAGCACGTCGCCAAACCAGCCGTTGCGGGTAAAACCGCCGTATGCGCCGAAGGTATTGGTGCTGACGCGGCTGTCGGGAAAACCTTGGCGGCGGTAGTCTGCCGCCGACACGCTGCGCCCCGCCAATGCGCCGACATACGCGCCCGATGCAAATACATGGTCGTAACCGATTTGAAAGCCGTTGGTGTGCGTGCGGTTGCCTGATGTGATGCCCTTGGTGTTGCCGTCAATGTGCTGGCGCGGACGCCGTGCCGTGCTGTGGTCGCTCAATACCCACAAGCCGTTCAGGTGGTGCGGATTGTGCAGTTCTGCCAAACGCAGGTTCAGGCTTTCGTTTTGGCGTGTGAGTACTTGCGAAGCGGTTTGCGCGTGGGCGATGCGGCTGTCGGCGTACACGCCCAATACTTTGTGCGGCGTGGTGATGGCAGACGGTGCGGGCAGGGGCTTGCCTGCCGGCGGTGCGGCGGTTTCGCCATGGTGCGCCAACACCCAATCTTTACCGTTTTCCTGTTGCAGTTCATACAGATATTTGCCCGCGCTGACGGTTTCGCCGTGCAGGCGGAAGGTGTCGGCATCGCTGCCGCCCGTTTGCACCACCGTTAATTTGCCGTCCGTGTGCGCCGGTTCGGCAGGCGTGTTGCGGATGTGCAGCGTGTGCTGTCCCGATGCTTTGCCGTGTACCAGCAGTTTGTCGCCTTGCGCGTTTGCCAAATCGGTGTTCAGGCGGAACGTGGCGTTGCCGCTCAATTCGCCCGAAACTTCCAGTGTTTTGAATCCGCCGTCTTCGGCAAAGGCAACGGTGGAATCCTGTACGTTCAGGGTGTCCAGCGTGCTGTCGCCGTTCAGTGTCCATGTGCTGTTGTCGCGCAGGTTCAGCGTATAGGTGCCGAAGGCTTGGTTGTCGCGGCGCAGGTGGCGGTCGGTGCGGATGTCGCCGTGCAGGGTGCTGTTGGCGGCGTTGATGACGGTGTGGAAACGGTTGGCTTGGTCGGGAACGGGTTCGCGGGCAACGTCCATCCACGCGGGCGGGTTCACCGCCAACAGGCTGCGCCGTCCGTGCAGGGTGCTGTTGTGCAGGTCGATAACGGTGTCTTGATTGTTGGTGTCGTCGGGAAACGCGATTTGGACGATGCCCGCTTCGGCTTCTGTGCTGCTGTTGTTCAGAATGCTTTTGCCGCCGTGTGCCATGATGACGGCGGTGGTTTTGCCCGGCAGCTTCACGCTGCTGTCGTCCAGCCTGATTTCGGTGTGTTGCACGGCGGTTTCGCCGAAATCGCCGTCATTGACGGTGTGCAGCCCGAGTTGGGCATCGCCGTTGCCGCGAATGTGCACCCTGCGGGCGTGGATTTTGCCGCCGTCTGCCGCCGAAAGCGCGATATTGACGGGGGCGTGCAGATTGATTTGGTGGTCTGCGGCTTCAATCCGCGTATTGAGGTCGTCTGCGTGCAAACCCGATGCGCCCGTGCCGTGCAAATCAATATCGGCGGACGTGCGTACCTGTGCGCCGTTGGTGGCGCGGATTGCCGTGCCTGTGTCCCAAGTGTCGCCATGGGGGTGGCTCAAACGGTTGGCTTCGCCGTAGCCGGGATTCAGGCTGATGCGCACGCCTTGTTCCAATGTGGCGTGCGCGTTGCCGACATGGACGGCGGACGAGTCTTCTTCCGCCCGCGCCAAAGTGAGCTTGCTGCCTGTTGGGACGGTCAGTTCGGCGGCAGACGGGGCATCTCTGTGCCAATCCTGCACGGCAATCAGGCGTTTGGGATTGGTCAGCGCGTAGTCTTTGCCGTCCGCCGTGGTTTGAATGCCGGTGCCGGTGGCGGGAACGTTTTGATAATCCTGCGCTTTGAGCCTGATGTGCAGCTTTTCGCCTGCGGGCGGGTTCAGCGTGCCGGAAGCGGCGGGGGTGCGGACGTGCCATTCACGGTCGGCATTGCTGTGGTAGGTATATTCACAGCCGTTTTCGTGTTCGCAAACCGTTTCCAAAGCGTGGGCTTGCGGCAGGGCAAACGCCGCCGCCACTGCCAATGCCATCGGGCGCGGGGTCAAGGGAAATGAGTGGGTCATGGTGGCTGCTCCGTTAATTTCGTGTCCAAGTGGTGCCGTCCGCGCCATCGCGCAAGACAATGCCTGCGGCGGCGAGTAGGTCGCGGATGCGGTCGGATTCCGCCCAGTTTTTGTCGGCACGCGCTTGTTTGCGCTCGGCAATCAGGGCTTCAATCGCTGTGTTGGACAAACCGTCCGCCGCCGCGCCACCCTGCAAAAACGCTTGCGCTTCGCGTTGCAGCAAGCCCAACACGCCGCCCAACGCTTTCAGGCAGCCTGAAAGTTCGGCGGATTGCTGTTTATTGGCTTCGTTGGCGAGTTCAAACAACACTGCCACCGCTTCCACCGTGCCGAAATCATCGTCCATCGCCGCATAAAAACGTTTCGTATAATCATTGCTTTGCGTGTTCAAATCAAAATCGGCGGCGGGAATATTGTGCAAAGTGTTGTACAGGCGGGTAAGCGCGTTTTTGGCATCGTCCAAATGCACATCGGAATAATTGAGCGGGCTGCGGTAGTGGGCGCGTAAAATGAAAAAGCGCACCACTTCGGCATCATATTGCTGCAAAACATCGCGAATGGTGAAAAAATTGCCCAGCGATTTGGACATTTTTTCGCCGTCCACGCGGATAAAGCCGTTATGCAGCCAATATTTCACATGGCTTTCAACGGGTTTGCCCGCATCGTGGTGGCAGCCGCAGCCGCCGTACACGCCGCAGCTTTGGGCGATTTCGTTTTCGTGGTGCGGGAACTGCAAATCCGCGCCGCCGCCGTGAATGTCAAAACTTGCGCCGAACACGTCGCCGCCCATCGCGGAACACTCGATGTGCCAACCGGGGCGGCCGTTCCCCCAAGGGCTTGGCCACGCCGGTTCGCCCGCTTTCGCCGCTTTCCACAACACGAAGTCCAAAGGGTCGCGCTTGTGGCCGTCCACTTCCACGCGCTCGCCCGCGCGCAGGTCGTCCAAAGATTTGCCGGAAAGTTGTCCGTAGGCGGCAAATTCGCGCACGGCGTAGTACACGTCGCCGTTTTCCGCAGCGTAGGCCTTGCCCTTGCCGATTAAATCTTCAATCATGGCAATCATTTGCGGAATGTATTCGGTGGCTTTCGGCTCCACGTCGGGGCGCAACACGCCCAGAGCGTCCGCGTCTTCGTTCATGGCGGCGATAAAACGCGCGGTCAGTTCGCCGATGCTTTCGCCGTTTTCGTTGGCGCGGGCGATGATTTTGTCGTCAATGTCGGTGATGTTGCGGACGTAGGTGAGCGGGTGGCCGTGCTGCCGCAGCCAGCGTGCCATCATGTCAAACACCACCAGCACGCGGGCGTGTCCGAGATGGCAATAGTCGTACACGGTCATGCCGCACACATACATGCGGACGTTTTCGGGATTGAGCGGGACAAAGGCTTCTTTGCGGCGGGTCAGGGTGTTGTAAACGGTGAGCATGGTGCAGTGCTTCGGTAGTGGTGAAAAACGGAAACGGGATTATAGCGGAAAATTTTAGCGGGCATGGTCGCAACGGGCGATGATGCGGCGGATGTCGCGTACGTTTGGCACGGCATCGACCGGCCAGCGCAGCATGGCGATGCCGGCGGCTTCGGTGGCGCGGTTTTTGCGTTGGTCGGCATCGATGCGCTCGGGCAGGTTGTGGGTGGCGTCGTCGATTTCGATGGCGGCAAGCGGGGTACCGTCTGTGCGGCAGACGACAAAGTCGTAGCTCAAACGGCTAATCAGGTTGAACCAGTAGCGGTTGTTTTCGGGCGGGGACTCGACCACCCGCGACACTTGCACTTGGGCGAAAATCATGTATTCGGGCAGGGCGTGCAGCAGGCGGTCGTACACTTTCAATTCGGTGGGGGTCATGATGGGACGGGCGTGGTAGGGCAGTCCGCCGTCAAGCAGGTGGGCGGTGCGTTCGTTTTGCCATGCCCGCCGCAAGCCCCATGCCGCCAGCAGCAATGCCGATGCGCCCATCGCGCCAATCAGCCACGTTGCCATGTCAGTTCAACCAGTCTTGTCGGGTTTTCAGTTGCTGCGCTTGGACGTAGTTGGGCAACACGGCGTGTTCGGGAAGCGGACGCGGCAGCAGGCAGATGTCGTGAACATGGCAGTCGTGCATCAGTTCGAGAAAGTCTTGTTGGACGGTGGCGATGTTGTCGCGGGGGGAAAGCGTCCACACGAAGGTGTGCGGCGCATTGACGGCGTCTTCGGCATCGGCAAAACCAAACAGCAAGCGTCCGCCTTCTTGTGCGGCGGCAACGGCGGCAACGGGGCGGTTTTGCAAACGCAGGGCGCGGAGGGCATCGGCGGCGAACACGTCCAGTGCCATCCGCAAACGCATGTGCGCCGCCTGTGCCAGTGCCGTCAGGGGCGGCAGTGCGGTTAAAGGGTTGGCAAACACGGTCAAACCGGTTTGCGCGAAATGCTGCTGCCACAACTGCATCAGGGGCAATGCCGCTTGTGCCAAAGGTTTGCCCAAAAGCGGGCGCAATGACGCATCGCCCCACGCCAAAGCATACAGCACCTGCACCGATTTGCCCGCCGCCGCCGACACGGGGCGCGGCGACAATTTCAATGCCGCCGCATCGGCTTGGGTTTTGGCGGCAAACCAACGGTCGGCACGCACGGCGGCGAAATCTTCGCCCGACACCAGTTGCGGCAGCCATTGCGCCGTTGCCAAAGGCTGCAAGTGCGGATATTGCGCCAACAAGTTTTGCAGTGCCGCCACAGGCGCGTCTGCCGCCAAAGGCATTGCCTGCTCCGCCCCGCACACCAACACCACCGGCAGGGCGAACCATTGTGCTTCGCCGCTTGCGGGCAAAGCGTCCAACACATCTGCCAAGCCGTCTGCCAAAGCCACATGGGTTTCACGGTCGGGCGCCATGCTCATCGCCACCGACAGGCTCAAAATCTGCCGTTGCGACAACAAGGCGTGCAATTGCGCGGTCAAATGTTCCTGCGCCAGCTTGCGCTGTGCGCCCGAAGTGGGGCGGGCGATTTGTTCCGCATACAGCAGCAAATCGTTTTTAACGGGGTCGGTGGGATAGGGGCGGGTGTCGGGAAGCGTCATCATCATCAAAACCGCAAACAAAAGCGCGATTGTATAGCGGATTGGCACGGCTTTGCGAACGGCTTTGCTATTTTTTTGACCGACGGGGAAAAATGATTCGGGAAAAGATGTTTCAACGCACAAGGCTGCACATCAAAGCACAGCCCCATGCCCTGCCCCGATTCTGGCGGGGCTACAGCCACACCCCGCCCGAATCAAAAACCATTTTACCGCCCCAAGTCGTGTCATCATGTAAATTTTTTACTGAAAATCAGTATAGTAGAAAAAATGCCGTCATGCCCGCGAATGCCAGAATCCACCTCCCGATGCTTGGCAAGCCATGTTTTATCAAGGTTTGTCGTGTTTCGACTTGGCTTCCCGCCGCGCAGGCATGACGGTGCGGCGTTTTTTCGGCTAATTGATGACACGCCCTAAACGGCAGGGCTTCAAACCGAAAAGGCATTTTGATGAAAAATGCGCGTTTGCCAAAGCAGACGCGCATGTTGCGGCAAACGGGGTTTACCAATGGTTGTGGTTGTAGTTGCCGTTGTAGTAGCCGTCGCGGTAGGGGGCGGTGTTGCGGTTTTGATTGTTGCCGCCGTTGATTTGGCTGCCGATTAAGCCGCCCAAAGCCGCGCCGCCCAAAGTGGATTCGGTGTTGTCGCCCAGCATGTTGCCGGCGACACCGCCGATAAACGCGCCCACCGCCGTGTTGCGCTGGCTGTCGGTCATGGTGGTGCCACAAGCGGACAGGGACATTGCCAAAGCCAGCAGCGAAGCGGTTTTCATCAGTTTGGTTTTCATACGGATACTCCGTTTTCAGGTGTGAAAAACGCGAGTGTATGCTGCCGCTTGGTTAAAACGCTTTAAGACGGGGCAAAGTTTTGCGCGGCAAGGGTTAAGCCGTTTATCAAAAAGGTTTTTCAGGCACGGTGCAAATCCGCCAGCACTTCGCGCAAAATGGCTACGCCCTCGTTAATCTCTTGTTCGGAAATGATTAAGGGCGGCAAAAAGCGCAATTTGTGTTTCGCCGTCAGCAGCAGCAGTCCGCGCTGCCGCGCCGCTTCCGCCACCTCGCCCGCCGCGATGCCGTCCGCCAACTCCGCGCCCACCATCAAGCCCAAGCCCGACACCGCCCGCACATTCGGCAAACCGCGCAAGGCTGCCTGCAACGCTTCGCCCTTGCGCCGCACCTCCGCCAAAAACGCCGCGTCCAAACGCGCGAGCACCGCATTCGCGCCCGCACAGCACACGGGATTGCCGCCGAAAGTGGAGCCGTGGTCGCCCCTGCCCAGCGTGTCGCGGCAACGTGCGCCGAATACCGCCGCGCCAATCGGCAAACCGCCGCCCAAGCCTTTTGCCAGCGTGATGATGTCGGGCGACAAATCAAAATGTTGGAAGGCAAACATCTGCCCCGTGCGCCCGATGCCGGTTTGCACTTCGTCAATCAGCAGCAGCACATCGTGTTCGCGGCAAAGCCGTTGTGCTTCCGCCAGATACGCGCCGTCCAACAGGTTCAGCCCGCCCTCGCCCTGCACGATTTCCAACATCAGCGCACACACGCCGCCCTGCGCCAAACGCGCTTGCAAAGCGGCAATATCGTTGGCGGGTACGCTGTCAAAGCCCTCGGTAAACGGGAAAAAATGTTGGTGGTACTGCGCCTGCGCGGTGGCGGACAGGGTGGTAACGGTGCGCCCGTGAAAGGATTGGTCTAAAGTCAAAATGGTGTGGCGGTGCGCGCCGTAACGGTCGCGGCTGTATTTGCGGGCGGTTTTGATGGCGCATTCGTTGGCTTCCGCGCCACTGTTGCCGAAAAACACGGCGGACAAACCGCTTTTTTCCGCAAGGGTTTGCGCCAGCTCTGCGGCGGGGCGGGTGTAATACAGATTGGAGGTGTGCTGAAGCTGCGCGGCTTGCGCGGACACGGCGGCGCACCATTGTGCATCGCACCAGCCCAAGCTGTTCACGCCGATGCCGGAAGTGAAATCCAAATAAGGTTTGCCCTGCTCGTCCCAAGCATACACGCCTTCGCCGCGCACCAGCGCGGTGGGAAAACGGGCGTAGGTTTGGGCGGTGTGGGCGTGTTCCAGTGTCTGAATGTCCATACATTTCTCCAGATTTTAAGATTTATTGTTGTCCAAAAACGCTAACATTTTTCGCAAATCCGCCAATTCACGCTCTTGACGGACAAGTAATTCGTCTTTATGAGCAATCACCAGATTCAGTTTTTCAATTTCATTTAGCAACTGTTGGTGTGTTTGGCGTTCGTCATTGGCAAACGTATTGCCCGTATAAGTACCGTGATTAATAAAACAAACCACATTATTGCTGCCCTGCGGTACCAATTCGCGCGGGCTGACCCCGAACACATCGGCAATTTGTTTCAAACGTTGGAGGTTCGGCTCGGTTTCGCCGCGTTCAATTTTGGAGTAGCCGTTTACCGACATTTGCAATTTTTCCGCCATGTCTTTTTGCGAAAGCTCGCGTTCTTTACGCAGGAGACGGATTTTTTCGCAGGTTTCCATCAAATCCACACTTTCACGGTAGGTTATTAAACTTTGGGTTGGTTTGAATGCGTTGATAAAATTGATAAAATCATTTTTTCAACGGCAGGCGTATTCTAACCGAAAATTTTGGAATACGCCTTAACTTTAATCCGAGCAATTAAGGATAAAATCATGGCACAGGCAGCTTACAATGACTATCTCGGCGACAGCTACGACCCCGAGAAAGGTTTGGATATTGAAAAAGTGAAGAAAAAAGCCCAACGGGAGAAAGACAAGCTCAATATTGTCTTAATGGGTGCAACCGGTGTCGGCAAAAGTTCGCTGGTCAATGCGGTGTTTGGTACAAACATAGTTGAGACGGGCGATGGCAAACCCAAGACTCAAGAATTAAAAAAAATCGTTATTCCCGAAAAAGGTTTGACACTTTGGGATACCAAAGGCATTGAAGCCAAAGATTATCAAGCAACCAATCAGCAATTGCTTGGCAATATTGAAGACGGCATCCGTCAGGCGTGCGAATCGGGCAATGATGACGAAATGCCGCATGTGGCATGGCTGTGCATTAAAGAAAGCTCCAGCCGTGTTGAAGGGCGTGAATTTGATTTGTTGCAGATGGCTGAAAAATTGAGTATTCCCACCGTTGTGGTGTTTACCGATACGCAGTTTGAAAAAGGCGACAATTTTTTTGCCGAAGCGAAAAAAGTCATTGACGAAAAACACCGAGATTTTATTGCGGGGCGTTATGTGCGGGTTAATTCCGCATCTTATCCGCTTTTCGGGACGACCGTTCCGGTAGCAGGACTGGACAAATTGCTGGAGATGACGGAACAATGTTTGCAGGAAAGCAAACGGTTTTCGGCGGCACAAAGAAAAAAGCACTTGGACGCCTTGCTGAAAGCACAGGCGGTGGATATGGAGAAAAAGCTGGCGCGTATGATTGACGGTGCGAAAACCAAAGTCCATGTTGCGGCGGCGGCGGCAGGGGCGGCGGGCGCATCGCCGATTCCAATGACGGACGCGCCGATTATCGCGGGCATTCAAAGCACGATGATTTATACCGTCAGCTCCGAATTTGAGTTGGAGTTGGACAAAAGCATCGGCACATCTTTAATTGCGGGATTGTTAGGGGTAACGGGCATGGCGCAAGTAGGCAGGGCGATTGTGTCCAATTTGCTGAAATTTATTCCCGGCGTGGGCAGTGTGGCGGGCGGGGCGATTTCGGGAACAACGGCATTCGCGCTGACGGAAGCTTTGGGACACGCTTATATTCAGGTTTTGGCACATTATTTCAATAAGCAAACGGGCAAGGTGGAGTTGCCGGACAGCACCGATGCCATTTTGGCAATGTTTAAAGCCTATTTTAAAAAATAAATCTGTTTGAAAACAGGCTGCCTGAAATGTATTTTTATCCGTCATTCCTGCCTGCGCGGGAATGACGGTGCGGTGTTTTTTTGGCTGATTGATGACGCGCCCTAATGTGAAAAATAAATCATTTCAACCATATTCCCCCTCCTGCCCTGCCCCGTCCGTTTTGCGCTTGGCGCGGGGGTGGGCATCGTCATACACCTTTGCCAAATGTACGAAATCCAATTTGGTGTAAATTTGGGTGGTGGACAGGCTTTGGTGTCCGAGCAGTTCTTGAACGGCGCGCACGTCCCGCGAGGCTTGCAGCAGGTGGCTGGCGTAGCTGTGGCGCAGCATGTGCGGGGAAAGGTGTTGTGCGCTGCCTTGACGCAATGCCCATTGTTGCAGGCGTTTGGCGATTTGGCGCACGCCCAAGCCCGCCGCCAGTCGCGGTTTCAATTCACAGCCGCGTGTTAGGCGGCTGGCC
>NZ_AUAP01000039.1 GCF_000428785.1 Conchiformibius kuhniae DSM 17694 | reverse complement strand
AATTTCGCCATGCCCGATGTATAAAGCTGATTGCCCTGCTGATTTTGTCCCAAACCAATGTACACCCAAATCATAATGGGGATTTCATTATTGGGTAAGTATTGTTGCGCCACTTTCCGATAGAAATCAGCCGTATAAACCGTTCCCGAAGTATAAACACTGGTGGCATTTTGCTGTTTCAGCAGGTGTAGATTGGGTTGGAGCGCAGTGAAAACCCAACAAAATCCATAAATTTTCGGAAAAATGTTGGGTTTTCACTTCGTTTCAACCCAAGCTATGCTTGCTTGCCAAACATCAGGCAGTGGATTCCCGCATTCGCGGGAATGACGGCGTTTTGTTATTATACTGATTTATAGTAGAAAATTTTAATTGATGACACGCCCTAAGCCGACAAACGTCCCGCCCAATCACAGGCAAACTGATACGCCGTCCGCCCCGAACGGCTGCCGCGCATTCGCGCCCATTGCAGGGCTTCGGCACGGACGGCATCGTCAAAGGGCAGGGCAAAGTCGTCCAGCCACAGGCGCACGGCTTGCAAATACTGTTCTTGGTCAAAGGGATAAAAACTCAGCCACAAGCCGAAGCGGTCGGACAGCGAAATTTTTTCTTCCACTGCTTCGCGCTGATGCACCTCGCCGCGCGCGCCCGTGTGTCCGCCGTTTTCGTCCATAAATTCGGGCATCAGGTGGCGGCGGTTGGACGTGGCGTACACCAGCACATTGTCGGCGCGGCGCGACAAACCGCCGTCCAGCGCGGTTTTCAGGGCTTTGTAGCCGTCCTCACCGTCTTCAAACGACAAATCATCGCAAAACACGATGAATTTTTCCGCCCGCTCCGCCAGCAATGCCAACAAATCGGGCAAAGCCGCCAGCGCGTCTTTGTCGGTTTCAATCAGGCGCAAGCCCCGCGCCGCGTACTCGTGCAGCAAAGCCTTGACCAAAGACGATTTTCCCGTGCCGCGCGCGCCCGTCAGCAGCACATGGTTGGCGGGTTTTCCCTGCAAAAACTGCTCGGTATTCGCCACCAAACGCGCCATTTGCGCGTCCACCGCCGCCAAGCGCGACAGGGAAAAGGTGTGCGGGCGCGGCAGCGCGACCAGTTTGCCGCCCTGAGCCGTGCGCTGCCAACGGAAAGCAAGGGCGTGTTGCCAATCGGGTTCGGCGGGCGGGTCGGGCAAATATGCGTCCAAACGGCGTAAGACAGAAAGCGCGGTGCGCGCCAATTTTTTGAGTGTTTTGGTTTTGGGCATGTTGGTGTACGGGTGGGGGCGTGTCATTTTTTGCGTTCTTTTTTCGCTGTTTTCTTTTGAAAATGAATGAAACAGAAAAACGCCGTCATTCCCGTCCGTGCGGAAATGACGGTGTGGTGGCTGTTTGGCTGATGACGCGTTTTAATAATGCAGTTCGCGGATGTCGCGCCAGCCGTCGTTGGTTTTGACCAGTGTGGCGCTGCGTTCGACTTCCTGCCGGAAAGCGGGGTTGTCTTTCAACAAGCCTTTCGACCATTTTTCGGGAACGATTTTGGCGGTGTAGTTCACTTGGCTGAGCGTGTAGCCGCGTGCGGGGGTAGGCTCGGTAAAGTAGTTGATTTTTTCCACTTTTGCCGTGCCGACACACAGCAGTGCGCCGTGGTGTCCCAAGCGGATTTTTTCTTTGCCCAAATCGGTCAGCGAATACACCAAGTAGCGCGGCGTTTCTTTGCCGTTGGCGGGTGCTTCGCCTTTTTCTTCTTTTTCTTCGTCATACAAGCCGGCGCGTACCAGCCGTTCCATTTGTTTGACCGCTTCGGGGTTGGCGCGTTTGCCGTTTTCCTGACGTTTGAGCAGCTTGATTTGGGGCGCGCCAATCAGGGCGTTGCCTTCGCTGCCGGAGCGGTGTTCGACATTCAGGGCGTGGGGCAGGCAGACTTGGTTGAATTGGGCGGCGTTGTCGATGGCTTGGCGCATTTTGGTTTCGGTGTGGTCTTGGCTGCCGCATGCGCCCAGTGCCAGCACCGCACCAACGGCAAGGAGCTTGTTGGTCATGAATCGTTCCTGTAAAAAGGCGCAAGAATAGCCCCAAAATGTTTCTGCGACAAGACAAAAAACGTCCGATTGGCGTACAATCCGCCCGAGCGCGCCGGCGGTTGCGGCGTTTTGTTTTGTCCGATAGGGATTTACCCCTGCGGGCGCATGGCATGGAGAACGGAAAAATGACGGTTGTGTACGGCATCGCCAATTGCGATACGGTAAAAAAGGCGCGGGCATGGTTGGCGCAAAACGGGGTGGATTATGTGTTTTGCGATTTTAAAAAAAATCCGCCCGATGCGGCGTTGCTGGCAGATTGGCTGGCGCAGCTTGATGCGGCGGTGTTGGTGAACCGGCGCGGCACGACGTGGCGCAAACTTTCCGCCGAAGAGCAGGCGTTGGCAGACAGCGATGCGGCGGCGCTGATGGCGGCGCACCCGAGCGTGATTAAACGCCCCGTGCTGGTGCATGAGGGGCAGGTGTCGTGCGGCTTCACGCCGGAGCATTATGCCGAACGGTTTGGAAAATAAGATGCGGCAGACGGTGTTTGTGGCAGACGTGCATTTGTCGGCAGCCACAGGGGATTTGACCGAGCTGTTCTGCCGCAGCGTGGAACGCTGGCGGGGCAGGGCGGAGGCGCTGTATATTTTGGGCGATTTGTTTGATGCGTGGGTGGGCGACGATGCCGCAGACGACACGGCGCGAACCGTGGCGCGGGCATTGCGCGGCTTTGCCGACACCGCGCCCGTGTATTTTGTTGCGGGCAACCGTGATTTTCTGCTGGGTCGCGGTTTTGCCGCCCAAGCGGGCATGGTGCTGCTGCCCGAACGCTCGGTGGTGTCGCTGTACGGACGGCGCTACCTGCTGATGCACGGCGACGAATTGTGCAGCGATGACGGCGCGTACCGGTGTTTCCGCGCCCTGATTCGTCAAACTTGGCTGACCGCGCTGCTGTTGCGCCTGCCTGTGGCTTGGCGGTGGCGCGTGGCGGCGCGTTTGCGCGAAGGCAGCAGCAAAAGGCAGCAACGCCCCGAAGTGTACCGCCGCACCGATGCCACCGAAACAGGCATGGCACGGGCATGGGCGGGCTTTCGCGCCGCCGATGCGCTGATTCACGGACACACCCACCGCCCTGCCGTCCACCGCCACTGCCTGAACGGGCGCAACATTGTCCGCTATGTGTTGCCCGACTGGCACGGCGGACGCGGCGGCTATCTTTCCGTGTCGCCGCAGGGCGTGCAACTGCGTTCCCTGCCCGAAAATTAACCGAAAAACCTTTGCACCGTCATGCCCGCGCAGACGGGAATCCAAAACAAATTTCAAAAAGCATGGATAAAATATATGTTTGCAGGTCATCGGACGGTGGATTTCCGTCTGCGCGGGAATGGCGGCATTTTTTATTTTACTGAATAAAAACTTAAATGATGATGCACCCTAATCAATCCCCGCCAATTTATGCGTTTGCAGGCTCAATTGCCAATGCGGGGCATCGGGGCGGGCGTTCAATTTGCCCAGCAGGGTGATGGTTTCCAAAATGTTCATTTCGCCGGCGCGTTCGCAGGGTGAAAGGTAATGGCGCGGCGCATCAATGGTCTGCTCGATTTCTTGGCAAAAATCAAATAATTCTTCAGGCGTGCCGTCTGTTACGATGCGGATTTCATCGGCGCAGGCAAGGGCGCGTTTGCGGTACACGTCGCGGTAGAGCCGTTTCGGGCTGGCGGCGGTGTAGTCGATTTGTGCGGGAACGGCTTTGATGCCGTTGGTTTCGATTGCCAAAAAATAACCTTCGGCTTTCAATGTGTCCAGCAGGACGGGCAGATGCGGCTGTATGGTCGGTTCGCCGCCGGTGATGACGATGTTTGGTGCGCTGAAACGGCGCACCTGTGCCACGATTTGTGTCAAGGTCATCATGCCGAAACGGTGGTAGTCGGTGTCGCACCAAGGGCAGGCAAGGTTGCATTTGCCAAAGCGCACGAACACGGCGGGCATGCCGGTGTTCCAGCCTTCGCCTTGCAGGGTTTCAAATATTTCGACAATGCGGTAGTGCGGCATCATTCGGCGTACTCGCAATAGGCAGACGGGGTTTCCCACAGGCGCACCAAGCTGACGGGCAGTCCCGCTTCGGTTTTGAGCAGGTCGAAGATGTGTTTTGCCATGGCTTCGGCGGTGGTGCGGGTGGCGATGCCGTACACTTTGGAATCGAGACGGGTGAGCAGGTCGGCGACTTGGCTTTCGCGCGCGCTGTGAACGTCGTAGATGAAAGCGTGGTCCATTTTGTCCAAAACGTGTTGTTTGACGAGGGTTTTGAGGTCGCCAAAGTCGATGACCATGCCGCGTTTTGCGCCGTCGGGGCAGAGTTCGCCCGCCACTTCCACTTGCAAAATGTAGGTGTGGCCGTGCAGGTTGCGGCATTTACCGTCGTGGTCGTCGAGCATGTGCGCCATGTCGAAGCTGAATTGTTTGGCGGTTTTAAACATCGGGTGTTCCAAAACAGGCAAACCGTTATGTTGCCCATAACGGTTTGCGCGGTGCTGCAAAAATCGGGAAAAAAACGGCGGTTTATTCGCTTTGTTCGTCAAAGTGGTAGCTGAGCAGTCCGTCGCCCAGGGCTTTGACCAGTCCGTTTTGCTCCAAGCGGGTGATGACGTGTTCTGCCAAGTCTTCTTTTTTCAAGCCGCCCAGCTCGTGTTCGTATTGGACGAGGTAGCGTTCGATGTTGGCGGCAAGGTTGCGGCGGTGGCGGGGGTGGTAGGCGTCTTTTTGGCTCATGGCTTTGACGATGGCGGGGTAGTATTGTTCCAATACCGGATTGACGCTGTCGTTTTCGCTGTCGGTGCTTGCGGCGGGTGCGGTGTTGTCGCTTGCCGTTGCGGGGGCGGGCTCGCTGTTGTCGTTGTCGGCGGCAGTCGCAGGGCTCGGTTCGGCAGGGGCGCTGCCGACCGCGTCAATCGTGCTGTGGCGCACGCCCGCCGCTTGCGGGGCGAATGCGCCCAGTTGGGCAAGCAGTCCGTCATAGGCTTCGTTGGCAGACAGGACGGTTACGGATGATGCGGGGGCATCGCACAGGATTTTGCCCAAGTGGAAAGCAAGGTACACGGCAACCGCACCCGCGCCGCCGCGTACGCGCACGAAATGTACGTTGTTGCCGAAGCGGCACAGCGATTCGCACAAATCCAAAGGCAGGCTTTCCTGCTGCTGTTCGCCAAGCAGCAGCCACACGCAGACGCCTTCGGGGGCGATGCGGTTCAGGTCGGCGGGTTGGACGGTTTCAAAGTCAATCAGAAGATGTTGCATAACAAAGCCCTTTGTTTGGTGGTCGGAATGCGGCAGGGCGTTGCCGTGCGGCGCACCCTGTTGCGGAAAAAGGCATTATACCGCCGCAACGGTGCAAAACAAGCAAATCGCGGCGGCGGGGGCGAAAAAATCGCGCTTTTACGACAAGCGCGCACGCAGGGCGCACACGAACGACCATTGTTTGATGGGGTCGGCAAGCTGCGGGCAGACAATTAAAAATCCGTCTTCCACGCGGTCTGCCATGGTGGAGATTTTGGCGTGGCGCAGGCTGATGTTGTGTTCGGCAAAGACTTCGGTGATGTCGGCGAGCAGGCAGGGGCGGTTGACGGCAATGACGTCCAAGTGGTACCAGCCGTGTTGGCGTTCGTCTGCGGTGAGGGTGATGTGCGGGGCGATGGGCAGGTGGCGGGCGCGGCGGCGCGGTTTGGGGGGGGCGGTGTGCGCCACGTCGCGGTGTCCGCCGACAAAGCCGTCCAAGCGGGTTTGCAGTCGGTGTTGCAGTCGGGGGGTGTCGGCGGCGGTGCTGTTGTCGGGCAGGCGTACGGTGAAGGTGTCGAGAATGTGGGCGTGGGCGGTGATGTAGGCGCGGGCGGCAACGATGTCCAGCCCCATTGTGCCGAAGATGCGGCACAGGCGGGTAAACAGGCGCGGGGCATCGGGCATGTACACCAGTACTTGCAGGGTTTCGCCGTCCAATACGCGGATGTGGGCGCAGGGGCGTTCCCAGTCGGGTGCCAGCAGGGGCAAGTGCCACAGGATTTCGGTTTGGTCGTGGCGGGCGAAGTAGGCTTCGCCCAAGGCGTTGGTGAGGCGGCGGCAGGTTTTGCTGTCGATGCCGTGTGTCGCCAGTTCGGTTTCGGCGCGGGTGCGCGGGTCGGGCGGCGGGGCTTCGCCGCTTAAGCGGCGCAGGGCGGCGCTGTACAGGCGCGACAGAAGCTGGGCTTTCCACGAGTTCCAGATTTCGGGGTTGGTGCCGCGAATGTCGGCAACGGTGAGCAGGTAGAGTGCGGTGAGCCGTTCGGGGGTGTGTACGGCGGCGCAGAATTTGTCGAGTACGGCGGGGTCGGCAAAGTCGCTTTTTTGGGCGGTTTGCGACATCAGCAGGTGTTCGCGCACCAGCCATGCCAGCAGTTGGGCATCGCCGGCGGGCAGGCGGTGGTCGGCGGCAAAACGGCCGGCGTCTTGTGCGCCCAATACGGCGTGGTCGCCGCCGCGTCCTTTGGCGATGTCGTGCAGCAGGGCGGCGGCGTAGAGTACGTACTTCGGTTCAAACCCGCGCATCAGCGATGAGGCAAAGGGCAGTTCGTGGGCGTGTTCTTCCATTGCCAAGCGGCGCACGTTGGCAACAACGGTGAGAATGTGGTCGTCTACGGGGTAGATGTGGAACAGGTCGTGTTGCAGCAGCCCGACAATGGGTTTCCATTGCGGCAGGTAGCGCGACAATACGCCGTAGAGGTTCAGGTGGCGCAGCAGGGCGGTCAGCCCCGTGCCGTGTTTGAACCAGCCGATGAAGCGGTCGCGGTTGGCGGGGTCGGTGTAGAACGCGCTGCCGATGCCGTGCGATGCCGACCACCATGCCCGCAGGGTTTTCGGGGCGATGCCCGCCAAGTCGCGGCGCTGCTGCCAGATGTCCAAGATTTTGAACAGGTGTTCGGGCGATTTGGCAAACAGTCCCAAGTCGCGCACGGCAAGGCGGTTGTCTACGGTGTAGTAGTCGGGGTCGATGTCGGACACCACGCGCGGCCAGGCGGAGTAAACGCGTCCGCGCAGCATGGGTATCAGAATGCCGTTGAGCTGGAGGACGGTTTTGGCGGCGCGGTAGAACGATGCCATGACGCGTTCGCAGGCTTCGTGGGGGGTGTCCGCGCCCGCGCCTTCGCCCAAGCGGGTTTGCAGGTCGAAACGCAGGCGTTCTTCGGCGCGGTTGGCGGCAAGGTGCAGGTCGATGCGCAGCCGTGCGAGTGTTTTGTAGCCGTAAATCAGTAAGCCGGCTTCGGCGCGGGTGATGATGCCGCGCCGCACCATGTCGTGAAAGTCGGCAGACAGTCCTTGCGCTTTGGCAAGCCACATCATGGTGTGGATGTCGCGCAGTCCGCCCGCGCCGTTTTTGATGTCGGGCTCGAGCATGAGGGCGCTTCTGCGGGTGTGGCGTTTGTCCATTTCCAGCAGTTTGCCTTCGATGAAGGAGACGGTGTCGCGGCGGCGGGCGCATTCGTGCAGGAAGGCGCGGGCGGTGTCGGGGTTGCCGCACAGGAAGCGGGCTTCCAAAAAGGCGGTGTCGGCGGTGAGGTCGTGGCGGGCGGCGGTGCACAGTTCGTCTATGCTGCCGGATTTGAGGGCGGGGGCAAGCCCCGTGTCCCAGAGCAGTTGGACGAAGCGGGCAAGCTGTGCGGCTTCGTTTTCGGTAAGGTCGTCGGGGGCGGCGGCCGCCAAGTCCACATCGGAATGGGGATAGACTTCGCCGCGTCCGAAGCCGCCGGTGGCAAGCAGGGCGATGCGCCCGCCGTCGGGGAAGGCGTGGTGCCAGAGTTCGGCGGCGGTATCTTGCAGGGCAAGGGTGTAGGCGCGGAAGAAGTTGTAGGGGTTGCGGGTGTGGCGGTAGGTTTCGGCGGCGGCGTGGCGCCGTTGTGCCAAGCGGATTTTGCAGGCGGTGGCGGGCATGACGGGGCTTTCGTGAGGGGGTGGGCAAATTATATCGTCAAACGGTCTGCTTTCCCATACGGCGAAACGGGCGGGGTGGTTGCCGCCAAGTGTTTGTGCCGCAGGTGGTGCTGTTGCTCTATCAGATTTGGATATTTGGCGGCGGCGGGGCTATAATCGCCATACTGTGCCTTTAGGAATGCTTGCCATGTCCCATCATCTTCATGCGCTGTTTCACCCGCAATCGCTGGCGGTTGTGGGGGCGTCCGACCGTTACGGCAGCACCGGCCGCGAGGTGTTTTCGCTGTTGTCGGCAGGGTGCGCCGCCGGCACGGTGGTGCCGGTGAACAACAGGCACAAAACGGTGGGCGGGGTAAAGGCGTTCGACACGCTCGCCGATGCCTGCAAGGCGCACGCTTGCGACAGTGCGGTGGTGATTTTGTCGGCAGACAAGCTCAATGCGGTGGTGCGCGAAGCCGCCAAATGCAAGGTGGGCAATGTGGTGTTCGTGCACGAGCCGGACGCGCCGCCCAATGTCCGCAGCAAGCTCGACCGTGCGGCGGAAACGGCGCGTAAGGCGGGGATTGCTTTGCTGGCGGTGCCGGTGTCGGGCTTGGGCGGGCTGTTTCGTGCGTCTGCGGACGCGCCGGCCTGTGTTTATGTCGGGCAATCGGCGGACATTGCCGACTGCGTGCGCCACTACGCCGCCGACCGCCGCATCGTGTTCAGCCGTTTTCTCACGCTCAATCCGCAAAACTATCCGGTCGGAACGGGCGAAATCATCGATTATGCGGCTTGGGAAGCGTCCACATCGGCGCTGTTGGTGCATATTTGCACGCTTGACGATGCCCAAGCGCTGGTGTCGGCACTGACGGCGGCGGCGCGGCACAAACCGGTGGTGGTGCTGCCGACCTTGTCCGACCCCGCCGAAGCACGGGTGTTTGCCCGCGCCCTGTCGCGCCGGCACATTCTGACGGTCGGCACGCTGACCGAGTTTCTGATTGCCGCCAAGCTGATTCACACGGGGCGCACGGGGCGCGGCAAGCGCGTTGCCGTGTTGGGCAACACCCCGCACATTGCCCGTTTGAGTGTGCAAACGCTGGCGCAAACACCGCTTGAAGCCGCCGCGCCCGTCCGTGCCGCCGCCCGTCTGCTGCCGCACAAAACCGCCCCCGCCAATCCGCTTAACCTGCCCGCCGACACCCCGCCGCCCGTGTTGGCGGCGGCTGCCGAAGCCTGCTTGCAGGACGAACACAACGATGCCGTTTTGCTGATGTACAACGGCCGCCACGCCGATGACGGACTGCACGCCGCCCGCTTGGTTTCCGCCCTGCAAAGCCGTTTTCGCAAACCCCTGCTGCTGGCATGGCTGGGCAGTGCCGACACCCCCGCCGTGCGCCAACTGTTCTGCGCCCGCAAAATTTTGCACTTCCGCCAGCCCGAACACGCCCTGCACGCCCTGTCGCAACTGCAACGCTACCGCCTGCACCAACAACAACGCCACCGCAGCAGCCCGTTTTACGACTACCGCGCCGCTGCCGAAGCCGCCCTTGTCCCGCACAAACACTGGCGTTCGCTGCTGCCTGTGGCGGTGCTGCCCCTGCCTGCCACCAAAACCCAAACCGCCCACCTGCTTGCCGCACTCAAACTGCACAAACAAACCGGCAGCAAACCCGCCGTCCCGCCCCAACTGAAACTGCAATGGGAAAAACACCCCCGTTTCGGCAGAATCCTGCAGCTTGCCAACGCCGCAGGTCAAACGGCGGAACTGCTGCCCCCGCCCGCCCCCGAAGCCGTCGCCGGCTGCCTGCGCGAACTGTCGCTGCCCGAAATGATTTGGGGCGACTGGCTGCTCGACACCTTGGAAATACTCTGCCGCCTGCCCGAAATCCACAGCCTCACCCTCGAGCTGCACCACGACGTGCGGCACGGCATCGCCTGTACCGAAGCCAAACCCAACCTGCAAGACCCCGACCGCGCCGCCGCCGTTGCCGACATCTTCGCCCCCTATCCTGCCGATGCCGAAGAAACCCTGCTGCTGCCCGACACCCCCCCGCTCCACCTGCGCCCCCTGCGCCCCGAAGATGCCGCCCTGATTGCCCGCCTTGCCGCCGCTCAAAGCGAAGAAAGCCGCTACCGCCGCTTCATGACCCGCCTGCCCGTCCTGCCCGCCGCCCTGCTTGCCCGCCTGTGCCGCCCCGACTACCGCCGCGAATTTGCCCTGCTGCTGCACGACGACGCCCACACCCCGCTTGCCACCGCAGGATACAGCGCCGACGCCTGCCTGCACACCTGCGAATTCGGCATCAGCGTTGCCGACACCCTGCAAGGCAAAGGCATAGGCAAACTGCTGATGCAACGGCTGATAAACCGCGCCCGCGCCCACGGCTACCGCCACATGCGTGCCGAAATACTCGGCGACAACCACGCCATGCACAAACTCGCCCTTGCGCTGGGCTTCACCGTGCGCCCCCACCCCGAAGACGCCCGCATGCTCACCGCCACCCTTGCCCTGCACCCGTCCGAACACGACTCCTGACGGCAAACGCCCGAATGTGCCGTTTTACGGCAATGCCCGTTGGCGGCTTTTGCCCGCAGACCGCGCCTTGCCCCGCCCGTTCCGCCGTATTGGCACGAAAATTGCTGAATCAAAATTGTTGCATCAAAATTGTTGCATCAAAATTGTTGCATCAAAATTGTTGCATCAAAATTGTTGCATCAAAATTGTTGCATCAAAATTGT
>NZ_AUAP01000038.1 GCF_000428785.1 Conchiformibius kuhniae DSM 17694 | reverse complement strand
GATGTTATCCAAAAAAGGTTCGGCAGTATTGCGTGCGGCCTTGTATCTGCCTGCGGTCGTGTCAAAGAAATACAACCCTGATATTGCCGCCCAATACGCCCGTCTGCTGCAAAGGCAAAAAACGCCGATGCAGGCATTGGGCGCGGCGATGCGTAAATTGGTACATATTTGCTTTGGCGTATTGAAGCATCAAACGGTTTATCAGTCCCGTCAGTTGGAAATTTCTGCTACGGGAGCTTGACTGGAAAGATGGTATCTACGCTTGCTAAAGCAGCGTTGATATCCAAATTATCCATAATACAAATCCTTATTTAAAAATCAAAAGTGAGATTAATTTCTTTTTTTTGCCATCGATAGGTAAAATAAGAACAAATGGCCTCTTTAATAAACGGTAAGACAGATGCCATTTCATGAATATTTTTTTCGCCTTTATCCCAAATCCACACCAATTTAATATTTTCCTTATCATACTCCCCTGCATCGTTTTCTTGATGAATAGTAAACAAGATTTTTCTGCCATCAAAATACAATAAAAAGCTATGAGCGTGTTTTCCACCTATATAACCAGGTATCGAACCCACTCTTAAATAACATTCTGCCTCATTATCCAAAAAAATGTCTTGAAAAGTGTCTTTTACCCTTCCGCTGCCTCCAAATGAAAAGAACTTATTAAAACAACCGAATACACGAATGCCATACAAATAACCTCCGTTTTGTCTCATCTCCGTTTCTTCATACATTCGGTATTTTTCAATCATTTCCGGTGTGGCTTGTTCATAATAAACAAAGTTCATGCTTCATTACTCCTGTTTAAAATTCAACACAACTTTACTCATCGGCACGGCGCATTCCATCACAATTTTGGCGGTCATGCTTGGCATAATAACCCCTTTGGCTTGTTCAATAAACCTTGAGAAAACTCGGCTTGCTAAGCATCGGGCAGTGGCTTATCCGCGCCCGCACCCGTGCCGCAACGGTGCAAATATGGGATAATGCGCGTGATTTTTTTCCGTTTGATTCAAGAAAAGGAAATGCCGTGAAGCTTTATTGGTTTGCCCTGCCGTCCGCCGCCGCGCCCGTGTCCGCGCACACGCCCGCCCAATCCCCCAACAACCCGCTTTGAAAGACCAAACCATGACCCCCGATTTTCTGCATTTGCTGGTTTGCCCCGTCAGCAAACAGCCGCTCGAATACCGCGCCGACCGTCAAGAGTTGTGGAGCAAAACCGCCCGTCTGGCGTTTCCGATTCGGGACGGCATTCCGGTGATGCTGGCGGGCGAAGCGCGTGAACTTTCTGATTTGGAAGTAAAATCGTGATGCCGTTCAGCGTTTTGATTCCGGCGCGGCTGGATTCTGTGCGCTTGCCCGAAAAGGCGTTGGCAAACATCGGCGGCAAGCCGATGGTGGTGCGTGTGGCGGAACGGGCGCGGCAAAGCGCGGCGTGCCGCGTTGTCGTTGCCACCGACCACCCGCGCATTGCTTCAGCCTGCGCCGAACACGGCGTGGATTGTGTGATGACTGCGCCCAACCACCCGAGCGGCACGGCGCGTTTGGCGGAAGCGGCGGCGTTGCTGGGTTTGGCAGACGATGAAATCGTGGTAAACGTGCAGGGCGATGAGCCGATGATGCCGCCCGCGCTGATTGGGCAGGTCGCCGCCACGCTCGCCCGCAGCCGCGCACCGATGGCCACCGCCGCCTGCCCGATTCACGACCCCGCCGAGTTCGCCAGCCCGAATGCGGTGAAAGTGGTGTGCGGCGCGGACGGACACGCCCTGTATTTCAGCCGTGCACCGGTTCCGCACCCGCGCGATGCCGCGCCCGACTGCCCCCCCCTGCGCCACATCGGAATTTACGCCTACCGCGCCGCTTTTTTGCGCGAATACGTTTCCTTGAGCGAATCGCCGTTGGAAAACATTGAAAAATTGGAACAACTGCGCGTGTTGTGGCACGGGAGGGCGATTGCCGTCTGCCAAACCGATGCCGCACCGCCTGCGGGCGTGGACACTGCCGAAGATTTGGCACGGGTTCGCGCCCATTTTCCCTAAACCACCACACAGGTACGCCACCATGTTGAACAAACTTTCCCTGACCCTTGCCGTTTGCGCCGCCCTGCTTGCCGGTTGCGGACAATCCGCCGACAAAAACGCCAACGCCCCCGCCGCTTCGCAAGCCGCCGACCGCCCCGTGTACAACTTCGGCACGGAAGCCGTCTATCCCCCGTTTCAGTTTCTGGACGAAAAAGGGCGCGTTACCGGCTTTGAACCGGACGTGCTTCGCGCCGTTGCCAAAGAAGAAAACTTTGATGTGGAATTAAAACACTATATCCGCAACAAATGGGCGGAAAGCCTGAACAAACAAGAATTTGACGGCTGGTCTTCCGCCTTTTACAGCAATGCCGACTACAGCCAAGCCGCCCACGCCAGCAAACCCTTTATCGACACCGTCCGCATCATCGTGAGCATGCCCGACAACGAGCAGACCAAAAACATCACCGAAATCGGTCATCTGAAAGGCAAAAAAATCGCCGTCAGCAAATACTACGGGCAAAAAATGATTGACTTGGCAGCATCGATTGCCGGCTCGCACGAAAACGTGATGGTAACCGACAGCTTTTATCTCTCGGCACGCGAATTGTTCAACAATCAAGTGAACGGCGTGTTGGGCGCGAGCTACGTTTTGGGCTACTACGAGCAGCAGGCAAACAAAAACCACATCAAAACCAAAGCCATTGATGTTCCGAGCGAGCCGAAACGCGAAGTGGTGTTTTTGGTGGGCAAACACCACCCCGAATTGCTGGAAAAAATCAATCGGGGCATCGACAAAATCAAAGCAAACGGCAAGTATCAAGCAATTGAAAACAAGTGGTTCGGGCAAAGCACCCACCGTTGATTGAAACATTGACGCCACGCCGCCATGTCTGTTTTGTTGCGGGCATGGCGGCGTGGTGTTGTCCGGGCGCGTCATCAATTGATTGAATCAACACAACGCCGTCATTTCCGCGCAGACGGGAATCCATCTTTGCTTGTCGGCAAACGGTGTATTTCAACTCCCGTTTGGCTTCAACGCGGATGCCCGCATTCGCAAGAATAACGGCGAAGTGGTTTTCACACGCCCTTGCCCTAAGAACGGGACAGGCTGCCAAATTCGCGGCAAAAATACACCAGCGCGGCATCGCCCGCCTTGCCGTGCAAACGGATTTCGTCCATTTCCACAAAAAACACGCCGTGCGTGCCGACGTCTTGCTGCGCGGTGATGCGCCCGTGCAGATGGGCGAGTGCGCCGTCCACCTGAAGCTGCCCGCTTGCGCCGCGATGCCAGATGTGCTGTTCAAAGCGTTCTTCGGGGGTGAGCCGCGTGATGCCGGCAAAATGTTCCGCCACATCGCGTTGCGCCGCCGACAGCACATTGACGCACAATAAGCCGTTTTCGCGCAACACGGGATAAATGCGGGTTTGACGGTTCACGCACAGCATCAGCGTGGGCGGTTGGTCGGTAACGGCGGCGAGCGCGGTCATGGTGATGCCGAAACGCCCGGCCGCGCCATCGGTGGTAACCACATGCACGCCGGCAGCGCAAAACGCCATCGCATCGCGGAATTGTTGTTGGACGGGGGAAAGTGTGTGGTTCATGATGTGTGAAAAAGGCTGCCCGAAAGGTTTTTCAGGCAGCCTGAACGCTTATTTTTTCTTGCCTTTGGCGTTTTTGGGCGGCTCTTTGTCCAGCACCACGCCGTTGGCGGTTTCCAGTTCAAATTTGCGGTTGATGTACCATTGCTGCGCGATGGTCAGCAGGTTGTTCACCACATAATACAGCACCAAACCCGCAGGGAAGAAGAAGAACATCACGCCGAAAATCAAGGGCATAATCTTCATCATCTGCGCCTGCATCGGGTCGGACGGCGGCGGGTTGAGCGTGGTTTGGAACCACATCGTTGCCATCATCAGCGCGGGCAGGATAAACCATGAATCGGGGCGGCTCAAATCGTGCACCCACAAAATCCAAGGTGCTTGGCGCAGTTCCACGCTCAAGAAAATCATCCAATACAATCCGATAAAAATCGGCATTTGCAACAGCATCGGCAGGCAGCCGCCAAGCGGATTGATTTTTTCATCGCGATAAAGCTGCATCATCGCCTGCTGCAAAGCCATGCGGTCTTCGGGATTGGGGTATTTTTTCCGCAAGGCTTCCATTTTCGGCGCAACGGTACGCATTTTCGCCATGGATTTATAGGCTTTGTCGTTCAGGGGGAACAGGACGATTTTCACCAAAATCGTCAGCAGCACAATCGCCCAGCCCCAGTTGCCCACCAAGCCGTGAAAGAAATTCAGGATAAAAAACAGGGGCGAAGCGAAAATAAACACCCGTCCGTAATCTTTGGCGAGTACCAGATTGTCCGCCGCCTGCTCCAGCAGCGCGGTAACTTGCGGGCCGGCATACAGATTGGCGGCAAAGGTTTTGGACGCGCCCGCGCCCACGTCTGCCGCCGCCACGTTCACGCCCGCGCCGTACAAATTATCGCTGCGGCGTTTTACGTCCATTTGGCAACCTGCGGCGCACAGATTGTCGCCGTTTTTCGGCTGCATCAGCCACGCGGACACAAAATAATGCTGAATCATGCCGATGTAGCCGCCGTTGGCTTTACGCTGGTATTCGGCGGTGTCTTTGCCCGTTTCAAAATCGTCGTCCAAATCGCCGAACGACACTTTTTGAAACTCGCCTTCGGGGGTGTAGAGCGCGGGGCCGGTGTAGCTTTGCATAAACCAGCCCTGCCCTTCGGGGGCTTTGTTGTCGCGCACCATGCGGTAGGAGGGCGCGAGTTTCACCGCCGCAGCGCCGCCGTTACGCACGTCAAAACGCACGTTTACCACATAGCTGTTTTTGTGAAAAGTGTAAACTTTTTCAATGTTCAAGCCTTTGGTTTCGGGCGCGGTCAGGCGCACTTCCAGCTTGTCGCCGTTTAATTTGTATTGTTTTTGCGCGGCGGTAAACGACACGCCTTTCAAAACATTGTTGCCGTTTTCGTCCAGCAGCTCCGACTGCGCCACATAGGTATGCCCTTGCGCCGCGTCCAGCAGCACGAAAGGCTTGCTTTCATCGCTGGCGGCATTGTATTTCAACAGGGTAAGATGACGCAGGTCGCCGCTTTTTTCGTCAATCACGGCTTTGACGGTGTCGGTTTCCACCATAACCGGCACGGTGGCGGCAAGCGGGCTTTCCGGCGCGGCGGCTTTGGGTGCGGCTGCCTGCTGCGTTTGTGCCGTTTGCGGCTGCGGCTTGGGCGTGGGGAACATCGCTTCCCAGCCGAGCAAAATCAGCATGGACAGCGACATCACTATCATCATTCGTTTGAAATCCATTATTTTTTCCTACGTTTATGGAACGGGGTCGCAGCCGCTTCCGCCCCAAGGGTGGCAACGGGCAATGCGTTTGGCGGCGAGAAGAATGCCTTTGACCGCACCGTGTTTGCGTACCGCTTCCAAAGCGTATTGCGAACAGGTCGGCACAAAGCGGCAGCGCGGCGGCAGCATGGGGCTGACGGCGGTTTGGTAAAAACGAATCAGCGCAATCAATAATTTGCGGAACATGGTTTCAGGCGGCCTGAACAATCAGCAGCAATCCCAAGTGTACATCACTTTGGAAAAATCCAGCTTTTTCAAATCATCGGGGCGGATAAAGAAATTGCCCACGCCCGCATCACCCCACATAATTGCCTTACCATCATGACAATCCGTATCCAATTGAAACAGCAAAACATAATCTTGCAAGGCTTCATCATGTTTGCGTGGGTCATCTTGGGTAAAAAAAGGATAACCCGCGATGCGATGCCCTGTTTCAGAAACATCAGCAAAATATCCTTCTACTTCTTCAATTTCTGCCACTTCTTCATCGCCCAGATTGTCCCATTCTTCCGAACAATATTCAGGAAAACCAAAGACAGTGTAACAATGGAAATCTGAATAGGTAATCACTTGCTCATATTGCTTGAATGCCATCGCATATTGCCCCGTAAACGGCAAGCCATATTCATCATTCTCAACCGCATAAGGCGAAAAATCCATTACCAAATCATCAATATTTTCCGATACATCGGCATAATAAACGATACGGAAACCTTTTTGCACACTCGGATTGTCGTAATCCAGACCGTACACATCATCTGTACCGTCAATAAAAAACTGCAAAATCCCTTTTTCAGGAAAATCAGGCAGTTTCGGCACTTCGGCAAAATTGATTTGCGCCAGCAGCGTCAGCGCGTGTCCGGCGGGGTGGCGCGGATATTCCGCACCTTTGGGCAGATACAGGTCGCCGCCCACTTTGCTTTGCCACAGCGTCAAGCCCTCGTCTTGGCGCGTGAGCGTGATTTCCGCCGTCGGTTTGGCGGTGGCGAGAATTTGGTCTTTGTGTGGGGCGAGTAAGGGGTGGTTTAAGGCTTCCATCAGATTTTCCTTTTACTCCCTCCCCCGCTTGCGGGGGAGGGCTGGGGCGGTGGTCGAAAAGGCAGGGCTTCCCCGCTTTGGCGTGTCGTCATTTAAATTTTTATACTGAAAATCAGTAGAATATAAAAATTCCATCATTCCCGCGTAGGCGGGAATCCACCGCCCGATGTTTGGCAAGCGCTATTTTATCAAGGTTTGTCGTGCTTCGATGTGGATTCCCGCCTACGCGGGAATGACGGTGCGGTGTTTTTTCGGCTAATTGATGACATACCCTACGCCCCACGTTCCGGCAACATCAATTCCGCCAACTGCGCCCGCACCTGCGCCGCCTCCTCCCGCCCGAATGCCGCGCACACGCGCACGACAAAATCCTGCGGCGGCAGCGCGTGTTTGTGCACACGAAACCACTCTCGCACGGTGCGCTTCATATAATTGCGGCGGTTGGCGCGTTTGGCGGTTTTTTTCGCCACCACCAAGCCCAAACGCGCATGCCCCAAGCCGTTGTCCGCACGGTAAACCTGCACAAAATGCCGCGAACGGCGGCGGCGCAATGCAAAAACGGAAGAAAATTCTTCCGTTTTCAACAGCCGGTAGGCTTTACCGAAGCGGCCGTCCAATTACACCGCCAAGCGTTTGCGGCCTTTGGCGCGGCGGGCGGCGAGTACGGCGCGGCCGCCGCGTGTTTTGGAGCGAACCAAAAAGCCGTGCGTGCGTTTGCGTTTGGTAACGGAGGGTTGGTAGGTGCGTTTCATGGCATCAGTCCTCAATAATATGTCAAAGATAAAACGGCGCATTAAACCCGATTTTATACGGTTTTGTCAATCGCCGCAGACATTCGCCACCAACCGCCACAGCCGCAGTGCCATCATCATGGTCTAGAGCGTGTCATCAATTAAACTTTTCTAATGTAAATCAGCGCAATACCAAAATACCGTCATTCCCGCGCATGCGGGAATCCACTGCCTGATGTTTGTGAAGCAATGTTTTATCAATGCTTTTTGAAATTTGTTTTGGATTCCCGTCTGCGCGGGCATGACAGTGCCGTGTTTTTTCGGCTCATGGATAACACGCCCCAAACGTGCAGCATTGCACCTGCGCCGCCGCCCGCAAAAGCTGTGGATAAATCAAATTATCCGCAATCCGCCGCTCCGCAATGGCTGTGGATAACATTTTCGGCTATAATGCCGCTCCATGCAAGGCTGGGGCGTGTCGTCATTTGCCGGTGATAACCGCACCACACCCTGCCCGACGTTTGAAAAAATCCGCCTGCCGCTTTCCCTGCCGGCACGCGCCCTGCCCCGCGCACCGCCGTGCCACACGGCGGTATTTTTTCGTGCCACCCGCTTCCGAACCACACCATGACCCTAGCCGAATTTTGGCCGCAGTGCCTGCGCCTGCTCCATGCCGAATTGAGCGAGCAACAGTTCAAACTGGCGATTGCTCCGCTCACGGTGGGCATGGAAAACGGCGCATGGGTGGTGTATGCCAAAAACCAATTTGCCGCCAACCTGCTGCGGGCGCAGTATGCCGACAAAATCGAAAGCGCACGGCAAAAAATCGCCCCCGACGCCCCGCCCTTGCACATCAAAATCGGCACGGGCGAACACCACGCCGCCGCACCGGCAGCACCCAACCACACACCGCAGCACACCGTTGCGACAACCGTCTTGCCCGAAACCCCAGTCCAAACCCCAAACAACACACCAGATACGCCCCCGTCTGCCGATGCCCCGCCGCACGCCGCCAACAGCGCAAACACATCAGCCAAAAACAAAAAAACACCCGCCAAACCGCGACTTTGCCCCATCCGTTCGGGGCAACTGTTCCCCGACATCCCCCTGCCGGACGCGCCCCTGCCCACCGCCCGCGCCATGCGCAGCTCGGCAGCCGAAAAGCCCGCCAAAACACCCCCCTTGCCCGCCGCCGCACCCCCCGCACGCGAATACAACGCACGGGAAATCATCGCCCGCCGCCTAAACAACCTGCGCGGCGGCAACAGCGCACCGCCCAAAAGCCCCGCCCCGCCCGCCAAAGACCACAAACCCGCCAAGCCCAAACACGAACAGCCCGACCCGCGCCAAAAAGCCACCAACCTTTCCGGCGAATACACCTTCGACAGCTTGGTCGAAGGCAAAGGCAACCACTTGGCGGTCGCCATCGCCAAAAACATCGCCGAAAAGCCCGGCGACAGCATGTACAACCCGTTTTTCATCTACGGCAGCACCGGCTTGGGCAAAACCCACCTCACCCAAGCCACCGGCAACGCACTGCTGCGCCACCTCCCCACCGCCCGCGCCCGCTACGTCCATGCCAACGAATACCTGAAAAACTTCATGGCACACGCCCGCAACAAAACATGGGACAACTTCAAACAACAATACCTCCAATACGACCTGCTGATTTTGGACGACATTCAATTTCTTCAGGGCAAAGAACGGACAATGGAAGAATTTTTCATCTTGTTCGAACACTACCGCGACAACGGCCGGCAAATCATCCTGACCTGCGACCAACACCCCAACAGCCTCACCCACATGGCAAAACGGCTGGTATCGCGCTTTTCATGGGGCATGACCCTCAAACTCGAGCCGCCCGAGCTGGAAATGCGCGTCAATATTCTGGCGCGTAAAGCCCAATCGGCAGGCGTTGCCCTTGCCGAAGACGCCGCCCTGTTCATCGCCCAAAACATCAAACAAAACGTGCGCGAACTGGAAGGCGCACTCAACCGCGTATTGGCACGCTGCCGCTTCGAACAGCGCAAACGCATCGACATCGATTTGGCAAGCGATGCGCTGCAAGACATCATCAGCGTCACGCACACCCCCGTTACCGCCGAAAAAATCATGAAAACCGTTGCCGATTTCCACCAAATCCGCGTCAGCGACCTGCTGGGCAAAAAACGCAGCCGCAACATCGCCCGTCCGCGCCAGCTTGCCATGGCGATTACCAAAGAATTGACCAATATGAGCCTGCCCGCCATCGGCGAAGTGTTTGGCGGACGCGACCACACCACCGTGATGCACGCGCTCAAAACCATCGACAAGCTGCTGGACGAAGACCAGTCTTTGCGGCAGGATTACGACAAACTGCTGATTTTGGCACAGCATTGACGGTACAAGGCGCATGGCGAATTTAAGGCTTGCGCGGGCATGGGTTTAGGTATACAATTCTATGTTTCGCACTGTTATTCCGATGCGTTCGGGTCTGTAGCTCAGGGGTTAGAGCAGGGGACTCATAATCCCTTGGTCGTGGGTTCGAAACCCACCGGACCCACCAGATGCACGGTTTGATGCGGTATGGTTGAAATACCCGATGCCTGTCTGCGAAAATCATTTCCGTATGCTCAAAAATCACCCGCGCAAGGCTTTTCGCTTTTGCGCGGGTGATTTTTTATGGCAAATGTGCTTTTGAAAACAAAGCACACCAACCATATGGGGCATGAGAAACGGGTTAGGGCATGTCATCATTTAAATTTTCTACTGAAAATTAGTGCAATATAAAAAACTCCGTCATTCCCGCGAATACGGGAATCCACCTCCCGATGCTGGGCAAGCGATGCTTCATCAACGCTTTTTGAAATTTGTTTTTTGGATTCCCGCGCAGGTGTAGCTTGGGTTGGAGCGAAGCGCAAACCCAACAAAATCCATAAATTTTCGGAAAAATGTTGGGTTTTCACTTCGTTTCAACCCAACCTATGCTTACTATGCAGACATAATAAGTACCTTTTAATTAACCAATTATTTTACATAATACTGGATTAAATTTATCTATGAGATTGTTGTGTTGTAGTAAATCATATAGATTGCCAGATATAAAAAAGATATCACTTAATAATGGATCCTTCCATAAATCTATATTACAACTAGAAGATTGGCTATTTAACTCGATTGTGCAATTCTCTAGTTTTGTATATATACTATACATACCCAATTTATTCTTACATATTGGATATGGTATATAGTTTAAGTTTGGATTGCTTTGTTGATGCAACATATATTTTCTTTCTTCACATATGTTTAAAATATAAAAAAAATTGTCCCTACATATTTTTTTTGTTTCCAATTCAAATATTTGAACTTGACTAAGTAGATTATTACCTAAATTTAATTGTTTAAAAATATTGGCACAATTCTCATTCATAATAACTGTACCACTTCCCCAGAATAGATATTCTTCTTCAGAAGGCGTTTCTTGTAAACTTGTTTCTATCCATAATCTACTTGGTTTCATTATTCCATTATTTTCTTCCGAAGAAGAAAATAATTTATTTAACATTGAAGTATTCGCTTTCCGTAAATCATTATTATCAGAATTTTTATGTAATTCTAATTCATTATTCCTATATATAGTAATCAAATACATTGTCATAATCCGTACCTATTGGATAAGTTTTAAGTAGAGTATGGCTTAATTGAACAGCCCAAACTTTTTTTCTATTATTCATAGTAATTCATGTAACAATTCTGTTAAATATCAATCTTTAATGAGAACTCACTAGGCGCGTACACACTTTTAGAATGACTGATTTGCCATTTCTGTTCTGCGCTGAATCCAATGCTTTCCCCATCTTTCAGCACCAAACCCGAACTGATGATATAGCTGCATACACTGCTCAATGAAGTGTGCAGCGTAGCCATATTGATTTGGCTGTTTAAAATTTCCATTTCATCTTTGCCAAATTTCGCCATGCCCGATGTATAAAGCTGATTGCCCTGCTGATTTTGCCCCAAACCAATGTACACCCAAATCATAATGGGGATTTCATTATTGGGTAAGTATTGTTGCGCCACTTTCCGATAGAAATCAGCCGTATAAACCGTTCCCGA
>NZ_AUAP01000037.1 GCF_000428785.1 Conchiformibius kuhniae DSM 17694 | reverse complement strand
GCCGTTTTGTGAAATAATGCGCTTTTATTTCACTGTTGGAAAGATACAAGGTTGGGTTGGAGCGAAGCGCAAACCCAACAAAATCCATAAATTTTCGGAAAAATGTTGGGTTTTCACTTCGTTTCAACCCAACCTGCGCTTGCTTGATAAAACCTTGCCCGCAGGTCATCGCACAGTGGATTCCCGCATTCGCGGGAATGACGGTATTTTAATGATTCTAATTGAGAATTATGGGCGCGCCGTCATTCCCGAATGCGGGTATGACGGCACGGGGCTTGACGATGCGCTTTAGGGTGTTTCGGCGGCGGAAGCGGCGGGCAGGTCGGTGTTGCTGCCGTTGTTTTGCTGCCAGTGTTGCAGGATTTTTTGATAGGTGCCGTCTGCATGGATTTTGTCCAAACCACGGTCGATTTTGGTTTTCAGCATGGTGTTGCCTTTGACGATGGCAAAGGCGGTTTGGATTTTGGCGGATTTGTCGTCGGGCAGCAGGTAGTATTTGCCGCCGGGCTGGACGTAGGTTTTCAATACGCTTTCCACATCGTAAACCGCAACGGCATTGCCTTGTTCCATTTGGGCTTTGCCCAGATAGATGGTTTGTACGGGGACGATTTTGTCGGTGAGGTTCAGGCTTTTGAGCTGGCTTTCGGAGGTGGTGCTTTGTTGGGCGGCAATGGGTTTGCCGCGCAGTTCGGCGAAGCTTTTGGGTTTGTGTTTGCTGCCGTCCACCAAGACTGCCCACGATGATTCCAGATAGGGTTTGGAAAAGTCGTATTTTTCGCTGCGCTCGGGGGTGATGTGCAGACCCGAGGCGATGATGTCGGCCTGACCGTTGTCCAGTACGTCAAACAGTCCTTTGGCGGGGTGGGGCAGGAAGGTGAGGGTGAAGTTTTCGCGTTCGGCAATGGCGTTGAGCAGGTCGATGTCCAGCCCCGTCATGCCGCCGGATGTGTTGCGGGTGGCAAAGGGCGGATAGGCGGGCAGGGTCAGCACCACGAAGTTGGGGCGGTCGGTTTGGTCGGGGCGGGCGGAGTTGGACTGCTCGGCTGCGGGGGCGGCGGCGGTTTCGGCGGGCGGGGCGTCTTCGCAGCCGCCCAGCAGGAGGGCGGCGGCAAGTGCGGCGGCGTACAAAAACGGTTTGGGCATCATGATTCGGTTTCCAATTGGGTTGAACAACGGGGCTTGTCAATTGCTGATGACGGCATCAGGCGCAGACAAACCACAGCACCATGCCCGCACGGGCGGTACTGTGGTTTGCCCGACAAATGACGGTGCGCTCAGGAAGGCATGTTCGGGTAAATGATGTTTACTTTGCCGCGCATTTTGTGGTGCCCCAAAAACGAGCAGAAATAAACATAGTTGTTGCCCGGTCGGAAGTTGTTGGTTTTGAAGGTAACGTGTTGTTCTTCGCCGCCGCCTGCCAATTTGGTGTGGGCGATGATGCGCGGGTCGCCGGGTTTGAGAAAGTCGGATTTCGCGCCCAAATCCACGCCGTCTGCCAAAATGCCGTTTTGGTCGGTGTCTTTGGAAATCACAAAATTGTGTCCGCGCGCATTTTTGGGCAGATAGCCGATGTTGCGGACAATGACGGTAAATTCGCGGCATTTGCCCGCATCGATGGTCAAATCGGCTTTGTCGTACACCATCGAGTGGTTGCCGGTAAACACTTCGCTGCATTCGGGGTTGAACGGCTGGTGTGCGGTGGCGGGCTGGGCGGTGGCGGACGTGTTGGGCTTGGCTGCGGGCTGACCGCCGTCTTCGCAGGCGGCAAGCAGCAGCAGGCATATGGGGGCAAGGGCGTATTTCATCAAAATTCCTTTTCGGTTTGAAACCCCGCCGTTTGCGGCGGTAAAACGGGTTTGTGTTCGGGCGGGGCGCAGACCTGCCGAATCGGGGCGGCACGTGGAGCTGTGCCTTGCAACAGGCTTGGTATCTGCACGTTGCGGCAGTGGCGTGCGCGGTCGGTGCTGCGGTAACAAAATACTGAAGTATAGCCAATCCTTGTGGCGATGACTACTGTTTTGCTTGACAAAAGCGCGTCAGTTTGCCTGTAGCAGGGCAAGCAGGGCGGTTTCGTCCAATACGGCGATGCCCAGTTGTTGCGCCTTGACCAATTTGCTGCCCGCCGCTTCGCCCGCCACGACATAATCGGTTTTTTTGGAAACGGACGCGGCGGTTTTGCCGCCTGCCGCTTCAATCAGGTTTTGTGCCTGTTCGCGGGTGAGCGTGGGCAGCGTGCCGGTCAGCACGAAGGTTTTGCCGGACACGGCGGCGGGTGCGTCATCGTTGCCGGTAGCGGGTTGGCTTGCCATAAATTCGATGATTTCGCGCAACAGGGCGGTGTTGCCCTTGCGGTCGCGCCATTGCTGCCAATCGGCGGGCAGGGCGGGGTCGCACACGAGCTTGGCGGGGTCGTTGCCGGCCAGTGCCAGCAGCGCGGCGGCGCGTTTTTCGCTGAGCTTGGCATCGGGCAGCTTGGCGAGCCATTTGGCGGGCGCGGCAAGCGCGTGCAGGTTCAGGGTAACGGCTTGCGTTTGCGGCGCAACGCCCGCTTGCAGCAGCCGGTCGAGCAAACGGTACTGCTCGGGGTCGCGGAAAAACGCCGCCACCGAATGTGCCACCACATCGCCGATGTCGGGCAGGCACGCCAACACCGCTTCGGGCGCACGGCGCAGCCGTTCCAAGCTGCCAAAAGCGTTTGCCAACTGTTTTGCCGTGCTTTCGCCCACATGGCGTATCCCCAAAGCAAACACCAAACGCGCCAGTGCGGGCTTGGCGGAAGCGGCGATGCCGTCCAAAATGTTTTGCGCCCATTTGACCGCTTGGCTGTCGCGCTCTTTGATGGTTTGCAAAGCGGGCAAATCCAGTGTGTAAATGTCGGCGAAATCACGCAGCACGTCCGCGCCGACCAGTGCCTCAATCTGCTTTTGCCCCAAGCCCGCGATGTCCATCGCCTTGCGCGAAGCAAAGTGAATCAGCCCCTGCGCCCGTTGCGCCCGACACAGTAAACCCGCCGTGCAGCGCACCGCCGCCGCGCCGTCTTCGCGCACCGTCCGGTGTCCGCACACGGGGCATTGTGCCGGCAGCACAAAGGGCGGGTGAAGCGGTTCGCCGCCCGCACCGAACAAATCCGTCTGCATCGGACGATGCTCGGGCAGCACGCGCACCACTTCGGGAATCACGTCGCCCGCCCGCCGCACCACCACCGTATCGCCCGTCCGCACGTCTTTGCGCGACACTTCGTCCTGATTGTGCAAAGTCGCATTGGTTACGTTCACCCCGCCGACAAACACGGGCTTGAGCCGTGCCACCGGCGTCAGCACCCCCGTGCGCCCCACCTGCACGTCAATCGCCTCCACCTGCGTTAAGGCTTCTTCGGCGGGAAACTTGTGTGCGATTGCCCAGCGCGGTGCGCGCGACACGAAGCCCAATTGCGCCTGTTGTGCCAAATCATTGACCTTCACCACCATGCCGTCTATTTCATAAGGCAATTGCGCCCGTTTGCGCGACATCTGCTCGTAAAACGCCAAAACTTCGGCAATGCCCGCGCACACCGACCATTCGCCATCGGCAACCGCAAAGCCCCGGTCGCGCAAGTGCGCCAACTGTTGCGCGTGGCTGCGTGCCGTTTCCCCCTTGCTGTTGCGGGCAAGCGCGTAGGCAAAAAAATGCAGCTTGCGCCGCGCCGCCACCGCCGAATCCAACTGGCGCAAAGTTCCCGCCGCCGCATTGCGCGGATTGGCAAAGGTTTTTTGACCGTTTTCGCTTTGGCTGCGGTTCAGTTCGGCAAAATCCGCTTTCAGCATCAACACTTCGCCGCGCACTTCCAGCAATTCGGGCAAATCCGTGCCGCGCAGCTTCAGGGGGAGGTTTTTGACCGTGCGGATGGTGTGGGTAACGTCTTCGCCCGTTTCGCCGTCGCCCCGCGTTGCCGCTTGTGCCAGCACTCCGTGTTCGTAACGCAGGCTCACCGCCAAGCCGTCAAACTTCGGCGCAACCGTGTATTCGGCACACGCCACGCCCAAATCCTTGCACACCCGTTCGTCAAAGGCGTACATTTCGGCATGGTCGAACGCGCCCGCTTCGTTTTGCGGCGAAAAAGCGTTGTTCAGCGACAACATCGGCACGGCATGGCGCACCGTTGCAAAACCCGCCAGCACCGTGCCGCCGACACGCGCCGTCGGGCTGTCGGGCAAACGGTATTGCGGATAATCCGTTTCCAATTGTTGCAATTCGCGCCACAAACGGTCGTATTCGGCATCGGACACGCTGGGCGCGTCCAAAGTGTGGTATTCGTGGGCATAACGGTTCAGTTGGTCGCACAATCGGCGGATGCGTTCGCGTGGCATGGTCAAAATCGAAACATCAAATAAGCGAAAAGCCCGATAAATCGGGCTTTTGGAGAAAATCAATCATGGTGGCCAGAGGCAGGATCGAACTGCCGACACACGGATTTTCAGTCCGTTGCTCTACCGACTGAGCTATCTGGCCAAACCGATATTAAAACAGAAAACCGTCCGTTTGGCAAGCATTCGCAACAGGCGGCGGCAAAAGGGCGGCAAACGGCAGCGTGCGGATTTAAATTTATGGCAAGATTGTGTTTTTTTAAGAACGGCTTTGCAAAAAAAGCCGAGTATTTATGTAAAGAAACGCCCGTTCGGGCGAAAAATTTTCACAGAAGCATCGCAATGTAAAAAAAAGTGATAGAATATCGGCTATTGTGGATTTTTTCTGAAATTTTGTTTATTTGGGGTGAAAGTGTCGCTATGAAGCAGAGAATCGATGTCAAACGGATACGGGAGCCGCGCTTATGGACGCTTTAGTGCTGGGGATTGGTGCTGCCGTAGTGGTGGGCGTGATTGTCGCGGTCGTGCTGGTCGTCGTCAAAAAACAGAAAGGCGGACAGGAAAGCACAAGCCGCGAAGAGCGGGGTGCCGGACGGCAGAACGCGGGGCGCAACAGGCAGCAGGGCGGTGCGGCGGAAGGCCGAAAACCCGCCGCCGCCAACAAAGCGGCGGCAGCAAAAAAATCCGCCGATGCGCCCAAGCAGCCTGCGCGTGCCGAAAAAGCCCAAGCCAAAGAGGAAACGCCCGCGCAAGCCGATGATGATGCGGTGTTGGAAACCGAAGAAGCCGAAGGCGAAGAATGGGACTGGGGCAGCACGCCCGCCGCCGGCACGGTGGTGGACGACACCAAAGTTTCCGTTCAAGACGTGGATCCGCTTACCGAATTTAACGTGTACAAACAATTCGGTTATGTGGACAAAGCGGCGGAGTCGCTGGCAGCTTACCTGAAAAACCACCCCGAAAAAGCGGGCGACAAAAATCTGGTCGAAGAGCTGCTGGGCTTGTGGCTGGAAGCCAAAAAAACCGATGAGTTTTCCGATGCGCTGACCCAATATCAGGAGCTGTTCGACAAACCCGCGCTGACCGAATACGTCAAACAGGGCTTGGCGCTGGACGCCAACCATCTGGGCTTGCGCGTATTGGCGGAATCGCGTTTGGGCTGGTCGGTGAAAAAAACCGCCGCCGAAATCGGCGAACAAACCGAAGACGGACAAAACGCCGCGCCCGAGCGCCCGCAGTTTCCGCAACTGGGTCTGCCCAACAAACAGGCAGAAGCGGAAGCGGCACAGGCTGCCGCCGCCAAAGCCGCCCGCAAAGAGCTGGTGGTGGGCAACGCGCCTTTGGGCAAGGTTGATGACGAAGAAAAAGGCACGGTGCTGGCATTCATGCAGCCCGAGCAGAGCATGAAACTGCTCAAAGGCATGCTCAAATACGATGTTGCCAACCGCCATCTCAACAAAGCCATCCGCGCCTCGTCCAAACCCGCCGCGCTGCTGATTGACGCCCTGACGATGGACTACAAAGCCAAAAACCTGCGCAGCTTCATCGAGCATTTGTGGAATCTTTACTACAGCTTAGGCAACGGCGGACGTCAGGTGAAAGAGCGCATGCTCGGCTTGGGCTACAGCATGGGCGAACACCCGATTTTCGGCTTGCTGGAAACCCACGCGGGCAACACGGCGGTTCTGCGCGAAATCGGCATCCGCAACGGCTTTATCGAAGCGAGTGCGGCGGCGAAAAAAGGGCGGCACAAAAGCCTCGTCAATGAAGTGGTGGACGTGGAAAACGAGCCGAAAACCCCCGCCGAGCGCGTACTCAAAGAAGCCGAATTTCTGCTTACCTACGGTCAGCTCGACCAATCGATGGACTTGCTCGAATCGGCGATTCGCGAATATCCGCAAGAGGCGCAACTGTACATTACGCTGTTTGACCTGTACGAGCGTGCCGAAGAATGGGGACGCTTGGGCAAACTGGTTCAAGATTTGCGTACCAAGGTTCAAACCTTGCCTGAGGAAGTGGTGCTGGCAATGAGCCAGTTGCTGCAACGTTTTAACAACCAAGGTGCATTCGGACGTTGAGTATGAATAACAATATCCCGCAAGTAAAAACCGTCAAGTTGTTGTTTGTGGCAATGGACGAACGGCAACAGGCGATGTTTAAAATGGCGTTTAAAATGCACAGTACCACCACTTATCAGGTGATTGGTACCGACAGCAGCGAACGCCCGGAAATGGTGATTGTCGATGGGGACGGCCCGATGGGCGCGGCGGTGTGGCAAAAGGCCAAAACCGATTATCCGAAAAGCGTGGTGGTGTTCTTTTCCAAACGCCCGCCGATGATTACCGCACCGTATTTGTCCAAGCCGATTAAGTTTGACACGCTGTTTTTGAGCCTGCGCAATCTGTTGCAGGGCAACGGCGTGTGGGTGGGCAATTTGGCAAACGGGCAGCAGGGCGGTGCGGCTGCAGCCAACGGTCAGCAGGCTCAGCCGGTCGCGCCGTCCAAGCCCGCCCAGCCGGAGCGTGCGGCGGAAATGCGGATTCCGCGTTTTGACCCGCGTCGCGGTTTATTGGGCAGATTCAGGGAGTTGTTGAAGCAAAATAAAGACACGGTCATCGTGTTCAACGAAAAACCCGTGTTGGCGGTGTTTCCGGCAATCCAGCGCGTGTGGGTGCCCGATTCCAAGCTGCTGGAGAGTTTATGCCGTCAGGAACAGCCCGATATTAAGGTGAAAATCATTTCCGAAGGCAGCCAGATTCAGGAGCGCGCCAATGCGACTGTGGTGTCGTGCATGTGGCAGGTGGCGGTGTGGACGGCAAACGGGCGCTTGGTGTATCCGCTTACGCCCGCGAGTGTGTGCCGTTTGAAGCAGTGGCCGAATCTCACCCGTCTTGCGCCCTTGCCCGAATCGATGCGCTTGTCGGCATTTTTGACCAAAACATCGGTCAGCCTGAACATGCTGTACAAGATGATGCCTTTGGATATGGCGGATATTCTGAATTATATTGCGGCAACCTACCTTACCGATTATTTGGCGGTGAGCCAGCAGGGTGCGGCCGCAGCCGATACGGCTGCTGCGGCAGCCATGCCCAAGGCAACGCGCCGTCCCGCGCCCGCCGCCGCAGGTGCGGCGCACGACGACGGCGACAGGACGGAAGAAGCGGACGCGCCGAAGAAAGTCGGCGGCGGATTGCTCAGCCGTTTGATGAAGCGATTACTCAGTAAATAAATGAAGGCATCGGAATTATGTTGGTAGAAAATAAGATTGTGTTTACGGGCCCTGTCGGTGTGGGAAAAACCACGGCGATTGCCGCCTTGTCGGACGAGCCGCCGATTCAGACCGATGCCAACGCATCGGACATGACCGCCGTCCGCAAAGGCTACACCACCGTGGCGATGGACTACGGTCTGATTCAGCTCGATGAAAACACAAAAGTGCATCTGTACGGCACGCCCGGTCAGGAGCGTTTTGATTTTATGTGGGATATTTTGAGCCACGGCAGCATGGGGCTGGTTTTGCTGCTGGACAACACCCGCGCCAATCCGCTCAAAGACTTGAAGTTTTTCTTGGATTCTTTCTCGGATTTGCTCAAAACCGCGCCGGTGGTGATTGGCGTAACCAAAATGGACATCCGTGCCGTTCCCGGCATCGACGTGTACCAGAAGTATTTGGCGCAGCACAATATGGTCGCGCCCGTGTTTGAGGTGGACGCGCGTAACGAGGAAGACGTTAAACAATTGGTAACAGCCATGCTGTTTCAAATCGACCCCGGTTTAGAGGTATAATAATGGATTCTAATTCTACTTTGTCTTTACAGGCCAATTTGTATCCGCACATCACGCCCGCCGGTGCGTTTTACGCTGTTACAAACAAAAGCGAGAGCGCCAGCCGCACCCTGTTGGCGAATATTTTGAAAGCGGGCGGCACGCCGATGACGCCGGAGCGTTTGCTGCAATGGGCGCAAACCACCGATATGGAAGCCGCTTTGAGCCTGCTGTACCGCATGCAGCGTTTGGAATTTATCTACGGCGACGACACGCCCGCCAAAGTGCCGGTGATTAACGAAACCGTGTTGGGCAAACTGCTGCCCCTGATGTCGGACAACCAAAAAGCCCTGTTGATTGACCAAGACGGTTTTTATTTTGCCAATGCCGGCTTCAACCACGAAGCCGCCGAAGAAGTTGCCGTATTGGCAAGCGAGGCCATCCGCCTGTCCGAGCGTCATGCCCTGTTGATTAAAAACAACCTGAACATTTATCAAAGCGCATGGGGCTTGTGCGACCCGAACGGTCAAAGCGAATTGACGTTTTTCCCGATTTACATCGACAAGTCCCGTTTTATTCTGGTAACGGGCGGCACGCCGCAATTGCACAAAGACGCATTCGTGTCTTTGGTACATGTTTTGTACCGTACCCGTCAGGGCGCGGCGGGGCTGGCTGTCGGTGCTTAACAGAAATTGATTGGAAAACAAAATGCATGCACAACTTTTAACTTCCATATTGAGTGATTTGAACAGCTCATCGGCAGACATTACCGCATCGGCGGTGATTTCCACAGACGGTTTGCCCATCGCGCACATGCTGCCGCGCAATATTGATGCCGACCGCATCGGTGCGATGTCTGCCGCCCTGTTGGCATTGGGCAACCGCACCGCACAAGAGCTTTCCTGCGGCGAATTGGAGCAGGTCATCGTCAAAGGCAAACTCGGCTACACCCTGCTGATTCAGGCGGGCGGCACCAACGTCTTGTGCCTGACCGCACGCGAATCGGCAAAACTGGGCTTGATTTTGCTCGATGCCCGCCGTGCCGCCCGCAGCATTGTTGATGTAACCAAATAATTCTGCGCCTTTTTCGCCCTTCTGCTTGACACAACATCTTGATTGGGCAAGTGGCTTGCCGCGCATACTGCTGATTCCCCTTCAAACAGACAAGCAAGAAAACAGCATATTGTCCGATTGTGTTCGGATAATATGCTGTTTTGGCAAGCACGGGAAACGGCAAATCACAGCGCCGCCATTCCCGCGTGGAAATGACGGCGATTTTTATATTTCATTGAAAAGTCAAATGATGACCTACTTTAGGGCGTGTCATCATTTAAATTATTTCATTGAAAATCAACGGAATATAAACGCTGTCGTCATTCCCGCGCAGGCGGGAATCCAAGTCCAAGCACAATAACCGTGATAAAACATCGTTTGCCAAACATCGGGCAGTGGATTCCCGCCTGCGCGGGAATGACGGAATTTTTCTACCATACTGATTTTCAGTAGAAAAATTTAAATAATAACGCGCCTTAAGGCAGTGCGGGTATCGTCAATGCCGCTTTCGGCACTTCACCGGTGGTCGTGTTCAAAAACGCCACAATATCGTCAATGTCTTCCTTGCTCAAGGTTTTCCCCAATTGCGCCTCACCCATCACCGCCACCGCTTGCGGCAAATTATCGACACTGCCGTTGTGAAAATAAGGCGCGGTTTTGGCAACATTGCGCAAACCGGGCACACGGAACACAAAACGGTCTTCCTCCTTTTTGGTAACCTCAAACACACCCTCATCACGGTTTTTACTGTTAATCAGCTTCCAATAAGGGCCTTTGACCAAACCGAATTTGTGAAATGCATCGCCGCCCAAATTGACCCCCGAGTGGCAAGCCACGCAACCATTATTGATAAACGCCTTCACCCCCCGTTTTTCCTGCTCGTTTAAAGCAGACATATTGCCTTTTAGATAATCGTCCCAACGGCTCGGCGTCAGCAGCGTGCGCTCGAACGCACCGATGGCGTGGGCAATATTGTCGATGCTCACCTGCCCGCCCTTGTCCGCATACAGATTTTTAAACTGTTCCGCATAACCGGGAATGGCTGCGATTTTTTGCTCCACAGCCGCATGGTCGGGCATGGCCATCTCAATCGGATTGACAATCGGCATTTTTGCCTGCTCCTCAACATTGGGTGCGCGTCCGTCCCAAAACTGCGTTTCCAACAAAAAAGCATTCAACACAGTGGGCGAATTGCGTACCCCTTCCGCACCATTGTGTCCGGGGCTGGTCGGCTTGTTGTCCACACCGTGCGTGGTCAAAGCGTGGCAGGTATTGCAACTGATATCGTTGCCGAGCGACAAACGCGTGTCGTACCACAATTGCTGTCCCAATTTGATTTGGGCATTGTTAAACGCGTGCGGGTGGGCTTTTTTTGCCTCCTCAAAATCAGGCAAAGGGCGGAAAATTGCCTGTGCCTGTTGCAAAAGCTCGATATCTTCCTTTGAAGATTGCACCTTTTCTTCCGAAGGCGAACAAGCCGATACCGCCAAAGCCGCGAATACGGCCCAAAAACGCAAAGAAAAAGCAGTCTGCATCATTTTATCCTTCAAACCAAAATAAAAAACACTATATAACGTATTGCCCCCGTTTGGAAAGAACCGTTTGCGGCAAATGCGAATATACCAAAACGACAAACGGGCGGACAATATGGCGGCGGCTGGAGAAAAACAGTAAAGAACAATTGATTTTCATGGATAAAATTCAATAAAAATATTTATATGCATACATAAAAAATGCTTGGTGTGCCAAAGCAAGGCGAAAAAACATTGGTGAAAACCCCACATTCATCAAAATTCCTTTTCGGTTTGAAACCCCGCCGTTTAGGGCAGTAAAATGGCTTTTTTATTTGGTCGGGGCGCAAGCCCGTCCGAATCAGGGCAAGGCATAGGGCTGTGCTTTATGTGCAGCTCTGTAGGGTTGAAACATTGCTCTGGCGGTGAAGATAAAGCACGTTTGGCAACAAACCAAACATTTTTTACAAACAAAATACCCAATAAAAACAATAACTATACCATTTTCTCCCAAATTTCCCGCCAAACCCTTTGACAAAGTTTGTTCATGTGCGTATAGTTCGGTTTTTCGCTGCTGCGGCGCAGAAGTTTCTTGTTGCGGTAGTGAATTTTTTATGTTTTGATTTTTTGTTTTTTGCTCTTTAACAAACAGATTACCGATAAGTGCGGGTGTATTCCCGCACTGCCAAGACAGACAGACGAATGGGACTTGTTTCCCGTTTGATTTCGTCTTTCTTTTGAGCAGACCAGAATAAATTAGTCAGATTGAACATAAGAGTTTGATCCTGGCTCAGATTGAACGCTGGCGGCATGCTTTACACATGCAAGTCGGACGGCAGCGGGGAGGAGCTTGCTTCTCTGCCGGCGAGT
>NZ_AUAP01000036.1 GCF_000428785.1 Conchiformibius kuhniae DSM 17694 | reverse complement strand
CATCCTGATTTTTTTGTTTTAAAATCAAATTTTCAGGATGATTTGGATTTTGAGATATGGCGATTTCGTTGAGCCGATAGGTGCGATAATCAAATAAATCATCGTAGCTTGCCCCTATCGAGTAAACATTTATACGCAATAAACCAATGGATGCAGACCAAACTTTTTTCATGTGGATTTCCAAAGTAAATTTTTAAAAGGTCTATTGCATAGAGTAATAGACCATTTAACCTAGAATATTTTATTGAATATCAATCTTTAATGAAAACTCACTGGGCGCGTACACACTTTTAGAATGACTGATTTGCCATTTCTGCTCTGCGCTAAACCCAATGCTTTCCCCATCTTTCAGCACCAAGCCCGAACTGATGATATAGGCGCACATACTGCTTAATGAAGCGTGCAGCCTTGCCATATCGATTGGGCTGTTTAAAATTTCCATTTCATCTTTGCCAAATTTCGTCATGCCCGATGTATAAAGCTGATTGCCCTGCTGATTTTGTCCCAAACCAATGTACACCCAAATCATAATGGGGATTTCATGATTGGGTAAGTATTGTTGCGCCACTTTCCGATAGAAATCAGCCGTATAAACCGTTCCCGAAGTATAAACACTGGTGGCATTTTGCGGTTTCAGCAGGTGTAGATTGGGTTGGAGCGCAGTGAAAACCCAACAAAATCCATAAATTTTCGGAAAAATGTTGGGTTTTCACTTCGTTCCAACCCAAGCTATGCTTGCTGGACATAAAGCACAGCCCTATGCCTTGCCCTGATTCGGACGGGATTACGCCCCGCCAGAATAATAAAGCTATGGTTTTTCAGTCAATTGATGACCCGCCCTAAACAATATCGAAAACCGCCCGCGCCTGTGCCACCAGCCACCGTTTGCGCATTTCAATCGTTTCCGCCGTCCACTGCACCGGCGTTTGCTCGAAAATCCGCTTGGTAATTTCAAAAGACGTCTTCCCGTCCAAGCCCTTACCCGCATAAATCTCACACTTGTCCCGATAATTGCGGTTGCCGGCAAGCAGATTCTTATTGCCCGACAACAAAGTCAGATTGCCCAAACTGTTCAACAGCGTTTCCGCCTCCTGCGGAAAAAAATGCTCCCGCCAATCCAAATCCGCACGATTCCACTCTTTCGGCAAAATATGCTCGGTGTGCAAATCCTTTTTGATTTCAATATACGGATAATCGTCCTGCTGATGATACTCGATGGCGAGCAACAAAGGCTTGTGCCATTTGAAGCTGTAAATATTGTGCCGCTCCAAAGACAGCAAATAAGACGGATACTGCCTCAAATTTGCCAAAATCCGCAGCCTGATTTCCGCAATATCCCTATTTTCCTTAACCATTTTGATGATGCGGAACGAAAGTTGCTTGACACGGTTGGACGTACCGTCCGCAATCCAGCTCTGATAATAATACTTGACCAGCAACGATTTCAATTCATGATAAAACGGATAATCCGTCTGCTTTGCCGTCAGCAAAATCGTTTTCCAATAAATCGACTGGGGCAGATAACGCAGTTTGGACAAATCCTTATCGTGCTTGTCCGCATTGATTTTGCCCAAGGCTTTGGCAAAACGCTCCAATGCCAACACCACATCCAACGGCGCTTGGTCTTTAAATTCGCTTTTCAATTCTTCGTGCAAAATCTTCTTGGGGTTGCCCGCTTTTAAAAAATACAGATACAGGCTCAACAGCAATTGCAGGGTTTCGTCCATCTGCACGCACAATGTTTCAATGCGTTTCCACACCTCCACAAACGCCCCGCGCCGCGCTTCGGGCAATCTTTGCATCAAATGGGCTTTGACAATGTCGGCAGAAGTCAAATCCAAGCCCCTGTCATTGAGTACGGTAAACAATTTGATGGCGAAATTTTCATCGGAGCAAACGATGCGGATTAAGGTTGTCCGTTCAAAAATATAATCCACAAATCCCGAAAAATCATTGATGTGGTTTTCGGAATCGGGATTTTGGGCATCTGTTATCAGGTTTTTGAAATAAAAAGCCGTTTGCAAAAAACGGTTGTCGTCCAAATGTTTCTTTTTGGCGGAAAAATCAATGCCGTCAATCACACTGGTTTCAAACAATGCCTGATTGTTGGCTTGGGTCATCAATTTCAGGCGTTTTTTGCCTTCTATCAAATCTTCAATGCTGTTTTTGATTTGGTTGATTTTTATCTGACCCAATATATTGTGCTGCAAATCACGCAACACGCAGAACAAAATGGTCAGTGTGGTCAAACGCTGCTGCCCGTCCACCACGTCATAGCCGTGTGCTTTTTCCACCAGCACCACCGAACCCAAAAAGTAGTTGGCATCGTGTTCGGGGTCGTCCCGATGGTTCGCATAGGCTTCCGCAAGGTCGAACCACAATTGTTCGACCTGCTCTTTTTCCCACGAATAAGGTCTTTGGTATTCCGGAACTTGATAGAAAGAGCCTGTATCATTAAAAATTTGTTTGATGCTCAAATTGTCCGGTTTGAAAATCTGGGACATGAATCTTTTCCTTTTTTGACACAAACACCCGCACGGCTGCCGCTTATTCCGCCAAGCCGTGCGCCAACAGTTTTTTACGCAGGGTGTTGCGGTTCAAGCCCAAGATGCGTGCGGCTTGCGATTGGTTGCCGCGACATTGGCGCAAAACGCAGCCCAGCATCGCCCCTTCTACCTGCCACAATACCATTTCATACACATTGGACGGCAGTTCGCCATTCAAATCATGGAAGTAGCGTTGGAGGTTGTGTTCGACACAATCGGCAATTTTGGGCATGACGGACATGGTGCAAACGGGAAAAACGGTTGGGGCGGGCTATTTTAGCGTTTTTTGGCAAGCCGTGCAGCTTCATGCCCAAACACTTGTTTTGTAAACATTATCCATAAAATCGTTAGCAAATCGTAAAAATTGGTATAAAAGTTTATGATTTTCCAAAAATCAGCCTGATTGTGGCAAATTTCCGCATAAACCTTGTCAAGAAAGGCGAAATTTCGTAAATTGGCGCTACGTTGGGTTACAGCACAGCATTCCGCCGTGCTTCCCGCGTGATTCACAAGAAAAATCTTACTCTTACCTACACATGGAGCTTGTCCTATGAGCAATTACCAGCAAACCGTCCAATCCGCAGCCGCCGTTACCGAAGCACACGGTACGTCTTGGCAGGCCATCAACCCCGAATTTGTGGCGCGTATGCGTTTGCAAAACCGTTTCAAAACCGGTTTGGACATCGCCAAATACACCGCCGCCATCATGCGCCGCGACATGGCGGAATACGATGCAAACCCCGCCAATTACACCCAATCTTTGGGCTGCTGGCACGGTTTTGTCGGTCAGCAAAAGCTGATTTCGGTGAAAAAACACCATCAGACCACCAACAAACGCTATCTGTACCTGTCCGGCTGGATGGTGGCGGCGCTGCGTTCCGAGTTCGGCCCCCTGCCCGACCAGTCCATGCACGAAAAAACCTCCGTACCCGCGCTGATTGAAGAGCTGTACACCTTTTTAAAACAGGCAGATGCGCGCGAACTGGATTTGCTGTTTACCGCTTTGGACAATGCCCGTGCTGCCGGCGACAAAGCCAAAGAAGAAGAATTGTTGAACCAAATCAACAATTACGAAACCCATGTTGTGCCGATTATCGCCGATATTGACGCGGGCTTCGGCAATGCGGAAGCCACTTATTTGTTGGCGAAAAAAATGATTGAAGCGGGCGCGTGCTGCATTCAGATTGAAAACCAAGTTTCCGATGAAAAACAATGCGGCCACCAAGACGGTAAAGTAACTGTTCCGCATGTGGATTTCTTGGCGAAAATCAATGCCGTGCGTTATGCCTTTATGGAATTGGGCGTTGATGACGGCGTGATTGTGGCGCGTACCGACTCTTTGGGCGCGGGCTTGACCAAGCAAATCGCGTTTTCCGCGCAAGAAGGCGATTTGGGCGACCAATACAACAGTTTCTTGGACGGCGAGGAAGTAACCGACATCAGCCAAATCCAGGCGGGCGATGTGGTGGTACGCACCAACGGCAAAACCATCAAACCCGTGCGCCTGCCCAGCAATCTGTTCCAATTCCGCAAAGGCACGGGCGTGGAACGCGTGGTGCTGGACTGCATCACTTCGCTGCAAAACGGTGCGGATTTGCTGTGGATTGAAACCGAGAAGCCGCATATCGGTCAAATCAAGGAAATGGTGGACAAAATCCGCGAAACCATTCCGAATGCCAAGCTGGTGTACAACAACAGCCCGTCCTTTAACTGGACCTTGAATTTCCGCCAGCAAGTGTTTGATGCGTGGAAAGAAGCGGGCAAAGACGTGTCCGCTTACGAGCGCGACAAGCTGATGAGCGCGGATTATGACGACAGCGAATTGGCTTTGGAAGCGGACGAGAAAATCCGCACTTTCCAAAAAGACGCTTCGGCACAGGCGGGCATTTTCCACCATCTGATTACCCTGCCGACCTACCACACCGCCGCGCTTTCCACCGACCATCTGTCCAAAGGCTACTTCGGCGAGCAAGGCATGTTGGCGTATGTGAAAGGCGTTCAGCGCAAGGAAATCCGCCGTGGTATCGCTACGGTGAAACACCAAAACATGGCAGGTTCCGACATCGGCGACAACCACAAGGAATACTTTGCCGGCGAAGCCGCGCTCAAAGCGGGCGGTAAAGACAACACCATGAACCAGTTCGCCTAATCCGCGCGGGGTATGCCGACATACGGGCATACCCCGTTTTGTTTTCAGGCTGCCTGAACCGGTTTTCCCTCCCCTGCTTGCGGGGGAGGGAGTCAGATAAATGTTCAGGCTGCCTGAAAAAATCCCTTACTCCGTCATTCCCACGCATCGGGCATGACGGTTTGCATTCAAAATTCAAAGGAAAATACCATGACCCAAACTTACACCCACGCCGCCGGTCTGCAAGTGGAAAGCCATCTGTATGATTTTGTTCAAAATGAAGTATTGGCACAGCACCCGAATGTGAAAGCCGATGAGTTTTGGGCGGATTTCGCCAAACTCTTGGGCGAATTTGCGCCGCGCAACCGCGCTTTGCTGCAAAAACGCGATGATTTGCAAGCCCAAATTGATGCGTGGCACGCGCAAAACCCCGAATTTGACGCGGCGCGTTATCAGGCGTTTTTGCGCGAAATCGGTTATTTGACCGATGCGCCCGCGCCCTTCCAAATCAGCACCGCCAATGTGGACCGCGAATTGTCCGAGCAAGCAGGCCCGCAACTGGTTGTGCCGATTAACAATGCCCGCTACGCGCTCAACGCCGCCAATGCGCGTTGGGGCAGCCTGTATGACGCGCTCTACGGCACCGATGCCATTGCCCAAGACGGCGAACTCGCGCCCGGCAAGGGCTACAATCCCAAACGCGGCGATGCCGTCATCGCCTTTGCCCGCAAGGTGTTGGACGAAAGTTTGCCTTTGGTTTCAGGCAGCCACGCCGACGTTATCGGCTATGCGGTGAAAAACGGCGCATTGGTGGCGCGTTTGCAAAACGGCAGCGAAAGCGGTTTGCAGCAGCCCGAGCTGTTTGTCGGCTACAACGGCACGGCGGACGAACCGAGCTCCTTGCTGTTCCTGCACAACGGTTTGCATATTGATGTTTTGATTGATAAAACCAGCCCCATCGGTGCGCAAGACCCGGCAGGCGTGAAAGACATTATTTTGGAAGCCGCGCTGTCCACCATTATGGACTGCGAAGATTCGGTGGCGGCGGTGGACGGCGAAGACAAAACGCTGGTGTACCGCAACTGGCTGGGACTGATGAACGGCACGCTCACCGAACAGGTTGAAAAAAATGGCAAAACCTTTACCCGCGCCCTCAATCCCGACCGTCCCTACACCAAACCGGACGGTAGCGGCAGCTTCACCCTGCCCGGCCGTTCGCTGCTGTTTATCCGCAATGTCGGGCATTTGATGACCACGCCCGCCGTGTTGGACGCGGACGGCCAGGAAATCCCCGAAGGCATTTTGGACGGCGTGATGACCGCGCTGATTGCGCCGTTTGACTTTGCCCGCAGTGAAAACAAAAACAGCCGTAGCGGTTCGGTGTACATCGTGAAACCGAAAATGCACGGGCCCGAAGAAGTCGCCTTTGCCAACGAACTGTTCGGCGCGATTGAAAAACTGGCGAAGCTGCCTGAAAACACACTGAAAATGGGCGTGATGGACGAAGAACGCCGCACTTCGCTGAACTTGGCGGCGTGCATCGCCCAAGTGCCGCAACGCGCCGTGTTCATCAACACCGGTTTTCTTGACCGCACCGGCGATGAAATCCACACTTCCATGAAAGCGGGCGCGATGATTCGCAAAGGCGAAATGAAGTCCAGCGCGTGGATTCAAGCCTATGAAAACAATAACGTTCAAGTGGGGATTGCCTGCGGCTTGCCCGGCAAGGCGCAAATCGGCAAAGGCATGTGGGCGATGCCCGACCTGATGGCGGAAATGCTGAAACAGAAAATCGGCCACCCCAAATCGGGCGCGACCACCGCGTGGGTGCCGTCCCCGACTGCCGCCACCTTGCACGCGCTGCACTATCATCAGGTAAACGTGTTTGACGTGCAAAAATCCCTGCCCAAGCTGCCTGAAAACGACTTGCAAAACGGTCTGCTCACCCTGCCGCTTGCCGCCTCAACCGATTGGACGGACGAAGAAAAACGTCAGGAACTGGACAACAACTGTCAAGGCATTCTCGGCTATGTGGTGCGCTGGGTGGAACAGGGCGTGGGCTGCTCCAAAGTGCCCGACATTCACAATGTCGGCTTGATGGAAGACCGCGCCACCCTGCGGATTTCCAGCCAACACATCGCCAACTGGCTGGCGCACGGCATTGTCGGCGAAGCGGAAGTCCGCGCCGCGCTGGAACGCATGGCGGCGGTGGTGGACGCGCAAAACGCAGGCGATGCCGCCTACACGCCGATGGTGGGACGTTTTGACACCTCGCCCGCGTTTCAGGCAGCCTGCGATTTGGTGTTTAAAGGCGCGGAACAGCCCAACGGTTACACCGAACCTTTGCTGCACCATTGGCGGCGCGTGGCGAAAGCGCAGGCTTAATCCATATAGGTAGCTTGGGTTGAAGCGAAGCGGAAACCCAACTGATTGTTTGATTGAAAAAAGTTGTGTTACGGCTTCGCCTAACCCAACCTACGGCTACTGCACCATTGGCGGCACGTGGCGAAAGCACAATAAATTTAATTGACCGCGAAACCGTCATTCCCGCGCAAGCGGGAATGACGACACGGTTTAATCATTCACAAACAGGTCAAATTGAAGCGAAGCAAAAAATGATTGAAATGGATAAAAGTTTTAGATATTATTGGCATCATATTGCTTACCATACTGATTCCGTTGTTGGGGGCACAAATCTTTTTAAAAGCGCATCATTTAACCCTTATCGCACCCTATAAAAACTTGCTGCTTTTTTTAACTGCCATAGCTGCATTCTATTTCATCGCATTAACTCATGGTTTGAAATATATATTGGCAGCCAAAGCCGAATGGGTACCGGAAAATTGTTCGGATACACTTGACAAGAAAATCCGAATTTATCGGAATATGGGCATTATTTGCACCATCATCTTGTTTATACTATTTAATTTTCTATAAACAGTTCCCTTACATTACAGAGCTTATCATGTTCCCCGAAACCCAAAATATCACATCTTTAAACCCGAACTTTACGGCTTTTCCCGATGCAAAAACCATTTTCAGCACCGAACAAGCTTGGTTAGCCAAACATTTTTTGCCTTTATTATCCATTGATTTGGCGGTTTTCAATCCCGAATGGGCAGGTATTGTTGTCCATATGCTCAATCCGATTGAACCCTATGAATGCTATATCGGTGATGAAACCGGCGAATACCACAATGAATTTACCTGCCGCAATTGGCTGGCATTTCGCTTAAGCGATGATAACCGCTATATTTTCTTGGGTCAGGAAGGCTATTTTCAAAACACACCTTTTCATCAACCCGATGAAGATTTATTGGCACAAGAAGCGGAAATGCGGCAAGACCATCAACAAGCCAAAGATTTTTTTCAAAAACACGGAAAATTACCGAATAATGAAGCATTTTTACATGTTTTGGGTGGCAAATTTGAATACAGCAATTGGTCAACGGAAGACCCGCCGCCCGCTTTTCACATGGATATTGCTGATGATGGACTCAACATCACTTATCAGGGCAAACCGTTTATTCAGGTCGCCGCAGTGGCAGGCTATAACTGGGGCGCAACCGGCGCAGATGCCATTATTCTGATGTATGAACCGGAAAGCCGGACTGTTTTGTTTACCTTTGATTGGACTTGATTTTCCATCATAAGCAACGCCCAAACCACCGCCGATGCCGTGCAAGACCACGCTTGGGCGGCAGCCAAACACAAATCTACCCCCGCTCATCAAGCACCCGCCCAAATTTCACACCATAACCAATTCCCCCAATCACCCCAGCACTGCCCACACCGGCGCATGGTCGCTGGGGCGTTCTTGGGCGCGTGCTGCCGTGTCCACCTGCACATCTTGCAGCTTGGCGGCGAGCGCATCGCTGAGCAAAATATGGTCAATCCGCAAGCCCAAACCTTTTTGAAACATCGCGCCGCGATAGTCCCACCAAGTCGGGTGCGCCCCATCGGGACGAACGCGGCGCAGCGCATCGGTCAAGCCCAAATCCAGCAGTGCGGCAAACCATTGCCGTTCTTCATCGGAGCAATGGATTTTGCCGCGCCATTTGTCGGGGTCGTACACATCCGCATCGGCAGGCGCGATGTTGAAATCGCCCAGCAGCACCAGTTCGGGATAAGCTGCCAATTGCGCCCGCACAAAGTCGTTGAGCGCGGCAAACCATTGGCGTTTGTAGGCAAATTTGGGGCTGTCCAAGGCTTCGCCGTTCACGCAGTAAACGTTGATGACGCGCACGCCGTTTACGGTGGCGGCGATGACGCGCCGTTGCGGGTCGTCGGGCAGCGCGGGCAAGCCGCCGTGCACGTCCCGCATGGGGGCGCGGCTGATGATGGCAACGCCGTTATAGGTTTTCTGCCCGAGCCATTCGACATGCCAGCCGCTCATGCGGAAGGCGGCGGCGGGAAATTTGTCCTGCTCCAGTTTTAATTCTTGCAACACCAGCACATCGGGCTGATGCCGTGCCAGCCATTCGCTGACCTGCGCCAGCCGCACGTTGAGGGAATTGACGTTCCAAGTGGCGATTTTCACGGGTACTCCTTAGGGTGTGTCATCAATTAATTTTTTATACTGAAAATTCAGTGCAATATAAAAAATCTGTCATGCCCACGCAGGCGGGAATCCACTGTGCAATGCTCGGAAAGCGATGTTTTATCAAGGTTTGTCATGCTTCAATTTGGATTCCCGCCTGCGCGGGAATGACGGTACGGGGTTTTATCAGTCAATCGATGATACGCCCTAAGGGCGTGTCATCAGGTTTTGGGCAGGGTTACGCCGGTTTGTCCCATGTATTTGCCGTTACGGTCTTTGTACGAGGTTTCGCACACTTCATCGCTTTCAAAAAACAATACCTGCGCCACGCCTTCGCCCGCATAGATTTTGGCAGGAAGCGGGGTGGTGTTGGAAAACTCAAGTGTAACAAAGCCTTCCCATTCGGGCTCAAAAGGGGTAACGTTGACGATGATTCCGCACCGCGCATAGGTGGATTTGCCCAAGCATACGGTTAAGACATTGCGCGGTATGCGGAAATATTCCACCGTACGCGCCAGTGCGAAGGAGTTGGGCGGAATGATGCAATGGTCGTCTTCTACGGTAACGAAGTTGCGGGTGTCGAAGTTTTTCGGGTCAACGATGGTGCTGTTGATGTTGGTGAAAATTTTAAATTCGTTGGCGCAACGGATGTCGTAGCCGTAGCTGGAGGTGCCGTAGGAGATGATTTTTTTGCCGTCCAGTTCTTTGATTTGGCGCGGCTCGAAGGGGTCTATCATGCCGTGCTGTTCGCTCATGCGGCGTATCCAACGGTCGGATTTGATGCTCATCGGGGTCTCCCGTTCGGAAAGGGCGGATTGTATCGTCAAACGGGGGGGGCTTCAATCGGGTATGCCGTTGTCCACGTACCAGCTTACGGTGCGCCGCAAGCCCGCTTCAAAGCCCCAGCGCGGCCGCCAGTTTAATTCGGTGCGGATTTTGGCGGTGTCCACCGCGTAGCGGCGGTCGTGTCCGGGACGGTCGGCAACGTGGCGGATTTGCGCGGCATAGGACGCGCCGTCCGCACGCGGCGACAATACGTCAAGCAGACCGCAAATACGGCGTACGGTGTCGGCATTGGCATATTCGCGACCACTGCCGATGTGGTAGCTTTCGCCGATGCGCCCTTCCGTCAGCACGCGGTACAGGGCGCGGACGTGGTCTTCGACAAACAGCCAGTCGCGCCGTTGTGCGCCGTCGCCGTACACGGGCAGGGCTTTGCCGGACAGGGCGCGGGTGATGGTGCGGGGAATCAGCTTTTCGGGATATTGGTAGGGACCGTAGTTGTTGCTGCTGTGGCTGATGAGTACGGGCAGTCCGTAGCTGCGCCGCCATGCGCGGACAAGGTGGTCGGCGGCGGCTTTGGAAGCGGCGTAGGGGCTGCTGGGGGCATAGGCGGCGGTTTCGGTCAGGGGTGCGGCATCATCGGGCAGGTCGCCGTACACTTCATCGGTGGAAACGTGGTGGAAACGGAATGCGCCCCGCGCCGCTTCGGGCAAGCCCTGCCAATATGCCAACGCCGTTTGCAGCAGCACAAACGTGCCGTTGATGTTGGTTTGCACGAACGCATCGGGCGCGGCAATCGCCTTGTCCACATGGCTTTCCGCCGCCAAATGCACCACCGCTTGCGGACGGTAGGCGGCAAACACGCGCCGCAACGCCGCCGCATCGCACACGTCTGCCCGCTCAAAAGCATAACGCGGGTGCGAACGGCACGCTGCCAAAGCACGGGGGTCGGCGGCATAGGTGAGCTTATCGACATTCACAATGCGGTGCGGCGTGTGCGCCAGCAAAAAACGCACCAGTGCCGAGCCGATAAAACCCGCCCCGCCGGTAATCAAAATATTCATCAACACTTCTTTTCGGTTTGCCGGCCCGCCTGTGCGAGCGGAACAACATCTGCACTGAACAGGACACCCGACAAAACACCAAAACCACCCCGCCAAACCCGACTGCACGGACACAACGGCTTGCCGGCGTTCATCGGTTTTCGTCAGGGTGTGCCATCATTTAAATTTTTATACTGAAAATCAGCATTATACAAAAACGCCGTCATGCCCGTACGGGCGTAAAGCCACTGCCCGATGTTTGGCAAGCAAGCGTAGCTTGGGTTTTCACTTCGTTTCAACCCAACATTTTTCCGAAAATTTATGGATTTTTTTGGGTTTGCGCTTCGCTCCAAGCCAAGCTACACCCTTCCCGCCTGCGCGGGCATGACGGTGCCGTGTTTTTTCAGTCAATTGATGACACGCCTAGCGGCAGATTGCCCAAACGGCTCAAAACGGACAGCCACCGCCGCGCCCGTAAGCAATCAGGAAAACCATCATGCTTCCGACCGAGATTTAATAAGGTGTTCGTGATGGAAGAGCGCAATCTACAGTACCGTAAGCCTCACAGTTTGTCGCACTGGCTCGGCAATTTTGCATGGACTGATTTCTTGCACGCCATTTGCTGCTTTTATGAACACCGGGAAAAACCCTTTGCACCGTTGGAGACAGTGTACCCTTTGTCAGAGCAAAGCAGCCGTTCTGATAATTAAAAAGTACATTGCAGGTAGTTAATCCTTGTTGGCGACAACGAGTA
>NZ_AUAP01000035.1 GCF_000428785.1 Conchiformibius kuhniae DSM 17694 | reverse complement strand
GGAAATCACCGAAGCGCTCGGGCAAGTCCCGCCACGGTATTCCTGACCGGTATCTGTACAATACCGCATCTACAAACAATCTGTTGTCTTTGGCTGTAACGCCGACGCTGCCTGACCTGCCGGGCAGCAGGTCTTTTATCCGTTCCCATTGGCTGTCTGTCAGTGCGTATCTTTTGGTTGTATTCATGGCTTGGGATTATAGGGTATTGGGTAATTGATGACACGCCCTAGGGTGTGTCATCATTTAAATTTTCCCACTGAAAATCAGTGTATAGTTAAAATGCTTATTTTTTCATACGAAGATTAAAAATGGCTTACTCCACCGACCTACGCCAAAAAGTCTTGGAAAAATTGGAACAGGGCTGTAGCATCCGCCAAACAGCCGCACTGTCCGGCATTCATTTCACCACCGTACGCAATTGGAAAAAGCAGCCGTTGCCGACCACACCCAAACCGCCACAGGTACGTCCGCCCAAGAAAATTTCCAAAGAGGCATTGTTGGCAGACGTGGAAGCCCATCCGACCGATTACCTGCATGAACGGGCAGCCCGTTTCGGCTGTACGGCACCGTCCATACGGCAGGCATTAATCCGTTACGGCATCAGCCGAAAAAAAACCGCTTAAAACACCCCAAAGCCGACCCTGCCAAACGCAAACGGTTCCTACGCCTGCAAGCGCGTTACCGGCGCAAAGGTAAGGAATTGGTTTATCTGGATGAAAGCGGTTTCCGCCGCGATTGGGTCAGAGCCTACGGTTATTCGGTCAAAGGCCGACCGTGCATAATCGGACACGATTGGCACGGTAAAAACCAAGTCAATGCCATCGGTGCATGGCATCAAGACAAACGCCTATTTGCGGTGGGCTTGTTTGAACAAGGGATTAACGGAACAGTATTTCAAACATGGCTTGAACAGGTTTTGCTGCCGCAACTGCCGCACCACAGCGTAGTCATCATGGACAACGCTTCCTTCCATAAAAGGGTGGCGGTTGCCGGGCTGCTTGAAAGCAAGGGGCATACCGTTTTGTGGCTGCCCCCGTACAGTCCCGATTTAAATCCGATTGAAAAGGTGTGGGCTTGGGTGAAAGCACTGCGCAACAAACAGCGCTTGAACGACATCGGGGAACTGTTCTCTTTATGTATGAATGATTAAACTTTTTAACTATATCATGGCGTTGGTAAATATGGGCAAGATATATTACACAGTCAGTATGGACGTAGAACTGGACATCCGACTTTACAGCCTGATAGAAAACTGTTTAAATCCGATAATATGGAATATTGGAAATGGCGTGTTAATCATAAATAAGGATTATTGATTTATGTTTCAAAAAATGAAAGAAATATACATATCTATGTATGGAAAAGAAAAAGTGAATAAGCAAGATTTATTGAAGATAGAAGAAGTACTTGAAGTGCATCTTCCAACAGATTTCATAAAAATTTCTGAATTCTATTCAGGCGGAATAGTTGGTGGAATAGAACACTTAAGTATTTCTTTAGATTGCGACGAAAACATATTAACCAAAACATTGTATATAAGAAATCACATCAACTTACCTAACAAATATCTTGTATTATCTGAAATGAATGAGAGTCTAATTTTATTAGATACTGAGAATAGTCATGTTATTTGGATAGATTCTGTAGATATGTCTTTTGAAAGGGCAGATTACTGGAATTCTTATGCTGAATTTTTTAGCTATATGATAGAAGAAGAGGAAAATTGACGGGCAGCGCAAACCTATCATACCCTATCTCTCGCTATTTGAGGCATGGTTTGAGCGGTGCCTGCTGCCCGCTTTAAACCACAAATCCGTCATTATTTTGGACAATGCCCGTTTTCACCGTATGGCTGTGTTACAGGAAATGGCGAAGCCCTCAGGGCACATCATTCTGCCGCTTGCTCCTTATTCGCCCGAACTGAACCCAATAGAAAAGACTTGGGCGAATATCAAACGCTATTTGCGTATGACCCTGCCTGATTGGGAGTGTTTTTCTGATGCATTAATTTATTATTCTTATTTTAATTAACTATAAAATTTTTAACTATAATATAAAAAACGCCGTCATTCCCGCGAATGCGGGAATCCACTGTGCAATGCTCGGCAAGCGATGTTTTATCAAAGTTTCTCGTGCTTCGACTTGGATTCTTGCCTGCGCGGGAATGACGGTGCGGCGTTTTCTCGGCTAATTGATGACACGCCTTACACCCAATCGGCGGATTCTTTATTTTCCGTTTCTTCCGGCGAACCGCCTTCGGGCTTGTCGTCTAACACCGACACATCGGGCACGGGGAACGACTCGCCCAAATCGTGCAACAAATTGTCGCGGATGCGGGTAAAGGTTTCATGCACGTATTCCGAAGCGCGGTGCGGGTCGTCCCAGCCCGCCGCCGTGTGCTGCGCCGCTTCCAACAAGCCCGCAAACACCTCAATCTGATGCTTGACCACCGCATAATAGCGCACTTCCGCCAACAGCTTGCGCTGCTGGTAAAACAGCACCGCCGACACCAGCACCAGCACCACCGCAGGAATCACGTAAAACACCACGCTCCAAGGCCCCAGACGGTTGAACATCAGATACATCACCGCATCTGCCGTCATGCCCTGACTCCACGCCGACCACAAGGGCGACAAAATAATCGCCACGTCCGCCGCCAGCACGCCCGTTCCCGCCAAGCCGCTAAAAAACGCAAAACGGCTGCCGGATTTCATGCGGCTTTCCACGTTGTGCAAGGATTCGAGCAGGGCTTTTTGGGCGCGGCGGGTACGCTGCTCCAAGCGTTTCATTTGGCGTTGCAGCTCCGCCGCTTCTTCCTGCTTCAGTGCCAAGCCTTCTTCGCGCTGCTTTTTCGCTTCGTTGAGCAGGGAAATTTTGTCTTGCAGCTCGCGGATTTCTTCCTGACGTTCCGCTTCGCTGGCGCCGGTAACGCTGAACACGCTTTCCGCATCGCGCACACGCTCCTGCAGGGCTTTGATTTGCTGGTCGAAGCCGTCAATAATGCGCTTGATGTTTTCGGGCGTGTCGCGAAACGGTACGCCGATGACGTTGTCCATCAGTGCCGATTGGAAACGCACGGTTTGAATGTCTGCACCGCGCAAATCGGTGCGCCACAGGTGTGCGCCCTGCAAATTGGCTTCGCGCAGGTAGGCGCTTTTCAAATTGGTATCGCGCAGGTAGGCGCCCTGAAAATTGGCTTCGCGCAGATACGCGCCCTGCAAATTGGTGTCGCGCAGGTAGGCGCCTTGCAGGTTGGTGTCGCGCAGGTAGGCTCCGCGCAGGTTGGCATCGCGCAAATCCGCGCCGCGCAGGTTGGCACGCTGCAAGCCCGCGCCTTGCAAGTTGGCTTCGCGCAGGTTGGCGCGGCGCATGTCTGCCGCTTCCAATACGGTGCCTTCCAATACGGCTTTTTCCAGATTGGCGGCAACCAAGTTCATTCCGGAAAGCACATGCCCCGACAAGTCGGCGCGTTTGCCGTCTTTGCCGCCGCTAATCAGCCACAAATAATGCTCTTGCAAAATCACGCGCAAGGCTTTGCTGCTCAAGGTATTTTGCTGTGTCATAAGGTTTTTGCTCCCGAAAATCCGCACAGGGGCGGAATAGGCGTGTCCGTCAGTGGCGGCGGCGCTGCAACAGCCATTTTATCCGAATCCGCACATCGTAGCCGACCGAGCCGGCACCGAACACAAACAATAATGCCGACATCGGCAGGGTAAAACGGTAGCCGATTTGGCGGTAGCCCCACGCACCGACCACCCCGCCGGCAACAAACGCCGCCATCAAGCCCAAAAACAGCTTCATTTTCGGGCGGTTCACCCGCACATCGGGCAAACGCGGATGGTGCTTGCGGCTGTAATACAAAACTTTGGACAATTCGATGCCCAAATCGGTGGCGGTGCCGGTCATGTGGGTGGAGCGGATTGCCCCGCCCGACAACACCGTCATCACCGTATTGTGCATGCCCATGATAAAGCACAAAAACAATAAGGTCAGCCGCACCGCCGCATCAATTTCCGCCATCGCCGCGCCCAGCAGCCCGAACAGCAGCAAATACACCGCTTCCAGCCACATCGACAAGCCGTAGCCGCTCCGGAAACGCTGCCGTTTCGCCCACAAAACCGTCCAATTGGCATGCGCCGCGCCCAGCACAAAGCACACCACCCCCGCCAATGCCGTCCACGCTGCCAGCCATTCGCCTTCAAACGCGCCGTCCGCCGCGTGCGACAAAGCGCCGGTAACGTGCGAAGTGTATGCCGCCACAGCAAAAAAACCGCCCGCATTGATGCCGCCCGCCAAAAACGCCATCACATAACCAAGCAAACGGAAACGCACATCGGAAATGTTTTGATGGTGCAGATAGGGTTTGTCTGCCTGCCAAAACGGGTGGCGGGCGATGCGGTTTTTGCGCGGCTGTTCGGGCATGACGGCGCATCGGCTGATGATAAACCCATAATCATACAGCAATTTGCCGCCGGTGCGATAGCACTGTTGCGCCGCCCTGCCCCGTTTTGGCAAAAACAAAAACGAATCATTGATTTAAATAATCAAGCATTTTGCGGCAATGTTGCTAAAACCACACAACTACCCCGCCAAAATCTTCTCCACAATCTCGCGCGTGTCTTTGGACAACTCCGGCAAAGCCGCCAATTTTTCCAGCTCCGACTTCATCAGGGCGCGGCGGTGCGGCTCAAGGCGGCAGCACAGGCTGAACGCGGCACGCACCAAATCGGCGGCGGTTTGCGGATTGAGCACGTCCGTTTCGCGCACCCGCTCGGCGATAAAACGGTAGCCCGCGCCGTCCGCCGCGTGCAGGTGCAGATGGTTGCGGGCAAACGTGCCGAGCAGGGCGCGGACTTTGTTGGGATTGGTGGGCGCAAACGCGGGGTGCGACAAGGCTTCGCGCACGCACTGCGGCGTGTCGGCGCGGCGCGAACAGGCAATCAGGGCGAAATATTTGTCCAACACCAGCGCTTGGTCGGCGAATTTTTCCGCAAAACGTGCCAGCAGCGCATCGCGGCGCGGGTCGTCAATGTGATTGACGGCGTTGAGCAAACCCCATTCGTGGCTCATGTTTTGCGCCATTTCGTCATAATGTTCAAACACATATTCAAGCTGCTCGGCGGGCGCGGCGCGGAGCATCATGCTGCGGCACAGATTGCGCAAACTGCGCCACGCCGCCGCTTCGGGCGAATAGGCATAACAGTCGGGCAAGGCTTCTTCCGCCGTTTTCGCTTGCAGATTCAAGGGCAGCCAATCTTCGGCAAAATGCCGCGCCAGCGCGTCCAGCAAGGCTTCGCGGGCGTGGTGCAGGCGCACGGGGTCAATGTCGGACGCGCGCCACAACTCTTCTTCGGCGGGCGGGGTCAGCAGCACGGCTTTAAACGCGGGGTCGATGTCGGCGCGGACAACGTGTTCCAGCGCGGCAAACAATGCGGCGTGGTCGGGAAGCGGCGCGTTGTCCGCCAAAGCGGTTTCGTTGGCGGCAACGGCGCGGCGGTAGAGCGTTTGTCCCGCTTCCCAACGGGCAAAGGGGTCGTCATCGTGTGCCAACAGCAGGGCAAGCTGTTGGTCGGTATAGGGAAAATTCAGGCGTACCGGCGCGGAAAAGCCGCGCAGCAGCGAGGGGGTAACGGCACGGTTTACGCCCTGTAACACGAATTCCTGTTCCGCTTCGGTGAGCAGCAGCACGGTTTCGGCGGTGTCCGCGCCGTTTTCAGGCAGCCTGAAACGCACGGCATCGCCGTTTTCGTCCAGCAAAGCGGTTTTCAGGGGCATCATCATCGGCTGTTTTTCCACCATGTCGGGGGTGGGCGGCACGGTTTGGCGCACGCGCAAAACATAGTCGCCGTTGTCGCGCAGGCTGCCTGAAACGTCCAACACGGGCGTTCCCGCTTGGCTGTACCACAAGGCGAATTGGCTCAAGTCCACGCCGTTGGCGTCCGCCATCGCCGCGCGGAAATCATCGCAGGTAACGGCTTGCCCGTCATGGCGTTGAAAATACAGCTTCATGCCTTTTTGGAAACCGTCTTCGCCGAGCAAAGTGTGGTACATACGCACCACTTCCGCGCCTTTTTCATACACGGTCATGGTGTAAAAATTGTTCATTTCCACATAGCTGGCGGGACGAATCGGGTGTGCCATCGGGCCGGCGTCTTCGGGGAACTGGTGGCGGCGCAAAAAGGCGGCGTTGTGAATGCGGCGCACGGCGCGGCTGTTGCGGTCGGCGGAAAACTCTTGGTCGCGGAACACGGTCAAACCTTCTTTCAGGGAAAGCTGGAACCAGTCGCGGCAGGTTACGCGGTTGCCCGTCCAGTTGTGGAAATATTCGTGGGCGATGACGCTTTCCACGCCGTCAAAATCGGCATCGGTGGCGGTGCGGGCATCGGCAAGGACGTATTTGGTGTTGAAAATATTCAAGCCCTTGTTTTCCATCGCGCCCATATTGAAGTCGCCCACCGCCACGACCATGTAAATGTCCAAATCATACACCAGCCCGAAACGGCTTTCGTCCCATTTCATCGCGTGTTTGAGCGACTGCACGGCAAACGCCACTTTGTCGGCATCGGCGGCGCGGGTGTAAAACTCAATGGCAATCTCGCGCCCGTCTGCGGCGCGGAAGCTGTCGCGGGTGCAGCTCAAATCGCCCGCCACCAGCGCAAACAGGTAGGACGGTTTGGCAAACGGGTCGTGCCACACGGCAAAATGCCGTCCGTTGGGCAAATCGCCGCCGTCCGTGCGGTTGCCGTTGGCGAGCAGCACGGGAAAACGCGCTTTGTCGGCGCGGATTTCGGTGGTGTAGATGCTCATCACATCGGGGCGGTCGGGGTGGAAGGTGATTTTGCGGAAGCCTTCGGGTTCGCATTGGGTGTAGAGGTTGCCGCCGCTTTGGTACAAGCCCATCAGGGTGGTGTTGTCGTGCGGATAGAGTTTGGTTTGCACGGTCAGTTCAAACGGCTGCGCGGGGGTGCCGTCCAGCGTTAAGACTTCGTTTGCCAAGCGGTAGGCGCTTTCAGGCAGCCTGCGTCCGTCCACGCTGATGCCGAGCAGTTCCGCCGAGCCGTGCAAACGCATCGCGCCCGCGCCCGTTTGCGGCAACACGCGCATGACGGCGGTAACGGCGGTGTGGCCGTCAAAAACATCAAAACACAAATCCACCCGTTCAATCAGATATTCGGGGGCGCGGTAATCTTTTAAAAATTTGGCGGTTTGGCTCATCACAAGGTTTCCGTAAAATCAAAAAACGAGGCAGTTTAGCACAGAAAACGCCGCCCTTTTTCGGGCGGCGCGGATTTTACTGCATCGGCAGATTTGTCCACACATTGCGGTAGCAGGTGTAATTAAACAGCAGCATGACTGCCAACAACGCCAAAACCACCGGAAAAAACAGCAATCCCGCCGCCTTTCCCAGCACCGCGCCCAAACCAACCGATAGAAGAATCATCACAATCGACACACCAAGCACCAACAACAGCCACACAAAGCCCGACACCAAAATCGGCAGCCAATTACGCAAACAAGCGCGAATACTCATGCCGATGGCACGGTGCGGGGCGACATCGTGCAACACCACCAAAGACACCGCAAACACCCCGCAGAACCACATCGGCCAAGCATAAATCAACAGCCACACACCACCACGAAGCCACGACTCCGGTAACAGTGCCAACAGCAGCAGCGACAACAACAGCGACAACAACATCAGCAACACGCCCAAAACCAACAAGGGCATGAATTTATATTGAAAACCCGCAAACAAATAAATAAAGCGCAAATCGTCCTCTTCCGCCAGCGATGCGGCAGCAACCAGCATTCCGCCCGCCAGAAACGTCCCCAGCAAAGTACCCGCCGAACTGCTCAAGAACAACATCACCGGCATTGCTTGCGGCGACATGCTCATTGCCCAAAAGCTCCAAACCGCGCTCGACAGCGCAGTCAATAGAAACATCACCAACACCATCAGCATCCACGTCCCCCAACGCCGTTTGAACAAGCCCCACGCTGCCCGCACCCATGTCAAACCGTCTCCCGCAGAACATTTGTTCGGCATGTCTGCCAAATGCAGTTCCAACTCTTCCATTTGATTCACCCCACATTTTCCCATAGCAAAAGTTAAACAAAATAATAGCGATTATACCCGAACCCTTGAATTTTGGGAAAAACACGCTTGCCAACATACCAAAACAGACGCATTTTCCACACAAAAACCGCCCGAACCCGCAGGTTCGGACGGTTATGTGTCATGGTAAAGGGGAGATTATTTGCCGTTCAGTTCCGCACGCAGTTTTTTGGTAACCTCCATCATCACTTCCAACTGCTCAACGGTTTCTTTCCAAGCGCGTGTTTTCAAACCGCAATCGGGATTCACCCACAAACGCTCAACGGGCACCACGTCCATCGCTTTACGCAGCAAATGCTCGATTTCGGCGGCTTGCGGCACGCGCGGGCTGTGAATGTCGTACACGCCCGGCCCGATGTCGTTGGGGTATTTGAAATCGCCGAACGCGGTCAGCAATTCCATATCGGAACGCGAAGTTTCAATGGTAATCACGTCCGCGTCCATGCTGGCAATGGCGGGCAGAATGTCGTTGAACTCGGAATAGCACATATGCGTGTGGATTTGCGTGCTGTCTGCCGCGCCGGTGCTGGAGAGGCGGAAGGCTTCGCACGCCCACGCAAGGTATTCGTCCCATTGTGCTTTTTTCAGGGGCATGGCTTCGCGAATCGCGGGTTCGTCAATTTGAATGACTTTGATGCCGGCTTTTTCCAAGTCCAACACTTCATCGTTCAATGCCAAAGCGATTTGTTTCGCCACCACGCTCAAGGGCACGTCATCGCGCACAAACGACCATTTGAACATGGTAACCGGGCCGGTAAGCATGCCTTTCATCGGGCGTTTGGTCAAAGTTTGCGCGTAGGACGACCAGAACACGGTCATCGGATTGGGGCGCGACACGTCGCCGAAAATAATCGGCGGTTTCACGCAGCGCGAACCGTAGCTTTGCACCCAACCGAACTGGCTGAAGCAGTAGCCCGCCAGTTGTTCGCCGAAGTATTCCACCATGTCGTTGCGCTCGGCTTCGCCGTGTACGGGTACGTCAAGCTCCAGTTTTTCCTGCACTTCCACGCAATAGGCGATTTCTTTTTTCATCGCCGCTTCGTAGTCTGCGGCGGAGAGTTCGCCTTTTTTGAAGGCGGCGCGGGCGGCGCGGATTTCGGCGGTTTGCGGGAAGGAACCGATGGTGGTGGTGGGCAGCACGGGCAGGTTCATCCACGCCTGCTGCGCTTTGATGCGCTCGGCAAACGGCGATTTGCGTTGGTCGGCACCTTCAGGCAGCTCGGCTACGCGTTTTTGCACGGCTTCGTTGTGGATTTTTTTGTTGGTGGCGCGGTCGGCGGCGGCGGCATCGGAAGCAGCCAGCGCGTCTTTCACGCTGTCTTTGCCGTGTGCCAGAGCTTGTTTTACCACGCCCAGTTCCACCAGTTTTTGTGCGGCAAACGCCATCCAGTTTTTGATTTCGGGGTCGAGTTTCTCTTCCACCGCCAAATCTTGCGGGCTGTGCAGCAGCGAGCAGGACGGCGCAATCCACAAATTGTTGCCCAGTTTTTCCTGAACGGGTTTCAGGGTGTCGATGACTTTGGACAGGTTGGCGCGCCACACGTTGCGGCCGTCAATCAAACCGACCGACAAGACTTTGTTTTCCGGCCACGCATCGGCAAACAGGGCAAGCTGTTCGGGCGCGCGCACGCAGTCAATATGCACGCCGTGGACGGGCAGGGCTTTGAGCAGGTTCAAATGCTCGGCAACGCTGGCAAAGTAAGTGCCGATGATGATACGTACGCCAGTGTTCGCCAATTCTTTGTACGCGGTTTCAACGGCTTTAATCCAGTTGGCATCGGCATCGGCGGACAAAATCGGCTCGTCCAGTTGAATCCAGTCCACGCCTTCGGCGGCCAGTTCGCGCAGCAGTTGGGTGTAGGCGGCGAGCAGTTTCGGCAGCAGGGTGATGCGTTTGAAGCCTTCGCCTTTGGCTTTGCCCAGCCACAGCAGGGTAACGGGGCCGACCAAAGTCGGTTTGATGTCATGACCTTGCGCTTTGGCTTCTTGGATTTGGGCAATCAGGTTTTTGGCATTGACGGCAAACTCGGTATCGGCGTGCCATTCGGGAACGATGTAGTGGTAGTTGGTGTCAAACCACTTGGTCATTTCCATGGCAAATTGGGTGGCGTTGCCGCGTGCCAGTTGGAAATATTCGGGCAGCGTGAGCGTGGCGGGATTGAAACCGAAACGCTTGGGAATCGCGCCCAATGTGCAAAGCAGGTCTAAAACGTGGTCGTAAAAGGAAAAATCGCCAACAGGCAGCAAATCCGCACCGGCGGCTTTTTGGGTCGCCCAGTTCAGACGGCGGATTTCGGCGGCGACTTCCTGCACTTCGGCTTCGGTTTTCGCGCCTTTCCAAAAGGCTTCAACGGCAAATTTCAGTTCGCGCTTCGCGCCGATGCGCGGGTAGCCGGACAAATGAACAGTATTCATAAACAATTCCTTAAAAAGCCCCACAGCTTGGGGCGACAAACAATGCGAAAACGCGATATTGGCGCGTTTTTCAAATGAATGCAAATGATAATTTTGCATTTACATTATGAATTTTTTTCATAAAGCGACCGCACCACCACATAAACCAACGCGCAATCAATAATGCGGATAATCTGCGTTGCCACCGCCCAAGTCGGCGACAGCATCTGCCACACCACCCACAACAGCAAAGTTGCTGCCAACACCCCCGCCCAAAAACGCCGTTTTTGCGCTGCCGTCCGCACCTGTGGCGCAGGATAACGCCGTGCCGTGTGCCGCCACACCCAAGCCACATAAGCCAGCCCGAACACGCCGCCGCCGTATTGCAGCCACTTATACACGGGAATACCCAAGCTCATATTCAAAAAAGAAATTCTTTCCACAAACCAACCATTGTGATGGGTGAATGCGTCCCACACAATGTGCGTTGCCATACCCAATAAAGCGGAAAACAAGAAAACCACCACACGGCGAAAATGCGTTTGCGGTGGCGGTTCAGGCAAAGCAAACGCCCAAGCCTCTGGCAAATACGCCCGCGCCACCGCCCGCAAACGCCATCGGTACAGCGCATAAAACAGGCACACCAACGGCAAGTTCAACAACCACATGCCCACCCAAGTATGCCCGAAGCCGTTTGCCGCCCTGCCCTGCAAAAAATAAATAAAATCAGGCGACATCGCCCCCAAAACCAAAGCAGTGCGGTGCAAAAACGGCCTTTCGGGCAACCACAAAACGGCAGCAGGGTGCGACAAGGTAAACGGCATCAGTTTTCCTCTTTATCTGCCAACATCTTGCGATACACCGCGTCCGGCACATAGCGCGACAATACCTGCCGCCAACCTTTGTAGCCGACCAAACCTTTGACCATTGTGGACGAAATTTCCGCAATTTCACGCGGCGGCATCAGAAACACCGTGCGGATTTCCGGTTGCAAATCAGCGTTGATGTAGCGCACCGCCCGTTCATACTCGTAATCCGCACCTGAACGGATGCCGCGCACGATAAACCGCGCCGACACCGAATCGGCATAATTCACCAAAAAGTCGTTTTCAAACGCATCAATCCGCACATTGGCAAACGGCGCGGTGATTTCTTGCAGCATCTGCCGCCTCTCCGCCACCGTATAAGTGCTTTTTTTTTCGGCATTGACACCAATCGCCACAATCAACTCGTCAAAAAGCTGCTGCGCTTGGGCAATCATCCACAGATGCCCGTTGGTGGGCGGGTCAAAACTGCCGGCATACACGGCTCTACGCAAAATCGGCGCTTGCATGGGGGTCGTTTCTTGTAATTAAACCCCCCTGAAACATCAGGGGGGTTTATGAATAATTGTTTGGCGGTTCCCTACTTTCGCACGGGCATCCGTACTATCATCGGCGCAACTGCGTTTCACTGTCCTGTTCGGGAAGGGAAGGAGTGGTACCGCAGCGCTGTTGCCGCCAAACGTAAAGGTGAGATTGGAAGCCGTTTTTGGTGATGTTTTGTTGTTCACAAACTGTTTTTATTTGGTACGTTTTAAAGTACTTCAAATGATAGAGTCAAGCCGCACGGGCAATTAGTACAGGTTAGCTTCACACATTGCTGTGCTTCCACACCCTGCCTATCGACGTTGTGGTCTCCAACGAC
>NZ_AUAP01000034.1 GCF_000428785.1 Conchiformibius kuhniae DSM 17694 | reverse complement strand
TTGCCCGTTTGAAACAATACCGTGCGCTTGCTACCCGTTATGACAAGACGGCAACAGCTTTTTTGGGGGGAATTTATTTGGCTGCTGTCGTCTCTTGGATTAATTGATGACACGCCCTAGGGGGTGTCATCAATTAGCCGAAAAAACGCCGCACCGTCATGCCCGCGCAGGCAAAAATCCAAGTCGAAGCACGAGAAACCTTGATAAAACACGGCTTGCCAAGCATCGGGAGGTGGATTCCCGCATTCGCGGGAATGACGGATTTTTTTATATTGCACTGAATTTTCAGTATAAAAATTTAAATGATGACACGCCCTAGGGCGCATCGTTCCGACCAAATGCACAATGCCGAACCTGATTCAGGTTCGGCATCGTTTTGGAAGCAATCTTGCTTACGCGCCGCGCAACAATTCGTTTACGCTGGTTTTGGCGCGGGTTTGCGCGTCCACTTTTTTCACAATCACCGCCGCATATAGGCTGTGCGAACCGTCCGCCGCCGGCAGGCTGCCCGGCACCACCACCGAACCGGCAGGCACGCGCCCGTAATGGATTTCGCCGGTTTCGCGGTCGTAGATTTTGGTTGATTGACCGATGTACACGCCCATGGAAATCACGCTGCCCGCTTCCACAATCACGCCTTCCACAATTTCCGAACGCGCGCCGATAAAGCAGTTGTCCTCAATAATCGTGGGCGAAGCCTGCAAAGGCTCCAACACGCCGCCGATGCCCGCACCGCCCGACAAATGCACGTTTTTGCCGATTTGGGCGCACGAGCCGACAGTCGCCCAAGTGTCCACCATCGTGCCTTCGTCCACATACGCGCCGATGTTCACATATGAAGGCATCAGCACCACGTTTTTGCCGATAAAGCTGCCGCGCCGCGCCACCGCGCCCGGAACGGCACGGAAACCGGCTGCCTGAAAACGCGCCGCGTCCCAATCGGCGAATTTGGTCGGCACTTTGTCAAAATATTTGTTCACACCGTCATCGGCGACTTCGTTGTCGGCAATGCGGAACGACAGCAACACCGCTTTTTTCGCCCACTCGTTTACCGTCCACGCGCCATCGCGCTGTTCCGCCACGCGCAGGCTGCCCGAATCCAACTGCGCCAAAGTTTCCAAAACGGCTTCTTTCACTTCGGCGGACACGCTGGACGGCGAAATGTCGGTGCGCTTGTCAAACGCGGTTTCAATGATGTTTTGCAAAGACATGCTTTTGCTCCAGATACAGAAAAAATGGCGATTGTAGTCTATACTGGCGGTTTTCGTAAGCAAAAGGAACGATTAATGAAAAAAATCCTGTTTGTCTGCTTGGGCAACATCTGCCGTTCGCCGATGGCGGAATACCTGTGCCGCGACTTGGCAAAAAAACGCGGCATCGCCCTGCACACCGCCAGCGCCGGCACATCGGGCTGGCACGACGGCGAATTTATGCACTGCGGCACGGCGGAAGTGCTGGACGGGCTGAACATCGCCAGCCAAGGCTTTGCCAGCCGCAAACTGCGCGATGCCGATTTTGCCGAATTTGATTATTTAATCGTGATGGACGACCACAACCTGCGCGATGTGCGGGCGCGTTTCGGCACGCACGACAAGATTTTCAAAATCACCGATTTGTGTCCCGAAAGCGGCTACGACCACGTTCCCGACCCTTGGTACACCGGCAATTTCAACGAAACCCGCGATTTGCTGACACGCTGCTGCCATCAGTTGCTGGACGCCTTGCAAAACGGCAGCATGTAAGCGGGCGTTGAAAATCGGTGCAATATAAACAATCCCGTCATGCCCGCGCAAGTGGGAATCCAAGTCGAAGCACGACAAGCCTTGAGAAAACATTGCTCGAAGGTCATCGTGCAGTGGATTTCCGCATTTGCGGGCATGACGGCGTTATGTTTTCCCGGTCAATTGATGGCACGACCTAGTAAAACATGCCGTTTTTGCCGCCCGAGCCGAAATAGCGTTTCGGATTGGAGCTGTATTGCGAAACGCGTTTGGGCGGGGGGGCTTGTTGTGCCTGTGCTTCGTCATGGGCTTGTGTTTCGGCTGCTGCCGCCAAACGTGCTTGTTCTTCCGCCTCTGCCTGTGCTTGCAAGCGTGCCTGTTCTTCCGCTTCGGCACGGGCTTTGGCTTCGGCTTCCGCCTGTTTTTTTGCCTGAATGCGGGCGTTCATGTCGCTGGGCAGCGATGCCATGCTGATGCGGTTCAGATAACCGGTCAGGCTGCTGCCGTGTGCTGTGGCGGCATGGGTTTGTTGTGCCACTGCGGCTTCGGCTGCCAAACGTGCTTGTTCTTCCGCTTCTGCTTGCAAGCGTGCCTGTTCTTCCGCTTCGGCACGGGCTTTGGCTTCGGCTTCCGCTTGTTTTTTTGCCTGAATGCGTGCGTTCATGTCGCTGGGCAGCGATGCCATGCTGATGCGGTTCAGATAGCCGGTCAGGTCGTGTCGGGGCGCGGCGGGTTCGGGCGTCGGGTCGGGCGTTGCGGCTGCGGACGGTGCGGGCGTGTGCGGTTCGGTATGTTCCGGCGCGGCTTGGGGCGCTTCGGCGGCGGTTTCGTCCGGTGCGGTTTCGGGTTGTTGGCGGTATTTGGTAAAAATATTGGGCTTGTCGGTGTTCAATACGCTTGATTTGGGCAAAACCAGTTGTCCGGACGTGCTTTGCACTTCGTCGCTTTCCAAAACGCGGCGGGACGGTTGTTCGCGTTCGGACTCGGGTGCGGGTGTTGCGGGGGTGTCGGGCTGAGGTGCTGCGTTTGTTTGGGGCAGTGGCTCTGCTTCGTCATCGTTGTCGCGGCTGCCGAACAGGCGTGCCAACAGGGATTTCTTTTTCGGCTCGGGCTGTGTGGGGGCATCGGGCGCGGGCGGTGCGCTGTGTGCCGGTGCGGTTTGGGGGGTGGCTTCGGGGCTTGCCGTTGCGGGGTTTGCCGCTATGTTTGGTTCTGCCGTGTGTGTTTCTGCCACTGTGGTCTGCGGTGCGGGGGGGGCTGCTGCGGGCGCGGCGGTGCGGGGTTCTTCGTGCGCGGGCTTGGGCGGGACGAGGGTGGCGGCGGGTTCGGGCGGCGACACGGCTTCGGGGCGCGGCAGCAGCACGCCCGCTTCGCTGAGTACGGCATGGGCGGCAAGTTCGTCCGTGTTGCGCAGCAGGGCGCGGTGCAGTTTGGCAAATACTTTTTCCAGCTCGGCGGCGCGGACGGGGTGGTAGTACCAGTCCAGCACGGCGGTGGCGAGTTTTTCCGGTGTGGCGTCTTTTTGAATCAGCTCGGGGACGACTTCGCTGCCGAGCAGGATGTTGGGCAGTCCGATGTGGGGGACGTTGATTTTGCGGCGCACCAGCATGTAGCTTAAGGCGGAGATTTTGTAGCTGATGACCATCGGGCGTTTGCACAGTGCCGCTTCCAGTGCCGCCGTGCCGCTTGCCACCAGCACCACGTCGGCGGCAACGCACGCCAGTTCGCTTTTGGCGGCCTGCATGCGGATGTTCAGGTGTTTGAACTCGTCCCGTTCCAGCAGTTTGCGCAGGGCTTCGCGCACGGGGGCACTGGGGTAGGGCAGCAGGAATACCGACTGGGGCAGTTCGCGGCGAATCAGCTCGGCGGCGCGGAAAAACACGGGTGCCATGTATTCGATTTCGCTGACGCGGCTGCCGGGCATCAGGGTAAACACGGGGGCGGTGATGTCCAGCTTCAGGCGTTCGCGGGTGAGGACTTTGCTGTTTTCCAAAGGCAGCAGTTGCGCCAGAGGGTGGCCGACAAATTCGGCGTTGCCGCCGGCTTGCCGGTACAGCTCCGGCTCCATCGGAAACAGGCACAGCACCCGATTGACCTGTTTGATGATTTTGTGGATGCGTTGGGGCCTCCACGCCCACACCGACGGGCTGACATAGTGAATGGTGGGTATGCCCCAAGCCTTGAGCTTGGCGGCAACGGGCAGGTTGAAATCGGGCGAGTCGATGCCGATAAACACATGGGGGTTGAATTGTTTGAGTTCGCTGATGAGGTTGCGGCGGATTTTGTAGATTTCCCACAGGCTGCCGACCACTTCCAAATAGCCGCGCACCGCCAAAGGCTCGTGTTCGGCAATGCTGATGAGCCCCGCCGCCTGCATGCGCGGGCCGCCGATGCCGACAAAACGGCTGTAGGGATAACGGCGGCGCAAAGCGTCCATCAGGTGCGCGCCCAACAGGTCGCCCGACGCTTCGCCGGCGCACAAGGCAATAATGATTTCTTGGTTTTTCTGCTGCATAATCGCTTCGATTCCGGTATTGTCGGCACGGCTGCGGCAAAAGCGCAACACGGCCGCACAGCCCGTGTTTGGTGGGCGTGTGCGGGTATTCGACCGTATTTTAATAGGTTGTTGGCGGGCAGAAGGCGGCGGGATTTGCATCCGCACCGATGCGGCAGTATGATTTGCGGTTGCCGTCAGACCCTGTCCGAAAAAAAGAATTGTACAAAAAATTCGTGCGGTAATAAATCCAAAAATGCGATTTTGGCAAGGCTTTTTGCGGCAGGGGGCGCGGATTTCACCGTTTTTTACCGATGCCGGCACTTGTTTTCGGCGCCGTGCGGCTGCATTTTGCGGCAGAAGACGGATTTTTTGATAAGGATGGTTTGATGTTTCGTACCCTGCTCAATATTTTGTGGCTGATTTGCGGTGGCTTGGTGTCCGCTTTGGGCTGGTGGCTGGCGGGGCTGCTGATGGCGGTGAGCATCATCGGCTTGCCGTGGGCGAAAGCCTGTTTTGTTATCGGACAATTTTCATTGTGGCCGTTCGGGCGCGATGCCGTGCCGCGCAAGCTGGTAACGGGGCAGGACGACATCGGCACCGGCACGGCGGGCTTGCTCGGCAATATTTTGTGGTTTGTGGTGGCGGGCGTGTGGCTTGCCATTGCCCATCTGACGGCGGCACTGGCGTGTTTTGTTACCGTTATCGGCATTCCCTTCGGGCTGCAGTATTGGAAACTGGCGATGCTTGCCATTGCCCCCATCGGCAAAACCGTGATTCCAGTGCGCTGACGTGATTGCCCTGATTCAGCGCGTGTGCCACGCGCAGGTGGAAGCGGACGGCGGAACGGTCGGTGCGATTGGCGCGGGCTTGCTGGTGTTGCTCGGCATCGAGCGCGGCGACACCGAAGCGGCGGCGGCGCGGTTGGCAGACAAAGTGCTGCATTACCGCGTGTTTGCAGACGACAAAGGCAAAATGAATTTGAACGTTTGCCAAAGCGGCGGCAGCCTGCTGGTGGTGTCGCAATTTACCTTGGCGGCCGACACGGACAAAGGCTTGCGCCCGAACTTCTCTGCCGCCGCCCCGCCCGATGCCGCCCAAGATTTGTACCGTTATTTTTGCACATACGCGGCGCGGCACATCACCGTGGCAACAGGGCGTTTTGGCGCACACATGCAGGTATCGCTGCAAAACGACGGGCCCGTAACCTTCCTGCTGCGGGCTTGACGCGCTGGCACGCGCCCGCGAATGCCGTTATACTGCCGGTTTTTACACACGAAGGAAACGCCATTATGGGCTTGTTCGGATTTATCCAAGACGCGGGCGAAAAACTGTTCGGCGTGCCCGACCCTGCGGAAGTGTCCGCCAAAATCAAACAACACCTCGAAGACCAGCTTTTGGGGCTGCACCAACTGGAAGCCGATTTCGACCCCGAAAGCCGTACCGTTACCCTCACCGGCATTGCGCCCGACCAAGCGGCGGCGGAAAAAGCCGTGCTGGCGGCGGGCAACGTCAGTGGCGTGAAAAACGTGGACAACCGCCTGAAACTGCTGGTGCAAGTGGCTGCCGAAGCCGCCGCCCGCAAAGCCGCGCAAAATACCGCGCAGCACACCGACGAAGCGGCAACGCCCGCCCCCAACGGCAGCAGCCAAGCACCCGAAGCGGCGGCGCAGGCATCGCGCTTTCACGACGTGGTCAAAGGCGACACCCTTTCCGCCATCGCCCAAAAATACTACGGCGATGCCAAACAATACCAAAAAATCTTTGAAGCCAACCAACCCATGCTCACCGACCCGAACAAAATCTATCCGGGGCAGAAGCTGCGTATCCCCGAATAAAATCCCCCACCCCGCCCGTCCGCGCAAAATACCGTTTTTGCGCGGATTTTTCCTGCCGTTTCACGATTCGCAAAAGCAATCCGTGCCACAATAAAGCGTAATGATGCTGCCCGACACGGCAAATCGGTGGTATCCTTGCCCATTTTCACGGACATAAGGCACAATCATGCTCAAAGCAGACGCGGTGCTGGTGCTGGACGGGCCTGCGGGGGCATTGGAAACCGTTTACCTGCCCGCCCAAGGCGCGGAACGCGGCGTGGCGGTCATCAACCACCCCAATCCCACACAAGGCGGCACGTTCAGCAACAAAGTCATCCGCACTGCCGCCAAAGAGCTGGCATCGGCGGGCATACACTGCTACCTGCCCAATCTGCGCGGCACGGGCAACAGCGCGGGCGCATACGAAGGCGGACGCGGCGAAGCCGATGATTGCGTGGCAGTGGCGGATTTTGCGCGGGCGCGGCACCCGCACGCACGGCAGTTGGTATTGGCGGGGTTTTCGTTTGGCGCGTATGTGGCACTGTTTGCCGCCCAAAGGCGCACGCCCGACCTGCTGCTGCTGATGGGCGCGGCGGTCGGACATTACCCCACCCCCGCTCCGCCCGTGCCGCAAGTGTCGCGCACCGTCATGATTCACGGCGCGGACGATGAAGTGGTGGCATTGCACAAACCCCTGACATGGGCGGCGCAGCAGGATTTGCCCGTGGTGGTGCTGCCCGAATGTTCGCATTTTTTCCACGGCAAACTGGTGGCGTTGCGCGATGCGGTGCGGCGTTTTGCCCTGCCTGTGCTGGATTGACCAAAAAAACAAAAGGAACACAAGATGTTGGTAAGCAAAAAAGACGCGGCGGCACTGGCTGCCGCCGCCGATGCCGAAGTACGCGGGCGCAGCCTGTGGCAGGACGCATGGCTGCGTTTCTCGCGCAACAAAGCCGCACTCGTCAGCATGATGATTTTGCTGGCGATTACCGCATGGGTGATTATCGTGCCGATGATTGCCCCGTTTGAATACAGCCACACCGACTGGGGCAATATGCAGGCCGCCCCGTCTGTGGACAACAAACACTATTTCGGCACGGACAACTTGGGGCGCGACCTGCTCACCCGCGTGTCCATCGGCGGACGGATTTCGCTGATGGTGGGCGTGGCTGGTGCCTTGGTGGCGGTGCTGATTGGCACGGTGTACGGCGCGGTGTCGGGCTATATGGGCGGCAAAACCGATATGCTGATGATGCGTTTTTTGGAAATTTTGAACGCCTTTCCGTTTATGTTTTTCGTGATTTTGCTGGTAACCCTGTTCGGGCGCAATCTGGTGTTTATTTTTGTCGCCATCGGCATGGTGTCGTGGCTGGACGTGGCGCGGATTGTGCGCGGGCAGACTTTGGGCTTGAAACGCAAGGAATTTATTGAAGCGGCACACGTTTGCGGCGTGTCCAAACGCAACATCGTCTTGCGCCACATCGTGCCGAACGTGTTGGGCGTGGTGGTGGTGTATGCCTCGCTGCTGGTGCCCGGCATGATTTTGTTTGAATCGTTTTTGAGCTTTTTGGGCTTGGGCGTGCAAGAGCCGATGACAAGCTGGGGCGCGATGCTGCAAGAAGGCGCACAAAGCATGCAGGTGGCGTGGTGGCAGCTTGCCGTGCCGACTGTGTTTTTGGTAACCACTTTATTTTGTTTCAACTTTATCGGCGACGGGCTGCGCGATGCGCTGGACCCGAAAGACCGCTAAACGCAAGGAGTGCATCAAATGGCATTGCTGGACGTGCGCGATTTGCGCGTGGCATTTCACACCGAAGACGGCACGGTAACCGCCGTCAATAATCTGAATTTTTCCTTAAATCAAGGCGAAACGCTGGGCATTGTCGGCGAATCCGGCTCGGGCAAATCGCAAACCGCCTTTGCGATTATGGGCTTGCTCGCCAAAAACGGGCGCACCGCCGGTTCGGTACGGTTCAACGGACAGGAAATTTTGGGGCTGCCTGAAAAAGCCCTCAACAAAATCCGCGCCGAACAAATCGCCATGATTTTCCAAGACCCGATGACCTCGCTCAACCCCTATATGAAAGTGGGCGAGCAGCTTGCCGAAGTGCTGGTGTTGCACAAAGGCATGGGCAAGCGCGAAGCGTGGAACGAATCCGTAAAAATGCTGGACGCGGTAAAAATCCCCGAAGCGAAAAAACGCATCGGCATGTATCCGCACGAATTTTCCGGCGGCATGCGCCAACGCGTGATGATTGCGATGGCGTTGCTGTGCCGTCCGAAGCTGCTGATTGCGGACGAACCCACCACCGCGCTGGACGTAACCGTGCAGGCGCAAATCATGGCATTGCTCAACGATTTGAAACGCGATTTCAACACCACCATCATCATGATTACCCACGATTTGGGCGTGGTGGCGGGCATTTGCGATAAAGTGCTGGTGATGTATGCGGGACGCACGATGGCTTACGGCCCGACAGACGAAATTTTTTACCGTCCCACCCACCCCTACACCATCGGGCTGCTCGGTGCGGTGCCGCGTTTGGACGGCGAAGACGGCGAAGAGCTGAAAACCATTCCGGGCAACCCGCCCAATCTGCTCAAGCTGCCTGAAGGCTGCCCGTTTCAAGAGCGTTGCGACCACGTTGCCGACATCTGCCGCCGCGAACCGCCCGAACTCAAATTCCTGCCCAACGGCCGCCAACGCGCCTGCCATTGGCAGCACCCGCACCACGCCGAACAACAGCAAGGAGCTTCCGCATGATGAACACGCCCTTATTGCAAGTCAGCGACGTCCACACCCATTTCGCCATCAAACAGGACGGCGCGTTTTTCTGGCAAAAACCCGCCACGCTCAAAGCGGTAAACGGCGTGTCGTTCACGCTGAACGCGGGCGAAACGCTGGGCGTGGTCGGCGAATCCGGTTGCGGCAAATCCACGCTGGCACGGACGATTATCGGCTTGGTGAAAGCGCAGTCGGGCAGCATCAAATTTCAGGGCGAGGAATTGGTCGGGCTGCCTGAAAAAGCCATGCGTTTGAAACGCAAAGACATTCAAATGATTTTCCAAGACCCGCTTGCCTCGCTCAATCCGCGCATGACGGTGGGCGACATCATCGCCGAGCCTTTGGTTACCTATTATCCGAAGCTGAAAAAGGACGAAGTGGCGGCGCAGGTGCGGGCGATGATGGGCAAAGTCGGTTTGCTCGCCAACCAAATCAACCGTTATCCGCACGAGTTTTCCGGCGGACAGTGCCAGCGTATCGGCATTGCCCGCGCCTTGATTTTGCAGCCGAAACTGATTATCTGCGATGAACCCGTTTCCGCTTTGGACGTGTCCATTCAGGCGCAGGTGGTGAATTTGTTGAAACAAGTTCAAAAAGAAATGGGTTTGGCGTTGATTTTTATCGCGCACGATTTGTCGGTGGTGAAGCATATTTCCGACCGCGTGCTGGTGATGTATTTGGGCAATGCGGTGGAACTTGGCACGGACAAAGCCGTGTACGGGCAGCCCGCCCACCCCTACACCCAAGCCCTGATGTCCGCCGTGCCCTTGCCCGACCCCGAAGCGGAACGCAAAAAAGTGATTCAACTGCTGCCCGGCGATTTGCCCAGCCCGATTAACCCGCCGTCCGGCTGCGTGTTCCGCACCCGTTGCCCGCAAGCAGACGGCGGTTGTGCGGAAACCAAGCCCGTTTTGCGCGGTACGGACAGGCATCAGGCAGCGTGTTTGAAGGTCGGCATCGCATGTTAAGCATCTTTGATATTTTCAAAATCGGCTTGGGGCCGTCCAGCTCGCACACGGTCGGGCCGATGAAAGCCGCCGCCGCTTTCGCCGCACACATCGCCGCCAACGGGCAGACGGCGCAAGTGCGCCGCGTGGCGGTGGAAGTGTACGGCTCGCTCGCGCTCACGGGGCAGGGACACGGCACGTTTGACGCACTGCTGCTCGGTTTGGAAGGCAGCCTGCCGCACGATGTGGATTTGGACGGCATTCCCGCACGGCTCGACCGCATCAACCGCCGTGCCGAACTGCAACTGAACGGCACGCACACGCTCGCCTTTGAAGTCGCCCGCGATATGGTGGTGCGCTATGACGACAGCCTGCCCAAACACCCCAACGGGCTGCGTTTCACTGCCTACGCCGATGGCGAACGCACCCTGTGCGAACAGATTTATTATTCGGTGGGCGGCGGCTTTATCGTAACGGACGAACAATTCGGCAGGCTGCCCGAAAACGGCGCAAATGTGCCTTATCCCTTTGACAATATGGCACAACTGCGCCAACTGTGCCGCCAAAACGAGATGAGCATCGCCCAAATCGTCGTCCGCAACGAACAGGCCTTGAGCGGTGAGAAAGAACTGGCGGTGCGCCGCCGCGTGGCGGCGGTGGCGCAAGCCATGTTTGACTGCGTGGCGCGGGGTTTGGCACAACAGGGGCGTTTGCCCGGAGGTTTGAACGTGCGCCGCCGCGCCCCCGACTTGGCGGCGAAAATGCAAAGCCTGCGCGATGCTGGACAACTCAACACCCAACTTTGGCCGATGATTTACGCCATGGCGGTAAACGAAGAAAACGCCGCCGGCGGCCGCGTGGTTACCGCCCCCACCAACGGCGCGGCGGGCATCGTCCCCGCCGTGCTGCACTATTTCCGCACCTTCCACCCGCTTTCCTCGCCGCGTGCCATAGAAGATTTTTTGCTGACGGCGGGCGCCATCGGCATTCTCTACAAAACCAACGCTTCCATTTCCGGCGCGGAAGTGGGCTGTCAAGGCGAAGTGGGCGTGGCGTGTTCGATGGCGGCGGGCGCATTTGCGGCGGTGAGCGGCGGCAGCCCCGCGCAAGTGGAAAATGCGGCGGAAATGGCGATGGAACACCATCTCGGTCTGACTTGCGACCCTGTGGGTGGCTTGGTGCAAATTCCCTGCATCGAGCGCAACGGCATTGCCGCCGAAAAAGCCGTCAAACTCGGACAACTCGCCCTGCTGGAAGACGGCGAAAACAAAAAAGTCAGCTTGGACATGGTGATACAAACCATGCTGCAAACGGGACGCGACATGAAATCCACCTACAAAGAAACCTCGCTGGCGGGCTTGGCGCTTACCTTGAAACAAAAAGCCGTGCCGGTGTCGGTGCGCGTGGTGGAATGTTGAACAAAACAAACCCCCGCCGCTCAATGCGGCGGGGTGCATTGTTGCCGTCAAATCCCGCCGTTTAAGGCGTGTCGTCAATTGACCGAAAAACCTCTGTACCGTCATTCCCGCGAATGCGGGAATCCACTGTGCAATGCTCGGCAAGCGATGTTTTATCAAGGCTTGTCGTGCTTCGATTTGGATTCCCGCCTACGCGGGAATGACGGTACAGGATTTTATCGGTCAATTGATGACACACCCTAGGCAATCAAAACAAAACTGTTTTTATCAATCGCCAAATCCGTGCCGATGGTGGCAAAATGCTGCCCCTGATACGACAATTGCCCGTTGTTCCGGTCGTAGCGCACATGATTCAGCACATCGTCAGCTTGGGCGATTTGGTCGAACACACTGCGCTGCAAGCCGATTTTGTCTTCGCCTGCCGTGAAGTCGGTAACGGTGTCCACCGACAGCAAATCGCTGAACACGAACACGTCTTTGCCCGCGCCGCCCGTCAGGGTGTCCGCACCGCCTTTGCCTGCCAGCACGTTGTCCCGCGCATTGCCCACAATGTGGTTGGACAGGGCGTTGCCCGTGCCGTTTAAGGCATCGCCGAACAGGTGCAGGTTTTCGACATGGTCGCCCAGTGTGTAGTCGATGTAGCTGTGGACGGTGTCGGTGCCGTTGTTTTCGGTTTCGGTTACGGTGTCATCGGTGTGGTCAATCACGTAGGTGTCGTTGCCCGCTTCGCCCGCCAAGTTGTCGGCGCCTGTGCCGCCGTCCAGATAGTCGTTGCCCGCTCCGCCTTTGACGGTGTCGTTGCCCGCGCCGCCGTAGATGGCGTTGTCGGCGTTGTTGCCGGTGAGTGTGTCGTTGTGCGCCGAGCCGATTAAGCGTTCGATTTGTGTGCCGTAGCCGATAAAGGCTTGGTTTTGGGCAAAATCGTAGCTGTACACTTCTTCAAAATCCGGGGCGTGAATCAGGGTGTGGGGGCTGCGCCCGAAATATTCCGCCGCCGACCAGCGTTTTGCGCCGTTGATGGCAAAGTGTTCGCTTGCCTGATTGCCCGCGTAAATCCACGAGCCGGGGGTGAGATTGACATTCACGCCCTGTGTTTGGTCGGAGGCGTCGAAGGTGTCCACGCCGCCGCCG
>NZ_AUAP01000033.1 GCF_000428785.1 Conchiformibius kuhniae DSM 17694 | reverse complement strand
CACAATCTGCCCTACCAAAAGAGCCAAACCGCCATGCCGAACAAATATCTCCCCGCCTTGCTCGCCGCCCTGATATTTTGCGGCTGCACCGCCGCCAATCAGCCAAACAAAAACACCTGCTCCCAAAAGCTCCACAAAGCGGAAAACCGCGATGACTTAATCAAGCAGATGTACCAAACCGGCTTTCTGGACGAATGCCTGTACCAATATACCCCCGAACAATTGACTGCCATTTGGCAAATCCCCGTCATATTCCAAAAAGACGATTCCGACAACGCGGGTGATGACGCACCCTTCGGGCTGTATGTCGTACACCAACCTCCTGTGAACGAATACCAACGTCCTAAATTTTCTATCAGAATGAACCAAGCCATGCGAAATCAAATAGGCAGTATTTTTCCTGAAGGTCATTTTCCCGATGTGCTGCCGGAACCGGATGATATTGATGGTCCATACAACTTAAGTATGAGAACCGGAGCGGCATACCGCAAAATTGATACCGTTTACAAGGGCAGGCAGGACGACCAAATCCAAGAAGGTACGAAATATTTTTGGGTGCGCGGCTATCGCATCATATTGGCACCCGCCCTTGGGCGTGGTGCAATTATCGGTTTGGGCTTTTATCAAGACGGCCGAAGCCATACGCCTGTCAAATTAGACAAGAAATATGAATTTTACCAATAACTTCAAAAGGGAGACAGAAATGTCCAAACTTAATCCGACTGCCAAAATGCAATTAACTCAAAGCGGTTTTAACGAATTTCAAATACAGCGCATTGAACAACACACTCCGTTAATAGAACAAATCAATAAGTTTATTGAACAAGGAGGTAAGTTTAGACCAACTGACACCGATGGGCAGGAATATGGTACATTCTTCGACCCCACACATGCAGCACAGGACAAATCTGGTATACGCACGGGCGGCGAAATCGCTTTTATGGCGGATAAAAGTAATGGTTATCCTGATTTAACCGCTCTTGCCCACGAGCTTGGTCATGCTTTAGGAACACGCCAGTTAAAATCTTTGGACAACTATGCTTCCGCACACGATTATGCCCATGCCGACAACATCGGCGAAGCCGAAGCCATTTTTAATGAATATAAAATATTGAAATGGGAACAGGAACACGGCAAAACCATACTGCCGCCCAATCCCGAAATGACGGGCAATATGTTTGCCAAAATCGACAGCATTATGTCCCAAGCAGGGGTTTCCCAAGAACAAAAAGAACAGGAAGTATATGACTGTTTGACCCACTACAACAAATATATGATTCCCGGCTCATTCGGTAAAGATGCCGAGCATTTGCGGCTGACGTATTACCAAAACAGCATAGACTATTATTTGTCTTCAACTGCCGACCGGTTCCGCTCGGTTACACATAACAATACCTTGCGCGGCGACTATACGGAAATGGAACAGCAGGGGCTGACCATGCCACCTCTTCCGCATATCAATACTTTCATCTCGGGCATGAGCGATTACAAGCTCTACGGCACGACCGGCAACGATGATATTGACGCCGAAAAAGCCGCCCCCGTAACGCGCAATCCCAAAACAGAACTGCTGTAACAATGTATGCCCTCAAGCAGATTGCCCACAGAGCCCTTGCGAAACGGCTATCTCTACGGCGGGGCGGGCAACGACACGCTGCGCGGCACACCCAATGATGACGTGCTGCTCGGCGGTATCGGCAACGACTGGCTCTATGGCGGCAGAGGCAATGATATTTTGCACGGCGGCGGCGACAATGATGTTTTGAAAGGCGGAGAAGGCAACGATATGTATTTTTTGGGTCTGGGCGACATCATGGAAGACAGCGACGGCATCGGACAAATTTGGTTTTCCGGCAAGCTGCTGACGGGCGGCAGCCGTGATGACTCACCACGGCATGCAGGCAGGGAAGTGTATTTTTCCGCCACAGACGGTTTGTACTACGAAAAACGCGGTCAGGATTTGGCAGTATGGAACCAAGGAGCGCAAGGCACACAATACGAAGGGGTGATTAAAAATTTCCAAAACGGACAATTGGGTATTTACCTGCACAATGTGCCGCAACAGCAGCAAAGCATACCGCCAAACAAGGACAACAAACAGGATTGGCATCAGGGCAATGCGTGGCAACGGCTGCTGGAAGCGGCGCGGGCGGGAAACCTGACACAGGCGGTAAACGAATATGCACAAAGCGACTACGGACGCGGACGCGCACCGGAATTTGAACGGCGCATTGCAGCCGCCAAGCCGGCCGCACCCCACACACAGGAACAACACGAAGAAACCGTTATCGTACAAAAGCGCGGTCGGACATTGTAAACAGGCGGATAATCAGGCACTTTAAAAACAAATCATATTTTGACGGAAAAAAACACCTGCGGTATGGAATTTTTAATGCGTCCGATGCGGAATTGTGCTAAAAATGCCGTCGTCATAACCGTTAAGGGCTTGATAAGCCGTCCCGAAACGGGCAATATGGTTCAATCACTTGTCAATTGGAGACGATTTTGTCGATTTTTCAAACCATCGCCGCATTTTTAACGGCAATCGTGCTGCTGGTGAGCCTGCACGAGTTGGGACATTTGCTGGTGGCGCGTTGGTGCGGCATCAAGGTGTTGCGCTTTTCGGTGGGCTTTGGCAGGCCTTTTGTGAAAAAACAGTGGCGCGGCATCGAGTGGTGTTTGGCACCGATTCCTTTGGGCGGTTATGTGAAAATGACCGATACCCGCGAGGGCAATGTTGCCGATGCCGATTTGCCGTATGCCTTCGACAAACAACACCCGCTCAAACGCATTGCGGTGGTGGCAGCAGGGCCTTTGGTGAATCTGGCTTTGGCGGTGGGGCTGTATTTTTGGGTGTTTGCGGCAGACGGCATTACCCAAATCAAGCCTTATGTCGGCACGGTGCATGCGCCTTCGGTGGCGGCAACGGCGGGTTTTGCACCGGGCGACCGCATTCTGACGGTAAACGGCACGCCCGTTGCCGATTTCAATGATGCGCGTACCCGCATCGTGCTGGATTTGGACGGCGGCACGGTGGCGGTGGGCGTGCAAACCGCCAACGGTCAAAACACCGTGCGCCACATCGATGCCGCCGGCACGCCCGAAGCCGAAGCCGTTGCCAAACGCACCGCCGATTTGGGGCTGTCGCCGTTCAAGCACACCGATGCGGTCGGCAAAGTCATGCCGCACAGCCCTGCCGCCCGTGCGGGTTTGCAAGCGGGCGACCGCATCGTTGCCGTAAACGGCACCACCACCCGCCATTGGCGCGACTGGCAAACCATCGTCCGCGACAATGCGGGGCGCTACCTCACCTTAACCTACGTGCGCGAAGGCAAATTTTACCAAACCAAACTGCTCACCAACGCGGTGGAATTGCCCGACCGCAGCCGCATCATCGGTCAAATCGGCGTGCTGCCCGCGCCCGACCAAGCATGGCAGGCACAAATCGTCCGCCGCCAACGCCCCGATGCCGCAGGCGCATTGCACGCCGCGTGGAGCAAAACCGTATCCTACAGCGTGCTGACTTTGGATTTTTTCCGCAAAATGCTGTTCGGGCAAGCCTCGCTCAACCACATTTCCGGCCCGGTGGGCATTGCCGAAGCCGCAGGCGCGAGCGCATCGGTGGGCTGGCAGGCATATGTCGAATTTCTGGCACTGGTCAGCCTGAGCTTGGGCGTGATGAACCTGCTGCCCGTTCCCGTATTGGACGGCGGACATTTGGTTTACTATACTGCCGAACTGATTCGCGGCAAGCCCTTGAGCGAACGCGTCCAGCAACTGGGCGTGCGCGTGGGCATCAGCCTGATGCTGGCAATGATGCTGCTGGCGTTTTTCAACGACATTACCCGCCTGTTCGGGCAGTAATGTGCCGACACAATACCAAGGAATCATGATGAACCTCAAAAAACTCACCCTCACGCTGATTGCACTGGGGCTGGTCAGCCCCGCACTGGCAAGCGGCTTCAACATTTCCGAGCTGCGCATCGAAGGCGAACAGCACACCTCCGAAGCCACCGTCCACTCGCTGCTGCCGGTCAAAGCCGGCGAAGCCTACACCCCGCAAACCGGCGAAGACATCATCCGCAGCCTGTACGCGAGCGGCTTTTACGAAAACGTAACCCTCGAACAAAACGGCAACATGCTGATTATCACCGTCAAAGAGCGGCCGATTATCAGCAACATCACCATCAAAGGCGCCAAAGTGCTGCAAGCCGATGCCATTTTGAAACAAATGGCACAAATGCGCGGCAGCACCAACGCCGATGCCGCCGACTTAATCAGCGACCCCAACAACCTTGACCACGATACCAAACTCCAATCGCTCGAGCGCGATGCCGGACGCGATGCCGAACAGGCACTCGCCGCCACAGGCTTGTCCAAAGGCGATTTTTTCAGCCAAGAAGCCCTCACCCGCGCCCTGCAGGCACTGGCTGCCGCCTACCGCGAGCAGGGCAAAAACAACGTCAAAATCACCCCCCAAGTGCAGGAATTGGCGCGTAACCGCGTAGCGGTAACCATCAACATCGAAGAAGGCGACACCACCCGCGTCAAACAAATCGAATTTGAAGGCAACCAACATTTCAGCGATGCGCGCTTGGCACGGCAAATCGGGCTGACGGACGGCACGCTGATGTCGTGGGCAACCAAAAGCGACGTGTTTGCATGGGAAAAATTTGCCGCCGACAAAGCGCGTTTGGAAAGCTTTTACCGCACGCGCGGCTTTTTCGATGCCGAAGTGGACTTGGCAGACCGCGAATTGAACGATGAACGCACCCGTGAAAAAGTCGTCATCAAAGTCAGTGAAGGCAAGCGCTACCGTTGGGGCAAAACCGCCATCGGCGGCGACAACAAAGAAGTGCCGCAGGAAAAACTGCTCAAGCATTTGGCAAAAATCCAAACGGGCAAATGGAGCAATTTCGAGCAGCTCGAACAAGTGCTTGCCGCCATCCGCTTGGAATTGCAGTCGGCAGGCTACGCCTATGCCGACGCCCAAGTCGAAGCGCAACGCCACAGCGACGACAACGGCGAAGGCATCATCGACATCACCGTGCAACTGATTCCCGGCCCGCGCATCGCCGTGCGCGAAATCAATATTTCGGGCAACAAAAAAACCCGCGACGAAGTCATCCGCCGCGAATTCCGCCAGATGGAAGGCGCGGTGTACGACAAATCCAAGCTCGACCGTTCGCAGCAACGCCTGATGCAGTTGGGCTATTTTGAAGACGTGAAAATCGAAGGCAAACCCACTGCGGAAAACGACCAGCAGCTTGACGTGTCGGTGGCGGTGAAGGAACGCAACACGGGCAGTCTGAACGCTTCGGCAGGCTGGTCGCAGGACGACGGCTTGGTGATTGCGGCAAGCGTGGCACAGGACAATCTGTTTGGCACGGGCAAATCGGCATCGGCGGGGCTTTCGCGCAGCAAGGTGCGCCAAAACGCCAATATTTCCTTTACCGACCCGTATTTCACGCCGGACGGGGTCAGCATGACCTATTCGCTGTTCGGCTCGAACTACAACCCTTACAAGCTGAACCAAAGCCCGCGCAGCTACCGCATCAAAAAATACGGCGGCACCGCCATCATGGGCGTGCCCGTTACCGAATACGACCGTGTCAATTTCGGCTTGGGCGCGGAGCATCTGACGGTGGGGCTGTATCCGCAGTCGCCCACGCGCTACCGCCGTTTTGTCGATAACAACGGCAGCAAAAACTGGATTTACAAAGGCTTGCTGAGCTGGTACCGCAACACCACCGATGATGCGTTTTGGCCGACCAAAGGCTATCAGGCCAACGTGAGCGCGGAAGCAGGCCTGCCCGGAAGCGGTTTGCAGTATTACCAGCTCGACCACCAGCAAACGTGGTATGTGCCACTCAACAAAACCTTTACGCTGATGCTCAATGGGCAGTTCGGCTATAGCGGCAACTACGGCAAAACCAAAGAGCTGCCCTTTATGTACGCGCAAACAGGCGGCGGTTTGGGCTCGGTGCGCGGCTACGAAACCGGTTCGCTGGGCCCGAAGTTCTACGACTACGACTGCGATACCGCCACCAACAAATGTTATAACTTGGGCACGGAACACTACGGCGGCAAGCTCGCTGCCAATGTCAATGCCGAGCTGTTGTTCCCCTTTCCGGGCATGAAAAACAACAAAAGCGTGCGCTTGAGCCTGTTTGCCGATGCCGGCAGCGTGTGGGACGGCAAAACCTACACGCCCGGCCTCTACCACCCGCAAACCAACCCGAACGCCCACAACAACTACTACGGCGAAAACGTCAGCCACAAATCTTCGTTTCAAAAAGAGCTGCGCTACTCTGCGGGCGCGGCATTGACGTGGATTTCGCCGATGGGCCCCATCAAGCTCAGCTACGCCTACCCCTTGAACAAAAAGAAAACCGACCAAGTACAGCGTTTCCAATTCCAGCTCGGCACGGTATTCTAAACCCGCATGACACACGCCCCGCCCGCTCGGGGCGTGTGGTACATTGGTTTCCGCCACAGAAAGTTTGAAGAACCCCCTATGTTGATGACCTTGTCCCAAATCACCGCACGGCTGGGCGGCGAAGTGCGCGGCGCAGACGTGTCCGTTTGCGCCCTCGCGCCCGCCGCCGAAGCCACCGCCGAACACATCACCTTTCTCGCCAACCCCAAATACCGCAGCGAAGTGCAAAACAGCGCGGCAGGGGCGATTATCGTTTCCGAAAAAAATGCCGGCGATTTGCACGGGCGCAATTTGATTGTTGCCGCCGACCCGTATCTGTATTTCGCCCAAGTCGCCCGCCTGTTCCACCCCGCACCCGCAGCACGGGCAGGCGTACACGCCACGGCGGTTATCGACCCGTCCGCCACCGTCCCCCCGTCTTGCGAAATCGGCGCAAACGTGGTGATTGGCGCGGGCGCGGTGTTGGGCGAGGGCTGCCGCATTTTGGCGGGCAGCGTGGTTGGCGAGCACTGCACTTTGGGCGCACAATGCGTGTTGCACCCGAACGTAACCCTTTATTGCGGCTGCACCTTGGGCGAACGGGTAACCATTCATTCCGGCGCGGTGATTGGTGCGGACGGCTTCGGGCTGGCGTTTGCGGGCGACCACTGGCTGAAAATCCCGCAAACGGGCGGCGTGGTCATCGGCGACGACGCGGAAATCGGTGCCAACACCACCATCGATTGCGGCGCGATGGGCGACACCGTTATCGGGCGCGGCGTGAAAATCGACAATCAGGTACAAATCGCCCACAATTGCCACATCGGCAACCACACCGCCATCGCCGCGTGCGTGGGCATTTCCGGCAGCGTGAAAATCGGCGCGTACTGCCTGATTGGCGGCGCAGCGATGTTTGTCGGACACATTGAAATTGCCGACAAAACCAGCATCGGCGGCGGCACGGTGGTTACCCGCAGCATCAAAGAAGCGGGGCATTACGCTTCCTGCTACCCCCTGCAAAGCCATAAAGAATGGGCAAAAAACGCCGTCCACCTGCGCCGTTTGAGCGAAATGTACGAAAAAATTAAAGATTTAAGCAAACATCGGGACTGAATGCCCCCGCGTGTGCCAAGCAGGCCGGAAGCACCGCCGCCGCACAATGCTATAATCCCCCGTTTTCATTTTTTTCAGACCAAGCGAAATGTTACCCAAATACTCCCCCGCCGACATTGAAACCAAACACTACGCCCGTTGGCAAGCATCGGGCGCGTTCCAAGCCGATTTTTCCCGCTCCGAAGCCTTTTGTATCCAGCTTCCCCCGCCCAACGTAACCGGCACCCTGCACATGGGACACGCCTTCAACCAAACCGTTATGGACGGTTTGGCGCGTTACTACCGCATGAAAGGGCGCAACACCTGCTGGATTCCGGGTACCGACCACGCCGGCATCGCCACGCAAATCGTGGTGGAACGCCAACTCGCCGCACAAGGCATCTCCCGCCACGATTTGGGGCGCGAAGCCTTTTTGGAAAAAGTGTGGCAATGGAAAGAACAATCGGGCGGCACGATTGCCGAACAAATGCGCCGTGTCGGTTGTTCCGCCGACTGGCAGCGCGAATACTTTACGATGGACGACACCCGCGCCGAAGCCGTTACCCGCGTGTTTGTCAAACTGTACCAACAAGGCTTGATTTATCGCGGCAAACGCTTGGTAAATTGGGACCCCGTGCTGGGGACTGCCGTTTCCGACCTTGAAGTGGAAAACGTGGAAGAGCAAGGGTTTATGTACTATGTGCGTTATCCTTTCGTGGCAGGGCAAGGCTTGGACGGCAAATTTATGCACATCGCCACCACCCGTCCCGAAACCATTTTGGCAGACGGTGCGCTGGCGGTTGCGCCCGATGACGAACGCTACGCCCATTTGGTCGGCAAAATGGTTCACGTCCCGATGACCGACCGCATCATTCCCGTGATTGCCGATGAATATGTGGACAAAGATTTCGGTTCGGGCTGCGTGAAAATCACCCCCGCCCACGATTTCAACGACTATGCGGTCGGCGAACGGCACAAGATGGAAGTCATCAACCTGTTTACCGAAAAAGCCGTGATGAACGACAACGCGCCAGCCGCCTATCGCGGTCTTGACCGTTTTGCAGCGCGTGAAAAAATCATTGAAGATTTGAAAGCGGCGGGTTTGTTGGAAAAAATTGAAGCCCACACCCTGATGCGTCCGCGCGGCGACCGCACCGGCACGGTGATTGAACCGTACTTGACCGACCAATGGTTTGTCGCCATGCACGCCCAGCCGCAAGGCGGCGAACCCGACAGCGAATTTCGCGGCATGAGCTTGGCGCAAAAAGCCAAAACCGCCGTGGATAGCGGACAAGTCAAATTCGTCCCCGAAAACTGGGTCAATACCTACAACCAATGGATGAACAACCTGCAAGACTGGTGCATTTCCCGCCAACTGTGGTGGGGACACCAAATCCCCGCGTGGTATGACGACAACGGCAACATCTACGTTGCCCGCAGCGAAGCCGAAGCACAGGCTCAAGCGGGCGCGGGCGTGGCATTGCAACGCGATGAAGACGTATTGGACACATGGTTTTCGTCCGCGCTGGTGCCGTTTTCCACATTGGGTTGGACAGACGATGGCATCAACACCGATGAATTAAAAGCCTTTTTGCCGTCTTCCGTGTTGGTAACGGGCTACGAAATCATCTTTTTCTGGGTCGCCCGCATGATTATGATGACCACGCATTTCACCGGCAAAGTACCGTTTAAAGACGTGTACATTCACGGCATGGTGCGCGACCACGAAGGCAAAAAAATGTCCAAATCCGAAGGCAATGTGATTGACCCCGTGGATTTGATTGACGGCATCGGGCTGCCTGAACTGTTGGACAAACGCACCACCGGCCTGCGCCGTCCCGAAACCGCGCCGCAAGTGCGCCAAGCCACCGAAAAACTGTTCCCCACCGGCATTCCCGCCATGGGCGCGGACGCGCTGCGTTTTACCATGGCAAGCTACGCCAGCTTGGGGCGCAACATCAATTTTGACTTCAAACGCGCCGAAGGCTACCGCAATTTCTGCAACAAAATCTGGAACGCCAGCAATTTCGTGCTGATGAACGCCGAAGGCAAAGATTGCGGTCAGGACGAAAGCCTGCCTTTGGCGTATTCCTTTGCCGACCAATGGATTATCGGGCGTTTGCAACAAACCGAACAAGCCGTTACCGAAGCATACGAAACCTACCGTTTTGATTTGGCGGCGCAAACGCTTTACGATTTTGTTTGGAACGATTTTTGCGACTGGTATGTGGAGCTGGCAAAAGTGCAGTTGCAAAACGGTTGCGAAAGCCGTCAGCGCACCACGCGCCGCACTTTGGTGCGCGTGTTGGAAACGGCGTTGCGCCTGTTGCACCCGATTATTCCGTTTATTACCGAAGAGTTGTGGCAGCACATCGCCCCGCTTGCCAATGCCAAACACGGCGACAGCCTGATGTCGGCGGCGTTTCCCGTGCCCGACCCGGAAAAAATCGTGCCGTCCACGTTTGAGCAGATGGCGGTTTTGCAGGACTTAATCGGCGCGGTACGCAATTTGCGCGGCGAAATGGGGATTGCACCGAATGTGAAAGCGCCGCTTTTTGTGGAAAGCACGGACGATTTGGGCGCGTATTTCCCTTATTTGACGGCGATGGCGCGTTTGAGTGAAGCCGTGCCGTGTGCCGCGCTGCCTGAAAGCGAAGACGCGCCCGTTGCCGTGTGCCGCGATGCGCGTTTGATGCTGAAAGTGGAAGTGGACAAAGCCGCCGAAACCGCCCGCCTGAACAAGGAAGCGGAAAAACTGCAAAAGGCTTTGGACAAGCTCAACGCCAAGCTCGCCAAGCCGGGCTACACCGACAAAGCGCCCGCGTATTTGGTGGAGAAAGACCGTGCGGAGCTGGCGGAGTTGAATGCGAAAATGGATAAAGTGCGGATTGCGCTGGATAAATTGAAGTAACACAAGCGGGCTGCCTGAAAAAGGGTTTCAGGCAGCCCCGCTATTTAATGATACTCTTCGTCAATGAAATTACCATCTTTATCATAGCAAATCGTTCTTACCTTTTTGCCATATTCATAAGATACTTTTTTGAGCATGTTGCCATCGTCATCAAATTCGGTTTCCCTCGCCCATTTTTCATTACCGTTTTCATCAAAAACAATAACTTTTATCTCCTTGCCACGTTCATAAAATACTTTTCTGCTCAGATTACCGTCATGATAAAACTCGGTCAAAACCGTTGCAAAGCCGTTTTGATATTCCTCAATGGTGTTGCCTCCGGGGATAAAACCGGTGCCGTTGATAAGGGTTTGCTTGCCGTGTTCGTCCCATGCATTGATGGGCATCTTTACCCAACCCAAATATGGAGAAATATCCATTTCCTTTCTCATTTTGTAAAGGTATTCCATTCTTTTGGTGCCATCGGGATAAAACTCATGGGTTTCCAAATACTCTCCGCCGGAACCGTAAACCGTTTGAAGGGCAATGCTGCCGTCCGGATACCATTTGGTTTGATGACAATTACCCTCATTATCGTAGAACTCTTCGCGCAGTTGTTGTCCGTTTTCATGATAATACTCCCAATAGGCAGTATTAAACCGGTGTTTTAAACCTTTGTGTTTTAATTGTCCGTTGGGATAGTAGGCTTCGCTGCGCCATAACCACGGATTATATCGGGAATAGTAGTCTTTAACGGATTTGAGAGAACCGTCTTCATACCATTCGGTTTGTTTGCCGATTTGCACGTCAGAGGCAATCAATAATTCACAGGTTTGTTTTTCAAATTGAGAGGAATGGTCATAAGACTTAATGTAAGTTACGACAACGTCCTTGCCGTTATCATAAGGTTCATATTGATACTGGGCGGTATAGACACTATCACTATATGGGGAATGATAGCGGTACGATTGTTTTTTCAAAAAGCCGTGCTCAAATTCGCCCACCCAGTTTTGTTGTTTTGTATCGTCAATTTCAAAAATACCGTGCGGCTTTCCGTTTTCCATCGTCAAGCGGTAGTGATTGCCGACATCGCCCGTATAAACATATTGACCGGTAAAGCCATCATCAAGCGGCTGACCCGTTTCATCGGATACGAATTGACCGGCATGGTTTTGAATATGGCGTACTAATCTATACCAAGCGTATTTATATTTATTTTCAAAAAGATTGTTCAAATTCTCAAAAGATTCAATATTTAAATCATCATACGATACTTTTTCAACCGGCAAATCAAAATCCACCCTGTGTTCGGACAGATTTTTCACATATGCAATTTGTTCGGCTTTGGATAAATTTTGAAACGCTGCCTGTGATTCCAGCAATTCGTAATAGTCTGCGGCAAAACACATCATCGCAACCATTTCCTGTTCGCCCAATTCGTAAAAGCCGCGAACACAATGTTCCAGCATAAAGCCGTTTTCGTAACTGTACAGCTCGCCGAAACCGCCTTCATGGGTAAAGCCCAATACTTGGTCAAAGAAATAGAGTGTTTTTAAAATCGGGTGTAACCGGCTTAAATAGGGGCTTTTTTTGTAATCTTCTTTGCCGGTGTAGCCGTCTCCGAATGATTTATCCATCTGCTTAAAAACGGCATAATGAAAAGATTGATAGTTCGCCGTATAGAAAAGGGCTTTATTGACAGGTGGTTTGATGTATTCGGTTTGGGGCATGATTGGCTCTATTAATAAAAAAAGTTGAATTTAGAACAGGAAACCAGTAAGCTGGCGAAAATTTGATTTTAGCAATGTTTGGGCTGCTCGAAAGAATTTTTGCGCTCATTGGGCGTAATTGAACAATCAAGATTTTGATTAAATTAAATTTATACCAAAATGCAAACAAGGAATAATCTATGAAAAAATGGTTTGCCCCGATAATGGTTTCTTTGGCATTGGGCGCGTGCGCCATGCCGACCGCCCCGAAAGTTTCCGCCATGAACACCACGCCCCATGTTGCCGTTGCCAGCGCATACGGTTTCGCCGATACCGTTGCCAAAATCCGTCAAGCCATTGAAAGCAAAGGCATGACCGTATTCGCCGTGATTGACCACCAAGCGGCGGCGCAAAAAGCGGGTTTGCAGATGCAGCCTGCCACCGTGCTGGTGTTCGGCAATCCGAAAGCGGGTACGCCCCTGATGGCGAAAGACCCGATGTTTGCGCTGCAATTGCCGCTTAAAGTGCTGGTTACGGAAACGGACGGCAAAGTGCAGGTGGCGTATGTGCCCGCCGCGAAACTGATTGCGGGCAGCCAAATTGCCCCCGCCGATGTGGAAAATACTTTGGCGAAAGCGGAAGGGCTGATTCGCGCTACGGTGTCTGCGCCGCAATAAGCTGCCGTTTTCAAAAAACGATGATGCGCGGCAAGGCATCATCGTTGCGGGCGTGTCGTCAATCGTCTGCAAAAACACAACACCGTCATTCCCACCCGTGCGGAAATGACGGTGTTTTTATATTGCACTGATTTTCAGTATCAAAATTTATAGTTGATAAAAATAAAAACGAGACAAGGCGACAACGCCCGCCGTGTACGGGCAGTACATAAGGGCGTTGGCAACGCCGTATCGTTGCGATTTTAATCAACTATAATTGATGACTCGCTTTAATATTCTCGTATCACCGCGTTGTGCTGCAAGCGTTCGACAAGCTGCTGCTGTGCTTGTTCTTGCGCCTGTTTGCGTAACAGCCGGCGCACGGCTTCGCGGCGGATTTTGACGGGGTCGGTTTCGGTGCGCTTGCCCGTCAGGCGGAAAAACTGCCAGTTGTGCGCGGTTTGCACCGGCGCGGCGGTGTCGCCGGGCTT
>NZ_AUAP01000032.1 GCF_000428785.1 Conchiformibius kuhniae DSM 17694 | reverse complement strand
AATTTGGGGCGGCGCTACCTGCGTCAGGCGCTGGAGTCGCCGCACGAATGCTCCCCCCAAGCGGGCGCACTGCTGCACGAAAAAGGCGACAACGCGCACGGATACAACTAGGGCGTGTCATCAAATTGAAATTTTCTACTATAAATCAGTGCAATACCAAAACGCCGTCATGCCCGCGAATGCGGAAATCCACTGCCTGATGTTTGTGAAGCAAGCGTAGCTTGGGTTGAAACGAAGTGAAAACCCAACATTTTTCCGAAAATTTATGGATTTTGTCGGGTTTGCACTTCGCGCCAACCCAAGCTGCACCTGCGCGGGCATGACGGCGTATTTTTATATTGAGCTGATTTTCATTAGAAAAATTAAATGGCGGCACGCCCGAAACCACACTGCTGCGGTTCGCACCACACTACCCGCTTCACCGCCGCCCCGACTGCGGCACACACAACAATACCGTTCACACAAAACGGAAGCAACGCAAAGGAACCCGACCATGCACCACACCCCCGTTTTCGCCTTCTTTGATTTTGACGGCACACTCACCCGCAAAGACACCGTACTGCCGTTTTTGCGCCACTACACCGGCAACGACAAAACATTTTTTGCCAAACTGCTGCCGCTTTTGCCGCTTCTGGCTGCCTACCTTCTCGGCTTGGTTTCCAACGCCGTTGCCAAACAGGCACTGTGCCGCCGCTACCTGCGCGATGTATGCGAAACAGACGTACTGGCGGCGGCAAGCCGTTTTGCCGAAACCGTCCTGCCCGCACTGCTGCGCCCCGAAGGCATGGAACGGCTGCACCACCACCGCGAACGCGGCGACTACTGCGTATTGGTCAGCGCCGCCCCCGACTGGTATTTATCGGCTTGGGCGCGGCAACACGGCTTTGACGACCTGTTTGCCACCCGCATGGCAACCCAAGCGCACGGACGGATAAGCGGCGAAATCGACGGCATCAACTGCCACGGCAGCAACAAAGTGCGCCTGCTCGAACGCGCCTACGGCACGGACTGCTGGGACGGCAGCTATGCCTACAGCGACTCGCGCAGCGACCTGCCCATGCTGCAACGGGCGGAACACGCCTTTTTGTGGCGTTGCGGGCGTTTCCGCCCCCTGTGCCGCACCCTGCACCCGCGCACCTTTGCCGACCGCCATCCGATTTAGGGCGCGTCATCAATGAACCGAAAAACCTCTACACCGTCATTCCCGCGCAGGCGGGAATCTACCGCTCGATGTTTGGCAAGCGTTGTTTTATCAAGGTTTGTTGTGCTTTAACTTGGCTTCCTGCCAGCGCGGGCATGACGGCGCGGCGTTTTTTCAGCCAATTGATGACACGCCCTAAACATTTTGCCGCTCCGTCTGCACCGCCAGCGCGTGCAAACCCGCTTCCTGCCACGCGCCGCCGAAACGGTCGCACAAAGCCTTGTTTGCATACGCCGCCACCGGCACGGACACGCCGTCTTTCAACACCGCCAGCAGCGACAACGCTCCCGCTTCGCCGTCCGCCCGCCACAACAGCGCGTCCGCATCGTGGGCTTGCGCCAGTTCGGCGCGGTTGGCGACCACGCGCCACAGGGCGCGGGGTGTGAGCTTGCACGGCACGGGCGTGTCCGCGTCCAGCAGCAGCGCGTCATCGGCGCGGGAAAATAAGTTCGGCGGAACAATGCGGTAGTTTTCGCCGTGCAAACCGTGTTTCAGGCAGCCTGAAAAAATTTCGGGCACCGCCAGTGCCTCCAACAGCGCGGCATTGGCGGGCAACATCGGCGACACCGAATACGCGCCCGCGCGTTGCCAAGCCAAATCCTGACCTTCTTTCGCGGTGGGTTCGCCGTGCCAATCGCCTGAAAAAACGCGGAAAAAATGCAGATGCACGGTGGCGTGTTCGTAGGCGTGGATTTTTTGCAGCCACGCGCGGGCGCGGACGATGTGCACGCCCAATTCTTCGGCAAACTCGCGCCGCAACGCCTGTTCGGGCGTTTCGCCCGCTTCCACCTTGCCGCCGGCAAATTCCCAATAGCCCGCATAGGCTTTACCGGCGGGGCGCGAACTCAGCAACACTTCCCCCGCCGCGTTGTACAGCACGCCTGCCGCCACATGGGTGATGTTCATGATGGGATAATCCGTGCAATCAAGGCGTTGTCTTTGCCCGCCATATCGGGGATTTGCACCTGAATGCCGTTGCCCGGTGCCACGTCCACCGCCGCGCCTTTGCGCCGCATCGCCGCCAAGGTGCGGATTTCATTGCCGTGCGGGTGAATGATTTCCAAGCGGTCGCCTACGGCAAAACGGTTTTTCACGTCCACCGTTGCCCAGCCTTCGGCATCAATTTCAGCCACTTGTCCGACAAACTGGCTTTGTTTGGCGAGCGAATGTCCGTGCAAGTAGTTTTGATAATCCTGCGTGTGGTGGCGTTCCAAAAAGCCCGAAGTGTAGCCACGGTTCGCCAAGCCTTCCAATTCCGCCAACAGGCTGTAATCAAAGGGTTTCCCCGCTACGGCATCGTCAATGGCGCGGCGGTAGCTTTGCGCGGTGCGGGCAACGTAATAGACGGATTTGGTGCGCCCTTCCACTTTCAGGCTGTCCACGCCGATTTCCGCCAGTTTCGCCACTTGCTCAATGGCGCGTAAGTCTTTGGAATTCATGATGTAAGTGCCGTGTTCGTCTTCCATCACGGGCATCAGTTCGCCGGGGCGGTTGGCTTCTTCAATCAGAAAAACTTTGTCGGCGGCGGGGTGGCGGCGTTGTCCGTTGATGCCTTCAAAGGCGGCATCGGCTTCGTTTTTGGCTGCCTGAAAATCAAATCCGCTCAACGGTTTGACATCGCCCGCATCGTCCGTTTCGCTGTGATGGACTTTGTAATCCCAACGGCAGGCGTTGGTGCAAGTGCCTTGGTTGGGGTCGCGGTGATTGAAATAACCCGATAATAAACAACGACCTGAATAAGCGATGCACAATGCGCCGTGTACGAACACTTCCAGTTCCATATCGGGGCATTGTTGGCGGATTTCGGCGATTTCTTCCAAGCTCAATTCGCGCGACAGGATAACGCGTTCCACGCCGACACTTTGCCAAAATTTCACGCCCCACCAATTGGTTGTATTCGCCTGTACGGACAAATGCACGGGAATGTGCGGCCAACGTTCGCGCACGCACATAATCAAGCCGGGGTCTGCCATAATCAGCGCATCGGGGCGCATGGCAATCAAAGGCTCCATGTCGGCGACAAAGGTTTTCAGTTTGCTGTTGTGCGGCAGGGTATTGACGGTTAAGAAAAATTTTTTGCCACGCGCGTGGGCTTCGGCGATGCCTTGTTCCAAGACGGGCAGTTTGGCAAATTCGTTGTTGCGGGCGCGTAGGGAATAGCGCGGGCTGCCGGCGTAAACGGCATCGGCACCGTAGTCAAAGGCGGTGCGCATGCGTTCCAGTCCGCCGGCGGGCAATAATAATTCGGGGGATTTCATGGGGCTTCCTTGAAATGGCGTTCAGGCAGCCGGAAAACGTTGCTCGGGCTGCCTGAAGCGGGAAAAAACGCGCCGATTATGCGCTTTTTTGCGGGGTGGGTCAATTACACCGCTTCGGTGCGCCGCAGCAGCCAGTCGCGTGCCGCGCCTTCGGTGTGCGGGGCGAGGGTGTCGCGCACGCGGGCGTGGTAGGCGTTGAGCCAGCCGCGTTCGGTGTCGTCCAGCAGTTCGGGGGCGAGCAGGCGGGTGTCGATGGGACACAGGGTCAGGGTTTCAAATTGCAAAAATTCACCAAAGGCGTGTTCTTGCGGCTGCGCCACCGCTTGCGCCAAAATCAGGTTTTCGATGCGGATGCCCCATTGTCCGGAGCGGTACAGCCCCGGCTCGTTGGAGGTGAGCATGCCCGCTTGCATGGCGTGGTGCGGGTTGGCGGCGGCGCGGCAGGCGATGACCTGCGGGCCTTCGTGTACGTTCAGGAAGTAGCCCACGCCGTGCCCCGTGCCGTGTCCGTAGTCGCAATGCGCCTGCCACATGGCTTGACGGCAGATGCCGTCCAACACGGGTGCGGGCGTGCCGGCGGGAAACACGGCGCGGGCAAGGGCGATGTGCGATTTGAGTACCAGCGTAAAGTCGCGCCGTTGTGCGGCATCGGGCGTGCCGATGGGAACGACGCGGGTGATGTCGGTGGTGCCGTTCAAATATTGTGCGCCCGAGTCAATCAGCAGCAGCCCGTTGCCGGTGATGGCGCTGTGGGCTTCGGCGGTGGCGCGGTAGTGCGGCAATGCGCCGTTGGCGTTGAAGCCGGCGATGGTGTCGAAGCTGGTGGAAACGTAGTGCGGACGGCGGCTGCGGTGGGCAATCAGCATGGTGTCGATGTCCAACTCGGTCAGGGGCGTTTGCGCTGCCAGCTTGTGTTCCAATTCGGCAAAAAAGCCGCACAGGGCGATGCCGTCCTGCAACATGGCGGCGCGGATGTGGGCGCATTCCGCTTCGTTTTTGCGGGCTTTGAACAGGGTGGACGGATTGGTTTGTTCGCAAATGTTCACGCGCTCGGGCAGGTGGCGCAGCAGGGAAACGGCGGTTTTGGCGGGGTTGAGCAGCAAGGTGCCGTGCAGTTTGCCCAAAGCGGCGGCAACCGCTTCGTAGGGCGCGGTGGCGATGCCCGCTTCGTTCAGGCTGCGGCGTGCCGCTTCGTTCAAACGGCTTTCATCGGTGAACAGGCAGGCGTGTCCGCCGTCCAGCAGCAGGTGGGCGAGAAACACGGGATTGTGCGGCACGTCGCTGCCGCGCAGATTGGTCAGCCACGCGATGTCGTCCAAAGACGAGAGCAAATGCGTGTCCGCCCCCGCTTCGCGCACGGCTTGACGCACGCGGGCGAGCTTGGCAGACGCGCTTTCGCCGCAAAATTCGGCAGGGTGCGGATAAACGGCGGTGGCGGGCAGGGCGGGGCGGTCGTGCCAAACCGCACCGGTCAAATCGGCAACGCAGCACAAATATTGGTTTTTACCGCGCAACACACGGGCAAGCCGCGCTTCATCGCGCCGCGACACCATGTCTGCCGCCACGCCCGCCCGCGCCCCTGCGGGCAGATGCGCCGCCAACCATTCGGGATAGTCGTCGTCTGCGCCGATTTTGTGCAGCACCACCCCGCTTTCCGCCAACTGCGCCGCCGCCTGTTCCCAATAGCGGCTGTCTGCCCACAAGCCCGCATGGTCTGCCGTTATCACCAACGTTCCCGCCGAGCCGCTAAAGCCGCACAACCAACGGCGCGACTGCCAATGCTCGGGCAAATATTCGGAAAGGTGCGGGTCGGCGGTGGGAGCAATCCACGCCGCCAAGCCGTGTGTCTGCATCTGTGCGCGCAGTGCGGCGATGCGTTTGGCAAAAATATTCATCAAAATTCCTTTTTGGTTTGAAACCCCGCCGTTTGCGGCGGTAAAACAGCTTTGTTATTCACTCGGGGCGCAACGCCGTCCGAATCGGGGCAAGGCATGGGGCCGTGCTTTATGGTTGGTTAAAATCGCAACGATACGGCGTTGCCAAGTCGTCTTGTCTCGTTTTTATTTTTATCAACCATATATGCGTGAAACATCAAAATTCTTTTCCAACAGCTTGAAACAACAAAAAACCCGCCCGCAGGCAGGTTTTTCTTGGCATGCAAAGCTTTGCCGGACAAACGGCAAAAGCGGATTACTTGGCTTCGGAAGCGGCTTCGGCAGCAGAAGCCATGTCTTCTTTCACTTCGGTTGCCAAAGAAGCGGCAGCCTCGGCGGCGGAAGCAGCCATAGAAGCCATGTCTTCTTTTACTTCGGTTGCCATGGAAGCAGCAGCGTCCAATACGCCGGAAGCCTCGCTGGCAGCATCGGAAGCAGCGTTTTCAACGGCAGAAGCCGGCGTAACGGCGGCAGGCGCTTCGGGCGCTTTTTGCTCACCACCGCCGCAAGCGGCTACAAACAAAGACATCAAAGCAACGGCTACGAGGGATTTTTTCATATTAAACACCTGTTTATTTTAATGGATTGAATGAATTACGACCCATGCACCGCTTCGTGATACGCGTTCGGATACAATGAACCGCAGGAAAGTGCCGTATTTTGCCTGAAAATGCCGCGCCGCGCAATCATTATTGCCAACGTTATCAATAAGCTTGCGGTTTTTTTGCCACAAGCTTGCCGCAAACCGCACGCAGGTAGTGCAAAAAGTCTGAATTAGATGATTAAAAATCAAAGTTTTTGCATTGGTGCAAGCGCCGGTGCAAAGCATTTGCATTGTGTGGCGTGCCGGCGCTTGTGGCATCGGCGCGACAGAAAAACACACGGTTGGCGCAGTGCGTTTGTGCTATACTGCGCCATGCGGCGGCAAGAGTCGCCGTCACCGTCCAACCCCATAAAGGAAATCCCCCGCATGAGCATCAAAAAAAACGCTGTCGTTACCCTGCATTACGAAATGTACGATGTCAATAACCAACTGCTTGACCAAACCGTTGAGCCGATTGCCTACCTGCACGGCGGCTATGACGGCATTTTCCCCTTGGTCGAAGAAGCCCTGCACGAAAAAAACATCGGCGACAGCATCGATGTGGAATTGTCGCCCGACGACGCCTTTGGCGAATACGAACCCGAGCTGCGCCGGGTCGAGCCTGCCGACGTGTTTCCTGTAGACGTGGAGCTGGGCATGATGTTTGAAGCGGACGACCCCGAAACGGGCGATGTGATTTTGTACCGCGTGGAAGAAATCGGCAACGGCAAAGTGGTGGTGAACGGCAACCACCCGATGGCGGGCATGAAAATCCGTTTTAAAGCCACAGTGGACAACATCCGCGATGCCACCCCCGAAGAAATCGCGCACGGACACGTTCACGGTGCGGACGGACACCTTCACCACTAGGGCGTGTCATCAATTAAAATTTTCTAATAAATCAGTGCAATACCAAGATGACGTCATTTCCGCGAATGCGGGAATCCACTGCCTGATGTTTGTGAAGCAAGCGTAGCTTGGGTTGAAACGAAGTGAAAACTCAATATTTTTCCGAAAATTTATGGATTTTGTCGGGTTTGCGCTTCGCGCCAACCCAAGCTGCACCTGCGTGGGAATGACGGCACTGTGGTTGTTGGCGTGCCGTTTCCGCACGCCGGTGCCAAAACACAACGGTTACCCCGATGCCCGATTGGCGGCGGGGTAGCCGTTTTTACACATTTGCGGCGCGTGCGGTGCGATAAGGGCTGAACGGCAAGACAATTCGCGCTATAATCCGATAATTATCAACAATAAATCCGGATTGGTGCGCGTTATTGCCTAGGGCGTATCATCATTTAAACTTTTATACTGAAAATCAGCATAATATAAAAATGCCGTCATTCCCGCGCAGGCGGGAGTCCACTGCCCGATGCTTGGAAAACGATGTTTTATCAAGGTTTGTTGCAATTTGTTGTTGGATTCCCGCCCGCGCGGGCATGACGGCGCTGTGTTTTTTCGGTCAATTGATGGCACGCCCTCGCCAATATGGGTGATGACGCACACGGGCGGCGCGTTTGCGGCGGCTGCCGCCACGGATTTTTATGAAGGAACGTCCATGCCTTGTAATATTCCCATTTTTCTGACTTGGTTGCGGATTTTGCTGATTCCCGTGTTTACCCTGATTTTGTACCTGCCCGTGTCGGGCAACGGTGCGGTGATGGCAAACTGGGCGGCGGCGCTGGTGTTTGCCATTGCGGGGCTGACCGATTGGTTTGACGGTTTTTTGGCGCGGCGTTTGCAGCAAACTTCGGATTTTGGCGCGTTTCTCGACCCCGTTGCCGACAAGCTGATGGTGGCGTCCGCACTGATTTTGCTGGTGCAGCTCGACCGCACGTTTGCGCTGTTTGCCATCATCATCATCGGGCGCGAAATCACCGTGTCGGCGCTGCGCGAGTGGATGGCGCAAATGGGCAAGCGCGGCAGTGTGGCGGTGGTGAAGCTGGGCAAATTCAAAACCGGCGTGCAAATTGCGGCGATTATCATGCTGCTGATTCACGACCGTGATTTTTTCGGTTTGGATTTATATGTTTGGGGCAATGTGCTGATGTTTGCGGCGGTGGTGCTGACGGTGTGGTCGATGCTGTATTACCTGAAAATGGCATGGGCGGAACTGTCGCCGCCCGATGCGGGCAAGGTGTAGGGCGGCGCGGCGTTTTGGGCTATAATCGGTTTTTTCCAACCCGATTTCGAGAACCGTCATGGCAGCAAAAAACTCCGCCCCCGACAACGACAAAAGCCTTGCCCTGCAAGCCGCGCTCGCCCAAATTGAAAAAAGTTTCGGCAAGGGCGCGGTGATGAAAATGGACGGCAGCCATCAGGAAGAAGATTTGCAAGTGATTTCCACCGGCTCGCTCACGATTGACCTTGCGCTGGGCGTGGGCGGCTTGCCGCGCGGCCGCATCGTGGAAATTTTCGGGCCAGAATCGTCCGGCAAAACCACGCTGTGTTTGGAAACCATCGCCCAATGCCAGAAAAACGGCGGCGTGTGCGCCTTTATTGATGCTGAAAACGCCTTTGACCCCGTGTATGCCCGCAAACTCGGCGTGAAAGTGGAAGAATTGCTGGTGTCGCAACCCGACACGGGCGAACAGGCTTTGGAAATTTGCGATATGCTGGTGCGCTCCGGCGGCGTGGACATGGTGGTGGTGGACTCCGTTGCCGCGCTGGTGCCGAAAGCCGAAATCGAGGGCGAAATGGGCGACAGCCATGTGGGTCTGCACGCCCGCCTGATGAGCCAAGCCTTGCGCAAGCTCACGGGAAACATCAAAAAAACCAATACTTTGGTGGTATTTATCAACCAAATTCGCATGAAAATCGGCGTGATGTTCGGCAGCCCCGAAACCACTACGGGCGGCAATGCGCTGAAGTTTTACGCGTCCGTGCGTTTGGATATCCGGCGCGGCATTCAAATCAAAAAAGGCGATGACGTTCTCGGCAACGAAACCAAAGTCAAAGTGATTAAAAACAAGGTTGCGCCGCCGTTCCGCATTGCCGATTTTGATATTTTGTACGGCGAGGGCATCAGCTACGAGGGCGAACTGATTGATTTGGGCGTAAAAGCGGGCGTGGTGCAGAAATCGGGCGCGTGGTTCAGCTACAACGGCGCGAAAATCGGTCAGGGCAAGGACAATTCGCGCCAATGGCTGAAAGACAATCCCGACATTGCCGCCGAAATCGACCGCAAAATCCGCGAGCAATCGGGCTTGGTGCAGCTTGTGCAGGAAGGTACGCCCGAAGACGACGGCGTGGAAGTGTCGCCCGAAGCGTAAATTTGTTGCCACCGCGCCCTTGGCGCGCGCGGCAGCGTGCTTGCGCACGGTTTCCGCCGCATCATCACACCTGACGCACACACCGTCATGCCCACCCGTGCGGACATGGCGGCGTGTGGTTTTTTCGGTTTTGGGGAAAACACAATCATGCAAACACAAACCTTCACCATCATCAACAAATTGGGACTGCACGCCCGCGCCTCCAGCAAATTCACCCAAACCGCCGCCCAATTCCAATCCGAAATCTGGGTAACGCGCAACGGCCGCCGCGTCAACGGCAAAAGCATTATGGGCTTGATGATGCTCGCCGCCGCGCAAGGCACGGAAATTGAAATAGAAACGGACGGCGTGGACGAAACCGCCGCCATGCACGCCCTCGGCGCACTCATCAACGACTATTTCGGCGAAGGGGAATAAAATGATTGTGCTGCACGGCGCGGCGGCGGGGCGCGGCATCGCCATCGGACGGGCGCATCTGGTGGTGCGCGGCATCTCGGAAGTGCCGCAGTTTTGCATTCCCGAAAACGAAATCGCCGCCGAAACCGCCCGTTTTGAAGCGGCGGTGAAAGCCACGCGCCGCCAGTTGGAACAGCTCCGCAGCGCGATTCCCGAAAACGCCCCCACCGAATTGGGCGCGTTTATCTCGCTGCACCTGATGCTGCTGACGGACGTTACCCTCTCGCGCGAACCTTTGGACATTCTGCAGGAACAACAAATCAACGCGGAATGGGCGTTGAAACTGCAAACCGACCGCCTGTCGCAACAGTTTGACGAAATCGATGACGAATACCTGCGCCAACGCAAACAAGACATGCTGCAAGTGGTGGAGCGCATTCAAAAAAACCTGATTGGTCAAAGCACCGAAATCAATCTGGACGCCAATTTGCTGGACGATACCGTATTGATTGCCCACGACCTGTCGCCCGCCGACACCGTGTTTTTCAAAGACCAGCGCATCGAAGGCTTTGTAACCGATATGGGCGGGCCCACCAGCCACACCGCCATTTTGGGACGCAGCCTGAACATTCCGTCCGTCATCGGCTTGGGCAACGCGCGGCACCTGATACGCGAACACGAATGGGTGATTGTGGACGGCGGCAACGGCACGCTGATTATCAACCCCGATGAAATCGTCTTGACGCAATACCGCCGCCGCCAACGCGAATACCGCAGCCACCTGCGCCAACTCAACAAACTCAAACACACCGCCGCCGCCACCGCAGACGGCGAAACCATCGAGCTGCTTGCCAATATTGAAACCGCAGACGACATCAAAGCCCTGCACAAATTCGGCGCGGACGGCGTGGGCTTGCTGCGCAGTGAGTTTTTGTACCTCAACCGCGACAGTCTGCCTGAAGAAGACGAGCTGTATCAAGTCTATACCGATTTGGTCAAAAAAATGAAAGGCAAGCCGCTCACCATCCGCACGGTGGATTTGGGCGTGGACAAAAATCCGCGCTGGTTCGGCGGCAACGGCACGCCCAACGCCGCGCTCAATCCCGCTTTGGGCTTGACCGGTATCCGCTTATGCCACGCCGAGCCGGTGATGTTCCGCACGCAAATGCGGGCGGTGTTGCGGGCGGCGGCGCACGGCACGGTGAAAATGATGTTCCCGATGGTGTCGGGGCTGGCGGAATTGCGCCAAAGCCTTGTCCACTTGGAAACCGCCAAACGCCAGCTTGCCGAGCGCGGCGATGCTTTCGGCACGGTGGAAACGGGCTGCATGATTGAAATTCCCGCCGCCGCGCTCACCGTGTCCACCCTGCTCAAACACGTGGATTTCGTCTCCATCGGCACCAACGACTTGATTCAATACACGCTTTCGGTGGACAGGAATGATGACAGTGTCAGCTATCTCTACCAGCCCGCCCACCCTGCGGTGGTGCGCCTGCTCGCGCACATTATCCGCACCGCCAACCGCATGGGCAAAGGCGTGTCGGTGTGCGGCGAAATGGCGGGCGACCCCGACTACACGCGCCTGCTGCTGGCATTGGGTTTGCGCCGTTTTTCCATGAACACGGGCAACCTGTTGGCGGTAAAGGAAATGATTTTGTGCAGCGACACCGAAAAACTGGAAAGCGACATCGGCCGCATCATGCGCAACGAAGACCCCGACCGCGTGGATATGTTGTTGAAAAAATTAAACGAAACCGAAAACGAATCATGACGAAACCCGTTGCCGCATAGCCCGCCGCACGGCAGCAACACCCACCCGTTTCCCCTACCCGACCCGCAAGGACGACACCATGACCGCACAATCCCTGTACCAACGTTCCCTGCTCAGCCTGCGCCGCCACAGCGCGGCAGAAATCAGCTACCTGATTGATTTGGCTGCCGAGCTCAAACACGCCAAACGCGAAGGGCGTGAAATGCCCGTTTTGCAAGGAAAAAACATCGCCCTGATTTTTGAAAAAACCTCCACCCGCACCCGTTGCGCCTTTGAAGTCGCCGCCTACGACCAAGGCGCAAACGTTACCTACATCGACCCCGCCGCTTCGCAAATCGGACACAAAGAAAGCATCAAAGACACCGCACGGGTGCTCGGGCGCATGTACGATGCCATCGAATATCGCGGCTACGCCCAAACGGTGGTGGAAGAATTGGCACAATACGCGGGCGTGCCGGTGTTTAACGGTCTGACCGATGAGTTTCACCCCACGCAAATGCTCGCCGATGTGCTGACCATGCGCGAACACGCCCATGGCAAAGCCCTGAACCAAATCCGTTTTGCCTATGTGGGCGATGCGCGGAACAATATGGGCAACTCGCTGCTGCTGGTGGCGGCGAAGCTGGGCATGGACTGCCGCATTGCCGCGCCCGCCGCCTTGCAGCCGCACGCGCAATGGGTGGCGCAATGCCGCGATTTTGCCCGCGCAAGCGGTGCGAAGCTGCTGCTGACCGAAGACCCCGCCGAAGCCGTGCGCGGCGCGGATTTCGTCCACACCGATGTGTGGGTGTCGATGGGCGAACCGCCCGAAGCGTGGAGCGAACGCATCAAGCTGCTGATGCCCTACCGTGTCGATGCCGCGCTGATGGCGGCGGCGGACAACCCGCAGGTCAAATTCATGCACTGCCTGCCCGCGTTTCACAACACCGAAACCGTACTCGGACGCGACATCGCCAAGCATTATCCGCATTTGGCGGACGGCATCGAAGTGAGCGAAGCCGTGTTTGAATCGCCGTACAACATCGCTTTCGACCAAGCGGAAAACCGTTTGCACACGATTAAAGCCGTGCTGGTGTCGTCGTTGGGCAAAACGGCATGACGGACGCGCCGTTTTTCGCCCGTGCCGAAGCGTGGCTGCTGCGTTTGCGCCAACAAGGGCGTTCGCCGCACACGCTGGCGGCGTACCGGCGCGACTTGGCACAACTTGCCGAGCTGTTGCCCGAACGCACCGCCGCCCCGCAACGGCGCGACATCATCGCCGCGCTCAAACGCCTGTCGCAGCAAAACCTCAACCCGCGCAGCATGATGCGGAAATTGTCGGTGTGGCGGCAATACTGCGCCTACCTGCTGCGCGAAAACCTGCTTGCCGCCGACCCGACTGCCGGCATCAAAGCCCCCAAACCGCCCGAGCGTCTGCCCAAAGCCATCGACTGCGAAACGCTCAACACCCTGCTCGACCGTGCCGCGCCGCGTGATGCCCTGTCCTTGCGCGATTTGGCGGTGGCGGAGCTGTTTTACGGAAGCGGTTTGCGCCTTTCCGAGCTGGCGGCGCTCGATTTGGACGACGTGCTTTTTGAAGCGGGCTGGCTGACCGTATCGGGCAAAGGCAAAAAACAACGCCAAATACCGCTTACCGCCAAAAGCAGCGCCGCCCTGCAAAACTATCTGCCCCACCGCCGCGCCGCCGCCGGCGAAACCGCCCTGTTTACCAACCGCACCGGCACGCGCTTGGGCGTGCGCCAAATCGCCAAACGCCTGCAACAATGGGCATTGCGTCAAGGCAGCGCACAACACCTTTCCCCGCACATGCTGCGCCACAGCTACGCCAGCCACCTGCTGCAAGCCTCGCGGGACGTGCGCGCCGTTCAAGAACTGCTCGGACACCAAAGCCTGTCCACCACCCAAATTTACACCAAATTGGATTTCG
>NZ_AUAP01000031.1 GCF_000428785.1 Conchiformibius kuhniae DSM 17694 | reverse complement strand
GATGTTATCCAAAAAAGGTTCGGCAGTATTGCGTGCGGCCTTGTATCTGCCTGCGGTCGTGTCAAAGAAATACAACCCTGATATTGCCGCCCAATACGCCCGTCTGCTGCAAAGGCAAAAAACGCCGATGCAGGCATTGGGCGCGGCGATGCGTAAATTGGTACATATTTGCTTTGGCGTATTGAAGCATCAAACGGTTTATCAGTCCCGTCAGTTGGAAATTTCTGCTACGGGAGCTTGACTGGAAAGATGGTATCTACACCTGCTTCGATTTGGATTCCCGCCTGCGCGGGAATGACGGTGCAAAGATTTTTCGGTCAATTGATGACACGCCCTAGGTGCGGTAACGCACGTTTTCCGCCACATCGATGCTGATGCTGCCTTCCTGTTCGAGTTGGGCGACCATGCGTGCCGCCGCGTATTCGTCGGCGCACAGGGCGGTTTGCAGCACGCGCAGCAAATCGGCTTTTTTCTTGGGGCGGGTTTTGCCAATCAGGCGCAAAACCCGCTCGTCCGCAACGGCTTCCAAAGCGGCGGCGGATTCGGCGGCGGGCGCATGGTCTGCTTGGTGTTCGGGCGCGGCGGGCGCGGGTGCTGTTTCTTCGCCCGCAGGGGTGTCTGTTGCCGCAACAGGCTGTGCGCTTTCGTTCCCGTGCGCGGGGGCAGATGCGGCAACCGGCAGCGCCGGCGCAGATGGGTGGTGGGGCAAGGCAGGTGCGGGCGGACGGCGGTGCAGCATGGGCAGACGTTCGGTTTTGTCGGGCAGGGCGGGCAGGCTTTCGCCGCCGCCGATGTGCCACACGCCCTCGCGCCATGCGGCTTTGCGTTGGCGTTTGAGCTGTTTGCGCTGTTTTTTGCCCAATTTGCGCCACAAACGCACGTCGGCATCGCCATACACCTGCTGCAAACGGGCAAGTGCGGCGGCAAGTTTTTTGCGTTTGGCAATCACGCTGATGCGGGCGCGGTGGTTTTCCGTCAGCAGGTTTTTCAGCAGGGCGGTGATGGCGGCAACGGGACGGCATTCGCTCAAATCCACCACTTCCGCCGCCGCGTGTTTGCGGGCAAAGGCAAGGGCGCGTTTGAGCGTGCGTTTGCGGGCAGCAAGCAGGAACACCGCGCCTGTTTTGGCGGGAATGTGTTTCAAATCCGCTTTGGCGGTTTCCAAATCAATCAGCAGAATGTTCATTATCGGTTTCCTTGTCGTGTGTGGGGGTGTCGGAAGCAACGGCGCGGGCAAAGGCCTGAATCACCGGCTCAAGCAGCGCGTATTTGGTTTTCAAAGCGGCTTTGTTCACCACCAAACGGCTGGAAATGTCGGCAATATGCTCCACCGCTTCCAAACGGTTGGCTTTGAGCGTGCCGCCGGTGGACACCAAATCCACAATCGCATCACTCAAGCCCACCAAAGGCGCAAGCTCCATCGAGCCGTAGAGCTTGATGATGTCCACATGCACGCCTTTGGCGGCAAAATGGGCGGCGGCGATGTCGGGGTATTTGGTTGCCACGCGCAAACGCCGTCCGGGTTGCGAAGCCGCTTGGTAATCAAACCCCTGCCGCACCGCCACCATCATACGGCATCGGGCAATGTGCAAATCGAGCGGCTGATACAGCCCTTCCCCGCCGTGCTCGGTCAAAACGTCCTTGCCCGCAATGCCCAAATCCGCCGCGCCGTATTGCACATAAGTCGGCACATCGGTGGCGCGGACAATCACCAAACGCACCTGCTCGCGGTTGGTGGCGATAATCAGCTTGCGCGACTGCTCGGGGTCTTCGGCAGGAACAATGCCCGCCACCGCCAAAAGCGGCAGGGTTTCGTCAAAAATGCGCCCTTTGGACAGCGCGATGGTCAATTGTTCGGACATGATTCAAGGCTTGCGGTGGTTTAACAAGATGCGGATGTCGGCGGCGATTTGCTCGGGGCTGTGTCCGTACGGCACAAACACAAGGGCATCGCCTTTGCGGTCGAGCAAATACGCGCCGGGCGTGTGGTCCATATTATACGCGGTGGGCGATTTGATTTCCGCCTTGGCGGCAACGATGCGGTATTGCTGTTTGACCAGCGCCAAAGACTGCCCTTCCGTTGCCGTCAAACCGATAAAATCGGGGTGGAACTGCTTGACGTAACGACCGATTAAATCGGGCGTGTCGCGCTCGGGGTCGATGCTGACAAACACCACCGCCACATCTGCCGCTTCCGCACCCAACAGCTTGACGGCTTCGGCATAACCCAGCAGCTCGGTGGGGCAGACATCGGGGCAGTGCGAAAAACCAAACGCCAGCAATACCACTTTGCCGCGCAATTGCTTCAGGGAAAAGGGCTTGCCTGTGCCGTCCGTCAAAGTGAAATCGCCGCCGATGCGGTCATCGGGGCGCACGGGCGAGCCTTGAAACGCGGCTTGGGCGGGCGCGGAAGCCGCAGACGGCGCGGCAGCCTGTCCGCCGCACGCCGACAACAGCACCGTCAGCAGCAGCGCGGACAACATTCCTGTTTTCATTGAAATTCCTTTGTGTGGTTGCGGGCGTGCCTTTATGCGCCGACACACGGAGCCGATGCCCCGCCCGATTCAAGCGGCGCACGGGCAGCGCAAGGCGCATCATACCAGCCGCGCCCGCGATTCCGCAAACGGAAAAAATCCCTTGACGGGTCATCAAGGGATTTTGTGATGTGGCGCGGTGGACGGGGCTCGAACCCGCGACCACCGGCGTGACAGGCCGGTACTCTAACCAACTGAGCTACCACCGCGCAACGGTTACCGCAATGCGGCAAACCGAGAAACTTGGTGGGTGATGACGGAGTCGAACCGCCGACATGCTGCTTGTAAGGCAGACGCTCTACCAACTGAGCTAATCACCCGTGTTTCGCAGCAGCGAAAGACGTTATTAAACCAATTTTGCCTGCGTTTGGCAAGGGAATTGGCACGCTGAAAAATCAGTTTGATGATTTTTATTGAAAAATAGTTTCAGGTTTTCGGCAGCATGTGGCGCAGTTTTTCGGCTTTGGTGTTGAGGTAGGCTTGGTTGTGGGGGTTGGCGCCCACGTGCAGGGGAATGCGCCCGACCACGTTGATGCCGCAATCGCGCAGGGTTTGCAGTTTGTCGGGGTTGTTGGTGAGCAGTTTGACGCTGCCGATGCCCAAGTGGTCGTAGATGTGTTTGGCAAGGGTGAAGTCGCGGGCGTCAACGGGCAAGCCCAGTGCCATATTCGCTTCTACGGTGTCCAAGCCGGTGTCTTGCAGGGCGTAGGCGCGGATTTTGTTGATGAGTCCGATGCCGCGCCCTTCTTGGCGCAGGTAAACGATGACGCCGCGTCCTTCGGTTTGTACGGCTTGCATTGCCGCTTGCAGTTGCGGGCCGCAGTCGCATTTGCGCGAAAACAGGGCGTCGCCGGTCAGGCATTCGGAATGGATGCGCGACAGGACGGGCGCGCCGTCTGTCACGTCGCCCATGACGATGGCAAGGTGTTCGCGCCCGTCCGGCTGTTGGAAGCCGTGCAGGGTAAACAGTCCGTATTCGGTGGGCAGACGGCATCGGGCGGTGTGGGTGAGCGGATTCATGTGCGGGTGGCGGGCAAAGGGGCGATTGTACCCGACAATTCCGCGCAGGTCTGCAATGCGGACACCGCGCCGTGCAGTGCCAATGCCAAGCCGACCCATGTACACAGGGCGTGGTCGCCGTCATCGCCGGTGCGGGCGTATTCGATGTGGAGTACGCCCCACACGCGCCCGTCTGTCGCGCACAGGGGCAAACAGGTTTGGGCGGCGCTGCGGCGGTTGTGCGCGCCGTTCAGGCTGCCGTTGTCGAGCCAACGGGCGGTGTCGCCGGCACGGTTGAGCCAACCGGTTTGGGCGGTACGTGCCGCCAGATGGGTTTGGGCGTGCGCTTCGTCTGCGGGCAGTGCCGGTTCGAGCGGTTTGCCCTGTTGCGCCACACACAGCAACAGCCCTTGTTCGGGCAACAGGCGGTACACGGCGGCACTTTGCACGCGCTGCCGTTCACACGAGGCGTCCAAAGCGATGAAAATTTGTTTCAAATGCTCGGTATTTTCTTTATTTTCAACTAGATAATCAACCAAGCGCACCGTTGCCCCGCCGCGCCACAACACGCCGTGTTCCACAACCGCCCGTTCGGCGCTCATCACCGCCCGCGCCGTCGCATACGCCACCGCCACATCATCGGCGTTCAGGCGCAAGCCCTGTGTTTGCAAATAGTCTTTGATGATTTCGGACATGATGTTTTTTCCTTTCGCCGTGCCGCCGTCCCGTTTGTCGGGCAAGGGCGAACACGATACAATAATATGCTTTGCCCTGATTCGGACGGGCTGCCGCCCTGCCCGAACAAAAGTTTATTTTAACGCCGCCAAAGGCGCAGCCCAATAATCAATAATCAAGGAGAAGCACCCAAATGAAAAAAACCCTGTTGTCGCTGATGTGTACGCTCGGACTGCTGTGCGGCTGCGGCGATGCCGCCGAATCTGCCGCCGCCGCTTCCGCCACCGCCGCCGACAAACAAACAGTTTACCGCGTGGCGGCGGAAATCGACCTGCCGTTTACCGTACAAGGCCCCAACGGCACGATAGACGGCTTCGACTACGAGCTGCTCAAAGCCATCGGCGCCCAACACGGCTTTGACGTACAGTTTGAAGCACACTCGCGGTCGGGCATGTTTGAAGCATTGGCGGGCAAACAGGCAGACATCGTGGCAAGCGGCATCTACCTGAACGACGAGCGCAAAATCCGTTTTGAAGCCACCGAGCCGTATATGGAAAGCGGCACCGTGTTTCTGGTGCGCGAAGGCACGGGCATCAACGGCTTGGGCGGCATGGCGGGCAAACGCATCGCGGTCAAAGGTCAAACCGTTGCCGAAGGGCTGGTCAAAACCGTATTGGGCGAAGACAACTACAGCGTCCACCCGACCCTGTGGCTGGCATTCAAAGACCTGATGACCGGACGCGCCGATGCCGTTTTGGGCGACGAAGCCAGTCTGCGCCACTACGCCCAAGAATACCCCGAAGAAAAACTGGTTTTGCTCGACAACCTCAACCGCCCACGCGAACACTATGTTTTTCTGGTACAAAAAGGCAACAAACCCCTGCTCGACAAACTGAACAAAGGGCTGGCGCAAGCCCGTGCGGACGGCACCTACCAACGTTTGCACAGCAAATGGTTTGAAGGCAAACCCGGTCATACGCATTAGCGTGCGCCATCAATTAGCCGAAAAAACACGCCACCGTCATTCCCGCGAATGCGGGAATCCACTGCCTGATGTTTGTGAAGCAATGTTTTGTCAATGCTTTTTGAAATTTGTTTTGGATTCCCGCATTCGCGGGAATGACGGTGCAGCAAGCGTAGCTTGGGTTGAAACGAAATGAAAACCCAACATTTTTCCGAAAATTTATGGATTTTGTTGGGTTTGCGCTTCGCGCCAACCCAAGCCACACCTGCGCGGGAATGACGGTGCAGTGGTTTTCAGTCAATTGATGACGCCCCCCCCCAAAACACATCATCATTGAAATTGTGCCGCCAAAATCCGCGCACGGGCGCGAAACACCGCTAAAACGGCATTTTCCCGTTTGGGAACATGCCTTTCATGCCCTTTGCCATCCGCATCAGCTTGGTCATATTGCGCCCGCTAAACATCTTGATGACCTGCTGCGACTGCTCAAACTGCTTGAGCATTTTGTTCACCTCCTGCACGGTCACGCCCGCGCCCGCCGCAATGCGCCGTTTGCGGCTGGCCTTGAGCAGCGCGGGATTGGCACGTTCTTTCGGCGTCATGGAATTGATGATGGCTTCCACATGCCCCATCGCCTTTTCCGCCGTGCCTTCGGGGATTTGTTTGGAAAGCTGACCCAACTCGCCCGGCATTTTGGACAACAGGTTTTCAAAACCGCCCATGTTTCTCATCTGCTGGATTTGCGCTTTAAAATCATTTAAATCAAACGACTTGCCCTTGTTCAGCTTTTTCGCCATCTGCGCGGCAACGTCTTCGTCAATGCCCTTTTGCACGTCCTCAATCAGGGTCATCACATCGCCCATGCCGAGAATGCGGCCGGCGATGCGGTCGGGGTGGAACGGCTCCAAACCGTTCACTTTTTCGCCGACGCCGATAAATTTAATCGGTTTGCCCGTTACCTGCCGCACCGACAAAGCCGCACCGCCGCGCGAATCGCCGTCCATTTTGGTGAGAATCACGCCGGTGAGCGGCAGGGCTTCGTCAAAGGCTTTGGCGGTGTTTACCGCGTCCTGACCCAACATCGCGTCCACCACAAACAGGGTTTCCACCGGTTTTAATTCGGCGTGCAGGATTTTGATTTCCGACATCATTTCTTCGTCAATCGCCAAACGTCCCGCCGTGTCCACCATCAGCACGTCATAAAAATGCTTTTTGGCGTAATCCTGCGCGGCGCGGATGATTTCCACCGGTTTTTGCGCGGGGTCGGACGGAAAAAAATCCACATTTACCTGTTGCGCCAATAATTTAAGCTGCTCAATTGCGGCAGGGCGGTACACGTCTGCCGATACGGTGAGGATTTTCTTTTTCTTGTCCTGTTCTTTCAACAGCCGCGCCAGTTTGCCGACCGTGGTGGTTTTGCCCGCGCCCTGCAAACCCGCCATCAAAATCACCGCAGGCGGCACGGCGGCCAGGTTTAAGGCGCTGTTTTGTTTGCCCATCAGCTCAATCAGGGCTTCATTGACGATGCCGAAAAAGGCTTGGTCGGGGGTCAGATTGTCGGCGACTTCGTGTCCGAGCGCGCGTTCTTTGATTTGATTGACAAAATCTTTGACCACCGGCAGGGCAACGTCCGCCTCCAGCAGCGCAAGGCGCACTTCGCGCAAGGCGGCTTTGATGTTGTCTTCGGTGAGGACGGCGTTGCCGCGTATGTTTTTGAAAATTTTACTGAAACGGTTGGTTAAATTGTCGAGCATGGCGCATTTCTCCGCGTGGGGGTAAATTGTGCGGCATTTTAACACAACGGCTTCAAGGGCATAAAAAATCCGTCCGCAAAAATACTTGCGGACGGACGGACGGGCAAAACCTTATTCTTCGGCGCGGAAGGCATCATGGCAGCTTTGGCACGATGCGCCCACAGGCTCGAATGCGGCTTTGATGTCTTCCAGCTTGCCGCTTTGCGCTGCTTGATTCAGCGCGTCCACCGCTTCCAAAAATTTGTCGCGCTGTCCGGCAAAGGCTTCCGGCTGCAACCACACGGCAGACAAGGCACGGCCGTTGCCGTTCGGGTCGTTTTGAAAATGCTCGAACGGCACACGCGCATCTTGAGCAAAGGCGGCGGCGAGTTCTTTGAATTTGTCCGCATCAAAGGCGTCATCGCCGTTTGCCATTTTGCGCATGCCGGAAAACGCGGGCATCATGGCTTTGAATGTGGCGCTGCGCTCTTTGGAAATGTCGCCCTTGCCTTTGGCAAAGGTTTGACCGGACGCGCCGCCCGTTTCCACCACCGAAGCGGCGGGTGCGGAAGCGTTGTTTTGCTCTTGCGCCGCTTCGGACGCGCCGCCGCCGCACGCGCCCAGCAGCAGCGCGGCCAACGGCACAAGCCAATATCGTTTCGGGTTCATGGTTTGTGTTTCCGTGTTCTTGTTGTGAAAGCGTTTATCTTACCATGTTTTAATCCGCAGGACGACACATCACGCACCGCGCCGTGTCTGCACAAACGGCTTAAACTTTGCCCTTGATGGTGTTATGATTGCACGGTTTTTCCATCTGCAAAGGACACGATTATGGCGATTTTGATTACCGGCGCATCGGCGGGTTTCGGCGCGGCGATGGCGCGGCGTTTCGTGCAAGCGGGTTATCCCGTTGTCGGCATGGCGCGGCGCGGCGACAAGCTGCACGCCCTGAAAGAACAATTGGGCGATATGTTTCAAATTTTGGAAGCCGACCTCACCGACAAAATCGCGGTGGACGCGGCGCTGGGCAGTTTGCACAATCTGCCCGAAGCCTTCCGCCAAATCGATTGCTTGGTGAACAATGCGGGCTTGGCACTCGGGCTCGACCCCGCCCAAGAAGCGGATTTTGACGACTGGGAAACCGTGATTCAAACCAATATTGTCGGTTTGGCGTATCTCACCCGCCAAGTGCTGCCGCAAATGGTGGCACGGAACAAGGGCTACATCATCAATTTGGGCTCGATTGCCGCAAATTATCCCTATCCGGGCGGCAATGTGTACGGCGCCAGCAAGGCATTTGTCCGCCAATTCAGCCTCAACCTCCGCGCCGACCTGCACGGCACGGGCGTGCGCGTGAGCGTGGTGGAGCCGGGCTTGTGCGGCGGCACGGAGTTTTCCTACGTGCGCTTTAAAGGCGACAGCGAACGCGCCGATGCGCTGTACCGCCACACCGATTCTTTAAGCGCGGACGACATCGCCGAAACCGTGCTGTGGCTGTACCAACGCCCCGCGCATATGAATGTGAACAGCTTGGAAATCATGCCCGTATCGCAAAGTTTCGGCGCATTGCCGGTACACCGCACGCCGCCCCCGCCGCCGCCACCACCACCGCCCGTTGCCGCAGATGCGCCCGCGCCGCAGCCAAAAGAAAAAACCCTGCTGGAACGCTTGAGCGATTGGTTGAAATAAAGGAAACAGAACATGGATTTTCGCATCGGTCAAGGTTATGACGTGCATCAGCTCGTCCCCGACCGCCCTTTGATTTTGGGCGGCGTACACATTCCCTTTGAAAAAGGTTTGCTGGGGCATTCCGATGCCGATATTTTGCTGCACGCCGTTACCGATGCGCTGCTCGGTGCGGCGGGTTTGGGCGACATCGGCACGCATTTTCCCGACACCGCCGCCGAGTTCAAAGATGCCGACAGCCGCGATTTGCTGCGCCGCGCTTATGCCGCCGTGCGCGAAGCGGGTTGGCGCATCGTCAATTTGGACAGCACGATTATCGCCCAGCAGCCCAAGCTCAAACCGCACATTCCCGCCATGCGTGCCAACTTGTCCGCCGATTTGGATTTGCCCGAAAACCGCATCAACATCAAAGGCAAAACCAATGAACAACTGGGCTATTTGGGGCGCATGGAGGGCATGGAGGCGCAAGCTGTGGTGTTGCTTCAGGCTGCTTAAAAAACCATTCCCCCTCCCCTGCTGGCGGGGGAGGGTCGGGGTGGGGGAAACTATTTTTAATTGGAAAATCAATATGAACCAAGACGAACTCAAACGCCAAGCCGCCATCAAAGCGGTGGAATTTGTCCCCGAAAACGAATACATCGGCATCGGCACGGGCAGCACCGTCAATCACTTTATCCGCGCACTCGGCGAAAGCGGCAAAACCGTCAAAGGCGCGGTGTCCACGTCGCGGCAAAGCTCCGAGCTGATGGCGCAATACGGCATTCCCGAAATCCACCCCAACGAAGTGTCGTCCCTGCCCGTGTACATTGACGGCGCGGACGAAATCAACCATTTGCTGCAAATGATAAAAGGCGGCGGCGGCGCGCATTTGAGCGAAAAAATCGTTGCCAATCTCGCGCAAAAATTCATCTGCATCGCCGATGAAAGCAAATATGTTTCCCGTTTGGGGAAATTCCCCTTGCCGGTGGAAGTTGTGCCGATGGCGCGGTCGATGGCATCGCGGGAATTGGTGAAACTGGGCGGCCGTCCCGAATTGCGTATCGGTTTTAAAACATTGAACGGGAATGAAATTGTGGACGTGCACGGCTTGGATTTGAGCCGCCCGATGGAAATGGAAACCCGTTTGAACGGCATTTTGGGCGTGGTGGAAAACGGTTTGTTTGCCCACCGTCCTGCCGATGTGCTGCTGCTGGCGGGCAAAGACGGCGTGAAAATGCTGACGGCGCAGGCGTAAATATCTTTGCGGGCTGCCTGAAACCCGTTCGGGCAGCCCGCCTTTTTATCGGAAAGAAACAAAATGCTGCCAACATTCAAACTTCCCGCCCTGCTTGCCGCCCTGCTGCTGGCAGGTGCGTGCGCTCCGCTTGCCCCGCCGCCGTCCGCGCCCGATGCGCCCCTTGCCGCTCCGCCTGCCGCAGCCGCCACGGGGCAGCATTACCGCGCCGTGATTACCGCCGTTTCCGATGGCGACACCGTCCGTGTCCGCACGGCCGGCGGGCAAACCCGCAGAATCCGCCTTGCCTTTATCGATGCGCCCGAAACCACGCAGCCTCACGGCATGGAAAGCCGCGCCGCGCTTGCCGCGCTGGTGGACGGTCGCGAAGCCGAAGTGGAAATCATCGATACCGACCGTTATCGGCGCGAAGTGGCGCGTTTGCGCGTGGACGGGCGCGATGTCAATTTCACCCAAGTGCAAAACGGTCATGCTTGGCATTACCGCTCCATCGCCAAACACAATCAGCGCAAAGACGATTACGCCCACTACGCCACTGCCGAACAATACGCCCGCGAACAACGCATCGGTTTGTGGCGGCAGCCCGACCCGACCGCGCCGTGGGACCACCGCCGCACCCGCCGCAAGGCAGACAAACCCCAGTAAAGGAATCACATGTTTCCCAAACCCAACGCCCGCCAACGCAAAAAACTGTATCAAACCGCCGCCGCCCTCATCACGGCGGCGGTGGTCGCCATCTTCGGCATTTCATCGGGCTCCAACAGCAGCAAAGAATACACCGGCACGGTGATTGCCGTTACAGACGGCGACACCGTGCGCCTGACCGACCACAACGGTCAGGCACAACGCATCCGCATGGCATTCATCGATGCGCCCGAATCGGCACAGGCACACGGCAAAGCCAGCCAAAACGCCCTGAAAAAAATGATTGAAGGCAAAAAAGTGCGCGTGGAAGTGGTCGATACCGACCAATACCGCCGCCAAGTCGCACGCATCCGCATCAACGGCGAAGACGTGAATTTCGCCCAAATAGCCAACGGCCATGCGTGGCATTACCAATCCATTGCCAAACGCAACCAGCCCAAAGACGACTACACCCGCTACGAAACCGCGCAAGCCGAAGCCAAGAAAAAACGCAAAGGCTTGTGGCGCGACCGCGATGCGCTTGCCCCATGGACATACCGCAAAGAAAAACGGGCGGGCAATGCCACCGAATAGTGCAAACGCCCCAAAAATGCTATGATGGCATTTTTTTGTCATTCAGGAGACGTCCATTATGTACGCCCAATTATCCGCCACCAAAAAATGGGCGGTGCAAAATCCCGTCCAAACCTTTCTGCTGCAAACCCTTATCGGCGCAAATGTGATTGCGCTGCTGGCGCAGCTTGCCATTCCCCTGCCCTTCGTGTCGATTACGGGACAGTCGCTGGGGGTAACCGTCATCGGCTTTGCACTGGGACGCAAAGCGGGAACGGCGGCGGTGCTGCTGTACCTGTTGGAAGGGGCAATGGGTTTTCCCGTATTCGCCAACGGTAAAGCGGGCTTGGCGGTACTGATGGGGCCTTCCGGCGGATATTTGTTCGGTTTTGTGGCAATGGCGTGGATTTTGGGTTATTTCAGCGACAAAGGCGTACTCCGTTCTTTGGGCAAGAGCATTGCCGTTGCTGTCTTGGCAAATGCGGTGATGTACGCCTTGGGGCTGGCGCAGCTTTCGTTGTTTGTCCCTGCCGACAAGGTATTGGCAGTGGGTTTGTACCCGTTTATCATCGGTGATTTGATTAAGGCGTGCATCGCTGCCGCAGCCGTTGCGCCCGCTTACCGCTTTTTCCAAAAGCTCTGATGCCCCATCACGCCCTGTTTGCCCGTCTGTCTGCCGTGCGCCGCGTGGCGTTTCACGGCAGGGGGCGCGGCTGGACGCGCTGCGGCGCGGGAACAGTGCTTGTGGAAAACATCAGCAACAATATCTTGTTGTTTCATGAATGTTTGCAGTTGGACGGCAAGCAGCGCAGCCGCGACTGTAAGCGTTGGTGTTTGCAGGACGGGGGACTGCTGTTGCTGCAACGCCGCCGCCATCACGGTTGGGAAACGATTTTCGCTTTTGCACGCAAACGCGATGCTTGGCACAGCAAGGCATTTTATTGTGCGCCGGACGGTTATTTCGGCAGTTTGCACCCGACAGATGCGGGAATCGAATTGCGGGTGCGGGTATGCGGTACCGGCAAAGATGATGTTTTGAAATCCGTTTATGCGGAATAAAAAAGCGGCGCATCACGCCGCTTGGTTACCGGTTGCCGCTTCAGCCGTCAAACTTTTTGAACACCAGCGTGCCGTTGGTGCCGCCGAAGCCGAAGGAGTTGGACGCAACGGCGCGGATGTTCATCTGCCGCGCTTCGTTGGCGCAGTAATCCAAATCGCAACCGTTTTCCAAATCCTGTTCCACCAAATTGATGGTGGGCGGCACCGCCTGATGATGAATCGCCAACACGCTGTACACCGCCTCCACGCCGCCCGCCGCGCCGAGCAAATGGCCAGTCATGGATTTAGTGGAGCTGACGACCAGTTTGTGCGCGTGTTCGCCAAACACCAGCTTTAAGGCATTGGTTTCGTTGGCATCGCCCAAAGGCGTGGACGTGCCGTGCGCGTTCACGTAATCAATTTCGTTGGGATTCAAGCCCGCATCGTTCAGAGCGCGTTGCAAGGCCAAGGCGGGGCCGTCCACATTCGGCGCGGTGATGTGGTGGGCATCGGAACTCATGCCGAAGCCGACCAGTTCGGCATAAATTTTCGCGCCGCGTTTTTTGGCGTGTTCCAATTCTTCCAGCACCAAAATCCCCGCGCCCTCGCCCATCACGAAGCCGTCCCGTCCTTTGTCCCAAGGGCGGGACGCGGCGGCGGGGTCGTCGTTGCGGGTGGACAGGGCTTTCATCGCCGCAAATCCGCCCACGCCCAGCGTGCATACCGCGCTTTCCGCGCCGCCCGCAATCATCACGTCCGCATCGCCGTATTTAATCATGCGGGCGGAATCGCCGATGGAATGTGCGCCGGTGGTGCAGGCAGACACCATGCCGTAGCTGGGGCCGCGATAGCCTTTGAGAATGGTTACATGACCGGCAATCAGGTTAATCAGCGAACCGGGGATAAAAAACGGGTTGATTTTGCGCGCGCCGCCCTTTTGCAGGATATTGGCGGTTTCTTCAATCAGGGGCAGGCCGCCGATGCCCGAACCGATGTTCACGCCGACACGGTTTTTATCCAAATCGGGCATATCGTCCAAGCCCGCGTCCGCCACCGCCTGCAAGGCGCCCGCGATGCCGAAATGGATAAACACGTCCATGCGGCGGGCTTCTTTGGCGGGAATGTGGGCGGTGATGTCAAAATCGCGCACTTCGCCGGCGATTTGGCAGGCCAGTTCGGAAGCGTCAAAACGGGTGATTTTGCCGATGCCGCTTTTGCCCGCCAGCAGGTTTTGCCACGCGGCGGCGGGGTCGTTGCCCACAGGCGACACCTGACCCAAGCCCGTTACCACAACACGTCTTTGATTCATGCAGATTCCTTTTCTGTTGCGCCGTTGCACAAGGTGTGAAAACAGCCCCCGATTGCGGCACAAGCCGCCCATCAGAGGCTGTCTTTGCCACAAGCAATCAATCCGGCTTGTTGGCGTTGATGTAATCGATGGCTGCCTGAACGGTGGTGATTTTTTCGGCATCTTCATCGGGGATTTCGCAGCCGAACGCCTCTTCCAGCGCCATCACCAGCTCGACCGTGTCCAAAGAATCCGCGCCCAAATCGTCTTGGAAAGACGATTCGTTTTTCACTTCGTCTTCGGCAACGCCCAGTTGCTCGGCAACAATTTTTTTCACTTGTTGTTCAATGTTTGACATGACTTTTGTCCTTAAAATAAATATGCCTTGCGGCGGTTGAGTCAAAGCACGCGGCCACAGCCGCACGCCTTTTGGGGTTTAATTGTACCCGAATGGATTAGGATTTTCCATCTAATTTTCTGATGGCGGGAACGCGAAAAAATAATCGCTTATGCTTGCGGCACGTAGCCTTGTACCGCGTCCGCACCGTCGCCGAAGAAATAATTTTCCATCTGCTGTGCCAAATACTCGCGGGCGCGGGGGTCGGCAAGGCTCAAACGGTTTTCGTTAATCAGCATGGTTTGGTGGCGCGTCCACGCTTCCCACGCTTCTTGCGACACATTGTCGAAAATGCGTTTGCCCAATTCGTTGGGAAGCGGCTGGAATTTCATCGCGGGTGCTTCTTTGCCCAGCTTGATACAGTGTACGGTGCGGCTCATCGCTCTGCCTTTGCGGAAAAACGCCCATGTTAGCAAAGTTCGCGCCAACCTGCAAAGTTTCGCCGCACCGTTTGTGGAAAATGCCTTATCCAATCAAAACAAAGCTGTTCCCGTCAATCGCCAAATCCGTGCCGATGGTGGCGAAATGCTGCCCCTGATACGACAATTGCCCGTTGCTTTGATTGTATTCGATGTGCTGTAATGCCGTTTCGGCACGGTCGATTGCGGTAAATACCCCGCGCTGCAAGCCGATTTTGTCTTCGCCTGCCGTGAAGTCGGTAACGGTGTCTACCGACAGCAAATCGCTGAACACGAATACGTCTTTGCCCGCGCCGCCCGTCAGGGTGTCCGTACCGCCTTTGCCTGCCAGCACGTTGTCCCGCGCATTGCCCACAATGTGGTTGGACAGGGCGTTGCCTGTGCCGTTTAAGGCATCGCCGAACAGGTGCAGGTTTTCGACATGGTCGCCCAGTGTGTAGTCGATGTAGCTGTGGACGGTGTCGGTGCCGTTGTTTTCGGTTTCGGTTACGGTGTCATCGGTGTGGTCAATCACGTAGGTGTCGTTGCCCGCTTCGCCCGCCAGGTTGTCGGCGCCTGCGCCGCCGTCCAGATAGTCGTTGCCCGCACCGCCTTTGACGGTGTCGTTGCCCGCGCCGCCGTAGATGGCGTTGTCGGCGTTGTTGCCGGTGAGTGTGTCGTTGTGCGCCGAGCCGATTAAGCGTTCGATTTGTGTGCCGTAGCCGATAAAGGCTTGGTTTTGGGTGTATTCATAGGCGTCGGTGGCATCGATGCGTCCGCTAATTTCGCCCACTGCGCCGGTTTTGCCGAAAAAGTCGCGCAAATAGGCTTCGCGGTTGGCGGCACGTCCCAGTCCGCTAATCGCAAACAGTTGGCTTTGTTCGCCCGCGTAAATCCATGAGCCGGGGGTGAGATTGACATTCACGCCTTGTGTTT
>NZ_AUAP01000030.1 GCF_000428785.1 Conchiformibius kuhniae DSM 17694 | reverse complement strand
GTTGGAAGTTTGACGGGGGCTGCTCCTAGTACGAGAGGACCGGAGTGGACGAACCTCTGGTGTACCGGTTGTGACGCCAGTCGCATCGCCGGGTAGCTAAGTTCGGAAGGGATAAGCGCTGAAAGCATCTAAGCGCGAAACCCGCCTGAAGATGAGACTTCCCCGTGGGTATAACCCACCTGAAGGGTCGTTGGAGACCACAACGTCGATAGGCAGGGTGTGGAAGCACAGCAATGTGTGAAGCTAACCTGTACTAATTGCCCGTGCGGCTTGACTCTATCATTTGAAGTACTTTAACATATCAAATAAAGTACCAAAAATACAGTTTGTGAAAAAACAAAACATCACCAAAACGGCTTCTGATTTAACCTTTTACGTTTGGCGGCAACAGCGCTGTGGCACCACTCCTTCCCTTCCCGAACAGGACAGTGAAACGCAGTCGCGCCAATGATAGTACGGATGCCCGTGCGAAAGTAGGGAACCGCCAAACTACTATTCCTAAACCCCCGCTATGTTAGCGGGGGTTTTGCTTTAGCTATAAAATAGCCAATAGAAAATAATTTTCGCTTTTTTTATGCCGAAAAAAGATGTTTTTCTAGAATAAACGCAATTTTATATCAAAAATTTTGATTTTGTGCTTGTCAAGAAAGTGTGAAACGGTTAATCTTATCTTTTTGGGAATAAAATTGCATGAACCACTTAAATAAAACCGATGATGTGCGGATTAAGGCTTTGGCGGAATTGTTGCCGCCGATTGCCCATCTTTACGAGTTGCCGATTAGCGAAGCGGCTGCCGATTTGGTGCTGCAAACGCGGGCGGAAATTGCCAAGTTATTGACGGGCGAAGACAAACGTTTGTTGGTCATTATCGGGCCGTGTTCCATTCACGACCCGAAAGCGGCTTTGGAATACGCGCAGCGTTTGCTGCCCTTGCGTGAAAAATACGCCAAACAATTGCTGATTGTGATGCGTGTGTATTTTGAAAAACCGCGCACTACGGTCGGTTGGAAAGGGCTGATTAACGACCCGCATTTGGACGGTTCGTTTGACATCAATTTCGGTTTGCGGCAGGCACGGAAATTATTGTTGGATTTGAATAATTTGGGTATGCCTGCGTCCACCGAGTTTTTGGACATGATTACGCCGCAATATTATGCAGATTTGATTTCGTGGGGTGCGATTGGGGCGCGTACCACCGAAAGCCAAGTGCATCGCGAGTTGGCGAGTGGTTTGTCTTGTCCGGTGGGGTTCAAAAACGGGACGGACGGTAATTTGAAAATTGCCATTGATGCCATCGGCGCGGCTTCGCACCCGCATCACTTTTTGTCGGTTACCAAAACGGGGCATTCGGCGATTGTGCATACGGCGGGCAATCCCGATTGCCATGTCATTTTGCGCGGTGGTAAAGAGCCGAATTATGGCAGCGAACACGTTCAGGCAGCCGCCGCCGCCTTGAACAAAGCGGGCGTTACCCCGAAGCTGATGGTGGATTTCAGCCATGCCAACAGCAATAAAGACCATACCCGTCAAATGCTTGTGGCGGAAGACGTGGCGGCGCAGTTGCGTAAGGGCGAAGACAACATCATGGGCGTGATGGTGGAAAGCCATTTGCAGGAAGGCCGTCAGGACAAGCCGGAAGTGTACGGCAAGAGCATTACCGATGCTTGTATCGGCTGGGAAAGCACGGAAAAGCTGTTGGCATTGTTGGCGGAAGCAAACGCGGGGCGTGTGTAGTTGATGTGATGGCGGTTGCCGTTGTTCCGATGGGGACAACGGCAGTTTTCTTGCTTGAAAGCGGGTGGGGCAAAACCGATAATGCCCTTGCTACAGCCATGCGGGTGGGGACGGGCGGGTGATGCCGAAGGTGTCGGGGTAGTCTGCGCCGAGAAAATATAAGCCGTCCGGCATGAAGGTGGGCGGGGCGTGGCAACGGTTGCGGGCGGCAAGCAGGGTGTCGATGTGTTCGGGGGGGAGGCGTCCGCAGCCGACATACACCAATGCGCCAACGATGTTGCGTACCATGTGGTGCAAAAAGGCGTTGGCGTGAAAATCGAGTTTGATTAGGTCGCCGGTGCGGGCAATATCGAGTTGGTACAGGGTTTTGACGGGGGATTTTGCTTGGCATTGGGCGGCGCGGAAGGCGGAAAAGTCGTGTGTGCCGATTAGGCGTGCCGCCGCTTGTGCCATTTTGTTTTCGTTTAGGGGGTAATGTGTCCAGCCGGCGCGTTGGTAGAGGTGGGGGGCGCGGACGGGGGCGCTTTGCAAGATGTAGCGGTAGCGGCGGGCGCAGGCGTCGAAGCGGGCGTGAAAATGCGGGGGGACGGCTTGGGCGTGCAGCACGGCGATGCTGTTGGGAAGCAGGGCATTGACGCCGCGCACCCATGCTTGCAGGGGGCGGACGGCGGCGGTGTCGAAATGGACGGTTTGGGCGGCGGCATGTACGCCGGTGTCGGTGCGCCCTGCGGCGAAGGTGCGGACGGTTTCGCCCGCCATTTGGCTAAGGGCGTGTTCGAGGGCGGATTGGACGGTGGGGGTGTCGCCGGCTTGTTTTTGCCAACCGGCAAAACGGCTGCCGTCATAGGCAAGGGTGAGTGCGTAGCGGGTCATGGGAAAAAGCGGTATTGTTGGGCAAAGCGGCGGGTTTGTCAAAATGCGGCGCGGTGCGCCGTTTTTCGGAAAGAATATGTGTATCAGTGAGATGAAATCAGAAAGGAAGCATGATGCCCGTTTCGCATTTGAAAATCGGCGGCATGAGTTGTCAGGGTTGTGCCAACCGCATTGAAAAGGCTTTGCGGCGGCACGGTGCGGTGCGCCATGCCGAAGTGAGTTTTGCGGCGGAAACGGCGCGGGTGGAACATGATGCGGACATCGGTGCGGCGGAATTGGCATTGTGGGTGTCGGGCATGGGGTTTCGGGCGCGGGTGTTGTCGTCCGATGTGCCGGAAAGCGGTGAAGCCAAGCCGCTTGCCCCCGATTGGCGTTTGAAATTGTTGTTGGCACTGACGGCAACCTTTGTTCCGGGTATGGCGGGCATGGTGTTCGGGTCGCACGCGCTGATGCCGCCTTTGTGGTGGCAGGTGGCGGCGGCAACGGTGGTGCAGCTTTATTTGGCGCAACCGTTTTACCGGCGGGCGTGGGCGGCGTTGCGGGCGAAGTCGGCGAATATGGATGTGCTGGTGGCATTGGGAACGGTGGCAGCGTACGGGTATTCGTTGGCGATGATGCGGCACGGGGCGCATGCGGTGTATTTTGAAACGGGGGTGATGGTGATTGCGTTCGTGTCGCTGGGCAAGTATTGGGAAGCGCGTTTGAAACGCCACAGTTTGAACGGTTTGGCATTGTTGTTCAAGCTGATGCCGCAACAGGCGCGGGTGTGGCGCGATGGTGCGTGGACGGACGTTCCCGCCGGCGAAGTGGCATTGGGGGAGAAGCTGTTGGGGGTACACGGCGGGCGGGTGGCGGCAGACGGCACGGTGTTGTCGGGGGAGGCGTGGGCAGACGAAAGCCATTTGACGGGGGAAGCCGCGCCCGTGCCGAAAGCGGCGGGCGACACCGTGCTGGCGGGGTCGGTGCTGCACGGCAGTGTGGCATACCGTGCCGACAAATTGGGCAGCGAAACGCTGTTGGGCGACATGATGCGGGCGTTGGCGCAGGCACAGGCGGAAAAAGCACCGGCGGCGGCGTTGGCAGACAGGGTGGCGGCGGTGTTTGTGCCGATGGTGGGGGCGGCGGCGGTGTTGGCGTTTGTGGCGAATGTGGCGGCGGGAACGGGAAGCGGTACGGCGCTGGTGCGGGCGGTGGCGGTGTTGGTGGCGGCGTGTCCGTGTGCTTTGGGTTTGGCAACGCCGGCGGCGGTGATGGCGGGCATGGCGGCGGCGGTGCGGCACGGCGTGTGGTTTAAAACGCCCGCCGCTTTGGAAGCGGCGGCCGATGCCGACACCGCCGCTTTCGACAAAACCGGCACGCTCACCGAAGGCCGTCCCGACATCGTGGCGGTGTGGACGGCACCGCACTTTGATGCGGAAACCGTTTTACGCGCTGCCGCCGCTTTGGAACGCCACAGCCTGCACCCCTTTGCCGCCGCCATCGTCCGCCGCGCCGAAGCCGGACAACCGGCGTTGCCCGCCGTGTCCGACCCGCACACCGAAGCGGGGCAGGGCATTGCGGGCGTGGTGGACGGCATCGGCACGGTACGCACCGGCTCGCCCGCGTTTTGCGGCTTGGACACGGCGGATTTGCCCGATGAAGCCGTTTGGCGCGACCAAAGCATCGCCGCCGTCGCCGTCAACGGCAAAGCGGCGGGCGCATTTGCCTTTGCCGATGCGCTCAAGCCCGACAGCGCCGCCGCCATCAAACGCCTGAAACAAATGGGCATGGAGGTGTGCATCTTAAGCGGCGACCGCAGCGAAGCCGTTGCCCGCACGGCGGCTGCCTTGGGCATCAGCCAAGCATGGGGAGGCTTGTCGCCGCGCGGCAAAACCGAAATCATCGCCCGCCTGAACGCGCAAGGCAAACACGTTGCCATGTTTGGCGACGGCATCAACGATGCGCCCGCACTGGCCGCCGCCGCCATCGGTTTTGCGCCCTACGGCAGCAGCGCGGCGGCGGAGCACAGCGCCCAAGCCGTTTTGACCCGCCCTTCTGTGGCACAGGCTGCCGATGCCTTCGCCCTTGCCCGCGCCACCCGCCGCACCATCCGCCAAAACCTGTTTTTCGCCTTTGCTTATAATACCATGGCGATTCCGATGGCGGCGTGCGGCGCATTCAGCCCCACCGTGGCGGGCATGGCGATGGCGTGCAGCTCGGTGTCGGTGCTACTCAATGCCCTGCGCCTGAAAAACAGATGGTTCGGCAAACAAATATAGCCAAATATTCTTTTATTTTCACACGGCGTCGGCTTGCCTTGTTTGAAAAACAAAGCCCATCAACCATAAAATTTCCTGACAAAACTTGATAATCATTTTCATTTTTATTACAATGCCAGACACACGGCACAAGGGGTCGTGTGTTTCGGAATCTGTTTGCAACAAAGGAAATACCGTATGAAAAAGTTGAATTTGCTTGCCCTGCTGTTGGGCAGCGTGTTTGCCTTGGGCGCTTGCGGCTCTTCGGGCGGCGGCTCGGGCAGCAGCGCACAGCCCAATACAGGCGCGTCTGCCGGACAAAACGTCAATGAACAAACCCAAGCCGCCGCGATTCTGGCTCAAGCCAAACAAGACGTTGCCGCCGCACTGAAAGCCGCCGAAACCGCCCGCACCACCGCCGATGCCGCCGTGCAAACCGCCGCACAGGCAAAAACGGCTGCCGAAACCGCCAAAAATGCCGCATTGAAAGCGAAAACGGCTGCCGACCGCGCCGCCGCCGAAAAAGCCAAAACCGATGCCGACCGCGCTGCCGCATCTGCCGCCAAAGCGCAAACCGATGCCGACCAAGCGGCCGCCCATGCCAAAGCACAAGCCGACAAAGCCAGACAAGCGGCCGCCAAAACCGATGATGCCGCCGTCCGTGCCGAAGCCGCCAAAGTGCAAACGGCAGCCGATGCGGCCCAAGCCGCCGCAGAACAAACCAAAGCCCACCGCGACACCGTAACCGCGACAGTGGCACAAACCAAAACCGCCGCCGATGACGCCATTGCTGCGGCTGCCGCTGCCGCGAATACCGCCGGCAACACGGGCGGAAACAACGGCAACAATAACGGCAACAACAGCGCTGACAATAGCGGTGCTGCCGCCAACCCCACCGTGAAAGCAGTGGAAGACGAACTGAAAAAAACCTTTATCGCCAACCACAAAGATAAAGACAAAGCCGACTGGATGGCGCATAATCCGATTAACGGCGCAGTATTGACCATCAACAACCAAACCGGCAGCGTTCGTGCCGCATTGCCTGATTCCCAAGAAATTGAATCGATTACCATCAACGGCAATAAAGTTTTGTTGTTGGCGCGTTCCAAAGATTCAGGGACACGTGCAAGGAAATTGAATGGAAATGATTTTCCGGGTGGCACAGTGATTGGTACAGGCTTTGTCGGCAGTACTCCCTATCACATCAGTTCTCCCGACTTTCAAGATTTCCGTTGGGGCGTACACACCCACGACGGCATCAGCACCGTATTTGTGCAGGGCAAACCTTCTTCCTTTATGCCCAAAAGTGGTGCTTCTGCCTACACGGGTAAAGCCGTTGTCGGTAAGGAAGGCGACTATAGTCTTGTAAATGTTCAGGTTGAAGCCGATTTCGACACCAAAAACGTCAATGTCGTCATGAAAGACCTGCCCTATTCCAAGTTTGGCAGCAACAATCAATTGGAATTTGGCGGTACCATCATGGGCAACACCTTTGCGGGTACGCGTAACGGTATTGTCAGCAAAGGCGGTTTCTATGGCGGTGCTGCCGCTTCCGTTGCGGGCGTGTTCTACGGCGCGGAAGGTGAGAAACAAGGGGTGAACGGCGCATTTGGCGCGTCTGAAAAGAAGTCTATCCGTAAAAAATAATTGCTTGTTGATTTTTTGACCGACACGCCCGCAGCACAAAAAAATGCTGCGGGCGTGGTTTTGATGGTCAATAACGGGTTTGGCGTGTTTGTCGGACGTGGTTTTCAATCCAATTCGGCACGCGAAAAAATATCCAAAATCAAGGCATTGTTTTCACAAGCTGCTTTAAAAGCCAAAACAAAGGTTTTTAAGGCATCGGCATCTTCAGAATAAGCACAAAACATTCCGCTTTCCGAGTCAAATTCAATGATTTCGGCATATTCGGGCAACTGTTCCTGCAAAAACACGCTCGCCAAGGCTTGCCAATCGTAGCCGTTTCCTTCAAAGCCTTCATCGCTGCGGCTGTCAAAAATGGCTTGCAAGTATTCGCCCGCATCCAAACAGACCGAAGCCTGTGTATCGTGTTCCACCCAGAAAAACGGGGCGATGCTTTGTTGAAAGTCTTGATGATTCATGATGGTTTCGTCCCAAATGAAAAACGGGCTGCCTGAAAACCGCAACCCGTTCCCGCAAGCGGGGGAGGGTTAGGGTGTGTCATCAATTGACTGAAAAAACGCCGCACCGTCATTCCCGCGAATGCGGGAATCCAAGTCAAAGCACGACAAGCCTTGATAAAACATCACTTGCCAAGCATCGGGCAGTGGCTTCCCGCGTTCGCGGGAATGACGGTAGCGTTTATACTTCATTGATTTGAAATGAAATAATTTAAATAATGACACGCCCTAGGGAGGGGACGGCGTTCGGTATTGCGTCCCCCGCCCCTGCAAGCGGGGGCGGGTGTTTGCAAACACTTTATTTCACGCGCATATCGCCCGTTTCCACAAAACGCTGGTGCCAAGACAAGGCTTCCGCCAGCAAATGCGGCGTGTGCAAACCGACTTTGGCGGCTTTTTCGGCGCGGTCGAAGTAATCGCGCAACTGGTCGCGGTAATCGGGGTGGGCGCAGTTTTCAATGATGAGTTTGGCGCGTTGGCGCGGCGATTTGCCGCGCAAATCCGCCATGCCCTGTTCGGTAACGATAAACATCACATCGTGTTCGGTGTGGTCGTGGTGGGAAACCATCGGCACGATGCAGGAAATCGCGCCGTCTTTCGCCACAGAGGGCGACACGAAGAACGAGAAGAAGGCGTTGCGGGTAAAGTCGCCCGAACCGCCGATACCGTTCATCATTTTCGTGCCCATGATGTGGGTGGAATTGACGTTGCCGTAGATGTCGGCTTCAATCATCGCGTTCATGCCGATAATCCCCAAGCGGCGGATGACTTCGGGATTATTGGTGTATTCCATCGGGCGCAACACGATTTTGTCGCGCAAAAATTCAATGTTGTCGTTAAAGCGTTGCAGCGCATCGGGGCTGAATGAAAGCGCGGTGGCGGATGCGGATTTCATTTTGCCCGCGATAATCAAATCCAGCATGCCGTCTTGCAGCACTTCGGTGTAACCGGTCAAATCGTCAAACGGCGCGTCCAGCAAACCGGCGAGTACGGCGTTGGCCACGTTGCCCACGCCCGATTGCAGGGGCAGCAGGTTTTTCGGCAAACGTCCGGCTTTCACTTCGTGATTAAAGAAATCAATGATTTGGGCGGCGATGCGTTTGGAATTGTCGTCCGGGTCGGCGAATTTGCTGTTGCGGTCGCCACTGTCGGTCAAAACAACGGCAACGATTTTGTCGGGGTCGCATTCCAGATAGGGCGAGCCGATGCGGTCAAACGGGCCGGTAAGCGGAATGGGCTTGCGGTGCGGCGGCACGCCGATGTCGTAAACGATGTCGTGCATGCCTTCCAGTTTGGCGTTTTGGGCGGTATTGACTTCCACAATCACTTTTTTCGCCGCTTTCACGGCTTCGTTCATGTGGCCGATGCCCATTGCGGGAACGATTTTGCCGTCTTCGGTGATGGCGGCGGCTTCAATAATCGCCAAGTCAAACGCGCCGTAAAAACCTTGGCGCATTTGTTGCTCAACGTGCGACAGGTGCATGTCCTGATAGGCGGTGTTGCCCGCGTTGATGTTGTTGCGCAGGGCGGGGTCGGACTGGAAGGGGTTGCGGAAGCTCACGCAGTTGGCAGAAGCCAGCACGCCGTCGCACTCGGGGGCGGTAGATGCGCCGGTAATCACGCCGAAAGCAAAGGCTTCGCCGCGCTCGTGGAAGGCTTTGGCACGCTCGGCGATGGCGGTGGGGACGGCTTTGGGGTAGCCCGCGCCGGTAAAGCCGCTTACGGCAACGGTCATGCCGTTGTGGACGAATTCGGCGGCTTGTTCGGCGGACACGATTTTGCCGCGCAAACCGGCGTGGCGGACGCGTTCTGCTGCTTGTTGGGTCATGGGGAGACTCCTGAAAGGGTGGGAAAAGCAAACTATAACGTAAAAGTGCCATTACTGTAAAACGGCAGTTACAATGGGGGTTTTGCCTTGTGTGGTGTTTGCCGTGTTGCGCCTGTGTTTTTGGTTGTTTGCCCTGATTCCGCTCGTATTTTTGGCAGTAACTGTTGCCGCGCCCTTAACGGCGATGCTGCGTTACCAAGATGCCGCGCCGCTTTGGCATGAAATGCTCGGCGACGATTACTACCGTTGGCGCATCGGCTGGACGGCGTTGCAGGCAGCCTGCACCGCGATTTTAACGCTGCTGCTGGGCGTGCCGGTGGCGTGGGTGCTGGCGCGGCTGGCGTTTCGCGGACGGGCGTTGCTGCTGCGGCTGCTGATGCTGCCGTTTATCACGCCGACTTTGGTGGCGGGCATGGGCGTTTTGACCTTGTTCGGCGAACGCGGTTTGCTGTGGCGCGGTTGGCAGGATACGCCTTACCTGTTGATTTACGGGAATTTGTTTTTTAATTTGCCGGTGGCGGTGCGGGCGGCGTATCAGGGATTTTGCGCCGTGCCCGCCAACCGTTTGGCGGCGGCGCAAACGCTCGGCGCGGGCGCGTGGCAGCGTTTTTGGCAGGTGGAACGACCCGTGTTGCAGCCTTGGCTGGCGGGGGCGGCGTGTTTGGTGTTTTTGTATTGTTTTTCGGGATTCGGATTGGCGTTGCTGTTGGGCGGGCAGCGTTACGCCACCGCCGAAGTGGAAATCTACCAACTGATTGCCTACGAATTGGACATGGCGCGGGCGGCGGTGCTGGTGTGGCTGGTGTTGGGAGCGACCGCCTTGGCGGGCGCGGCATACGCGTGGTTCGGCAAACGCGCCCACGCCGCGAAAATCCGTCCGCTCGCGCCGCGCCCGCCGCAAAACGTTGCCGAGAAAACGCTGCTGGTGGCGGCGTTGGCGGGCTTGGCGTTTTTCTGCCTGCTGCCTTTGCTGGCGGTGTTGGTGCGGGCGGCGGGCGCGGGCGGGTCGTGGCGGGTGTTGTGGGAAGCGGAAACGCTGGCGGCGTTGTGGAACACGCTGCGTTTTACCGCGTGCGCGGTGATGGCATCGGCGCTGTTGGGCTTGGCGCACGCGGCTTTGGTGCGACGCGTGCCGGTGTTGCGCTCGCTGACGTTTTTGCCGTTTATGGTGTCGCCGGTGTGTTTGGCGTTCGGTATGCTGTTGCTGTATCCGGATTGGTCGGCATCGTTGGCGATGTTGGTGGGGCTGTACACGTTGTTGGCATATCCCTTTGTTACCAAAGACGTACTGGCGGCATGGGACGCGCTGACGCCCGCCTATGTCGCTGCCGCGCGGGTGTGCGGGGCGACGCCGTTTCAGGCAGCCCGCGCGGTAACGCTGCCTTTGCTGCTGCCCGCCCTGCGGCGCGGTTTGACATTGGCGGCGGCCACGGGCATCGGCGAATTTGCCGCCACGCTGTTGCTGTCGCGCCCCGAATGGACGACTTTAACCACTTTGATTTATCAGCATTTGGGTAAAGTGGGCGCGGAAAACCACGACCGCGCGGCGGTGCTGACGGTGGTGTTGATGGTGTTGTCGGCGGTGGTGTTTGTGCTGCTGGACGGCAAAGAACGCGATTAGCGCGTGTCATCAACTGACCAATAAAACCCTGTACCGTCATTCCCGCGAATGCAGGAATCCAAGTCAAAGCACAATAAACCTTGATAAAACATCGCTTGCCAAACATCGGGCGGTGGATTCCCGCTTGTGCGGGAATGACGGTATTTTGTATTGTGCTGATTTTAAACATAAAAGTTTAAATGATAACACGCCCTAATCAATTGATGATGCGCCACCGTGTTTTTACTCGCGGTGGTAGGGGTGGTTGTGGAGAATGGACACGGCGCGGTAGAGCTGTTCGGTGAGCAGCACGCGCACCATGCCGTGCGGCAGGGTGAGGCTGGAGAGGCGCATCAGCAGGTTTGCCTCGCGTTTGAGTGCGTCCGCCATGCCGTCCGCGCCGCCGATGATGAAGCAGACGTGTTCGCCGCGCTGCTGCCAACGGCGCAGATGTTCCGCCAACTGTTGCGAAGTGGGGGCTTCGCCGCGCTCGTCCAATGCCACGACAAACGCTTGTGCGGGCAGGGCTTCGCGCAGGCGTTTTTCTTCGGCGGCGATGCCTTGTGCGGCGTTGATGCCCGCGCCGCGTTTTTCGGGCTTGATTTCTTTGAGGGTGAAACGGATGTCGCGCCCGAAACGTTTGGCGTATTCGGATACGGCGGTATTGACCCAGTTTGGCATTTTGGTGCCGACTGCGAGAACGGTAATGTTCATGGTTTCAGGCTGCCTGAAAAAACGCTTCCGCCCTTGCCCGTGTTTCGGTGTCGGCGGACACCAGCGCGGCGATGCTTTCCGGTTCGCCTGCGGGAACGTGTTCCAGCGCGTGTGCCACCGTGCGGGCGATGTCGGTAAAGCGGATTTGTCCGCGCAAAAAGGCGGCAACGGCGGCTTCGTTGGCGGCGTTCAACACGCAGGGCGCAAAGCCGCCCGCGTGCATGGCATCGTATGCCAGTTTCAGGCAGGGGAAACGTGCAAAATCGGGCTGATGGAAGGTCAAGCCGCCCAATGCGGCGAAGTCCAGTTTGGCAGCGCCGGAGGCGATGCGTTCAGGCAGCCCCAAACAATAGGCTATCGGCGTGCGCATATCGGGTACGCCCATTTGCGCCAATACCGAACCGTCCCGATAGCGCACCATGCTGTGAATCACGCTTTGCGGGTGAATCACGGCTTCCAATCGCGCGGGCGGACAAGAGAAAAGCCAATGCGCTTCAATCAGTTCCAAGCCTTTGTTCATCATGGTGGCGGAGTCCACCGAGATTTTTTGTCCCATCGCCCAATTCGGGTGTTTGACGGCTTGGGCGGGGGTAATCGCGTCAAATTCGCGCAAATCGGTGTGCAGGAAAGGCCCGCCCGATGCGGTGAGTATGATGTTGTCGATGCCGTGCGCGTCCAAATCGCCGTTGAAATCGCGCGGCAACACTTGGTAAACGGCGTTGTGTTCGCTGTCCACGGGCAGGATGCGGGCGCGGTTTTGGCGGGCGGTGTCCATAAACAAACGTCCCGACATCACCAAAGTTTCTTTGTTGGCAAGAAACACGGTTTTGCCTGCCGCCGCCGCCGCCAAAGTGGGGGCAAGTCCCGCCGCGCCGACAATCGCCGCCATCACGCCCGTTACTTCGGGGGCGGAAGCCACGTCCGACAAGGCTTGTGCGCCGTGCAAAACTTCGGTGTCGGAGTTTTGTTGCGCCAGCAGGCGGCGCAGTTCGGCGGCTTCTTTTTCGCCCGCGACAACGGCGTAACGCGGACGGTGTGCGGCGCATTGTTGTGCCAACACGCTGGTGCGGGTGTGTCCCGCCAAGGCGAAAATACGGAAACGGTTTGGGTGGCGCGACACCACGTCCAACGTGCTGGTGCCGATGCTGCCGGTGCTGCCGAGCAGGGTGAGGGTGTGAACGGACATGAGTCTTCCTGAAAATGGGTGCGGCGCGTATTGTACCCGAGTTTGCGGCAAAGCAAACGCCCGCAGGAGCGGGCGTGTGGCACGGGCTTGTGGGACAATCAGCGTCCGTACACGGCGCGCCAAGCTTTGTCCAAACGGTCGCCGGCGTTTTTCAGTTCGCCGGTATTGCGCTGGTGGATTTCCTGCAGCATCAGCAGCTCGGTACGCAAACGGTTCACTTCCCAATGCGCTTGCAGCAGACGTTGTTCGGCAGCCTGCAAGCGTCCGCGCAATTTGATTAATTCGGCTTGGTCGGTGGTTTGGGCTTTGACCAAAGCCTGATAACGCATTTGCGCGTTGGCAAGCTCTGCCTGATTGACGGCGGGGGTGGCGGCATACGCGCCCGATGCCAGCAGCAAGGCGGCGGCAAAAAGTCGTTTCATAAAAGTCTCCAATCAAAAATACGCCCGTATATTAACACGTTGCCAAGCAGTTGCGTTTGCTTTCGCGTTGCAGACGGCAAAATATGTTGGGCGGCGGCGACAACTATTTACAGGCAATGCGGAACTGTTTTTCGGCGATTGTGCCGGCGGTTAAAGGCATGTGGCGGATTTGGGTGGGGGTGAAACGGTCTTCACGAATGGGCTTGCCGCTTTCGTCCAAATAGCGCACCGATGCCAAACGGTAGCTGCGGTGGGTGCAGTGGAACTCCCATTCGCCGACCGCGATTTTGTAGCGGGGCGTGCCGGTATAATCGGCTTTGGCGGGATTGATGACGATTTTGCGGTCGCGCAAACGGGCAACCGCACCGTTTTTGCGGACGCTGCCGGTTTCGTAGGCGACCACGATGTTTTGGCGTTCAATCGCGCCGATGTCTTTCCAAGTGCCGCTCATGGCGGGCGCGGTGTAGGCGGGCATGCCGTTTTTGCCGGCACAGGCGGCGAGCAGCAGCACGGCAGACACAAGGGAAAGGTGTTTGCGTAATTTCATCAAAATTCCTTTTCGGTTTGAAACCCCGCCGTTTACGGCGGTAAAATGGCTTTTTATTGCAAGGCACAGGGCTGTGCTTGATGTGCAGCCCTGTGCGTTGAAACATGAAGTAAAACGGTTTTTTAAAACTCTGCCAGCAAACGGGCGCGTTGTTCGGGGTCGGCTTGGTGCAGGGCTTGGATTTTACGGGTAAACGTGCGGGTGCGCCAAATGCCGTATGCCAACAAATCCGTTTGGTAACACGCGCCGTTGCGCGTATGAAGTTCCCACAGTTCGCCAAAAATCCGCACATTCAATTCGCAGCGCTCAATGTCCTGCCAAGCCAAAGTCAAATCGTTTACCGTAGCGCGGACACCGTTTTGCTCGCGGACGGCTTCGCGCAAATACACGCCGTGTCCGTCCAAACGGATATGCACGCGCTTATCGCGCAAACACCGATAAAAATAGCCCATCACCACGCCTGACGAAATCATTGCCAAAATATCCACCGATATTCCCCACCAACCCTGCTTGGCGGTAAACAGCGTGTGGGCGGCATTGCCGCCGCAAAACGCGAAAAGTGCCAGACACAAAATAAAAAAACCGCGCTGCATGGTAATGGAAACCGTGTTCGGCTGATTCATCGTGTACCCCTTATTTGACGAGAAACCTTTTCAGGCTGCCTGAAAACCACCCATTTTCCGCAAAATTCCCACATCGTCCAAGCCTTTTTACCGAGTTTGGCACAAACGCCCGTTTGCCGCGCCGCCGTTTGCGGCGGTACAATCGCCGTTTTTGCCCGAAACCCGCCATGAACGCCGCCCGCCAAATCCTGCAAAACACTTTCGGCTATCCCGATTTTCGCGGCAATCAGGCGCAAATCGTGGACACGCTGGCATCGGGCGGCAACGCGCTGGTGCTGATGCCCACCGGCGGCGGCAAATCGCTGTGTTACCAAATCCCCGCGCTGATGCGCGAAGGCGTGGCGGTGGTGGTGTCGCCCCTGATTGCGTTGATGGACGACCAAGTCGCCGCCCTGCGCGTGGCGGGCGTGGACGCGGCGGCGGTGCATTCGGGCGTGCCCCCCGAACAACTGCGCCACATCGCCGACCGCATCGCTTCAGGCAGCCTGAAACTGCTCTACGTTGCCCCCGAACGCGCCGTGTCCGACAAATTCCTGCGTTTTCTCGACCACAACCGCGTTTCCCTGTTTGCCATAGACGAAGCCCACTGCGTCAGCCAATGGGGACACGACTTCCGCCCCGAATACCGCGCCCTCGGCTTGCTGGCGCAACGCTATCCCCACATTCCCCGCATCGCCCTCACCGCCACCGCAGATGCGCAAACCCGCACCGACATCAAACACTATCTGCATTTGCACGATGCCGCCGAGTTTACCTCTAGCTTTGACCGCCCCAATATTTACTACCAAATCGTAGAAAAAAACAACGGCAAGAAACAACTTCTGGATTTTATTCAAAAACAAATGGCAGGGCAAAGTGGCATCGTTTACTGCCTGAGCCGCAAAAGCGTGGAAGACACCGCCGCCTTTTTGCGCGGACACAAACTCAACGCCCTGCCCTACCACGCCGGTTTGCCGATGGACACCCGCGCCGAACACCAGCGCCGTTTCACCCGCGAAGACAACATCATCATCGTTGCCACCGTTGCCTTCGGCATGGGCATCGACAAACCGGACGTGCGCTTTGTCGCCCATCTGGACATGCCGCAAAGCATCGAGCATTTTTATCAGGAAAGCGGACGTGCGGGGCGGGACGGGCTGCCTGCAAACAGTTGGCTGTGCTACGGCATGAACAACCTGATGCTGCTGCGCGAACGCATCGCCCAAAGCGGCGCGGACGACACCCAAAAACAAATAGAACTGCAAAAACTCAACGCCGTATTTGACATTTGCGAAACCGCAGGCTGTCGGCGCGTCCCCCTGCTGCGGCACTTCGGCGAAACGTCCGAACCCTGCGGCAACTGCGACAACTGCCGCCACCCGCCCGCCCGTTTTGACGGCACGGAAAACGTGCGCAAACTGTTAAGCTGCGTTTACCGCGTGGGGCAGGACTTTGCCGCCGGTTACGTTATCAACGTCTTGCGCGGCAAAGCGGACGACTGGATAAGCCGCAACCGCCACGAGCAACTCTCCACCTTCGGCATCGGCGCGGACTTGGGCGAAAAAGCGTGGCGCAACATCGTGCGCCAATGCATCGGCTTGGGGCTGCTGGACAGCGACCCGCACCGCCACCACGCCCTGCGCCTCACCGCCGCCGCCAAGCCCGTACTCAAAGGCAGCGAAACCGTGCTGCTGCGCCCGCTCAAACGCGACAAAGCCGCCGTGCAAACCCCGCGCGGCGACTGGCTGCGTACCGAGCGCGAAGAACGCCTGTGGCAAGCCTTGCGGCAATGGCGCACGCAACGCGCCCGCGCCGACAATGTGCCCGCCTACATCGTTTGCGGCGACCGCACTTTGCAGGACATTGTGCGGCGCATGCCCGCGCAACTTGATGATTTGGAGGAAGTATACGGCTTGGGCGCGGCGAAAATCGGGCGCTTTGGTGCGGAGATTGTGGCAGTGTGTGCGGCGTTTGCCAAAACGGAAGCGGACGGTGTTCGGGCTGCCCGCGATGGTGAAAATCAATAAAAACCCGATTGTTCAGGCTGCCTGAAACGGCTCACGAAAATATTCCCACACCGGCTTGCAAAGCGGCGGCAGCTCCGGACACGCCCCCAATGCCACACCATACGCGCCCTCACGATGAAAATCGCTGCCCGCACTCGCCCACAAATCAAAGCGTTCCGCCATCAGCGCGTCATTCAAACGGTCGCCCAAACTGCAACTGCCGCCATGCACCGCCACCGCCCGTCTGCTCAACCCGCGAAATTCCGCCGGCAACGTCCGCCGCGCCGTTGCCGACAAATCGTAACGCATCGGGTGCGCCACCACCGCGATGCCGCCCGCGCCGGTAATCGCGTTTACCGCCGCGTCCAAATCCGCCCAACGGTGCGGCACGCAAGCGCACTTGCGCCGTCAAACGCGCCCAAAGTGGCGGATTATCCAAGCGTAGGGAGTGTTGTCTGAACTTTTGTTATGAAAATCAGCATAATAAAAAAACGCCGTCATTCCCACGCAGGCGGGAAGCCACTGCCCGATGTTTTATCAAGGCTTGTCGTGCTTTGACTTGGATTCCCGCGCAGACGGGAAGGGGGTAGCTTGGCTTGGAGCGAAGCGCAAACCCGACAAAATCCATAAATTTTCGGAAAAAATGTTGGGTTTTCACTTCGTTTCAACCCAAGCTACGCTTGCTTCACAAACATCAGGCAGTGGCTTCCCGCATTCGTGGGCATGACGGCGTTTTGGTATTGCACTGATTTATAGTAGAAAATTTTAATTGATGGCACGACTCAGGGCGTGTCATCAATTGACCGCGACAACCCCGCACCGTCATTTCCGCGCAGGCGGGAATCCAAGTCAAAGCACAACAAACCCTGATACAACATCGCTTGCCAAACATCCGGCGGTGGATTCCCGCCTGCGCGGGAATAACGGCATTTTTGTATCATGCTGATTTTCAGCATAAAAGTTTAAATAATGACACGCCCGATTAGAGCGTGGCGGCAGATTGCCCAAACGGCTCAAAACGGACAGCCACCGCCGCGCCCGTAAGCAATCAGGAAAACCATCATGCTTCCGACCGAGATTTAATAAGGTGTTCGCGAAGGAAGGGAACATTTAATTTCCCCATGAATATAACAATTTTTTGCTCCAGCATTTGTACATGTTTGCAATGCCTGAGACTTTGCCCGCCACTTTGACTGTCCGTGGAAACCCGGAAAAACTTTTGGCACACCTGAAGACATCTGTCCTGCTGATAACGCCAAACAGCCATTATGGTAATCGAAAAGAATTCTGCATTGCAAACCCGCGCTTTGGCAACCAGTCATGGCGACATTT
>NZ_AUAP01000029.1 GCF_000428785.1 Conchiformibius kuhniae DSM 17694 | reverse complement strand
GGTGTGCCATCATTTAAATTTTTATACTGAAAATCAGCATTATACAAAAACGCCGTCATGCCCGTACGGGCGTAAAGCCACTGCCCGATGTTTGGCAAGCAAGCGTAGCTTGGGTTTTCACTTCGTTTCAACCCAACATTTTTCCGAAAATTTATGGATTTTTTTGGGTTTGCGCTTCGCTCCAAGCCAAGCTACACCCTTCCCGCCTGCGCGGGCATGACGGTGCCGTGTTTTTTCAGTCAATTGATGACACGCCTAGCGGCAGATTGCCCAAACGGCTCAAAACGGACAGCCACCGCCGCGCCCGTAAGCAATCAGGAAAACCATCATGCTTCCGACCGAGATTTAATAAGGTGTTCGTGATGGAAGAGCGCAATCTACAGTACCGTAAGCCTCACAGTTTGTCGCACTGGCTCGGCAATTTTGCATGGACTGATTTCTTGCACGCCATTTGCTGCTTTTATGAACACCGGGAAAAACCCTTTGCACCGTTGGAGACAGTGTACCCTTTGTCAGAGCAAAGCAGCCGTTCTGATAATTAAAAAGTACATTGCAGGTAGTTAATCCTTGTTGGCGACAACGAGTAATTGCAGCATGCTCAGCCATTTCCATAGAAGGGTAGTCGTTCGCACGAAAAATAGTAGTTGGTTCATTATGTCGCCATCCTTGTACAACCACACCATAGCGGGAATAGTAGGTTACTGCAGCCGGTGCTGGGGAAGGAGACATATGCATTCTGTGCGCATGGTCTCTGTGCATGGCTTCGTTTTGCATACAGGCAGCAAAGCCGGGGTCTTGAGGGTTGTTGCATGCCGATGCCAGCACGGGCATCATCAGCAGGGCGGCAATCAGATATGACGGTTTGTTTATCATGATTTGTCCTTTGGAAAGTGGGTTGGAAAAGGCGTGCTTCATGCGCCATTATAGCCGATGGCTGGTGTTGGCGGGGGGATTATTTAAATTTTCCTACTGAAAATCAGTGCAATAAAAAACACCGTCATGCCCGCACGGGCGGGAAGCCAATGCCCGATATTTGGCAAGCCATGTTTTATCAAGGTTTGTCGTGCTTTGGCTCGGATTTCCGCATTCGCGGGCATGACGGTGCGGGGTTTTCAGGGTTTTCCGGCTAATTGATGACGCGCTTTAGTCCTGACACGTCATCAGCCAATACACATAACGGCTGACCCCTTCGTCCACGTCCAAAAACGGCGCGGTATAGCCCGCCGCCCGCAGCTTGCCGATGTCCGCTTCGGTGAAACTCTGGTATTTTCCTTTCAATTCATCGGGAAACGGCTTGTAGCGTATCAGCTCCTGCGCCACCAGCTCTTCCAAACGCAATGCGGGCAAGCCCTCTGCCACACGGCAGGCATTGACGGTTGCCGCCGCCAAGTCGTTAAACGTTTGGCTTTGCCCCGTTCCCAAGTTGTAAATGCCCGATTGTTCGCTGTGGTCGAAAAAATACAGGTTCACTTCCGCCACGTCTTCCACGCTGACAAAATCGCGCTGCTGCATGCCGTCCGCATAGCCGTCCCAGCCGCCGAACAGTTCCACATGCCCGCAGTTGCGGTATTGGTGGAAGTGGTGGAACGCCACCGATGCCATGCGTCCTTTGTGCTGCTCGCGTGCGCCGTACACGTTGAAATAGCGCAAGCCGACAATTTGGGCGCGCACGCCCGCTTCCAAACGGCGCGACACAATCCTGTCGAACAGGCATTTGGAATAGCCGTAGATGTTGAGCGGGCATTCGTATTCGGGCTCTTCGCGGAAGGCTTCGCCTTTGCCGTACACGGCGGCGCTGGAGGCGTAAATCAGGGCGATGCCTTCGTCCTGACACCAGTCGAGTATGTCCAGCGAGTATTGGTAGTTGTTGTCCATCATGTACACGCCGTCGTGGTTCATGGTGTCGGAACACGCGCCCTGATGGAAGACGGCGCGGACATCGCGCCATGGGAAGCAGTGTCCGCGTATTTGGCGGATAAATTCGTGTTTGTCGAGATAGTGGGCGATGTCGCAATCGCGCAGGTTGCGAAATTTTTCGCTGCGGGCAAGGTTGTCTACGGCGATGATGTCGGTGATGCCGCGCCGGTTGAGGGCGCGGACGATGTTGCTGCCGATGAAGCCGGCCGCGCCGGTTACGATGATGCTCATGTTGCGGTTTCCTTGTTTTTGGTTTTGGGTTTGATGTGTGCGGGGTCTTTGGCGGTATGCGCCGGTGCGTGCCATTATTTCAATTTCTGATGGGAATCAGCCCGGTAAAAAATCCGTCATTCCCGCGCAGGCGGGAAGCCACTGCCCGATGTTTGGCAGGCGGTGTTTTGTCGGGGTTTGTTGTGCTTCGACTCGGCTTCCCGCCCGTGCGGGAATGACAGTGTTTTGTATTATGCTGATTTTCAGTAAAAAAGTTTAATTGATGACACGTCTTAGTCTTCCCGCGACAGGGCGGCGTGCAGTTCGTCAAGGCTGCACACGGCGGTGCCGAGCTTGGAGACGACCACGCCCGCCGCCGCGTTGGCAATGTGCATGGCTTCCGCCCAGCCGCAGCCGGCTGCCAAGCACAGCCCCATCGTGCCGATGACGGTGTCGCCCGCACCCGATACGTCAAACACTTCTTGGGCACGGGTGGATTGGTGGTCGGTTTGCCCTTCGCGGTACAGGCTCATGCCTTCTTCGCTGCGGGTGAGCAGCAGTGCGCCCAAGTCGAGTTCGCGGCGCAGGGCGTGGGCTTTTTGTTCGAGTTCGTCTTCGCCGCACCACGCGCCGACGGCTTCCGCCAGCTCGGTGCGGTTGGGGGTGAGCAGGGCGGCGCCGCGATATTTGCGGTAGTCGCTGCCTTTGGGGTCGATGAGAACGGGTTTGCCCGCCGCCCGTGCGGCTTGAATCATGGCGGCAACGTGGGTCAGGACGCCTTTGCCGTAGTCGGACAAGATGACGGCATCATATTGGGGCATCAGTGCCAAGTATTGTTGGTATACGCGGTTGAGGCTTTCGGTGTCGGGACGGTTTTCAAAGTCCAGACGTATGAGTTGTTGGTGTCGTGCCAATACGCGCATTTTCAGGGTGGTGGCGATGTCGGTGCTGCGGTGCAGGTGGGCATCGACGCCACTGTTTTCCATGAGTTTGTCCAAGATGTCGGCGGCTTCGTCTTCGCCGACCACTGCCAGCAGGGCGGCTTTGCCGCCCAAGGCGGCGATGTTGCGCGCCACGTTGGCGGCTCCGCCGGCGCGGTGGTCGGTTTTGCCGATTTTGGCAACGGGTACGGGCGCTTCGGGTGAGATGCGCGACACTTCGCCGAACCAGTAGCGGTCGAGCATGACGTCGCCCACCACCAAGACTTTGGCGTTTTGCAGGTCTTGGCGGGCGGGAACGCGGGCTTTGGCGGGGGCTTTGGGCGGCGCGGGCGGGGGCGCTTCAGGCGCAGAGGCGGGCATGCTGCGGCGGTGGACGGGCAGAACGGCGTTTTTGCGTTGGGTGAAGGTGGTGCGGCTCACGGTGTTTCTCCTGCTTGAAGGCGGCGGGCTTCGAGAACGGTGCGCCCTTGCCGGTTGCGGACGGTCAGGCGGTTTTGCGTGATGGTGAAGGGGGCGTTGTTCAGGTTTGCCAACACGCGGTGCAGGCGGTTTTCCGCCGCCATCAGGGCTTCATCGCAGGCGCGCAGGGTGGAGGCGGCGGGCGGCAGGGTCAGCCGTCCGTTGCCGGTGCGGTAGCTGCCGAAAATCCGGTTGCAGCCGGCGGTGGCCGTGAAATGGGCTTGGTCGTCAAACGACAGCCGTGCGTGTGCCGTGTCGGCGGGTGTGCCGTCCACCGTCAGCAGCACCCAGTCGCCGTGCAGGGCGGCGGCAGATGGGGCGGTTGTGGCCGCGCAGGCTGCCGCGCACATCAGGCAGAAGGCAAGCGGCAGACGCAACAGGCGGTGTCGGCGGGTCATCGGTGTGTTCATCAATATTCCTTTTTTTCGGTTCAAACCACGCCGGTATCGGCGGGAACATCGGGCGGGGCGCGTTTCCCGTGCCGGTGCGGCGCATGAGTGCGCCCGATGGTGTGGTGGCGGTATGGTAGCAGCTTTGCCGCCGTTTGTAACCGCAAGCGCACGCCCGACCGTCAAGGGTGTGGTTTTTCGGTCGGCAGCCGCATGCGTCAAAATGCCTTTTTCGGTTTGAAACCCCGCCGTTTACAGTGGTAGAATCCGCTTTTGTTCGGGCGGGGCGCAACCCCGTGCGCCGCCAAACCGAACCCCCGCAACACCATAAGGAATTTCGATGAAACGAGCCGCCCTGCTCGCCGCTTTGACACTGTGCCTGTGCGCTTGCGCCGTTACCGACAGCGCTTCACTCAATTCGCAATCTGCCCGCGAATACCGCAGCATCGTTGCCGCCGCCGCACAAAAAGGGCAAATCGACACCCAATCGCCCACCGCACAACGCATTCATGCCGTATTCCGCCGCTTGGTGCCGCACGCCGATGCCGCCAACCGCACCGGCCAGCCCTTCCAATGGGAACTCACCGTCATCCGCAGCAAAGAAATCAACGCATGGGCCATGCCCGGCGGCAAAATGGCAGTGTACACCGGCATGGTCGAACAGCCCGACCTGAACGACGACGAAATCGCCGCCATCATCGGACACGAAATGACCCACGCCCTGCTCGAACACACCAAACACGAAAGCAACCGCAATTTCGGCATCGGCTTGGCGGCGCACATCGGCGGCGGACTGCTGCAGGCAGCCACCGGCGTAGACGGCAACCTCATCAACACCGGCTTGGGCTTGGCAGTGGACTTGGGCGTGGACAAACCCTTCAGCCGCAGCGCCGAACACGAAGCCGACATCGGCGGCATGCGCCTGATGGCACAAGCGGGCTACCACCCCCAAGCTGCCATCAGCCTGTGGCAGAAAATGAATCGGCTGCGCGACAACAACAACACCATCGTCAAAATACTCTCCACCCACCCCACCCACAACGACCGCATCCGCAACCTGCAAAACGAACTGCCCCGCGTACTGCCCCTGTACCGCGCCCCGTAAAATTTTTTCAACCCCAACTTCCTGCTTATATTCGCAAAGGACAAAGCACCATGATTAAACTCCACACCAACTTCGGCGTCATTGCCTTGGAGCTCGACCACGAAAAAGCCCCGCTCACCGCCGCCAATTTCGAACAATACGTCAAAGACGGACACTATGACGGCTGCATCTTCCACCGCGTCATCAAAAACTTCATGATTCAAGGCGGCGGCATGGACAGCGACATGAACGAAAAACCCACCCGACTGCCCATCGAAAACGAAGCGCAAAACGGCCTGAGCAACGACAAATACACCATTGCCATGGCACGCACCCAAAACCCGCACAGCGCCTCCGCCCAGTTTTTCATCAACACCAAAGACAACACCTTCCTGAACCACACCGAGCCGAGCATTCCGGGCTGGGGCTACGCCGTGTTCGGCAAAGTGGTCGAAGGCTTCGACGTGGTGGACGCCATCGAACAAGTCGCCACCAAACGGCACGGCTACCACGATGATGTGCCGGTCGAACCCGTGGTGATTACCAAAGCCGAAATCGTGTAAATTTCAGGCTGCCTGAAACCGATAAAACACTCTATTCCGTCATTCCCGCGCAGGCGGGAATCCATGCTCTGATTTCACAAACATTGGTTTGATTTCAAACTGGATTCCCGCCTGCGCGGAAATGACGGGATTTTCTACATTGCACGGATTTCCAACAAAAATACAAAAAAACACCGCCCGATGTTTCGGACGGTGTTTTTGTTTTTTAAAACTTCGCCTTTCGCGCCAAACGCCATTTGTGCCAATACCCTGCCGCCGTTACCGCCAGCGACAGCAGCAGCTTGAACCCCCAAGACGCATACCAAGGCGCCGCCACCACCAACGCCCCGCCCTTTTGCGACACAATCCCGCGCACCGCAAACCAATCCAAAAACGGCCACCAGCACGCCACCAAACCGCCCGCCAACACCGGCCACAAACGCCCAGCCCAGCCCGTTTTCCACAACAAAAACGCCAGCACCGCCCACACCCCGCTAAACGCGGTAATCAGCAAAACGTATTTCGCCGCCGCCCCCGTCCAGCCGGCAAGAAAATAGGTCAAAACCACCCACACCGCCGCCAACACCGCCATAATCACTTCTTCGGGTTTGCTCAACATCAGCCTAATCCTTATCGTCCTTGTGCATATGAAAGAAATGGAAATATACCTGAAAAACGGCGGCTGTGCTATGATTGGGGCAAACGGAAACGCTGCACGGCACACACGGCAGCAGCAAACAAGCCGCACCGCCACCCATTCCCGTATGCGGACGCCACCCGCGCCACACCGCACGTTTTCCTATTTCACATCAGCGTTTTCCCCATCTGCCTCAACGCACAGGACGGCACATGCCGAAAAGGAACAAGATGAACACTTCCCAACTGCGCCAAAAATTCCTGCAATTTTTTGAATCCAAAGGACACCAAATCGTCCGCTCCTCCCCGCTCGTGCCGCACGACGACCCCACCCTGCTGTTTACCAACGCCGGCATGAACCAGTTTAAAGACGTGTTTCTCGGCTTTGACCAACGCCCCTACACCCGCGCCACCACCGCACAAAAATGCGTCCGCGCCGGCGGCAAACACAACGACTTGGAAAACGTCGGCTACACCGCCCGCCACCACACCTTTTTTGAAATGATGGGCAACTTCAGCTTCGGCGACTATTTCAAACAAGACGCCATCAAATTCGCTTGGGAATTTCTCACCTCCCCCGCGTGGCTGAACCTGCCCGCCGACAAACTGCTCGCCACCGTTTACGCCGAAGACGATGAAGCCTACGCCGTGTGGCGCGATGAAATCGGGCTGCCTGAAAGCCGCATCATCCGCATCGGCGACAACAAAGGCGGCCGTTACGCCTCCGACAACTTCTGGCAAATGGGCGACACCGGCCCGTGCGGGCCCTGCTCGGAAATTTTTTACGACCACGGCGACCACATCTGGGGCGGCCCGCCCGGAAGCCCCGAAGAAGACGGCGACCGTTTTATTGAAATTTGGAACTGCGTGTTTATGCAGTTCAACCGCGATGAAAACGGCACCATGCACCCGCTTCCCAAACCCAGCGTGGACACCGGCATGGGCTTGGAACGCATGGCCGCCGTCATGCAGCATGTGAACAGCAATTATCAGATTGATTTGTTTCAAAACCTGCTCCAAGCCGCCGCCCGCGAAACCGGCGTGCCGTTCAGCCAAGACGTTCCCAGTCTGAAAGTGATTGCCGACCACATCCGCGCCTGCGCCTTTTTGATTGCAGACGGCGTGCTGCCCGCCAACGAAGGGCGCGGCTATGTGTTGCGCCGCATCATCCGCCGCGCCGTGCGGCACGGTTACAAACTCGGTCAAAAACAAGCGTTTTTCTACAAACTCGTTCCCGATTTGGTGCGCGAAATGGGCGATGCCTATCCCGAATTGAAAGAGCAGCAAACCAAAATCATGGAAGCCCTGCGCGGCGAAGAAGTGCGCTTCGGACAGACTTTGGAAACTGGTTTGAAATTGTTTGAAGATGAATTATCAAAAACACAATTTAATCTTTTGTGTCAATATGTTTATGACAAACCTTTCCACAATGAGATTTTGTCCGCATCATCCGTAAAATTAGCGAATAATTCTTGGGAATTAGTATTCAAGCCTAATTCAGATAAAATTAATTCATTTAAATTTAACTATGAAAATTGGAAAAACGCCGAACAATATTTCAAGAATAATCAAAATCAAATTGCAATTGACAAAAGCGTGTTTTCAGATGGCTTAAAAGGTGCGGCTGTTGGAGCTGGTTTGGCATTAGTTGCAAATCTCTTTGGCGTTAAAGTTCCAGTAAGAGCCGGTGCTGCTGTAGGCGCAGCAGTAAGTGCAGGAACTGGATTCAGCGAAAAAGAAGATTTAGAAGAACTACGTGCTAATTTCATTAAATCGTTAGAAAAAGCTATTCCACAGTTAGTAGAGTTTAGCCACAAGCAAAAACCTATTTTAGACGGCGAACACGTGTTCAAACTCTACGACACCTACGGCTTCCCCTACGACCTCACCGCCGACATGGCACGCGAACTGGGCATTGATTTGGACGAAGACGGCTTTAACCGCGAAATGGAAGCCCAACGCGCCCGCGCCCGCGCCGCGCAAAACTTCAAAGCGGACGCGCAAGTCGCCTATCACGGCGCGGACACCGAATTTTGCGGCTACGAACAACGCACTTGCGACAGCGAAATCCTTGCCCTGTATCGGGACGGCACGGCGGTGGACGAACTGCGCGAAGGCGAAAACGGCATCATCGTGCTGGCGCAAACCCCGTTCTACGCGGAAAGCGGCGGACAAGTCGGCGATGTCGGCACGATTGTTGCGGCAAACGGGCGTTTTGACGTGCGCGACACCCAAAAAATCAAGGCGGCGGTACACGGACATTTGGGCGCAGCCGTTTCAGGCAGCCTGAAAATCGGCGACAAAGTGTCCGCGCAAGTGGACGAAAGCGTCCGAGCCGCCACCACCCGCAACCACAGCGTTACCCACCTGATGCACCAAGCCCTGCGCGATGTGTTGGGCAGCCATGTTGAACAAAAAGGTTCTTTTCAAAACAAAGATTTGACCCGTTTTGATATTTCCCACCCCGCCCCCATCAGCGCGGACGAAATCGCCGAAGTGGAACGCCGCGTCAATGCCGCGATTATGGCAAACGTCCCCGTGAAAGTGGAAACCATGCGCCTTGAAGACGCGCAAAAAACGGGCGCGATGATGTTGTTCGGCGAAAAATACGGCGAATTTGTGCGCGTGGTGAAAATGGACGATTTTTCCACCGAGTTGTGCGGCGGCACACATGTGGCGCGGACGGGCGACATCGGCGTATTCAAAATCATCGGCGAAGGCGGCATCGCGGCGGGCGTGCGCCGTGTGGAAGCGGTGTGCGGCGAAGCGGCGTTTGCACGGATTCAACAGCAGGAACAATTGCTTAAATCCATCATCGCCGAAGTAAAGGCGCAAACCGAAAAAGACGTGTTCGCCAAAATCCAAGCGCAGGCGGCGCACACCAAGCAGCTTGAAAAAGCCCTCGCCGCCGCCAAAAGCGAATTGGCGGCACAGGCAGGCGCGAAGTTGTTGGCAAACGCGCAGGAAGTGAAAGGCGCATTGCTGGTGGCGGCGCAGATGGACGCGGACGCTGCCGCTTTACGCAATATCGTCAGCGACTTGTGCGGACAATCCGACCGCGCCGTGGTCTTGCTCGCCGCCGTCAATGAGGGCAAAGTATCCTTGTGCGCGGGAGTGTCCAAGCCTTTGACCAATCAGGTGAAAGCGGGCGACTTGGTGAAATGGGCGGCGGAACAGGTGGGCGGCAAAGGCGGCGGTCGTCCCGACTTGGCACAGGCGGGCGGCAGCGATGCCGCGAAACTGCCCGAAGTGCTGCACCACGCCCACACTTGGCTTGCCGACAAACTGTAACGCACAACCGTCCCGCCCCAAGGCGGGGCGGCGCAATCGGACACACCGCCATGACCGACCTTTCCCCCTTTGTGAACCGCTTGGGCAAAAACCTCAAGCACCGCCTCAAATGGGCAAAACGCCTGAATCTGGAAGCGTGGCGCACCTACGACCGCGACGTGCCGCAATTTCCTTTTGCCATCGATGTTTACGGCGAGCATATCCACCTACAGGAATACGATACCGGCTGGCTGCTGCCCCCGTCCGACTACCGCCGTTGGCTGGAAGACGTGCTTGCCGCCGTGCAATTCGTCTACGGTTTACCCAAAGAAAACATACACCTGAAACAAAGAACACGGCAAAAAGGCTTACAGCAATACGAAAAAACCGGCAGCACCGGCAGCGACTTCGTCATCAGCGAACACGGGCGCAAATTTTGGGTCAATCTCGACAAATATCTGGACACGGGGCTGTTCCTCGACCACCGCAACACCCGCCAACGGGTTGGCGACATCGCACAGGGCAAACGCTTTCTCAACCTGTTTGCCTACACCGGCAGCTTCAGCGTGTACGCCGCCACAGGCGGGGCGCAATCCAGCGAAACCGTCGATTTGTCCAACACCTACCTTGATTGGGCGCAACGCAACTTCGCCCTGAACGGCATCACGGGCGCACAACACCAAATCATTCGCGCCGACGTCCGCCAATACCTGCGCCAAGCCATCGCCGCCAAAAAACAATTCGACCTGATTGTGCTTGACCCGCCCAGCTTTTCCAACAGCAAAAAAATGCAAGACATTTTGGACATTCAGCGCGACCACGCCGCACTGGTGCGCGACTGCATGAAGCTGCTGACCAACAACGGAACACTGTTTTTCTCCAACAACTTACGCAGCTTCAGCCTGTCGGCGGAACTGACGGAGGATTTTGCCGTGCGCGACCTGTCCAAACAGTCCGTACCCGATGATTTCCGCAACAAAAAAATCCACCAATGCTTTGAAATCAAACACATCGAAACATTTTCCACCACACCTTGAAGAGGACTGAATCATGCTGAATACCGACAACACCGTGGCTTTGGTCGTGGACATTCAGGAGCGTTTGCTGCCCGTTTTGCACGAAAGCGGCGATTTTGTTGCCAACTCGGTCAAACTGCTGACCGGCTTGCGGGCTTTGGACGTACCCGTGCTGATTACCGAACAATATCCGAAAGGCTTGGGCGTAACCGCCGCAGATGTCAAAACCGCAGCAGGCGATGCCCCCGTTTTTGAAAAAACGCGCTTTTCTGCCTATACTGACGAAGTGGCGGCAGCCATTAAGGCACATCATGCGGAAAACATCGTACTGCTCGGCTGCGAAACCCATATTTGCGTGTTGCAAACGGTTTTGGCTTTACAGTTGTGGGGTCTGAACGTGTATCTGCCGCAGGAATGCGTGGCGTCGCGCACCCCCGCCAACAAGAAAAACGGTTTGCGCCAATGCCTTGCGGCAGGAGCGGTGGTGAGCAACATCGAAAGCGTGCTGTTCCAACTGCTTCGGGACGCGAAGCACCCCGCATTTAAAACCATTTCCAAACTGATTGTTTGAACTTGGGGCGTGTCATCAATCAACCAAAAAACACCGAGCCGTCATGCCCGCGAATGCGGGAATCCACTGCCTGATGCTTGGCAAGCGATGTTTTATCAACGTTTGTCGCGCTTCGACCCGGATTCCTGCGGCGCGGGCATGACGGTGCTGCGTTTTTTCGGCTAATTGACGACACACCCAAGCATTTTTCCGGAAAAGCGGCATGGGGAGCGGTTTGGGCTATAATGCCCGTTTTATTCCGACCCAAACCCCATGCTGGATAATTTGCAAACCGTTGCCGTGATTTTGCTGCCGATGTTTGTCGGCTTTTGTTTTCGCCTGCCCGCACCTGCGCTGCGCCTGACCGACCACTTGCTCAATGTGTGCGTGTATTTGATTTTGCTGCTGATTGGCATGGGGTTGGCACAGGTGGAGAATTTGGGGCGGGAATTGGGCGGCATCGCGTTTTACGCGCTGTTGCTGTTTGCGCTGCTGACGGGCTGCAATTTGGCGGCCATGCGCTGGTTCGACCGCCGTTTTGCGTGGCAGCCCGCTTCGGCTGCCGCCGCACCGCATCAGGTGTCGTTTGCCAACGGTTTGAAGCAGTTGGCAACGGTGCTGTTGGGGCTGGTTTTGGGCTTGTTGCTGCCGGCGGCGTGGCTGCCGCATCAAGATATCGGGCATTATACCCTGATGGCAATGATTTTTCTGGTGGGGCTGCAATTGCGCGGCGGCGGAATTCCGTTGCGGCAGATTCTGCTGAACCGGCGCGGCTTGCAGTTGAGCGTGGTGTTCATGCTTTCGTGCGCGGCAGCGGGGCTGCTGTTTGCGCTGTGCGTGCCGAAAGTTTCGGTGTGGCAAGGGCTTGCCCTGTCTTCGGGCTACGGTTGGTATTCGCTCTCGGGCATGCTGATGGCACAAAGCTACGGTGCGGCGTGGGGCAGTGTGGCGTTGTTGAACGATTTGCTGCGCGAGCTGTTTGCGCTGGCGGTGATTCCCGTGCTGATGCGGCGGACGGCGTACAGCGCGGTGGGCATCGGCGGGGCAACCAGCATGGATTTTGCTTTGCCGGTGATTCAGCACGCGGGCGGTTTGGCGGTTGTGCCGGTGGCGGTGAGTTTTGGTTTTGTGGTCAATCTTGCCGCGCCCTTGATGATGGTGCTGTTCGGCAGCATGGGCTAAGGCGTGTCATCAATTAAATTTTTATACTGAAATTCAGTGCAATATAAAAAATCCGTCATTCCCGCGAATGCGGGAATCCACCTCCCGATGCTTGGCAAGCCGTGTTTTATCAAGGTTGCTCGTGCTTCGACTTGGATTTCCGCCTGCGCGGGCATGACGGCGTTGCTTTCATGATGACAATCCCTCAAACCGCAAAAATCCCCGAACCGAAGTTCGGGGATTGCTTTCGGGCGCATCACCACACGCCCGCAACATCAATGCCAATTAATGCTTTTTCGCGCCAAACGCGCCCAGAAAATCGCCTACGGTATCGGCATTGTCTTTGGTTTTGTAGAACACGCCCGCCAGTTCCGCCGCGTCCTTACCGAAAAACGCCCCGTCAATCACCTGCCCGCCCTGCTGCTGCTTGAAGCGGTTGCCATCAATTTTCACGTTGGCAAATTGCACGGGCGTTGTCCACTCGTTAAACACAAGGTTGCCGTCCAGCTTTTTCTCGGCAAAATTCACCGTAAATTCCGATGTGCCCTGCAAATCATTGCCACCTTTCAACTGCACCACCATCGCACCGCCCAAATAGCGGACGGGCGTGGCGGCGGTGGGCATGGCAGATGCGGGGGTCATGTCGCCCTGCGCGAACAGATAAGCATGTCCGCCCTCCGCCCTCATGCCATAACGGCTGTGCTTCATGTGGTCGCTGACCATGCCTTCACTGCCTTTGGCACGCCATTCGACAAAATAGTCGTTGGTGCGGGTTTGCGCCCCTTTCGGCGGGGTCAGTGCCAGTTTTTTGCCGTCCACCGACAGAACCGTCAAATTGTCATTGGCTACGGTTAAGGCTCGGGATTTGAATGTGGCGGATTGCGCTTCCGCGCCGCCGACAACGACTCCGCCGACTTTGCCGGCTATGTCGTCTGAAGAACTACACGCTGCCAGCAAAAACGCGGCCGCAACGGCAGTCAGGATTGGATTGGATTGGATTGGATTGGATTGGATTGGATTGGCGTTTCATGACACGCTCCTGAAAGTGGGTGAAAAAATCAAAACCTGAAACTACATGTTAGCGCATTCGGGCGCAAATGTAAAGCATTCATTCGAAAGATTTTGACTCGCTGCGGAAAGTGTGCCAAACACAAACATTGAGCCATTCACAAATCGCTTCGGCGGATTTGTGCTGCTGACCGCTTTACCGCACGGTTCACTTCACCGGCACTGCGGACACGTCTGCCCTGATTTCATTTGCTTAGGGCGTGTCATCAATTATAGTTGAAATGATTTATTTTTCATACAAGGCGGCGAGCCGCAGACAGTATGGATAATACGGCAAGGCGAGCCAACGCCGTATGGAAAATAAAGCATTTTAACTATAGCCGAAAAAACGCCGCGCCGGCAGGAAGCCGAGCCGAAGCACGACAAGCCTTGGCAAAACACCGCTTGCCAAAAATCGGGCAACGGATTCCCGCATGCGCGGGCATGACGGCACATTTTTTATCGGGCTTTGTCGGCATTTTGGAAACACCCGCACCCGCCCGCAGCGACAAACAATTTGTCGCCCCTTTTGATTTCCGTTAAGATTTACGGTTTGTTGTTTGCCGTATTCCGAAGCAGGAAAAAGCCATGTTCCAATTCTTTCCACAACAGACCAATCCCCTGCGCCGCGCTGTTACCGCCGCTTTCCGCCGCGATGAAGCCCAGTGCGTTGCCGATGCGTTCGGACGGCTGGACATTCCCCCCGCCCAGCGCGATGCGGCAGACGAAACGGCGCGGGAATTGGCTGCCAAAGCCCGTTGCCGCGACACGCACGGCGCACGGGCTTTGTTGGAAACATGGTCGCCGCTCCATGCCGAAGGACGCGCCCTGATGTGTTTGACCGAAGCCTTGCCGCGCATTGCCGATGCCCCGTCCCGCCACGCCCTGCTGCAAGACGCGCTCGCACAGGGCGATTGGGACAAAATCCTGCGCCACACCGAAGACCCGCCCGTTTCTTGGCTGCACAGGCTCACCGGCAAAGCCGGCGCCGCCGACCACGATGCCGCTCTGCGCGACCCGCACCGGCGCATGCAAAAAGCCGAACAAACCGTCCGCATGCTCGCCGCGCATTTTGTTGCGGGCAGCAGCATCGAAGAAGCGGCGAAAAAATACAAAAAACGCGAAAAATCCGGTTATTGTTTTTCTTTCGCCCTGCCCTGCACCACCGCTTTGAGCGAAGCCGAAGCCCAAGCCCATTACCAGAGCTATACCGATGCGCTGCACACGGTCGGCGCACTCACGCGGCGCACGGGCGTGTACACGGGACACGGTTTGTCGGTGCGTTTGTCGTCCTTATGCCCGTTTTACCGCCACATCTGCCTGCCGCAGGTGCAGGACTATCTGCTGCCCAAGCTCAAATCGCTGCTGCTGCTTGCCAAAGAGTACCAAATTCCCGTGTGTTTTGAAGGCGAAGACAGCGCCACTTTGGAGCTGGGCGTGTCGCTGGTGGCGGAATTGGCGGGCGAAACGGTGTTGGCGGGCTATCACGGCATCGGTTTGACGGTGCAGGCTTATCAAAAACGTGCTCCCGCCGTTATCGAGCTGCTTGCCGATACCGCCCGCAAACACCGCACCCGTCTGATGGTGCGTTTGGTCAAGGGCGGGCATTGGGAGCAGGAAATCCGCAACGCGCAAAATGCGGGCTTGAACGGTTATCCCGTCTATACCCGCAAAACCCACACCGATTTGGCGTATTTGGCGTGCGCCCAAATGCTGTTGGAAGCCGATGACGCGCTTTATCCGCAGTTTGCCACGCACAATCCCGACACGGTTGCCGCGATTTACCACATGGGCAAGGAGCGGGAATTTGAGTTTCAATGCCAGTTTGGGGCGGGCGAGAGCCTGTTTGACCACATTGCCGGCGAAAAAAAATGGGGTTTGCGCTGCCGTGTGTATCTGCCGGTGGGCGAAACGGCGGCGTGGTCGCCCTACATCGTGCGGCGTATGCGCGACCGTTTTACGCTGAAGCTCACCGACACGCTGCCCGAAACCGAAGAAACGGCAGACGGCATCCGTTCGCCGCGCAATCCTTTGGACGCTGCGGTGTCCACGCAGGGCAAAACCCACCCCGCGCTGCCTTTGCCGCGCTATTTGTACGGTGCCAACCGTTTGAACGCCATCGGCATCGATTTCAGTGATGATTTGGTGCTGAACCGTTTGCAGGAGCTGATGAACATTGCCAGCGACGACGGGTTTCAGGCAATGCCTCTGACGGTGATGCAAACACCGCGCCACGAGGCGCGTTTCGTGCAAAATCCCGCCAATGCCAATGATGCCATCGGTGCGGTGTCTTACATTCAGGAAGGTGCGGTGCATAATGTGGTCAGTGCCGCCAAAATTGTCGAGCCGCACTGGGCGGCGATGCCGGTGGCGCAACGCGCCGATGCGCTGTGCCGTTTTGCCGACACGCTGGAGAGCTGCCTGCCCGAGCTGTTGAACCTGATTATCCGCGAATCGGGCAAAACCGCCCGCGCCGCTTTGGACGAATTGCGTTTGGCGGCGGATTATTGCCGTTATTACGCCCGCGAAGCGGAAAACGTGTGCGCGGAACGCAAGCCGCTCGGCACGGTGGTGTGCATCAGCCCTTGGCACGCGCCCTTGTCGGCGTTTGTCGGGCAGATTGCGGCGGCACTGGCGGCGGGCAACACGGTGCTGGCAAAGCCCGCCGCGCAAACCACGCTCACCGCCTACCGTGCCGTGAGCATTCTGCACGGCTGCGGCATTCCGCCCGCCGCCTTGCAACTGCTGACCGGCGGCGCAGACATCGGCGCGGCACTGGTGCAAGACCCCCGCATCAACGGCGTCTTGTTTTCCGGCACCACCGCCACCGCCAAACTCATCAACCACACGCTCGGACAACGCGAAGACCTGCCCGCATTCATTGCCGAAAGCGACGGGCAAAGCGTGATGATTGCCGACAGCAGCACCGACATCGACGCGCTGTGTCGGGACGCGCTCGCCGCCGCCTTCGACAGCGCCGGACAACGGCGCGGCGCCCTGCGCCTGTTGTGTGTGCAGGACGACATCGCCGACCAAGTCATCACCCGCCTGTGCGCCGCCGCCGACAACCTGATTATCGGCAACCCCGCCGATGCCGCCGTAACGGTCGGGCCCGTCATCGACCAAGAAGCCCGCGACACCCTTTCTGCCTACATCGACCAAGCCCGCAGCGACGCCGTTTTTGTCCACCAAAGCCCCCTGCCCCCACATCTGGCACGGCACGGCGGCTACATCGCCCCCACCGTCATCGTGCTGGACGGACTTGCCCACTTCCAACGCGAAGTGTTCGGGCCCGTACTGCACGTCTGCCGTTTCCGCGCCGACCGCTTGGGGCAGCTCATCGACCAAATCAACGAAAAAGGCTATGCCCTGCAATGCAGCATCCGCAGCCGCATCAGCAGCCGCATCGACTACATCTGCCACAACATCGAAGCCGGACACCTCCACATCAACCGCACCGAAAGCGATACCGCACCGGGCGTGCGCCCCTTCGGCGGCTACGGACTTTCCGGCACCGGCCCCAAAGCGGGTGCGGACTTCTACCTGCAAAAACTTTCGCAAGGCACATGGCACATACCCGCCCTGCACCGCGAAGCCTTTGCCGACACCCAAGCCCTCAACACCGCCGAAAAACTCATACGCGAAACCGGCTTTCCCCACCCGACCCGCGTCCGGCTCTCCGGCTTGGCAGGCGAAAGCAAAATCCACAACCTGCGCCACGCCCAAGCCCGCTTGGACGGCAGCGTGGGCGAAGAAAACACCCTCACATGGCGCAGCCCCAAACACATCTGGATTAACGGCGGCGACCAAGAACACGCCCTTGCCGCCCTGATACAAATCGCCGCCGCCGGCATGCAGGCAGTGGTTGCCTACGACCACCCCTTGGCGGGCTGGCACACCCGCCTGAACGGCATCTTGCGCGTCAGCAGCCACCCCGAACAGCAAACCTTCGTCAGCCACTTGGTTTCGCTGGATTTGCCCCAGCCGCAAACCAAAATGGACTTGGCGGCGCGAAAAGGCGCGGTGGTACGCGTGATTGACGCACGGCAGGGCTTGGACTTGCTGCAACTGTTTGAAGAAACCGCCCACAGCACCGACACCACCATCGCCGGCTGCAACCCCGAGCTGCTCGCCGCCACCTTCGCCCCCATGCAGGACACCCTGCGCCAAGACTAGGTCGTGTCATTATTTAATTTTTCTAATGAAAATCAGTTGGATATAAAAAATTCCGTCATTCCCGCAAATGCGGGAATCCACTGCCTGATGTTTGGCAAGCAAGCATAGCTTGGGTTGGAACGAAGTGAAAACCCAACATTTTTCCGAAAATTTATGGATTTTGTTGGGTTT
>NZ_AUAP01000028.1 GCF_000428785.1 Conchiformibius kuhniae DSM 17694 | reverse complement strand
ATATAAAACATGGGGCGTTGGTATTCGTTCAAAGGTTGGTGTACTACATACAGCCCGAAAGGTGCGTCATCACCCGCGTTGTCGGAATCGTCTTTTTGGAATATGACGGGGATTTGCCAAATGGCAGTCAATTGTTCGGGGGTATATTGGTACAGGCATTCGTCCAGAAAGCCGGTTTGGTACATCTGTTTGATTAAGTCATCGCGGTTTTCTGCTTTGTGGAGCTTTTGGGAACAGGTGTTTTTGTTTGGCTGATTGGCGGCGGTGCAGCCGCAAAATATCAGGGCGGCGAGCAAGGCGGGGAGATATTTGTTCGGCATGGCGGTTTGGCTCTTTCGGTAAGGCGGAGTGTGATTTTGAATAGTTGGGGGAGCAGGTGAAACAATGCGGTACGGTCAAAATCACAAACCGTCCGCATCACCAACGATACGGACGGTTTGGCATCATTGCCCCGAACGGAAGGCTTCGCGCATTTCCCTGTCCAAACGCGCGGTGCGGCGCAGCATCAGGTAATTGAGCGCAATCACCAGCGTGCCGACAATCGCAATCATAATGGTTGCCAACACGTTCATTTCGGGATTCAAGCCCAAACGCACTTTGGAGAAAATCAATTGCGGCAGGGTGGTCGAGCCGGGCCCCGACAGGAAGGACGTAATCACCAAATCGTCCAGCGACAGCGTTACCCCCAGCAAAAAGCCCGATGCGATGGCAGGCGCCACCAAAGGCAGGGTAATCACCCAAAAGATTTTCAAGGGACGCGCCCCCAAGTCCATTGCCGCTTCTTCCAAAGATTGGTCAAGCTCCATCAGGCGCGAACGGATGACCACCGTAATATACGCCATGCACAAAGTGGTGTGTCCCAAAAAGATGGTGAGAAAACCACGGTCGAGCCACGCGGCGGCGGATTCGCCCATTGCCGCCTGAATCAGGGTTTGCACTTCGATAATCAGCAGCAGCATCGACAAACCCGTAATCACGTCCGGCATCACCATCGGTGCGGACACCATGCCCGCAAACAGCGTGCTGCCGCGAAAGCGTTTAATCCGCGCCAGCGCGTAGCCCGCCATCGTGCCGAGCGCCACCGCCGCCAAAGACGACACCACCGCAATGCGCAACGACAGCCAAGCCGCGCTTAAAATCTGGTCGTCATTGAGCAGCTCGCCGTACCATTTGGTGGAAAAGCCGCCCCACACCGTTACCAGCTTGGAATCGTTGAACGAATACACCACCAAGATAATCAGGGGGATATACAGAAACGCCAAGCCCATGCCCAAAACGGCTTTCAAAAACCACGACATTTTTGCCTGTTGCATCATTTGCTTCCTTCTTCAAGCTCGCGTTCTTCATAACGCTGGAACAGCGCAATCGGCACCACCAGCAGCAACACCATCACCACCGCCACCGCCGCCGCCAACGGCCAGTTGTTCTGGTCAAAAAACGCCTGCCACAACACCTTGCCAATCATCAGATTGTCGGGGCCGCCCACCAGCTCGGGAATCACATATTCGCCCACACAGGGAATAAACACCAGCATCGAGCCTGCCACAATCCCCGTTTTGGAAAGCGGCAGGGTGATGGTGAGAAACGCCTTAACCGGATGCGCCCCCAAATCCGCCGCCGCTTCCAGCAAGCGCCCGTCCAGCTTCACCAACTGCGTGTAAAGCGGCAGCACCATAAACGGCAAATAGGCGTACACCATCACCAACACCAGCGAAAAGCTGTTGTAAAACAAATCCAAAGGCTGGCTAATCCAACCCCATTTCAATAAATAATTGTTGATGATGCCGTTTTGCCCCAGCAAGCCCATCCACGCATACACGCGCAGCAGGAACGATGTCCAAAACGGCAGCATAATCGCCAGCAGCAGGGTGTTGCGGATGGAAGGTTTGGCGCGGGCGATGGCATATGCCATCGGGTAGCCGAGCAGCAGGCAAATGACGGTGGTCATCAGCGCGGTTTTGACCGACAGCCAATAGGTGAGCAGATAGATGTTGTCGCCGTTGCCCGCCGCAAAAGGGTTGAGCAGCGCGGCAAGCGATGAGCCGAAATCGGCAAACATATCCTGATAATTCTGCCACACCCAATGCAGCTTGCCCTGTTCGTCAAACAGGGGCGTAAACGGCGGAATCGCCAACGCCTGTTCGGCAAAGCTGATTTTCAACACAATGAAAAACGGTACCAAAAACAGCAGCAGCAGCCACACAAACGGTACGCCGATAACCATTTTGCGGCCGGGACGCAAACGGCGTTTGATATTCACGGACATTTCAGGCAGCCTCCATTTTTAACGCGTCAAAGGCGTGGGTTGGTTTTCCGGCCAATCCAGATACACTTCTTCGTCCCAAGTCGGCGGCGTGAGATTGCGGACGTACCAATACGGCGCGGGCACTTGGCTTTTGATGATGCGTCCGCCCGGCATCTGCACGTGGTAAATGGCAAAACTGCCCAAATAGGCGATTTCCTTCACCGTGCCTTTCGCCCAGTTATGCGTGTCGCGGTGGGCGGGCTTTTCCTTGTGCAAATCAATGTCTTCGGGGCGGATGGAAATCCATACGGTTTGACCGTTTTCCGCTTCAAATTTTTGGTCGGTGTAGATTTTGGCGGGCAGTTCGGGGCAGTCCACCAAAGCGTGTCCATCGTCTTTGTGGACGACTTTGCCTTCAAAAATATTGGTTTCACCGATAAATTCGGCGGTGAAACGGCTGTTCGGATAGTCGTAAACCTCGCTGGGCGTGCCGACCTGTTTCAACTCGCCGTCCGACATAATCGCCACGCGGTCGGCCATCGTCATCGCTTCTTCTTGGTCGTGCGTTACCATAATGCAGGTTACGCCCACTTTTTCCAGCGTGTTCACCAGCTCAAGCTGGGTTTGCTGGCGCAGTTTTTTGTCCAACGCGCCCAAAGGCTCGTCCAACAGCAATAATTTGGGGCGTTTTGCCAAAGAACGCGCCAAGGCCACGCGCTGTTGCTGGCCGCCGGAAAGCTGGTGCGGTTTGCGTTTGGCGTATTTCACCATTTGCACGAGGCGCAGCATTTCTTCCACGCGGGCGGCGATTTCGTCTTTGGGGAGTTTGTCTTGTTTCAGACCGAAAGCGATGTTTTGTTCCACCGTCATGTGCGGGAACAGCGCGTAGCTTTGAAACATCATGTTGATGGGGCGGTCGTAGGGGGCGAGTTTGGTGATGTCCTGCCCGTCCAGAATGATGTGTCCGCCAGACGGGGTTTCCATGCCCGCCAGCATGCGCAGCAGGGTGGATTTGCCGCTTCCCGAACTGCCCAGCAGGGCGAAAATTTCGTGTTGGTTGATGTCCAAATCAATGGCATTGACGGCGGTATTGTCGCCAAATTTTTTTACCAGACTTTTGATTTGCAGATAGGGTGTACTCATGGGCAGAACTCCGCATAAGGCGTGCCGCAGGGTGCGGGCACGGGTGGCAAACACGCTGTTTGGGTGCTTTGGACAGCAAAAGATTTCTGTTTAACGGCGGGTGGACAGCAGAAAAATCAAAAACCGACTATTCTAGCGTGGAGACGGTGTCAGGGCAAGGCGTATGCGGACGGGACGGGGCGGGTAGCGGCGCGATTGCGTCTGTTCGGGCGGGGTTGTCGCGTATCACGCCGCGCCCGATGCGGCAGGGCAAAACGGTGTAGGCGTCCAAAGCGGCTTGGAAATTGTCAAAAGTCAGGGTGTGTGCGCCAAAACGGTGCAGATGGGCGGTGTGTTGCTGGCAGTCAATCAGGCGGATGCCGCATTGTGCCAAATAGGGAACGGCGCAGGCAAAGGCGGTTTTGGAAGCGTCGGGCAGCCGTGCGAACATGGATTCGCCGTAAAACACCGCGCCGATTTGCACGCCGTACAAACCGCCCGCCAAAATTTCCCTGCCCGTGCGGTCGCGCCGCCAGCATTCAAACGAATGGGCATGCCCGATGCGGTGCAAAGCGGTGTAGGCGGTTTGGAAAGCGGGGGCAATCCATGTGCCGTCCTGTTCGGGGCGCGGCACGGCGGCGCACGCGGCAATCACGGCGGCAAAATCCCGATTGACGGTAATGCGGTAGGCGGTATTGCGCAGGGTTTTGGCAAGCGAACGGGGAATGTGCAGACCTTCGGGGCGCAGCACGGCGCGGGGTGCGGTGGCGAACCAGTAAAAATAATCGCGGTCGCTGTACCACGGGAAGATGCCGCGCCGGTAGGCTGCCAAAATCCGTTGCGCATCAAGGCGGTCGGTGGCGCAAACCGGCGCGTGTTCCGCCCGTGCCAAAGCGGGGCGCGGGTCGGGGAAATCATCGTGGCGCGACAACAGGGGCAGGTGCATGGTTTATCTTTTGTTGCGGCGTTCTTTTTTCTGGCAATCGGCGCACACGCCGTACAGATACAGGGAATGGTCGACCACGCGGTAGCCGTTTTCTTCGGCGATGCGTGCCTGCATGGCTTCCATTTCTTTGTTTTGAAACTCGGTAATCAGCCCGCATTGCACGCACATGATGTGGTCGTGCTCTTCCTGATTGAGTTCGTAAACGGCTTTGCCGCCTTCAAAATGGTGGCGGATGAGAATGCCTGCCTGTTCGAATTGGGTCAAAACGCGGTAAATGGTGGCCACGCCCACTTCCACGCCTTCGGCAAGCAAAATGCGGTACACGTCTTCTGCGCTCAAATGGCGTTCGGTTTCGCGCTCGGCGTAGGTTTCAAACAAATCCAAAATTTTCAGGCGCGGGCCGGTTACTTTCAAGCCGTTGTTTTTCAGTTGGGAAATATTGTTCATTGCGATGCCTTGTCGTCTGTTTGCAAGTTGGGGCATCATACGCATTTTTGCGTTTGTTGCCCATGTTTGACGGTAATAAAAGTTTTTTATGATTGGCGGCGGGCGTTTACGCTTCCAAAGCGGCTTGCAAACGGCGGTAAACCTCGTCGCTGTCGAACTGTTTGGCAATCAGCTCGAAACGGCTGTCGCGCCGCCACGAAACCTGATTCGCGCCCCATGCGCCGTCCGTCCAGTTGAGCCACACCCATGTGTCCATCACTTGAAACACGCCTTTGGCGCGAACCAAGCCTTGTGCCAAAGACGGCAGTTCGTCAAAAAAGCGGCACAGGCGTTCGCCGTCAAAGTTTTGTCCGGCGGGAAAGGTGTAGCCTTGCGATTGGAAGCCTTGCGTGTTGTCGGGCAGGGCTTTGATGCGGTAGCGCGGTTTTTCGACAACGGGGGTGTCGAGCCATGCGATTTGCGCTTGTGCCTGTTCGACTTCGGCAATCAGGGCTTTGGGCGGAAACAGGGTGGCGGCGCGTTTGCGGAATTGTGCCAGCTCTTCGGGGGAGCACAGGTCGGTTTTGCTTGCCAGCAGTACGTCGCACACGCCGATTTGGTCTTGGTAGAGCGGGTTGCGGGCAAATTCGGGGTTGATGAATTGGCGCGGGTCGACCACGGTAAACACGGCGGCGATGTCCAAGCGGTCGCGGAAGGCGGGGGCTTTGAGTTCGTCGATGACGCCGGCGGCGTGCGCCAAGCCGCTCGCTTCAATCATGATGCGGTCGGGGCGGTTTTGGCGCAGCATGGTGTCGAGGGTTTGCCCCATTTGTGCGCCGGCGGCGCAGCACAGGCAGCCGCCGGAAATTTCGGCAACGGGAATGCCGTTGTCGCCCAATACCGCGCCGTCGATGCCGATTTCGCCAAATTCATTGACGACAATCAGCCATTGCTCGGCGGGGTCTTTTTGTGCCATCAGGCTGCGCAGGGCGGTGGTTTTGCCCGTGCCGAGAAAGCCGGTAATCAGGTGGACGCGGATTTTTGGCGGATTCAGTTTTGACATTTTTGGCACACTCCGGTTAAAACAACGTGTTCTTCTTTGAGCCTGAAGCCCGATGCGGCGGCGCCGGCGCGCAGTGCCGACCATTCGCGCATCAGGCTTTGTTCGTCTGCCGCGCCGCATTCGGCGCACACCAGAATAAAGCTGCTTTCGTGTCCGTGTCCGCAATCGTGGTCGCATTGGTGTTGGGTGTGGCTGCACAAAATATAGCCGTTTACGGCGGGAATTTTGTGCAGCACGCCTTGTTCCGCCCAAAAGTCCAAAGCGCGGTAGGCGGTGGGCGGGGCAACGGCTTGGCGGCTGTCGCGCTGCATTTGCGCCAACACGGTGTAGGCTTTAATCACGCCGTCAAATTGCAGCACGATGTCCAATACCTGTTCGCGCAACGGGGTGATTTGCGCCCCTTTGCTGCGGCATTGGTCGAGAATGGTTTGTTTGATGCTCATGGTATTCCTTCATACCCAATAATAGCGCACCACATGGAAAAACACGGGCGCGGCAAAGCAGATGCCGTCCACACGGTCGAGCATGCCGCCGCGCAGATTGTTGCTGCGCCCCCAGTTTTGCACGCCGTGGCTGCGCTTGATGCCCGACATCACCAAAGAGCCGAAAAAGCCCATCACCGCCACCAGCAGCCCGATGGCCGCCGCCTGCACGGGGCTGAACGGGGTGATGCGGTACAGCGATGCCGCCAGTGCCGTTGCGCCGGCAATGCCGCCGAGCGTGCCCCACACGGTGGCATCGGGCGAGAGCGCGGGCATGATTTTTTTGCCGCCGAACAGCGTTTGCAGCGCGTATTGCAAAACATCGCCCGTCTGCACCACCACAATCATGAAAATCAACAGCAAAATATTGCGCTCTTCAAAGCCCCGTATGGGCAGGGTCATGATGGCGGGAACGTGCGAGAGGCAAAACACGGTAATCATCGCGCCCCATTGGATTTTGGCGGTGCGCTCGAACAGCCCCGCCGTTTGCCCCGAAAACGCGCCGATAACGGGCAGCAGCAAAAACGCATACACGGGAATCAGCGTGGCAAACATGCCGTACCAGTCAATCAGCACAAAATAATACTGCAAAGGCAGCAGCAGGTAAAAACACGCGGCAATGGCGTTGTGGTCGCTACGGCGGCGGTAAATCAGCGTCATAAACTCGCGCAGCGCGGCAAACGAAATCAGAAAAAACAAAAACGTCGTGCCGATGATGTGAAACCAAAACGCAAACAGCAGCACCACCATAATCGCCCACCACGCCGAAACGCGGCGGTTCAAATCGTCCACATTGCGGTTGTCGGGAAGGCGGCGCTTGAGCTGTGCGCCGACAAACGTTGCCAGCAACAGCACGGCGAAAATGCCGAAAAACACAAATCCCGCCTGAATCGGCAAGGCCTGATGAATGCCGTCCATTTACTGTTCCTTTCCGGAGCCGGGCAAGCCGGTTTGACGGTAATCCGTATGCGGTGCGGGCGCGGGCAGCAAACGCTTGCTTTCGGGCGCCAGTGCCAGCAGCGCATCGCGGGCGCGGGCGAGAAAGGCATCTTTTTCCTCGCCCGGAAAAAGCTGGATTTCCCCGCCGATGTTCACATCGCAGATAATCGGCACGGGCAGCAGCTTGCCTTTGGGCAGCACGCGGTTGATGTTGTCAATCCAAATCGGAATGAATTTGACATCGGGGTTTTCCCGTGCCAAATGGTAGATGCCGCTTTTAAACGGCAGCAGCAGCACGTCGTCATCGGTGTTGCGCGTGCCTTCGGGAAAAATAATCAGCGAAGACCCCTGCCGCAGGGCTTCGCCCATTTGCGCGGTAACGGCTTGGGGCGAACCGCCTTTGCGGTCGATGAGCAGGGCGCGGAACACGTTTTGAATCAGAAAACGGCGCACGCGCCCGCCCAGCCAATAGTCGGCGCCGGCAACGGGGCGCACCACATCGCGCCAACGCTGCGGCAGCGAAATCCACACCAGCATGAAATCGCCATGGCTGGCATGATTGGCAAAATACACCTTTTTTTCGGGCGAAAAATCCAAATCGCCTTCAAACTTCGGGCGCACGCCGGTGATGAACGACACGAAAAACGACAAACACGCGTCAATCGCGGCGGCGCACAGCCGTTGCGGCAGGGGCGGTCGGGAAACGGGAACGGTCATGGAAGCACTCCGCCGGCATCAGCCGCGCTTGACCGCCGCTTGCAGACGGTTGGCGATGTGTTCTGCCAAAAAGGCGCGTTTTTCCCAAAAAAAGCCCTGAAACTTGGTCAAAGGATAAAATTTGCGCAACATGGCGGGCAGCCCCGCATACAGCAGCGCGGCGATTTCGCGGTTGAGCGTTTCATCGTTCATGGCGCTGTGCAGGTCGGTTTCGCGCTGTGCCAGCAAATCGGTGATTTGGCGTTTGACGTGGTTGCTGATTTCAAATTGGTTAATCATGTTCGTTGTCCTGTTGGGAAGGGTGAAAAAGCGCGCGCAGGGAGTCAAAACGCTTGTGGTATTTGACTTCGCCGCCGGAAGATTGTGTGCCGATACGCAAAATGCCCTGTATCGAGCGGGTAAGCTGGTAAACCAGCTTGGCAGACTGGCTGGCATCGCCCAAGCCCGCTTCGTAGCCCAGATACAGGTTTTGCGTGAGCTGCTTGCCGAAGGTGAGGACTTGTTGGGCGGGGTTCATTTCGCCGGTTTGGGCGTTGCGGTTTTGGCGGCTGGTGAGTCCGAAGTCGTCCACCAAGCCGATGCGGTCGTTCAGGTTGCCCGCCAGCCACGCGCTGGCGGCGGTGGCAAGGGTGGCTTCGTCTGCGCTGCTGCCACTGCTGGCGCGGTTGAGAATCAGCCATGAGAGTTTGTCTTTTTCGCTCATGGGCCGGTCGGCAACCAAGCTGATGCGCGGGTGGTTCAGGTTGCCCAATACTTCCACGCCCGCGCCGACGGGCGAATTGCGCCGTTTGGCACGGATGTTGAGGTTGGGGCTGTCGAGCGGGCCGACAAAGGAGATGATGCCTTTGCCGATAATCAGGTCTTGTCCGTAGGCTTTGTATTGTCCTTTGACGACGTGGACGCTGCCGGTGGCGCGGATGTTTTGGTTGGGGCGGGCGGCAAGGGTGAGTTTGCCGCCGAGCGTAACGTTCAGACCTTGTCCGCTAAAGTGGAAACGGTCGTTCAAATCAAAGTTCAGGTTGAGGTTGAGCGGGGTGCCGGCGGCGGTTTCGGGCTTGGTTTCGCCCAATACGACCACGTCGTCGTCGAGGGTGGGGGCGCTGCTTTCCTGAAAGCCGAAGCGTCCTTCGTCGGCACGCAGGTTGCCGTCCAGCGAGAACAGTTTGCCGTTGTAGGAGAGTTTGCCTTTGCCGCTGAGGGTGAGGCGGCGGTCGGGCTGGTCGAGGACGGGGTAGCGGTTGAAGACGATGTCGGCGCCGATGTCGGGCTCTGTGCGCCCGTAGTCTGCCGCGCCTTGCAGGGTGAGTGTGCCGCCGCCTTGCCGGAAGGTGAGGGCGTCAATCAGCCAACGGCGGTCTTGCAGGCGCGATTGGAGGGTGCCGTTGCTTAAAATCACGCCCACGTCGCGGTTGCGGTAATACAGGTTTTCGCCGTTAATCGTGCCGTGCAGTTTGGGGGCGTCGAGCGTGCCGGCGAATTGGGCTTGGGCGCGGATGCGTCCGCGCACGGATTGTCCTACGGGCAGCAGGTTGCGCAGGGTGTCCAGTTCGTCCACCGCCACGTTGATGCTGCCGCCGATGGGTGCTTTGGCAAATGCGCCCGCGCCGAAGGCTTGCAGGATATTGAAATCGCCCTGTGTTTTGCCGTAGCGCACGTCGCCGGAGAAGCGGCTCAAGATGCCGCGCGCGCTGATTTCGGTACGCAATACGAAGTTTTTCAGACCCAGTTGCGGTTTGCGGTTGGTGGGCAGGGTGATGTCGCCGCTTTGTTGGCGCACGTTCAGGTAGCCGCGCGGGCTTTGTCCGTATGCCAAATCCCAGTCGCCCGCCAAAACGAGGTTGTGTTCTACGGGCGGGGTGTAGAAGTTGTGCAGTTGGCTGAAATGCAGGCGGTCGGCGCGTCCTTTGGTGGTGAGCCCCTGCTGCGGGTCCCACACGAAGCGTTCCAAGTGCAGCCCGCCGCCCAATGCCCGCCAGTCGGCCGCGCCCAAGACCACGCGTTGGGCGCCCGCTTCCAAGCGCATGGGGCGGTTCAGGTGCAGGTTGAGCGCACCGGCAAGGTCGAGCGTGCCGACCGTGCCGTGCCATTGGTTTTGGGCGTTTAATCCGCCGTTGGCGGCGAGTTTGAGCTTGAGCGGTTTGCCGTCGATTTTCAAGCCGGCATCGGCACGCAAACGGTGCTGTCCGAGCAGTCCTTCCAGCGAGGCGTCGATTTCGTCCACCACCGTGCCGCCCGCCGCCAAGCCTTTGCCGCGCAGCAGCACGTTGAGCGGGCGCGAGGTGTCGGGCGAACCGTTTGCGCGGAAATCCAAAGTGTTCAGGCGCACGTCGCCGGGCAGCACCACGTTCCGTGCCTGACCTTCCAGCGCGGCATCGATTTTCGTCCAGCCGTCTGCCACGGTGGACACCGTGCCTTTGGCAGACAATGCCCCGCGCATGCCGAAGCCGAACTGCTGCAATTCGGGCGCGTTGATGTTCAGGCGCAGCACATTGCCGCGCTTGCCGAAGCTGCCTTGCGTAAACAGCTCGTTCGCGCCCAAGCGGATTTGCGTGTCGGCGCGGCTCAAATGGTTGTTTTCATAGCTGACCTTGCCCGTTCCCGACAAAGACGCGCCCTGTATTGCGGAAGGCTGGAGTGCCAATTCCGCATGAAACGCGGTTTTTGCCAACTCGCCCGTGAGCTTCACCTGCCCGTTGATGCTGCCTTCGGGCAGGGACGGATAAAGTTTGCGCGGATTGAATGCGCTGCTGACGACATTTGCCTGCACACGCTGCTGTTTGAACAATTCCAAGCCCGCCGCCAGATTGAGTTTGCCGCCGCCGGGCGGCAGGATTTCGCCCTGCTCCAGCAGCAGGGTTTGCTGACCGTGCTTTTTGTCGGTGAGCAGCTTGAGCAGCCCCGACGTTTTGGCAAACCCCGTGTCCAGCTTGAACGCCGCTTGCGGCGCGGCAAACGTGCCGCCCAGATGCACCGTGCCGTTCAACTGTCCGGCAAAATCTTGGGCGAGCAGGTCGGCGGCGCTCAGGTTTTCCACCGCCGTGTTCAGGCTCAGCGTCTGCTTCAGCGTGTAAATGCCGCCCTGTGCGCGAATCACGCCGCGCCGCATCAAATGCGCTTCCAAATTTTCGATTTCCACCGCGCCGCTTTCGTTTACGGCAAAACGCCCCTGTAGCGAACGGACGGGAATGCCCTGACGGTCGGCGGCGGCGGGTGCATCATTACGCAGATAAATTTCCCCATCCAAACCCGCCGTTGCCCCGTCCAAATCGGGGACGACGTCGGCGGTAAAATTCAAATCGGCTTTGGGCAGCGTGTCCCAAAACGCATGGGGGCTGATGCCCGCGCCCGCCAGCTTGACGTGTCCGATGCGCTGTCCCAAAGTTTCGGCAAACGGGCGCAGCGCCGTATCCGCCCGCAAAGACACGCCGTTGCCCGCCAAATCGGTTTTCAGCGTGATTTCGCCCAAATTCCCCGCCAAATCAACGCGGTTTTCAATGGCGATGCCGTCCAGCTCGCCCTGCGAATCCAAACGCCCCGCCAGCTTGAACGGCGCGGCGGCTTCGGCACGCAGCGTGCCTTTGCTTTCCGACCACGGCGTTTGCAGCGACAACACTTCCGCACGGTGTTCGCGGTGGTCGTAGCGGTAGCTTGCCGATACGCCGTGCAGCAGCACCGTTTCGCCCTGCGTGATGCGCCCCGTCTGTATCTGCTTGATGCTCACGGCAAACGGCAGCGCGAGGCTGTCGGGCATTTGCGGCGGGGTCGGGTCGTCCGGTTTGGGCGGAACGGGCTTGGGGGTGATGATGATGTCGCCTGCAGCCAGCTTGTCAATCAAAACGTGCTTGTCCCACAGCGCGGACGACTGCCACGCCAGCGTGAAACGGTCGGTATCGATGTCGGCGGATTCGGTTTCGATGTGCCAGCCGGTGCCGGAAAAGCCGTGCCACAGCGTTCCGGAAACCTGCTTGGCGCGAATGCGTAGCGGCGCATCCAGCTTTTGCGGCGCGTCAAACAGCGCAAAACGCAGCCCGCTTTCCGTTGCCAGCAGCCACCACGCCCCGCCGCCGAGCGCAAGCAGCAGCACCAGCGCCAACAGCAGCAACACCCGCAGCAGGCGCAGCAAAGGACGGCGTTTGCGCGGCGGCGGCGGGTTTTTGCGCGACTCGATTCTCGCCACGATTTCGTCAAAAGGCATGGCGGGTTTGCGGGGGACGTGCGGCGCACTCATGGGCATGAAAACGGACGGTTGGCAAAAGCGCCGATTATAACGCAAACCGTGCGGGCTGTTCCGCACAATCGGCGGGAAAACGGTGTTAAAATTTGCCCTTTCCAACCGAATGTGCGCCTGTTTGTCATGATGCCCGCTTTCCGACTGTCTTTACTGTTTCTCGCCCTGCTGTCGGCGTTTGCCCGTGCAGAAGGCGAAGCTGCGCCGCCGTCCGCGTCCGAAAAAAAATCCGCCAAAAAAACCGAAAACGCCAAAAACGCCAAACGCGAACCGAAATACCCCGTTGCCGTCCACACGGGCAACGCCGAAATGAACGAACTGCTGCAAACCCACCTGCCGCTCATCCACTACCAGCGTCAGGAAGAGCTGGACAAAGAGCAAATCGGCTATCTGGTGGACGATGCCCCCAACGATGCGCGCAACCTGCTGCGTACCGAAGGCTATTTCAACACCGACATCAAAATCGCCCCGCAGGGCGAAGGCTACCGTTTGGACGCGCAACTGGGCAAGCGCACCCGCATCGACAATGTCAGCGTTGCCATCACGGGCGCGATTGTGGCAGACGAAGATTTGGGCGCTTATTACAAAAACGCCGTTGCCGGTTGGAAATTGCCGGTGGGCAGCCCGTTCCGTCAGGAAGATTGGTCGGCGAGCAAAACTTCGGTACTCACGGCGGTAACGCGCAAAAAATACCCTTTGGCAAAATTGTCGCACACGCGGGCAACGGTAAACCCGCAAAACCAAACCGCCGATTTGAGCGTGAGCGTGGAAAGCGGCGAAGCGGTGTATTTCGGCGACTTGGACATTTCCGGTACGCGCCGCTATCCCGACAGCGTGGTGCGCGGCTTGGCAAACTTCAAAACCGGCGACCCCTACGATTTGGACAAGCTGCTCGATTACCAGCAGGCTTTGGAAAACAACAGCCACTACGCGGGCGCATCGGTGCAGGCGGATTTTGACGGCATCCGCGAAGGGCGCGTGCCGGTGAAAGTGTCGGTGTCGGAGTTGAAAAAACAGAAATTTGAAGCGGGTTTGCGCTTTGATTCCGAATACGGCTTGGGCGGCAATGTCGGTTACGACCACTACAATCTGTTTAATCGCGGCTATGTCGGCTCGGTGTTTGTCGAAGCCGACCGCTACCAAACCACCGTCAGCGCGGGCGTGAGCCAGCCGCGCAACAACAAGGGCAACTACTTCACTTCCAACCTTGCCTACAACCGCAGCACCACCCAAAAGCTGGAACAACGCGCATGGAAAGGCGGGATTTGGCAGGTGCGCGAGCGCGGCAACACCGAAATCCGCTACGGCGTGGAATTTATCGCCGAAGACAGCAAAATTCCCGACAGCCAAACCGTATTGGGCAAAAGCCACGCCACCTTGCTCACCGCATCGTGGAAACGCCAAAACATCGAAACGCAAATGCGCCCCGCCAACGGCTATTATTTTGACGGCAAAATCGGCACGACGTTGGGCAAATTGTTTTCATCGGCGTTTACCGTGCGCGGACGGGCAAGCGCGGGCTACTACTTTACGCCGGAAAACAAAAAACTCGGCACGCTCGCCCTGCGCGGCAATCTGGGCTATGTGTACACCAACGAAAAAGAAGCGGCGGGCGAAGTGCCTTCGGGCCTGATGTTCCGCACGGGGGGTGCGTCCAGCGTGCGCGGCTACGAATTGGACAGCATCGGACGGCGCATTGCCGACAGCCAAGCGGTGTTGCCCGACCGTGCCATGGCGGTGGCGAGTGCCGAATACCAATATCCGATTAAAGACAGCTTCGCCCTTGCCGTGTTTCACGATGCGGGGGGCGTGGCGCGGAATTTCAAAAGCCTTTCTTTCAAGCACGGCACGGGCGTGGGCGTGCGCTGGTTCAGCCCCGTTGCGCCGTTTTCGTTTGATGTGGCATACGGGCATCAGGACAGGCGTTTGCGTTGGCACATCAGCTTGGGGACGCGGTTTTAGGCGTTGGGTCGGGGCAATTGACCGAAAAACCTTTGCACCGTCATGCCCGCGCAGGCGGAAATCCATTGCCTGATGTTTGTGAAGCGATGTTTTATCCATGCTTTTTGAAACGTATTTTGGATTTTTGCTTGCGCGGGCATGACGGTGCCGTGTTTTTCGGTCAATCGATGACAGGCTTTGGCAGGAGATAAAGAAAGACGGATACGGAAAAACCGCCGCTTGAAATAAGCGGCGGCTGGGGGATTTGGTTGCGGGGGCAGGATTCGAACCTACGACCTTCGGGTTATGAGCCCGACGAGCTACCATGCTGCTCCACCCCGCGTCTGAAGTTGCGAACTATACCCGCTTTGGCAGGCTGTGTCAAGGCTTTCGTGTTAAAAATGGTAAAATCGGTTACAATAAGCGTTCAAAATTTTGCCAAGTGCGGCAAATAGTGATTGATGTGGCCGCGTTTGTCGTCAAAATGCCTTTTCGGTTTGAAACCCTGCCGTTTGCGGCGGTAAAATAAGCCGGTGGTTCGGGCGGGGGCAGCACGTCCGAATCGGGGCAAGGCGCGGGGCGGTGCTTTGTGTGCAGCCTTGTGGGTTGAAACATCTTAAATCAATACGGGGGTGCGGCAAGGCGCGGCACCGGTTCGGGCAAACTTTTGGGAATACGAATCAAAAATCATGCAACGAAAATACATTGCGGCATTGGTCGCGGGCTGCGTGTGGCTGGCGGGCTGTTCCGGCGGCGATACGGCGGTTGTGCCGCCGTCTGCCGCCGTTTCTGCGGCTGCGGCGCACCACCCTTTGTGCGAAATCGACGACAACAGCATCGGCGGCATTCCGTTGGGCACGTCGCTGGAGCAGGTGCGCCAGTCGTTTCCGCACGCCGTGCTGACGCCCGTTACCGATGCCGAAGGCGTGGGCTTTACCATGATTAAACTCAATGCCGATGTGGAAATCGCTGCCTATACCGACCAGCAGGAAAACCCCGCCGCGCCGATTACCTATCTGGACACCGCTTCCAAAGCCTGTAAAACCGCACAGGGCGTCCACCCTGAAATGCTGTTGGAAACCGCCGAACAACGCTACGGCAGGGTCGAACAAATCGTGTTGAGCGAAATCGAAAGCCGCCAAACGGCAGAGTTTGCCCGCCAGCCCGCCACGATGTCGTTCCGCATCGACGATTCGGGCGCGTTTGACGAAGACGACACCGACCTGCCCAAAACCACCACCGAATATCAGGAAGGGGCAAAAGTCCACAGCATTGCCGTGTTTGCCCTGCCGGACGGCGAATAACCGGTTTTCAGGCTGCTTCCCGAATACACACCATCACAAGGATACCGACATGTTTTCATTTATGTTTTCATTCGCACGCCTGTGCTGCCTGCCGCTTCTGCTGCTGCCGCTTGCCGCCGCCGCAGGCAGCGTGCGCCCCCCGCAACATTACGACTGCCAAGCCCCCGACAGCCGCGCCAAAATGCGCCGCAGCGCCTGCACCGCCTACGAAACCGTTTCCTCGCCGATGAAGCGCGACAACGGTGAAATTTGGTATCAGCGCAGCCTGCATTTCACGCTGGCAGACGGCCGCACCTACACCGTCGGCGCCGCCTATCCCGCCGCCGCGCCCCACCGCAAAACCCTGACCCTGAACGGCGAAACCGCCAAACGCGGCAAAAAAGGCTGCCTGAAAACCGCCGCCGCCGCATTTTGCTACCGCAAAGCACGCAAACCCGACTTTTAGAGAAACACACCATGTTCAAAAACCTATTGATTGTCGAATCTCCCAACAAAATCAAATCCGTCAAAAAATACTTGGGCGGCGAATTTGAAGTCTTGGCCTCATTCGGGCATGTGCGCGACCTGATTCCCAAAAACGGCGCGGTGGACCCCGAAAACGACTTTGCGATGAAATACCAAATCATCGCCAAAAACAGCAAACACGTTGATGCCATCGTTGCCGCCGCCCGCGAAGCCGAACACATCTACCTCGCCACCGACCCCGACCGCGAGGGCGAAGCGATTTCGTGGCACATCTACGAAATCCTCAAAGCCAAACGCGGTATGAAAAACATCAGCGACAAAATCCGCCGCGTGGTGTTCCACGAAGTCACCCCAAAAGGCGTTCAGGCAGCCCTGCAAAACCCGCGCGGCCTGGACATCAATCTGGTGGACGCGCAACAAGCCCGCCGCGCCTTGGATTATCTGGTGGGTTTCAATTTGTCGCCCCTGCTGTGGAAAAAAATCCGGCGCGGCTTAAGCGCGGGACGGGTGCAAAGCCCCGCCCTGCGCCTGATTTGCGAACGCGAAAACGAAATCAAAGCCTTCGAATCGCAAGAATACTGGTCGGTGCATCTGGACAGCCACAAAGGGCGTACCAAATTCTCCGCCAAACTGCACCAATGGCAGGGCAACAAACTGGAACAGTTTTCCCTGCCCGATGAAGCCGCGCAAGCCGCCGTGCTGGACGCGCTGGCAGGCAAACCCGCCGCCGTGTCGGACGTAGTCAAAAAGAAAGCCACCCGCAAACCCGCCGCGCCCTACACCACCTCCACCATGCAGCAGGACGCGGTACGCAAACTCGGCTTCACCACCGACCGCACCATGCGCACCGCCCAACAGCTTTTTGAGGGCGTGGACGTGGGGCAGGGCGCGGTCGGTCTGATTACCTATATGCGTACCGACAGCGTTACCCTGTCGCAGGACGCGCTCACCGAAATCCGCCACTATATTGATAACAAAATCGGCGCGGACTTCCTGCCCAAAAGCGCAAAAGTGTATAAAACCAAATCCAAAAACGCCCAAGAAGCACACGAAGCCGTGCGCCCCACCTCCGTTTACCGCTCGCCCGAAAGCGTGAAACCGTTTTTGAGTCCCGACCAGTTCAAGCTCTACCAAATGATTTGGCAGCGCACCGTGGCCTGCCAGATGGCGGACGCGAAATTTGACGCCACCACCGTGGACATCAGCGTGGGCGAGGGCGTGTTCCGCGCAACGGGGCAAGTGCTGGTGTTTGAAGGTTTTTTGAAAGTGTATCAGGAAGGTCAGGACGAAGACGGCGATGACGGGGACAACGGCAAAAAGCTGCCTGAAATGGCGGTGGGCGACGCCCTGCCTGTGGACAAGTTGTACGGCGAACAGCATTTCACCCAGCCGCCGCCGCGTTTCAACGAAGCCACGCTGGTCAAAGCGTTGGAAGAATTCGGCATCGGCCGCCCGTCCACCTACGCCAGCATCATCAAAACGCTGAAAGACCGCGAATACGTTACCGTTGAGCAACGCCGTTTCCAGCCCACCGACACCGGCGACATTGTAAATAAGTTTCTCACCGAGCATTTTACCCAATATGTGGATTACGACTTCACCGCCAAACTGGAAAACCAGCTTGACGATATCGCCAACGGCAAACGGGCGTGGGTGCCGGTGATGGACAAGTTTTGGCAGGGCTTTCACAAACAGGTGGTGGAAAAAGAAGGCATCGAGCGTGCCAAAATCACCACCGAAGATTTGGACGAAACCTGTCCGAAATGCGCCAGCCGGTTGCAAATCAAATTCGGCAAACGCGGACGTTTTATCGCCTGTTCGGGCTATCCCGAATGCGATTACACCCGCAATCTGAACGAAACCGCCGAAGAAGCCGCCAAAGCCGCCGAAGAACCCAGCGTGGTGGAAGGGCGCGATTGTCCGAAATGCGGCGGGCAATTGGTGTACAAACAGGGGCGTTACGGCAAATTTATCGGTTGCGCCCATTATCCGAAATGCAAACACATCGAGCCGCTCGAACCGCCCAAAGACACGGGCGTAGCGTGTCCCGTGTGCGGCAAGGGGCATTTGATTGAGCGCAAATCGCGTTTCGGTACGCCGTTTTACAGTTGCAACACTTATCCCGATTGCAAATACGCGGTGAGCCACCCGCCTTTGGCAGAAAGTTGTCCGCAATGCGGCTGGAAAGTCCTCACCCGCAAAACCACCAAGCGTTGGGGCGTGGAGAAAGTGTGTCCACAAAAAGAATGCGGTTGGAAAGAACAGATTGAGCCGCCCGCGCCGAAAGAATAAAACCGTACTGCTTGAATATTGGTTTCAGGCAGTACGGTTTTTTAACTCTGGGACGTGTCATCAATTGACCGAAAAACTTCTGCACCGTCATTCCCGCGCAGGTGTAGATACCATCTTTCCAGTCAAGCTCCCGTAGCAGAAATTTCCAACTGACGGGACTGATAAACCGTTTGATGCTTCAATACGCCAAAGCAAATATGTACCAATTTACGCATCGCCGCGCCCAATGCCTGCATCGGCGTTTTTTGCCTTTGCAGCAGACGGGCGTATTGGGCGGCAATATCAGGGTTGTATTTCTTTGACACGACCGCAGGCAGATACAAGGCCGCACGCAATACTGCCGAACCTTTTTTGGATAACATCACCCGCCCCCTTTGCTGTCCCGATTCGTGCATTTTCGGCACCAATCCGACAAAT
>NZ_AUAP01000027.1 GCF_000428785.1 Conchiformibius kuhniae DSM 17694 | reverse complement strand
TGAAGATGAGACTTCCCCGTGGGTATAACCCACCTGAAGGGTCGTTGGAGACCACAACGTCGATAGGCAGGGTGTGGAAGCACAGCAATGTGTGAAGCTAACCTGTACTAATTGCCCGTGCGGCTTGACTCTATCATTTGAAGTACTTTAAAACGTACCAAATAAAAACAGTTTGTGAACAACAAAACATCACCAAAAACGGCTTCCAATCTCACCTTTACGTTTGGCGGCAACAGCGCTGCGGTACCACTCCTTCCCTTCCCGAACAGGACAGTGAAACGCAGTTGCGCCGATGATAGTACGGACTCCCGTGCGAAAGTAGGGAACCGCCAAACTCTTATTTTAAAAACGCCCGCCATTTTTGGTGGGCGTTTTTACTTGATAAGCCGTGCATTTCGGATTATGATGGTTGCTACATTTTGATACAAGGAGTCAATCATGATGCGCAAGGCAATTTTTGTGTTGTTGGCGGTGTTTGGTTTTTCTTGGGCAATGGCGTTGGTGGACATTAATAAGGCTTCTGCCAGCGAGTTGCAAACGTTAAAGGGCATTGGTGCGAAAAAAGCGGCAGACATCATCGCTTATCGGGAGCAATATGGCGGGTTTCGTACGGTAGATGATTTGGTTCAGGTGCGGGGCATTGGTGTGAAAACGGTGGAGCGTTTGCGTCCGGAAATTACGGTGGGGCAGCCGTTTCAGCAGAAAAAGCAGGTACACCGTTCGGCAAACGGCAGGCGCATTGCGGTGCCGGCAACAGATGTGTATCGCAGGTAGTTAGAAAACGGTTTCCAAGCTGATTTTGGAAACCGTTTGATTTTTATTCGGAATCGGCGCGGTCCGGCAAAATCAGGTTTAATGCGATTGCCAAAATCGCGCACAAGCCCACGCCCGCAAATGCCATGTCGCCGAATTTGACTACCATGCCGCCCACGCCCACTGTTAAAACGGAGCTGACGATGACAAGGTTTTTCGGGCGCATCAAGTCTACTTTGGCGTCAATCAGGGTTTTTAAGCCCAAAGAGGCGATGGTGCCGAACAGCAAGACCATCACGCCACCCATCACGGGCATGGGAATCGATGCCAAAAAGGCATTGAATTTGCCGAAAAATGCCATGCAAACGGCAAAAACGGCTGCCCATGTCATGATGGTGGGGTTGCTGTTTTTGGTAATCATTACTGCGCCCGTGACTTCGCCGTAGGTGGTTACCGGCGGGCCGCCGAGCAAACCCGCCACGCACACGCCCAAGCCGTCGCCTGCCAGTGTTTTGTCCAACCCCGGATTGGCGGCGTAGTCTTTGCCCGTTACCGTGCCGATGGCCATGATGCCGCCGATGTGTTCGATGGCGGGTGCGATGGCAACGGGCAGCATGAACAAGGCTGCTTGAATATTCACTTCGGGGGCAACGAAAGTCGGCACGGCAAACCACGGCGCGGCGGCAATCGGCGCGGTGTCCACCATGCCTGCCAGCAGTGCGGCGGTGTAGCCTGCCGCTACGCCGATTAAAATCGGAATCAGTTTCATCATCTTGCTGCCGAACACCGCCACCAACACCGTTACCGCAAACGTGAAGCAGGATAACAGCAAAGACGACGTGTATTCAATCACCTGTTTGCCGTCTGCCTGCCCCATTGCCATTTGGCTGGCCACCACCGCCACCGACAAACCGATGACCATAATCACCGGCCCGATGACCACCGGCGGCAACAGCTTGTGTACCGCGCCCAGACCGCGCCAGCGAATCAAAGCCGCAAACACGAAATACATAAAGCCCGCCGCAAACAAACCGAACATGGTCGCGCCCATGCCCCATTTGTCCAGCGAATAAATAATCGGCGCGATAAACGCAAACGAAGAACCCAAAAAAACCGGCACTTTGCGCCGCGTCAAAAGTTGGAACAGCAGCGTGCCGACCCCCGCGCCGAGCAATGCCAATGCGGGATTCAAACCCGTAAGAATCGGCACCAGCACCATCGCACCGAAGGCGACAAACAAAATCTGTGCACCCGAAACGGCAAGTTTTAATTGTTGTAACATTGTGTGAAATTCCGTAAAAAAACGATGCCGATTATAATCGAAAATCATGGCGCATTGATTAAAATTTTTTATAAATCCGCCATTTATAGAATACATTGTCGAATTTTGTCTGCGGTGCGGGTGCCGGACGGCATTCTGCCGCCGATGTGGCGGGTGCAGGGGCTGGGAAAAGGGGATTTTTTTGTTATAATGGCTGCGGACGGTTTGGTTTTGTGCAGAGAAACACAATGATTTTTCTGAATAATTCAAACAGTCTGTTTGTTCCACCCCACATAAACAAGGAAATGCAATCATGAGTGAGAAAAAAGAAACTTTTGAAGAAAAATTGGAGCAGTTTTTTGCCGATTTGAAAAAAGATGCGGAAGCCAAGTGGGAAGAGCTGAAGCAGTCTTTTGACGGCGATGATGAGGCGAAAAAAGCTGCGGCGCAAGCCGAATTGAAACAGGATTTGGCCGATGCCAAAGATGCGGCAGCCGAAAAAGCCGAAGCGGCGGGCGAAGCGGCATCGGACAAATTGCAGCGTTTGCAGCAGGAGGCGGAAGCCAAGTTTGCGGAAATCAAGCGTTTGATGGCGGAAGAAAACGCTGACGAATCTGACGGCGCGTTTGCCGAGCTGCAGAAAAAAGCCGAAGAAAAATGGGAAGAATTTAAGCAGTTTTTCAGCAAAAACGATGCCGAAGACAAGGCGGAAGAGGTGAAAGATGCTGCCGAAAAAGCGGCTGACGGTGCGGCGGACAAGGCGGAAGATGCCAAAGACGCGGCAGCAGATGCGGCAGAGGAGGCTGCGGACAAAGCCGCCGGCGTGAAAGATGCGGTGGTGGCAAAAGCCGTTGATGCCAAAGATGCCGCAGCAGATGCGGCGGAAACAGCCGCCGACAAGGCATCTGATGCGGTTGATGCGGTGAAAGACAAGGCGGGCGACCTGGGCGATGCGGCTGCCGACAAGTTCGCCGAGCTGAAAAAAGATGCGGAAGCCAAGTGGGAAGAAATGAAAAAATTCTTCTCCGACAATGCCGACAATCAAGATGAGAAATTTGCCGAGCTGAAAAAAGACGCGGAAGCCAAATGGGAAGAGCTGAAGCAGTTTATTGCGGCGCAGTCGGAAAACGCGGAAAGCAAAATGACCGAGCTGAAAAAAGACGCTGCCGATGAAGCACAAGACGCGGGCGATTATTTGTCTGCGAAAGCGGCGGAAGCCAAAGAGGCGGTGGAAAATGCTTATCATGAAGCCAAAGAGCGTTTGACGGCATGGTGGGATTCCATCGGTAAAAAATAATGTGTTTGCCTGATTTGTCAGGCAGTTGAGTCAAGCCGTTTGTGTCTGTTCGGGCGCAAACGGCTTTTTGTTCGGGCGGGCGTTTCAGTGGGCGGGCGGGCGGTGGCGCACCAGCAGGCAGGCGGCGAGCCAGTTGGCGGCGCAGCTTGCGGCAACGGTGAAGCCGAATGCGGCAACGGCGGGGGTGCTGCTGGCGGTGAGCAGGGCAAACGATGTGCCGGTGGTGGCGGCCGCCAAGCTGATGCCGCCCAAGCGTGCGGCGCGGCTTTCGGGCGCGGTCAGGGCGTAGGCGGCGTAGTCCAAGCCGACCGCGCTGCCCAGCAGCAGCCCGAAGGTGGCGAAAATGCCGACAGGTATCGCCAGCCAGCCGAGCAGTCCGAGTACGGCGGCGGCGGAAGCGAGCGGCAATGCCAGCATCAGGCTGCCGCGTTTGCCGCCGAACAGCCGCCACAGCAGCAGCCACGCAAGGGCAAACGACAGCAGTTTCAAATGGGCGGCGCGGTTGCGGGTGTCGGCAAAACGGCGGTTCAGCTCGCTGCGTTTGTCCACTTGCTGCCAGTGGTGGTCGGGCGGCAGCGCGGGCATGGGCGCGGACAGGTAAACCAGTGAGGCGTATTCGTTGCCGATTTTGCCCAGATAGAGGTCGCGCCATGCTTCGGCTGCGGGTTGGCGCAAGGCGTGTTCGAGGGTGAGTGCGGGGGCGGCGGCGGTGTGCAGCAGGGCTTCGCGGACGGTTTGTTCCGGTACGCCCAAGCCGGTTAAGGGCGCGAAGGTGTCGGGCTGTGCCGCCAGTTCGCGCAAACGCTGTTTCAGGGCGTGTTGTTCGGCAACGGTGTGCAGCCATGTGCCGAGCGAGCGGACGTTGGCGCGGTCGGTGTGGGGCGACAGGGCATCGAGCAGACGGCGGTTGTGTTCCAGCAGTTGGTCGGGGCTGTGTGCGCGGACGACGATGAATTGTCCGCCGCCGCCCATGCCGCCGATTTCGGCAATGCGGCGTGCATCGTCGGTAAGCTGCGGCGGGGCGTGCACCCAATTGCGGATGTCGTCCTGCCATTGCCCGCGCCCGATGCCGGCGGCGCACAGCAGCCACACGGCGGCAAGGACGGGCAGGGCGAAGCGTTGGCGCGGCGCGTCTGCCCACCACCGTACGGCGCGTGCCGGCAGGGTGGGGCGGGCTTGGAAGCCGTGAAAACGGGGCGGCAGAAAACACACGGTGGCGGCAAACGCGCCGCACAGCGCGGCGGCGGAAAACACCGCCGTTTGCTGCAACACCGGCAAGGGCGTGAACCAAAGCAGCGCGTAACCTCCCGCCGTTACCCCCAAGCTCACCGCAAAAGCGGGCAACACGCGGCGCATGCCCGCGTGCGGCGACCATGTGCTGCCGAACAGCGCGGGCGCGAGCCAGTGCAGGGGGAAATCCACCAGCACGCCAATCAGCCCCGTGCCGATGACGATGGTGAGCATATGTACCTTGCCGAACACCGCGCACACCGCCGCCAAGCCGCACACCATGCCTGCGCCCACCGGCAGCAGCAGCCATGCGGCGCGGCGGTTACGGACGCTTGCCCACAGCAAGCAAACCGTAAACGTCAAACCGCACACCGACAGCCACAGGCTTTCGCTTTCGGCACGGGTTTTGGCTTCCGCCGCAAACAATGCGCCGCCGCCTGCCAACACCTGTTGCCCGTTTTGGGCGGCAAAGGCGCGGGTTTGTGCGATTAATTGTTGCAACGCCGCCGCATCGTGCCGTTCGGGCAAACGCGCGCGCAGCCATACCCACGTTTTGCCGCCGTGTTCGCTGAACAGCATGCCGTTGTCGGGCTGCCACTGCACCTTGAATGCGGCGGGGCGGGTTTCGACAAAACGGGCAAAGCCCAACCAATCCTGCTCCAAAGGCAGCAGCGTGGCGGCAAACGGGTTGAGTGCGTCTTCGGCGCGTTGGCGGAAATAATCCTGCGGCGCATCGTGCAACAGGCGGATTTGCTCGGGCGGCAGCGTTGCCAAGCCCAATGCCTGTGCCGATTCGCGCAATTGCGCCACATCGGGGGCAACGGCAGCATCAACCGCCGCAAAAATACCGCTTTGCCGCCATTGTCCGGCGATGTGCGCGGCGGCGGCAAAGGCGGCTTCGGGCGTGTCCGCACCCGCCGCCAGCACGATTTGACCGTTCAACTGCCGCTCGTGGGCGGCATCGGCGGCACGCATCACCGCATCGTATGCGGCGGCGGGCAGCAGCGCGTCCAAACCCGTCTGTATTCGTGCGGGCAACTGCCAACACAGTAGCAGCACCGCTGCAAGGCAAAACAGGGCATACAGTCGGGCAAAGGGCTTGAGCGTCATGATGATGTGGTTCCGTCAGGCATCGGGCAGGGCGAAACGCCCCGATGAACAAACGCTGCCGTCTGCCAAACGCAGGGAAAAATACAGTTTGTTTTTGGCATGGTCGCGGCGCAGGTACAGGCGCACGGTGTCGTGCGGACGGATGAATTTCTGGTATTTGAGGTTTTCAATTTGGGCGGGGACGTGGCCGCGACAGCACAAATCCAGCACCCATTGCAGTTGCACCACGCCCGGCACGAGCGGAAATCGGGCGAAATGTCCGCCAAACCAGCACAAATCAAGCGGCACGGCGGCGGTAAAAACCGATTCGTCCGGCGTGTCGGCGGGCAGGGCGTGCCATTGCGGGGCGGTGATGGGGCGGGTAAAGGCGCGTTCGGCATCGGCGGCGCGGATTTTGGCTTGCGGATTGCGCGGCAAACGGTCGGTAAAACGCCAATGGCGCGGCACGGCACCCAAAGGCTTCAGTTCGCCGAGCGTGCGTTGCAGCGTGTCAATCATGGCACGGCGGCCGTGATTGCGCCATGCGGCGATGCCGTCATCATTCAGGGCGAGCCACGCGGCGATGCGCCCGTGTTGTGGGTGCGGCAGGCAGTGGGCATCGGCAACAAAGGGGTGTGCCGAGAGCAATTGTTCGATGCGGGTCAGGGCGATGCGCTTGTCTGCCAGCTTGACGATGCGGTCGGCACGACCGTGCAGCAGCAATGCGCGTCCGTGCCGTTCGGCGGCATCGGCGGTGTGCTGCCTGCCGCCGCTCCACGGCGAATCCGCCGACAAAGTGCCGTCTGCCGCAATTTCGGCAGATACTTCGGGCAACAGCAGGTGCATGCCGCTTTGACGGCGCACGGCAATCACACCGGTTTCGGTGCTGCCGTACACATCGTGCGGATAAAAACCGAGCCGTGCCGCCAATTGTGCCGCCACATCGGGGCGCAACATTCCGCCCGCGCTGACCACACCGCGCAGATGCCGCCGCAGCGACTGCCAATCGCGCCGCCCGCCCGCACGGTGCAGCAGCGCGGGGCTGCTGACCCACACACAAGGCGCGTGCCTGCTTGCCGCAAACAAATCTTCGGGATAAGGGTGGCGGACACGCCCGATGCGCCAGCCGCAAGCCAGCGCGGCAAAAATACGGAACGTCAGCCCGTACAAATGCTGCGTGCCGACACTGCCCAAAGCCGTTGCGCCACGCCAATGTGCGGGCAACAACCGCGCCAACGCCGCCGCTTCGCTTTCCATCTGCGCGCGGGTTTTGCACACCGTTTTCGCATCGCCCGATGATGCGGACGTTTTCAGAAACAAACGGTTGTCTGAGGGAAAGCCCAAATCGGGCAAATCGGAACGGGCGCGTTCGTCCGCATCGCGGTAGCGCCAGCCTTCATCGGCGGCATCGGTGTCGCCAAACACGATGCAGCCTTGTTGCGCCGCCCATTGCCGCGAAGCGGGCGACACATCGGGCAGCAAATACACGTCCGCACCCGCCAGCCACGTTGCCGCCAATGCCGAAGCACACCGCGCCGTATCGTCAAACCACAACGCCGCCGAGCGCACCTTTCGCGCCCGCAAACGGTGCGCCCATGCTTGCGTGGCGGCGGCGAAATCCGCATACGTCCAATGTTCGGCAATGTCGCCCTGCGGCGGACGGCGCAAAACCGTTTCCAGCGTCATCATGATTTATTCCAAAGCGGCGCGGGCATCGGCGGCAAGCGGACGGTTTGCCTGTTGTGCCAGAAAACGCATCACCGTGCGTTCGCCCTGCTTTTCGCGCAATTCCACCTTTTGAATCAATGCGCCGTTGCCCGCCACATCGATGCCTTCAAACACCTGCTTCATCACGGCGGTTTTCGGCTGCAGCTTCAGCGACCAATTTTGCGGACTGCCGCTCAAGCGCAAATCAAACTGCTTGTTCAAAGCGGCGGTGTCGCCGCCCAGCAGCGCCATAAACAGCTTCACCTGCGCCGCTTGGGCGTGTCCCGCGCCGTTGCCGTGCCAACGGCGGTTTTTCGCGTCCCACTGCGCGATGCCGTCGCCGCGCACCCGCAGCTTGATTTCAAGCGGCTTTTGCACCTGCCACAACAGCCCTTTTTGGCGTTGCAGCACAAACGTGCCGCTCGTTTGCATCGGGCGGTTCAGCGAGCGGATAAAGCGCGATTGCTCGAACTGCCCCTGAACGGTTTGGTTTTTCTGCAACTGCGCCTGCAAATCGGCGGGCGAAAACGCCTGTGCCGCCGCCGCCGCCGCCGTCAGCAGCAGCGTGGAAAAAAACAATTTGGTTTTCATGATGATTCCTTTCTTTGTATGGGGTTGGGGCGTGTCATTGATTGACCGGTAAAACTTTGTACCGTCATTCCCGCGCAGCAAGCATAGCTTGGGTTGAAACGAAGTGAAAACCCAATATTTTTCCGAAAATTTATGGATTTTGTTGGGTTTGCGTTTCGCGCCAACCCAACCTGCACCTGCTACACCTGCGCGGGAATGACGGTGCGGAGGTTTTTCGGTCAATTGATAACACAACCTAGGATTGCCCGTGCGCGCCGGTGCCGCGAAATCCCGCACAGGCACGCACGGCGCGTTGCCACGCGGCGGGCGTTTGCAACTGCAATTCGCCCGTTGCTGTGTGCACTGCTGCCTGCATGGTGAAACCGCGTGTCAGCAGCGTGCCGTCTGCCGCATCGCGTATCGTGTAGCGGATTTTCAAACAGCTTTCGTATTCCGCCACCGCGCACGCCACGCGAAGCTGCTGCCCGAAGCGGGCGGGGCGCAGGTATTTGATTTCCAAACGGACGATGGGCCAAGTATAACCCGTTTCGCGCATATCGTTGTAATTGTGTCTGATGTGGTCGAGCAGGGCGCAACGGGCGATTTCAAAATATTTGACGTAGTTGCCGTGCCAAGCCATTTCCATTGCATCAACGTCAAAAAAAGGGACGGTCAGCACGGTTTCGTGGTGCAGGTAAACGTGTTCAGCCATCGTCTTCTTCCCAAAAGTCATAAAAATTAAACCATTGCAAAGGGGCTTGGGCAGCGTGTTCCGCCAAAACGCCGGCGTAACGCTGCGCCAGTTGTGCCACCGTTTCGCCGCGCCGGTGGCGGGCGCAAGCGGGCGTGTCGGCAAAACGGCGCAACATCAAATGGTAACGCCCTTGTTTTTTCAAGACGAATACGGTGTTGGTGGGGGCTTTGAGCAGCAGCGCGAGCAGCCACGCGCCTTGCGGAAACGCCGCTTCGCGTCCGAGAAACGGCACGCGCACGCTTTTGCTGCCGCGCACGGGGACGCGGTCGGCAGCCACGGCGAGCCATTCGCCCGCGTCCAAACGCCGTGCCAAATCGAGCATGGCGGCCGTGTCCAAGCTGCCCGCGTCCACCACGCCGATGCGCCCCGCGCCCGCTTGTGCCAATGCTTGATTGAACATTTGTGCGTGTTGTCCGTACACCAGCACGTTCAGTTTGAAGCCTTCGTGGTGTCCGACCAGTGCGCGGCACACTTCGACATTGCCCAAGTGTGAACACAGTAAAATTTGTCCGCGTGCTTGGCGGTTGCGGATGTCGGCGTAGAGGTTGTCGGGGTCGGACAGCACCAAATCGGCATAACGGATTTTGTGCTGCCACACGGCGAAGCGGTCGGCAAGGGCGTTGCCGAATGCGGCAAACTGGCGGTAGGCGGCGAAACGGCGCGGCAGGGGCGTATCGGGAAAACACGCCCGCAAACGTGTTTGATAACGGCGGACGTGGCGGCGCTGGGCGGGCGAGGTGGCGTAAAAATAGGCGCAGACAAGGGCGCTGCACAGGCGCACCGCCGCCACAGGCAGGTAACGCACCAGCCATGCGGTCAAACGCAAAAACAGGCGGTGTCCGCGCTCTTGCTGCGCCGCCCAATGTGCCGCGTTCACCGCCGCCGCCCCAAACGCCGCGCCATGCCGTCAAAAAACAAACGCGCGTGCATTTTGCTGATGACGATGTTGTCGCGCAGGGCATGAAAGTGCGACACGCCGTTTTGATGATAGCGCACGGGCGTGTCCACCCAGCACAGGGGCGTGCCGTGCCAATACAGGCGAATCAGGATTTCGTTGTCAAAATCCATGCCGTTGCCGATGTGCGCGGTGTCAATCAGGCGTTGTGTGGCAGGCAGGGGGTAAATCCGCAAACCGCACAAACCGTCTTTGATGTCGTGCGAACCGGTGTGCAGCCAATTCCAAAAATTGGTGATTTTGCGCCCGTAACGCCGTGCTTTGGGCGCATCGCTGCCGTAAACGGGGTTGGCGCACACCAAAGCGGCGGGGCGGGCGGCGGATTGGGCAAGCAGCTTGGGCACGTCTTCAAAGCAGTGTTGGGCATCGGCATCGATTTGCAGCACATGGCTGAAACCGTGTTGCGCCGCCCATGCCGTGCCGTGTTTGAAGGCATGACCTTTGCCGCCGTTTTGCGGCAGCAGCAACACTTCCGTACCGTTGCCGCGCAATGCCGACAACGCATCATGACAATCCGCGCCCGAGCCGTCATCAACCACCAGCACGGGCAGGCCGCAAGCACGCATGGCAGACACCACCGCCGGCAGCGTGGTCAAATGGCGGTAATGGGGAATCAGGGCAAGGGTGGTATTTGCAGACATACGCCGTTCACACTTTCAAAATCCGTTTGCGGTACAGCCATTCACCGCCCAGCAGCACGCCCATCAGCACATAGGCAATCACGCCCGTGTAGAGCGCCCACCATTGGTGTTGCCCCGAAGCGGCGAGCGCGGCGGCAATGCTGCCGTTGGCGATGAAAAACACACACCAGATTTGGGTAACTTTGCGGGTATAGGCAACCGCGCGGGCGGGCAGCTCGGGTGTTTGCAAACGGGCGATGCGTTCGATAAGGCTCTGCTTGGCAAACAGGCTGCTGCCGAACATGCCCAGCATCAGCACGTTCACCGCTACGGGATACCAATACATGCCCGCCGGCAGCCGCAGCACCAGCAGCAGGGCAAACAGCCCCGCCAATGCCGCTGCCGCCGCCTTCTGCCAAGCCTCGCGGGCGAACAGGGCGCGGCACGACCACAGCAGCAGCATGCCCGCCGCCAAGCAGTCGAACCAGCCTTGTCCGCGTCCGAAATGCCACACGAACGGATAAGCGGCACTCAGCACAAACAGCAATGCCTGCAAGCCGCGCCGCATCATCACGGATTGCCGGCGGATTCGGCAGACTGTGCTTTTTTCAACACGGCGGCGACCACGTCGTCTATCGTGCGCACGCTGCGGAAATCTTCCGCTTGCAGCTTGTGTCCCGTTTGCCGTTTGATGTGGTCAATCAAGTCGATGGCGTCGATGCTGTCGATTTCCAAATCTTCATACAGATTGCTGGTGCCGGTGAGCTTGGCGGTGTCGATTTCAAACAGGTTTTCCAGTGCGTCAAACAAAACGGCGCGGATGTCGTTTTCGGTCATGGCGGTGTTCCTTATGATTGTTGTTGGGCGGCGACAAAATCCGCCAAGGCGGCAACGTTGGCAAAGCTTTCGCGCAATTGTTGGTTTTCGCCGTCCAAGCGCAGCCCGAAGTGTTTTTGTACCGCCAAGCCCAGCTCGAGCGCGTCCACCGAATCCAAGCCCAAGCCTTCGTCGCCGAAAAGCGGGGCGTGGCTGTCGATGTCGGCGGGGGTGGTGTCTTCCAAGCCCAGGCTGTCGATAATCAGTTGTTTGATTTCTTGTTGCAGTTCAGTCATTTTGTGTGCTTTCTCGGTTAAAAAGGGTTTGCAGGTGGTCGTTGAGGCGGCGGGCGGCAATCGGAAGCGGTTTTTGCGCCAGCCAGTGTTGGGGGTCGATGTCGTCGCCCACGGTAAAGCGGTAGGCGGGACGGCGTTTGGGAATGATATACCAAGGCTGGTGTTTTTTGTAATTGGGCGGGTGCATACTGATGAATACGGGGGTGATGGTGCGGGCGCTGCGCAAGCCCATCGATACCGCGCCGCGATGAAAGCGCACCACGCCGTCCCAGCCGGTGCGCGTGCCTTCGGGAAACACCAGCAGCGATTCGTGTTGCAAGATGCGGTGGACGTGGGCAAGCAGGGCTTCGTCTTCGCTGTTGGGAATGTAGCCGCAGGCGCGGATTTGGCTGTTCATGGCGGGGTTGTGCAGCAGGGCGGCTTTGACGATGCAGTTGGCTTCGGGCAGCCGTCCGAGCAGGAAGACGACATCAAGCAGGGAGGGGTGGTTGGCGAGTATCAGTTGCCCCGGTTTGCCCAAGCGTTCGAAGCCTTCAAATTCGGCGCGGACGATGCCGGCGGCGGTCAGGTAGCGGGCAAAGATGCGCCAACTGCCGGTAACCAAGCTTCTGGCGCGCAGTTGGCGCGGCAGGTCGTTGTCGGTGGGGCGCAGCCGGTAGGGCAGCAGCAGGATTTTGAACAGGACGCCGCACACGCCGAACAGGACGAAGCCGAAGGCGGTTGCCAGCAGCCGCCAGATTTGTCCGATGCGGCTGTTCAGCAGTGTATCGACCAGTGCCATGCGTGTGTTCCGTAGGGGTGTGTCCAACTGCTTGTGCCGAGCAGCCGGTGCCGTATCCATGAAAGTGCGCTCCAGTAGCCGTTGGCGGCGGGGCGGGTGTCGGGGGCGGTGCGTTGCAGTTGCCATGTGTCGCCGTGTTCGAGCAGCAGGGCGAGCGCGTAGGCAAAGGGGGCGCGGACGGTGTTGTGCAAGGGGGCATCGGCGGGCGCGTCGGCAACGATGACCAAGACGCGCTCCGCGCCGTCCGCCAGCAGGGCGCAGGCTTCCAAAACGGCGGTTTCCAAGCCGTCCGGCGACACCGCCAGCGCGGTGTTTTCGCTCATGTCGCCGCGCCACAGCGACCATTGTCCGACCACCGCGTTGTGTACCGACAAGCCGAAGGAAGTCGGCGAAACGGTGTGGTCGCGGCACAATTCCGTCCACAATTGCAGGCTGCGGGCGATTTCGCCGTCATACGATGCCGACACGGTGGGGCAGGGGCGGGTGTCGCCGTCGAGGGCGCGGTGCGCCGCTTCAAACAGCAAACGGGCGGGCAAACCCAAGCGCCGTCTTTGCATGGCGGGCAAAAATGCGGCTGCGGGCGGCTGTTTGGGAAAATCTGCGGCACCGGCGTTGCCTGACGCCCACATCTGCCATTGTTCGGGCGTATGCGGACGGTCAGACGCCGCCGCCCAGTTTTTAATCTGAAAACGGCAGAGCATACAAACCTTTATTGGCTGGATTCGGACATTTTCCGAGCATTATAGCAAACCGCCGCACAAATGGCGAAGCGGGCGCAAAGGCAGCGATTTCGGCTATAATGCCTGTTTTTCAAAACACAATTGCGGCGACACAATGTGGAAGCACAAAATAGGACTGATTGCGGCGGTGCTGTTGTTTGCCGCGCCCCTATCGGCACAAGAAAAAAATATCGGACGGAAGCAACCGTCTGCCGCCCGCGCCAAAGCTGCCGAACAGGGCATTCGCCAATTATCACTGTCCCGCCAAATTGATGAAGCTCTGGCAAACAACCCCGTCTTGGTCGAATTAAAAAAGCTCGACCCGAAACGGCACGGCGAAATCCGCACCAAAATCCATCAACAACTGGGCAAATTATCGGCGCAGCAGACGGATTATTCCCTTGCAGACGTGATGCGGGTGTTGCAAAGCGAAGTTCAGCCCGTATTTCTGGAAAAAATAGACGAAGTGCTGCCCTATGCCGATGACGATGCCTTGAAACATTATACCCGTTCGTTTTTGCAAGTCATGAAGTTTTTGCTTAAACAGCCTGATTCGTCAATGTGTTTTGCCTATCTGCATAACAACGATATGTTTGCATCTGCAACGGAAGACGCGCAGGAACAAGAACGCTTGGCAATTGTGATGAAAGTCGCGTCCGTCATGCAGTTTGCGAATTTGCGCGTGTTGCGCCACCACGATTTGCAACGCAAATTGCCTGATGAAGCGCAGGTGGCGGAAAAAATCCTTGCCGTTTGGGAAAAGCTCGAATTGAAGCATCACGGCGAGCAGCAGCGCGAATGGTTGGCTTTGGCGCAGATTGACGGGATTACGGCGGAATCTCCGCCCGAGCAGCAGCGTTTTTTCTGTGAATGGACGCACGATATGTATCAGGAAGTTTTGGCAAACGGCGATGTGGACGTGTTGCGTTATTTATGGAAACAGTAAGGTATTAGGATAATGATGAAACCTTCTTTAATCAGCAAATTGCAGAGCCTGTCGGAACGCTTGGAAGAAGTTACCGCCTTGCTCGGCTCGCCCGAAGCGGTGGCAGACATGGAACAATACCGCAAGCTCAATCAGGAACATGCGGAGCTGACCCCCGTTGCCGATGCCTACCGCGCCTACCGCGCCGCCGAAAGCGATTGGGCGGACGCGCAGGAAATGTCGTCCGACCCGGAAATGCGCGCGTTTGCCGCCGAAGAAGCGGCGCGGGCGCAGGCGCAAATGGCGGAATTGTCGCTGGCATTGCAAAAACTGCTGCTGCCCAAAGATGCCGATGACGACAAAAACATTTTTATCGAAATCCGCGCCGGTACGGGCGGGGACGAAGCCGCCCTGTTTGCCGGCGATTTGTTGCGCATGTATGCCCGCTACGCCGAGCGCAAGCGTTGGCAGGTGGAAATCGTGTCTGCCAACGAAAGCGATTTGGGCGGTTACAAGGAAGTGATTGTGCGGCTGGCGGGCGCGGGCGCATACGGGCGTTTGAAGTTTGAAAGCGGCGGCCACCGCGTCCAGCGCGTGCCGGTTACCGAAAGCCAAGGGCGGATTCACACTTCCGCCTGCACGGTGGCGGTGATGCCCGAAGCGGACGAATTGAGCGAAATTGAGTTAAATCCCAATGATTTGCGGATTGACACTTTCCGCGCATCGGGTGCGGGCGGGCAGCACATCAACAAAACCGATTCCGCCGTGCGCATTACGCACTTGCCCACCGGCATGGTGGTGGAGTGCCAAGACGGGCGCAGCCAGCATGCCAACAAAGCGCAGGCGATGAAAGTGTTGGCGGCGCGTTTGAACGATGCGCAAAAACGCGAAGCCCAAGCCAAAGAAGCGGCGGAACGCAAATCGCTGATTGGTAGCGGCGACCGCAGCGAGCGTATTCGCACTTACAATTTCCCGCAGGGGCGCGTTACCGACCACCGCATCAATCTGACTTTGCACAAGCTGGATTTTGTCTTGGACGGCGATTTGGACGACATTACCGCCGCGCTGATTGCCGAACATCAGGCGGAACAGTTGGCGGCGATGGGGGATTGACATGGTGCAGCAAATGTTGAACCTGCTGGGCGATGACAGCCTGATTGGTTATCTTGCCCAAACCGCCCGCAAGCTGAACATCGCCTTTGATGTGGTCGATGGCGGCAAAGGGCGCGAATACATCGACAGCCTGCACCATATTTACGAATTTGGCGCGGGTTTGCGCCCCGAAGCGGGCTTCAGCTTCCGCAGCGGGCGCGAGGCACAGGTGGAAACCTTCGACAATGCCCTGAAACTGAACGCCCTGCTCAAACAACTGGCGCGCAACCCCGACCCGCTTTGCGTGTTCAACCACTTGGGCGAACACCCTTGGACGTATGTGTTTGTGTTGCCCGACCCGCAGGATTTGCCCGAACTGTTCCGCGTGGCGCAACCGGCGGATTATTTTGTTTCCGACACGCAGGGCAGTTTTCTGCTGGCGGCGAACTGGCACGATTTCAGTTATGCGGTTTGAATGTCGGGCTGCCCGTAATCAAGGAAAATCATGAACAGTATCGGCTTACAGGGCAGTGCCAAACGGCGTACCGCGCTGATGATCGCGCTGTACGCGGTTTTGATGACGGCAACCGAAGTTTGCTACCGCCGCTTGTTCGGCATACCGGCGGTGGAGCGTTTGTGGGAAACGTGGCTGTTTGCCGCCCTGTTTGCGGGACTGTTTTACACGGCGCGGTATCGGCTGACGCGGATATTGGTGCTGGTGTTGTTTGCAATGTCGGTGTTGGCGAACAATATCCATTACGCCGTTTACCAAAGCTGGCTGAACGCGGTGAATTATTATCTGATGTTCCGCGAAAGCGGCGAAATGGCGGCGGCGGGCATGGCGATGATGGGACGCTGGCTGCCGCACGCGGCGTTTGCGGCGGTGGAAACGGCATTGTTTGCCGGCATGATGAAATGGCGGCGGCAATCGGAAGTGAAATTTCCCGTTGCCGATGTGTTGTTTGCGCTGCTGCTGGCGTGGGGCGCGGTGCGGGCGTTCAACACCGCACACGGACACGGCTTGTCGCCCGACACGGGCTATTCGCGCCTGAAATCGCATTATTATGCTTTCGGCTATTTTGTCGGGCGCGTGCTGCCGCAGCAGCATTTGGGCTTGAACGGCGTACCGGCTTATCAGGCAGACGCGCCGCCCAAAACGGGTGAACCGCAAATCCGCAACATTATCCTGATTATCGGTGAAAGCGAAAGTGCCAAACACGTTTCCGCATTCGGTTACGGGCGCGACACCACGCCGTTTTTCAAGACCTTGCAGCAGGATTATCCCGAAGCGGTGCTCACACCCGCTTATTCGGCAGCGCGCATGACGGCGGTGGCGTTGCCGATGCTGTTGAACGCCGTGCCGCGTCCCGATGGCACGATGCACATTTATCGCGGCAAGGGCAACTGGTTCCGTTTGGCAAAAGAACAGGGCTTTCGCACCGAATTTCATTCCGCCCAGCCGGAAACGGAAATGGAAATCATGAATTTGCTGGGGCGCAAGTGGCTGGACAAAGTGAGTTTCCCCACCGCGCAGGGCTACGGCAAACGCGATGCCATGCCCGATGAAAAACTGTTGCCTTATCTGCATCAGAGCCGTTTGGAAACGGGGCGCAACCTGATTGTGCTGCACCAGCGCGGCTCGCACATTCCCTACGGCGCACAGTTGCGGGAGAAAAAGTTTGCTTCGGGCAGCCCGCTCGACAATTACGACAGCACGGTTTATGCCACCAATATGCTGATTAAACAAGTATTTGATTATTTACGCCAACAAAAACAACAGGATTGGCTGCTGGTGTACACGTCCGACCACGGGCAAACCGTCAGCGATGCCGTGTACCATCAGGGTACGGAAGACGAAGCGGCGTATGCCGTGCCCTTGCTGGTGTACAGCCCCGATGCGGCGCTTCAGGCAGCCGCGCAACAAAATTTTGCCGCGTGTCCGCGTGTTTTTCATCAGCATTTGGCGGTGTTTTTGACCCGCGTGTTGGGCTACGGCATGGCAGACGCGGGCTGTGCGGGGGTGGTGAACGGCAATTTGTTGTCGGGCGCGGCGGGCTGGTTGGCAATCGGTGCGGACGGCACGGTCAAGCGCGTCCACCCAAACGGCAAAAAATAAAGTTTGGTGTTTTCAGGCTGTTTGAAAACGATTTTTTACAGAAAGAGAGCGATGAACATCATCATCAAAACCCCCGAAGAAATCCAAAAAATGCGCGAACTCGGACGTTTGGCGGCGGAAGCCTTGGATTATATTGAAGACTTTGTGAAGCCCGGCATCACCACCAACGAAATCAACCACTTGATTCACGATTTCCAAACGCAGGTACAGGGCGGCTACCCCGCGCCCCTGCATTACGGCAATCCGCCGTTTCCCAAATCGTGCTGCACTTCGGTAAATCATGTGATTTGCCACGGCATTCCCGATGACAAACCTTTGAAAAACGGCGATATTCTCAATATTGACGTAACCATCAGAAAAGACGGTTTTCACGGCGATTCCAGCCGTATGTATGCGGTGGGCAACATCAGCCCCATCGCCAAACGCCTGATTGACACCACCCACGCCAGCATGATGGCGGGCATCGGCGCGGTGCGGGCGGGCGCGACTTTGGGCGACATCGGCTATGCCTGTCAGCAAGTGGCGGAAAATGCGGGCTATTCGGTGGTACAGGAGTTTTGCGGACACGGCATTGGCCGCGATTTTCACGAAAATCCGCAAATTCTGCATTACGGCAAAAAAGGGCAGGGCATCAAGCTGCAAAGCGGCATGATTTTTACCATTGAGCCGATGATTAATCAGGGCAAACGCCATTTGCGGATTTTGGCGGACGGCTGGACGGTGGTTACCAAAGACCGCAGCCTGTCGGCGCAATGGGAACACGAAGTGTTGGTTACGGACACGGGTTGCGAGATTTTGACCGTCAGCCCGAAATATGGAAAGCCTTAAGATGTTGAAAAAAATCTGTTATCTGTTTTCAGGCAGCCTGCTGCTGGCCGCCTGTACCGCCACCAAACCGCACGCGCCGTCCGACTGGCGGGCGCAGCAGGATTGGAAAACCTTTGAAGCGAGCGGGCGTTTGGGCGTGCAAATCAAGGGCAAGGGCAGTTACGCCAATTTTGACTGGACGCGCGAAAACGGCGTGGAAACCATTGACGTGAACACGCCCATCGGTACGACCGTAGGGCAGCTTTGCCAAGATGCGGAAGGCGTGTTGGCGGTTGATGCCAAAGGAAAAACCTATCGCGCCGACACGCCTGCCGAGCTTGCCCGCCAACTGCTCGGCTACGAATTGCCGCTTCAGCATTTGGCGGTGTGGGCGAACGGCGAATGGGCGAAAGATGTGGCACACGAATTGTTGCCGGATGGTGCGCTCAAGCAATCGGGCTGGACAATCCGCCGCACTTTGCGCGAAGACGGTTTGCCGCATACTTTGTTGTTGGAAAACGGGGAAATGACGGTGCGGCTGGTGTTTTCCGAAAGCCGCCGCGAAGCGGGGCTGCCTGAAACGCAGGGGCGTTGCGAAGCGCGGGGCAATTAGATATAGATAAAACAGCCTTCAGACAAGTTATCTGAAGGCTGTTGAGTGGGTGAAAAGGGATTACAGCCACATTACGCCCATATGGTCTGTATCTAAACCACCATTGCTGCCACAAAGTTGGCACGGTTTGTCAGATACATCATTGTAACAACTGGAATGCAAAATATATTCTTGATGGTGTGTTCCACAGTACATAGGAAAGCCATCGCAGTCATCGCAAAATAAAGTTGACCATCCTCTACGAGGAGGCATTGGGTCTAATTTGCCAACGTTGGTACCTTGGCATACAGGGCATCGTTTCTTTTTAAAGTAGGAATATTCTACAAATTCTTCAGGATGCATTGTTAGTTTCCTTAATCTATTTGTCCAGAATTTTATCTACTTTTTCTTGAATTTCGCGGTGAATGGGTTCACTGGGAGAGGGCGGGTTGCCGCCGCTACTGCCGCCGCCTGAGCTTTTACCGTAGCCGTCATTATTGCTGTTGGGGAGGTTGTTTGACATGATTGTTTCCTTTATCATGGTTGGGTTAGAAAATGTTTACGGTTGTTTACCGTGATGGATATATTAAATTTTACGATTGGTTGAAACCAGCGAAAAAATTGGTTTTCTCCAACCGTTTTTCAACATTTTTAGTAGCGTTTTTCGTAACTTTGGAGCGCGTGAAATGGCTTTGCATGAAAAAATCCGCGAATTGCGGGAGGTGAAAGGTTGGTCTCAAGAATTGATGGCAGAGAAAATGGAAATGTCCACAAGCGGTTATGCGCGTTTGGAGCGTGGGGAAAGCAAATTGGATTGGGAAAAGCTGGAAAGAGTGGCGGCAATTTTTAAAATTGATATTGTCCAATTGATTGAAGCCGAAGAAAAAGGTTTGACGATACAGCAAAACATCGGTTTTTCGGAAAGCACGAGCAACAATAATGCCCGCAATCATACGGCTACAGGAGAATCGCCGGCGTATTATGGCAGCGATAATAGCGGCTTGATTGTTGAACTGGAAAAACTAAAAGTTAAAGTTACCATGCAAGAACAAGTGATTGAAACGCAAAAAAGTGAAATCCAAACATTGAAAAATTGGATTGCCAGTTTGCAGAAAGATTCGGGTTCTTGAAATGTTGCCTGAAAACTTGCCCGTTTACCCTGCCCCCGCCAAACTCAATCTGGATTTACGCATCGTAGGTCGCCGCGCAGACGGCTACCATCTGCTGGAAAGCATTTTTATCCTGATTGACTGGTGCGACCGCCTCGCCATCGTCCCGCGCGATGACGGGCAAATCGTGCTGCACACCCCGATTGACGGCGTGCCGCCCGAGCAGGATTTGACCGTCCGCGCCGCCTGCGCCCTGCGCCAAGCGGCGGGCTGCCTGAACGCGGGCGCGGATATTTGGCTGGACAAACACCTGCCGATGGGCGGCGGCTTGGGCGGCGGCAGTTCCGATGCCGCTACCGTATTGATAGTGTTGAACAAATTATGGAACTGCGGCTTGGACGCGCCCGCGCTGGCGCAAATCGGCGTGAAACTCGGCGCGGACGTACCGTTTTTCCTGTTTGGCGAAAGTGCGCTGGTGCGCGGCATCGGTGAGCAGCTTGAAGCGGTTTCCGTTCCCGAACAATGGTATGTGGTGGCGCAGCCCGCCTGCCACGTCGCCACCGCCGCCGTGTTCGCCCACCCCGATTTGCCGCGCAACAGCCCGCCCAACCCCGCCGCCGACTACGCTGCCCGCCAACCCTTCCGCAACGACATGCAAGACATTGTTTGCCGACAATATCCGCAAGTGGCTGAAGCATTGGCACAATTATCCGAACACGGCGAAGCGCGCATGACCGGTTCGGGCGCGTGCGTGTTTCTGCCCGTGCCGAACCGCGAGCGCGGCGAAGCCGTGTGCGCCGCCTTGTCTCTGCCCGCCCGTTGCGTGCGCGGCTTGGCGCAACACCCCTTGCGCGAAATAATCTGACGGCAAAACAAGCCTTTTTTCGCAGGCTGCCTGAAAGCGGCTTGACAGTTTTTGGGCGTTTTGCCATAATTGCCGCTTTCCGATAAACGTATCGGACAAAAGTTGGGGATTCGCCAAGTTGGTTAAGGCATCGGATTTTGATTCCGACATGCGTAGGTTCGAATCCTACATCCCCAGCCAATCCCGTTTTTTTGGGG
>NZ_AUAP01000026.1 GCF_000428785.1 Conchiformibius kuhniae DSM 17694 | reverse complement strand
GGAAATCACCGAAGCGCTCGGGCAAGTCCCGCCACGGTATTCCTGACCGGTATCTGTACAATACCGCATCTACAAACAATCTGTTGTCTTTGGCTGTAACGCCGACGCTGCCTGACCTGCCGGGCAGCAGGTCTTTTATCCGTTCCCATTGGCTGTCTGTCAGTGCGTATCTTTTGGTTGTATTCATGGCTTGGGATTATAGGGTATTGGGTAATTGATGACACGCCCTAACACACCTTGATGCCCCACCCATGCATTCCACCCCCGAAAACGCATCGGGCGGCACGTCCCCGCCCCCATCAAACACCACCCACTCATAACAAGACGGGTCTGCCAACACCGCACGCAGCAGCGCATTGTTCACCGCGTGCCCCGACTTGTAGCCCTCAAACGCCCCGATAATCGGGTGTCCGACAATATACAAATCCCCAATCGCGTCCAAAATCTTGTGGCGGACAAACTCATCGGCATAACGCAAACCGTCCGGATTCAACACCCCCGCATCATCAATCACAATCGCATTGCCCAAATTACCGCCCAAACCCAAATTGTGGGTACGCATCATCTCCACTTCCTGCATAAAGCCAAACGTGCGGGCGCGGGCGATTTCCTCCACATAGTCCTGCTTGGCAAAATCAATTTCAAAAGTCGGCGCGGCAAGATTGAACACGGGGTGGTCAAACGCAATGGTCAGCTTGAGCCTGAAGCCGTTATACGGAACAAAACGCACCCATTTGTCGGGCAAGCGCACCTCAACAGGCTTCACAATGCGGATAAAACGCTTACAACACTGCTGCTCGACAATCCCCGCCTCACGCAGCAGAAACACAAACGGCAGGCTGGAGCCGTCCATAATCGGCACTTCCGGCGCATTCAGCTCAATCAGCACATTGTCCACACCGCAAGCCGCCAATGCCGACATAATATGCTCAATCGTCCCCACCCTTACCCCCGCATCGGTAACCACCGTAGAAGACAAACGGGTATCGTTAATCAAATCGGGGTGCAAGGCAATCGGTTCTGCCGTCAAATCACTGCGGCGGAACACAATGCCGTGATTGTCCGGCGCAGGGAACAGCGTCATGACCACCCGCTCCCCCGAATGCAAACCCACGCCGGTCATTTCCACCGCCCGGCACAAAGTACGTTGTTTCATTCCGGTTTCCTTGATTTCACCACCTGAAGCATCCTACGCCTGTTTTCACCGCCATGCAAGCCCAAAAAAACACCATCATATTGAATAACAATATTTTATTTAGAAAATACACCGTTTTTTCCATCTGGAAAGCCTTATTTTCAAGCCTGTGGATAAACTGTGGATAACTTGTGGATAACTGCAAAGTTATCCACAGGAAGGGCATGACAGCCCAAAGTTATCCACAACTTATCCACAACTTATCCACAAGTTATCCACAGAGTTATCCACAGGTTTTTTTATTTTAAAACAATTCGATAACCGACTTATCCACAGAAAATCGCTTTACTCATCATCATCAACATAAGTTACTAGATATTTATAAGATGAGCGGCAAAAAAATTTTCGCAAAACGCAAAACAGATTTAGTCAAACGCGCCGATTTGTGGGAAAATACGTTTTTCCCTTTTTGATGATTTATGGAGCAGAGCATGAGCGTAAAAGTCGCCATCAACGGTTTTGGCCGCATCGGCCGTTTGGCATTCCGCCGTTTGTTGGAAACCGACGGCATCGAAGTCGTCGCCATCAACGATTTGACGCCTGCCGACATGCTGGTACACCTGCTGAAATACGACACCACGCAGGGACGTTTCAACGGCACGGTACAACTGGGTGAAAACAGCTTTGAAGTAAACGGCAAGGCAGTCAAAGTCTTTGCCGATGCCAATCCGGAAGCACTGCCTTGGGGCGAACTGGGTGTTGATGTGGTGTTGGAATGTACGGGCTTTTTTGCCAGCAAAGACAAAGCCGAAGCCCATATCCGCGCAGGCGCGCGCAAAGTGGTGATTTCCGCACCGGGTGGCGATGATGTGAAAACGGTCGTGTTCAATGTCAATCACGACATTTTGGACGGCAGCGAAACGGTGATTTCCGCCGCTTCCTGCACCACCAATTGCTTGGCACCGATGGCAGACGTGCTGCACAAGCAGTTCGGTGTGGTACAGGGTCTGATGACCACCGTACATGCCTACACCGGCGACCAAAACACCTTGGACGCACCCCACCGCAAAGGCGACAAACGTCGCGCCCGCGCTGCTGCGGAAAACATCATTCCCAACAGCACCGGTGCCGCCAAAGCCATCGGTTTGGTGATTCCCGAGCTGAAGGGCAAATTGGACGGCGCGGCACAACGTGTTCCCGTTGCCACAGGTTCTCTGACCGAGCTGGTCTGCGTGTTGGAAAAAGCTGTGAGCAAAGACGAGGTCAATGCTGCCATGAAAGCGGCTGCAAACGAATCTTTCGGCTATACGGAGGAAGAATTGGTGTCATCAGACATCATCGGCATGGATTTCGGCTCGCTGTTTGATGCCACACAAACGCGGGTGTTGGACGTGGGCGGCAAGCAGTTGGTGAAAACGGTGGCGTGGTACGATAACGAAATGTCGTATGTGTGCCAGTTGGTACGCACTTTGGCGTACTTTGCAGGAAAAATCTGACCTGTGCCGCCGCCTGACGCAACGGGCGGCGGTTTTGCTTGGGACGAAACATGGTGCGGATTTTGGGCATCGACCCCGGCAGCCGTTGTACGGGCTTCGGCATCATCGATTGGCAGGGCAGCGAGCCGTTTTACGTGGCATCGGGGCGCATTACCACTTTGGCGGGCGACGAGCTGGCGGGGCGCATCGGGGTGATTGTGGAACACATCGGCGAAATCATTGATGTTTACCGTCCGCAACAGGCGGCGGTGGAGCAGGTGTTTGTCAATGCCAATCCTGCGGCAACGCTGATGTTGGGTCAGGCACGCGGTGCGGCGGTGGCGGCATTGGTGTTGCGCGGTTTGCCCGTGTACGAATACACGGCATTGCAGGTCAAGCAATCGGTGGTCGGGCGCGGTAAAGCCGCCAAAGCGCAGGTGCAGCACATGGTGGTGCGGATGCTGTCTTTGTCGGCAACGCCGCAGGCAGATGCGGCAGACGGTTTGGCGGTGGCATTGACCCATGCTTTGCGTTTTCACGGCTTGGCGGGGCGTTTGGGCGGTTTGGCAATACGCGGCGGACGTTTAAGCCACACATCTTGACCGTTTTCCATTAAAATGCGCCCATCAAGAAATTTTTCGGAGAAACCGTCTCATGACCGCCCCGTCTTTGATAGAAAAATTTAATCTGCGTCTGCCTGTGGTACAAGCCCCGATGTCGGGCGGGATTACCACACCCGAATTGGTGGCGGCGGTGGGCAAAGCCGGCGCACTCGGCTTCATCGGGGCGGGCGAAATGCCCCCCGATGCCATTTCGGCACACGCCCAAGCGGTGCGCCAACAAACCGACAAACCGTTCGGCATCAACCTGTTCGTCCACAACTTTCGCGAACAGCCCAATCAGATTGCCGACCCGATTCCGCGCTGGCTTGCCGATATCTACCACAAACGCGGCCAGCCCCTGCCCAAACAGCAGCACCCCATGCCCGTGTTTGAAGACCAGTTGGAAACCGTGTTGGCGCTTGCTCCTGCGGTGGCGTCGTTTGCCTTCGGGCTGCTGCAAAGCGAACACATCAAAGCCCTGAAAGAGCGCGGCATTGCCATTGTCGGTACCGCCAACCACGTTGACGAAGCCAAACACTGGGAAGACATCGGTGCCGATGCCGTGTGCGTGCAGGGCAGCGATGCGGGCGGACATCGCGGCGGTTTTACCGAACAATACGTCGCCCAACCGATGGGCTTGCAGCCTTTGATGACCCAATGCCGCCAAAGCGTGCGCATTCCCCTGTGGGCGGCGGGCGGACTGATGACCGGACAAGCCATCGCCACCGCCCAAAACCTCGGTGCGGAAGCCGTACAGATGGGCACGGCGTTTTTAAGCACCCGCGAAGCGGGCATTCCCCGCCAATACCGCAACATGCTGTTTGACACCCGCCGTGCCGTTACCGGACACACCAAACTGTTTACCGGACGCACCGGACGGGTACTCATCAACCGCTTTGTGCGCGAAAACATGATGTACGAACAACACGTCGCCGCCTATCCCCTGCAAAATGCCTACACCCTGCCCCTGCGCCGCGATGCCGAAGAACACGGCGATGCCGAATACATGGCATTGTGGGCGGGGCGCGGTGTCGGATTGTGCCGCGACATGACCGCCGCCCAACTGATTGACGCGCTCGAACAGGAATACTTTGCCGCCATTGGCAAAGAAAGCGCGTAATGTTCCCGATTGTGCGCCTGACGGACAAATGATGGACGACACGCAAATCAGCAAATTTTTAAGCTATGTGTTGCGCCACCGCCCCGACAGCATCGGTTTGACGCCGGACACGCAGGGTTGGGTGCAAGTGGCGGATTTGCTGCGTTTGGCGGCGGCGCACGGCAGGGTGTTCTCCGAAGCCCGTTTGCGCGGGGTGGTCGCTAACAACGACAAGCAGCGTTTTACCCTACAGGGCGGACGCATTCGCGCCGCGCAGGGACATTCTGCACCGCAGATTGCCATCGCCCACCGCGTTTGCGAGCCGCCGCCCGTGTTGTTTCACGGTACGGTGGCGCGTTTTTTGCCGGCGATTCGGGCGCAGGGTTTGCGGGCGGGCACGCGCCATCATGTGCATTTGTCGGACGATTACGATATGGCGGTAAAAGTGGGACAACGGCGCGGCAAAGCCGTGGTGCTGCGCGTTGATGCGGCGGCGATGCGTTCGGCAGGGTATGTTTTCTACCGCGCCGACAACGGCGTGTGGCTTGCCGATGGCGTACCGCCCGATTTTCTGAAGGATTTTCCATGACCCGCAACCAGCAACTTTTTGACCGTGCCAAGCAAATCATTCCGGGCGGCGTAAACTCCCCCGTCCGCGCCTTTGGCAGCGTGGGCGGCACGCCGCGCTTTATCCGCCGCGCCGCAGGCGCGTTTGTGTGGGACGAAGACGGCACGCGTTACACCGATTATGTCGGCTCGTGGGGGCCGGCGATTGTCGGCCACGCCCACCCCGAAGTGATTGAAGCCGTGCGCGAAGCGGCGGCGGGCGGTTTGTCCTTCGGTGCGCCCACCGAAGCGGAAATCGTCATCGCCGAAGAAATCGCCAAAATCGTCCCCGGCGTGGAACGGCTGCGCTTGGTCAGCTCCGGCACAGAAGCCACCATGTCGGCGATTCGTTTGGCACGCGGCTACACGGGGCGCGACAAAATCGTCAAGTTTGAGGGCTGTTATCACGGCCATTCGGACAGCCTGCTGGTGAAAGCGGGAAGCGGACTGCTCACCTTCGGCCATCCCAGTTCCGCAGGCGTACCCGCCGACTTTACCGCCCACACCGCCGTTCTGCCCTACAACGACACCGCCGCGCTGGAAGCCTATTTCGCCGCACAGGGCGCACAAACCGCCTGCGTGATTTGGGAACCGATTGCGGGGAATATGAATTTGGTGAAACCGTCCGCCGAATTTGTGCAAACGCTGCGCCGCCTCACCGCCGAACACGGCGCGGTATTGATTTATGACGAAGTGATGACGGGTTTCCGCGCCGCTTTGGGCGGAGCGCAGTCGCTGCACGGCATCACGCCCGATTTGACCACAATGGGAAAAGTCATCGGCGGCGGCATGCCTTTGGCGGCATTCGGCGGCAAACGCGAAATCATGGAATGCATTTCCCCGCTCGGCGGCGTGTATCAGGCAGGCACGCTGTCGGGCAATCCGGTAGCGGTGGCGGCGGGTTTGAAAACGCTGCAAATCATTCAGCGCGAAGGTTTTTATGAAAACCTTGCCGACTTGTGTGCCCGTTTGACGCAGGGTTTGACGCAGGCAGCCGCCGAAGCGGGTGTGCCGTTTTGTGCGGATTTTGTCGGCGGCATGTTCGGGCTGTATTTTGCCGAACAAATCCCGCAAAGTTATGCCGATATGACGGCATCAAACACCGATGCCTTCAAAACCTTTTTCCACGGCATGCTGGCGCGGGGCGTGGCATTCGGGCCCTCCGCCTACGAAGCCTGCTTTATGTCGGCAGCGCACACGCCCGAGCTGATTGACGACACCGTAGCCGCCGCAAAAAGCGTGTTTGCCCGAATGGCATAAACAAAAAATACCGACAGCCTTGAAAACTGTCGGTATTTTTATGCTTGCCTGTGGGCGGAAACCTTATTCGCCTTTGGCTTTGGCAACCTTACGGCCGCGATACATGCCGTTGGGCGAAATGTGGTGCGGACGGTGTACCTCGCCGGTGGCGGGGTCGATGGACAATGCCGGTGCGGTCAAAGCATCGTGCGAACGGTGCATACCGCGCCGCGAAGGGGATTTTTTGTTTTGTTGAACAGCCATTTCAAGCTCCTGAAAAAATGAAAAATTAATCCGTCTTTTGCAAACCTGCCAGCACCGCAAACGGATTGGGACGCCGCAAAGCGTCTGCAAAACGGCCGTTTTGGCAATCTTCACCGTGTTTGGGCGAAAAAGGCAAAGCCATCAGCAACTGGTCTTCCAGCAGCGTGTACACGTCCGTTTCGTCTGCCGCAACCATGCCTTCCAGCGTTTCATCGGCAAGCATCGCGCAATCCAGTGCCTGCTCATCGGCAAACAGCACAATCCGCACGTTTTCGTCCACCACAAAATCCATCGGCTGCATGCAGCGTTGGCAATACACAGGCAGCGTGCCGTGCAAATGCAGTTGCAAAAACGGGCGTTGCAGCGCGTCCGTACCGCCTTGCAGACTGTACGCCAGCGTTGCCGACAAATCCGCCAAATCGGGCGAATGCGTCCGTTCGTGCAAATCTGCGGGCGACACCGTGCCGCCGATGCGTTCTTTCTGCCGCGCAAAAGTGTGCGGGTCAATCAAAATACGGTTTGACATAAACCCGACATGATATAATTTTGTGCTTTTGCAGTCAATATTTTTCAGGAGTTTTGCAGATGGCGGCAACCGCTTTGCCTGTGGTTTTGGCATCAACTTCAACGTTTCGGCGCAAGCAATTGCAAACATGGGGCTTGCCGTTTGAATGCGCTGCCCCCGAATATGACGAAACCCCGCTTGCGGGCGAGGCGGCAGCCGGTACCGCACGGCGTTTGGCGGCGGGCAAAGCCCGTTCTTTGGCGGCGCGTTTTCCCGCCTGCCTGATTATCGGTGCGGACCAAGTGGCATGGAGCGGCGGGCGGCAATTGGGCAAACCCATGACCCCCGAACGGGCGCAAACCATGCTGGAAAGCCTGTCCGGACAAAGCATCGTCTTTTACAGTGCCGTGTGCCTGCTCAACACGGCGACGGGGCGTTTGCACGAACACACCGACACCACCGTGGTGCAGATGCGCCGCTTCGACCGTGCCACCGTTGCCCGCTACCTGCAGCGCGAACCCGATGCCATGTATTGCGCCGGCGGCGCAAAAAGCGAGGCGCTGGGTTCGGCACTAATCGAACGCATCGACAGCAGCGACCCCAACGCCCTGATAGGCTTGCCCCTGCTGCGCTTGGCGGATTTTTTGGCAGCAGAAGGCGTGTGCATCGTATAGACGGTTTAATCGGCAATCCGGCTCAACTTCACCGCGATTTCGTCAAACTCCGCCACGTGCTTGCCCTGCAAATACGGGCGCAGCAGCGTTAAAGTTTGATAGATGCCGCGTTTTTTCGCCGCATGGGTGATTTTGGCGCGCCCCTGCATCGAGCTGTCGAAATCAAACCAGTATTTGGTCAGCAGCCACATATTGATTGCCAAATCCTGCTTGCCGCGCTCATCGATGGCAATCATGCCCGAATCCTGCATCTGCGTCAGCAGCTTGACCAAAAGCGGCGACACACGGGTGCGGGTAAAATCGTTGTGCTGCCCCAAAAGCTCGCTGCTGCGTACCAGCAGGGTATTGACATCGCTGAATAAAAAGCGGTATTCCCACATAATTTCATACACGCCTTTCATGTATTCCACCGCTTGGGCGACATTCACCGGCAAAGACGCGGTGTTCAGATAGTCCAAAACCGCCTGACTGTAGCGCTGGAACAATTGCACGATGATTTCGTCTTTATTGGCAAAATGGTAATACAGATTGCCCGGACTGATGCCCAAATGGGTGGCAATGTGGTTGGTGCTGGTGTTGCGCTCGCCGTGTTCGTTGAACAATTGCAAGCTCGCATCGATGATGCGGATATAGGTGTTGGTGCGGCGTTGCTCTTTCATAAGCCTTTCCTTTCGAAATTGAAACCAAAAATTTTGGAAAACGCTGCCGCAGCAAAAGCTGCGGTATGGCCGTTTTGGGGGCGTTATTTTAGCAGCTTTTGTTTTTGTTCTGAAAGTCCACTCTATATGCCGATAAATCTAATTGATAATAATTTTTATTGTGTTTATAATGCCGAGCCATCGTGGCGGCGGGAAACGGAACGCGCCATCATCGGGGCATGGCGGAGCGGCTTGGCGCGCCAATCCGCCAAATGTCGGGCAAAAATGCAGACAAATCCAATGTTTACTTTTTACAGGCATGTGTACGCCGCATTGGCGGACGGGCGCATACAAACGCGCCGCCATGCCTGATGGTGGTACGGAGGTTTCTGCCGTCATGCGGTTGCGTGTGCGGCACGCCGTACACGCAAGGTTTGACGGGCAGCAATGCCCGATTAACGGCACACGCACCGCGTTTTGTGCCGCCGTGCGTGTGCAGCACAACAAGGAACTTGGTATGAAGAAGTTAAATTTAAACATTCTGCTGGTGAGCAGCCTGCTGGCACTGTCGGCATGCAGCACTACCGGAGACGGACGGCTGAATGCAAACGACAAACAGGAGGTCATTAACGCAGCGAAAAAACAAACGGAAGCGGCAAAAACCGCAGCCGAAGCGGCAGCAGCCAAAGTGCATGAAGCGCAAAAAGCCGTTGAAGCGGCAACGGCGAAAGCCGAAGCGATGACGCGTGAAGCGGAAGCTGCGAAGACCGCCGCCGAAACCGCAAAAGCCGGTGCCGAAGCAATGAAACGCGAAGCGGAAAAAGCCAAAACCGCCGCCGAAACCGCCAAGCGCGAAGCCGAAGCAATGAAGCGCGAAGCGGAAGCCGCCAAACGCGAAGTGGCAGAACGGGCAAGCAGCAACCTTGCCGATGTTGCCGCCAAAGCCAAACAGGCGCAAGAGGCTGCAAAAGATGCTCAAGAAGCAGCCAAAGAAGCCAAACGCTTGGCAGACAAAGCTAAAATTGAAGCTGACAACGCCGTAAAAGCCAAAAGTTTAGCGGAAGAAGCTCAAAAAGCTGCCAAAACTGCCGAAGTTGCAGCCAAAAAAGCGCAGGAAGAAGCGACAAAAGCCAAAAACCAAGCAGATTTAGCAGCAACTGAAGCAAAACTGGCGGCTGCACAAGCAAAAGCCAATGGCAACGGAGTAACTCCGAAGCCCGAAGAGCCGAAAGCTCCGAAGCCTGAAGAGCCGAAAGCTCCGAAGCCTGAAGAGCCGAAAGCTCCGAAGCCTGAAGAGCCGAAAGCTCCGAATAAGCCCGAAGAGCCGAAAACTCCGAATAAGCCCGAAGAGCCGAAAACTCCGAATAAGCCTGAAGAGCCGAAAGTTCCGAATAAGCCCGAAGAGCCGAAAACTCCGAATAAGCCCGAAGAGCCGAAAGCTCCGAAGCCTGATACTTCGAATGGCGGTGGCACATCTACCGCACCCGGCGCACCGGCAACCCGCACGGAACGGCTTGTTTCAGAGTTGAAAAAAACCTTTGTCGAGACACCTGCTGGTACTGCCCCAGATGCCACGAAGCTGCAAGGTGGCGTATTTGCCGTTACCCATGCCAACCATGAAACTGCTGCCAAGCCTGTAGATTCCAGTCGTATCGACAGAATCAAGATTGGTGATAAAACAATCCGTTTGTTGGGTAATGACGATGCTGGTGTTACCGGCAGGAAAGTATACGCGAGGGATATCACGTCCGGCAAACATACCGGCAACGGTTTTATCGGACGGGGTAAACTGGGTGAAAACGAAGGTTCCGTGCGTTGGGGGGTGTACAGCGATAACGGCGTAGGCACCTTGTTTGTACAAGGTAAGGAAACGCCTGTGGCGGAACTGCCGAGCCTGAAGTACAACTATGCCGGTGATTCGACAACAACGTATAAAGGTAGTGGCGAGTATCGTAATCCATTCTCTTTCGACCCTAACGACAAATCTGCACGTGCCGTTGTGGATTTTGCCAACAAACGCTTGGATGTCAGCATCAAGCCACAGTTGGATTGGAAAGATGCAGACAATCCTGACCTGCCGAAAGTGTTGGAATTTGGTGCAGACATCAAAGGCAATACCTTCTACGGTGATGAGAAAGGCATCATCAGCCAAGGCGGGTTCTTCGGTAAAAATGCCGCAACGGCTGTGGGTGTCTTCTTTGGCAAGGAGGGTGAGAAGTATGACGGTTGGAACGGTGCATTTGGCGTGCATCAGGGAGACCAAGTACAATAAGCCCGATTCCGTGCATGAGCGTGTGCTTGATGCACCGCCCCGTGCGCGGCAACATCGTGTATAATCAGCCCGCTTCAGGCTGAAACGCCAGCAACGGCTGTCGGCAACCCCGACAGCCGTTTTTGTACCCCGGCAGTTCGTATTGGGTGCGTCATCGTTTGACCGAAAAACACCGTGCCGTCATGCCCGCGCAGGCAGGAATCCAAGTCGAAGCACCGCAAACCGTGATAAAACATCACTTGCCAAACATCGGGCAGTGGATTCCCGCCTGCGCGGGCATGACGGTATTTTTATGTTGCACTGATGTTCAGCAAGAAAGTTAATTGATGACGCGCCATAGCAGGCATGGGGTTGTGCTTGATGTGCAGCCCTGTGCGTTGAAACATTGAGAAAGGAAAGACCATGATACACTCTGTTCCTCCGTCTGCTCCAAGCCCAATCATGCAAACCGAAAACATTATCCGACACATTGTCGGCTGGTTGGGTGATTATGCCCGCGATGCCCGCGCCGCAGGTTTTGTGGTGGGCATTTCCGGCGGGGTGGATTCGGCGGTGGTGTCTGCCTTGTGCGCCCGCACGGGTTTGACCACGCTGTGTTTGGATTTGCCCATCCGCCAGCACCCCGACCAACTCGCCCGCGCCCGCGCCCACATCGCCGCGTTGCTCCGGGATTTCGCCAATGTGGAAAGTTTGGGCGTGGATTTGACCGCGAGCTTTGAAACGTTCGAGCGCACCGCCGCTTATGCCGAACATCCGCACAATCCTTTGGCATTGGCAAATGTCCGCGCCCGTTTGCGTATGACCACGCTGTATTATTACGCGCAAACGCACGGTTTGCTGGTGGCGGGAACGGGCAATAAGGTGGAGGATTTCGGGGTCGGGTTTTTTACCAAATACGGCGACGGCGGGGTGGACGTCAGCCCGATTGCCGATTTGCTCAAAACGCAAGTGTATGTGTTGGCGGAAGCCTTGGGGGTGTCTGCCGAAATCCGTCAAGCCGCGCCTACCGATGGTTTGTGGGACGCGGAGCGCACCGATGAGGCGCAAATGGGCGCGACTTATCCCGAATTGGAATGGGCGATGGCGCAAGCCGAAGCGGGCAGGGGTGCCGATGCGTTTGAGGGGCGGCAACGGGAGGTGATGGCGATTTACTTGCGCTTGAATCGTGCGGCGCAGCACAAAATCCGTCCGATTCCCGTCTGCCGTATTCCGCCCGAGTATTTGGGCGTGAATTCAAGGTAAACAGCCGTCATGCCTGTGAATGCGGGCATGACGGCGTTGTGTTTTTTCGATTAATTGATGACACGCCCTACGCGGGAATGACGGTGCAACGGTTGTTCATTCAATTGATGGCATATCCTAATATGCTTGCGGCGTTTATTTGATTTTGAAGTGAAGCCAACTGACGTCGTTCCAGCGCAGGTTTTTGTGAATCGGTGCGTTGGTGAAAATCGGGGGCATGTGGTCGCCCACCACGATGACTTCCACGCCGCGCATTTCGGGGCGGTCGGTCAGTTCTGCCAAGCCGTCAAAAAATTGGGCGTTCAGGCGCATGTTGTTGCAGATGTCGCCTTCAAACAGTTGGTGTTGGCGGCAGTCCAAGCGCGGTTGGTGCATGTCGGATTCGGCATAGGGCGAGTGTGAGGTGAGGGTCAGCCAGTAGAAGAAGGTTTTGCCCTGCGGGTTTTGTTTGAATGCGTTGGCTACTTGGTCGTACAGGTGGCGGTCGCAGGTGCCGTTGAAGGCGTAGCAGCGCGGTTTGTCGGCAAGGTCTTCGACAAACAGGGTTTGGGCAAAGCCTGCTTTGGTATACCAGTTGTGGCGGTCGTACAGGCGGCTGCTGGCGCCGTGCATGGCGATGGTGCGGTAGCCTTGTTGTTTGAGGGTGTTGGGCAGGCAGCCGGCAAATTCGGCAGGGTCGGTTTTGTGGAAGGCGTAACCGCCTTCGGTGGTCAGGCGGCACAGTTCGCGCAGTTCGCCTTGTACGGTTGCGCCGCCGAAATCGAAGTAGCCTTCGCGGATAAATTCGAGTTTGTCTTGGCGGTCGTAAATTTTTTGCAGTACGGCGCGTTGCACGGACGCTTCCCGTGCCACGCCCCATGATTCGGCAACGATAAACAGGATTTTGTCGCTTGCGGGCTGCAGCAGTTGTTTGGAAGCGTGGTCTTGGTGGGCGGCGATGGGTTTGAGTTCGGGCAGTTGGCGCATTGCGGTGAGGAAGTTGTTGCCGTGATGTTCGTGATACAGGGCGGTTTGGCTGTTGGCAATGAAGTAGTGGTCGCGGGCGAAGTATTCGGCAGGCACGATGCGGTAGGTGGCAGAACGCACCGGCCAGCCGCACACGGCGAGCAGTACGCAGTAAAACCACACGCTTTTGTGGGGGACGTGCCGTCCGATGCGTGCCAGCAGCCACGGCATCGCCGCCATGTATGCCAGCACCAGTGCGACCATCACGATAAAGCGCATGGGGGCTTTGGGCAGGAAGGGCAGCAGATAGACGGTTGCCGCCAAGTCCAAAAAGGGGAAGAGCTGCATCAGCAGCATGGCGCAGTCAATCAGCAGGCAGTAGGCAAACAGAATGGCGCCCGCTATCCGCAATCCGCGTTTGGGCATGACCATCAGTGCGGATACTGCCAGATAGTCCAAATTGATGATGGGGCGTGCCAGATTCATCAGGGTACAGATGCCCCAAAACAGCAGGTTGGGCAGCAGAATGAAGCCCAATGCCCGCCACAGGTTGCGCCATACGAACGGGTTTTCGAGAATGTTGATTTTGATGTCTTTGCTCAGCCAGTGTTGCGGCATGTCGGTTCCTTCGTCATATTGCTTGGGGGGAGGCGGTTGTTATCCTGTTTTGCCGTCGCAACGGGGGCGCAGCAGCCATGTCAGGTAGCGCGACAGGTACAGCAGCAGGGCGCAGGCAAACAGGGCGGCAGACAGGCGTATGGTATGCAGGTAGGCGTTGCCGCCCAGCCATGTTGCCGCCACGCGCAACAGGGCGGCTGCCGTCATCAGTATGAAGGCCTGCGGCATGGGGCGCGGTGCGGGGTAAAGGGGGCGTCCGGTATGCCCCAAAGCGGTGCGCGTCATCATGCTTAAGGTCAGCAAGCCGATGCCGCCCACCGCAATCAGGTGTGTTCCCGCGCCGGTGTGCGGGGCGGCGGCAGTCAGGGCAACGCCTGCCGCCGTCATGGCGTAGCCGGCAAACAGTGTCCACAATAGCGGTTCGCGCCAAACGTCCTTGTGCCACCACCGCCGCAATTGCCATGCCGCAATTGCCGCGAAGCCCGTACCCGTCAAGCGTGCAAGCAAGGTTTGTTCCAGCGATAGGGACAGCCCCGCCAGCAAGGGCAGCAGCATGGCGGCTTGGTTCTGCCAAGAAGCGGCGGCTTGCGTGCCGCCCAAGCGCCGTGCGGTAAAAAACGGAATCACCCGCGACCCCATCAAGCCGATGAAGCCCGCCACCGTCATCAGCCCCGCCCTCATCGTACTGCCCGGCGGCAGGCCCGCGTGAAACGCCGTGTGCGTTGCCGCAAACAGTGCCAGTGCCGCCACGGTAAAATAATTGCGGCGGTTGCGGCAGTGCCAAACCGGCTTGCCCAAGCTGTATAATGCCAACGCGAAAAATATCGTACCGGCAACGCCCGACCATAGCGCACCCTGCGGCAGCAACGCTGCCGTCCGCGCCGTTAGCCACGCCGCCGCCAATGCCATCAGCAGCTTGCCGCGCACCGGCGGTTGTCCCGTCCAGCTTGCCGATGCCGTCAGCAAAAAACCGACCACCACTGCCGCCGCATATCCCCAAATCATCTCATGCGCGTGCCAATACACACCGGGCAGCGACACCGTACCGCGAAAGCCGAAGCCCCACAACAACACCGCCACCGCACCCCAACCCGCCGCCAACAAATAAAACGGACGGAACGCCATCGCCCACACAGCATGTGTCGGGTGCCACAACATCACACAGCCCCTTTCGACAACGGCAGCACCGTCCGCATTTCACCACATCTCACCGCAAACCTTCCATCAATCAGTTCAATATCAAAATACACCGTCATTCCCGGTCAATTGATAACACACCCTAACGGTAAAACAGCCAATACAGCCACGCCATAACAAACGGCGCACTGCACACGCCCCGCACAAAACCGCGCCAACTGCGCGCCTGATTAAAATAACGCTGCCCCACCCGCCTGTGCCAGCCCACCGTACGTTTGACCGTACGAATCACCCGCCCTTTGCCGCAGCGCAGCCACACCATATCGCCGTCGCCGCCACTGTCGGCACACGGAATCTGATAACGCCCGAGCGCGTCTTTCAACTGGGAACGGATTTCCGCCCAGTCGCCGGGGCGGATAACGATTTCATATTGCAGAACATAGGGGTGGGGCAGACGCACACCCGTTTTTTGTTTTTCCGCCAGCCACGTTTCCGGATAAAAACGGTTGCAGTATGCCAGCAAAGTTTTGAAAGGCATCGAACGGTTGGTAAACACGCACAACGAAGCCCGCCCTTGCGGGGGCATGGCTTGGGCGGCGGGCGGCGGCGGGGGAGCAGACATGGTTTTCCTTATGGCGCATCACCGTGCAATGATACGCCCGAATCGCACAATTGACACTAAAATTTGCGCCGGTAAAACTCGCTGTGCAGATAAAGCTGCTTGCCTTCGCGCAGCAGCACCAAACACACCGCCGCCAAAGGCAGTGCCACCAGCATGCCGACAAATCCGAACAGGCTGCCGAACGCCATCAGCGAAAAAATCACCCAAAACGGCGACAAACCGATGCGGTCGCCGACAATTTTCGGCGTGATGAAAAAACTCTCCAAAAACTGCCCCACCGCAAACACCGCCCACACCGACAACAAGCCCTGCCACGATGCAAATTGCAGCAATGCCGCCAATGTTGCCAACAGCAAGCCGGTAAACGCCCCCAAATACGGCACAAACACCAAAATCCCCGCCACCATGCCGATGGCAAAGCCCGACTCCAGCCCCGTCAGCTTCAGCCCGAAGCCGTAAAGCAAGCCCATAATCACCATCACCGTCAGTTGTCCGCGCAGAAATTCGCCCAATACCGTATCCATATTGCCGGCAATGCGGTTGTACACCGCCAAATAGCGGCGCGGAATCATGGTGCGCACCCCGTTTTCCCAGCGCGTCCAGTCCAGCAAAAAATAATACAGCAGCAAAGGCAGCAGCACGATGTTGCCCAGCCAGCCCGCCAAAGATGTGCCTTGCTGCATCAATACGGGCATGGCACGCTGCAAAGTGTGCTGAATGTTTTGCGTATTGTCGCGCAGCCATGCGGTAATCGTGGCATTGTCCAAAGCGATGTGTTCGCCAAAACGCGCGTTCACCCAAGGCAATATGGTGTTTTGCACATAATCCACCAGCAGGGGAATGCGCGAGATGATGTTTTGCAACTGCTTGAGCAGCATCGGCACAATCACCAGCAGCAGGGCAACCAGCAGCATAAAAGTAAACGCCATCACCCACAACGATGCGCGGCTGCGGCTGATGCCGTGTTTTTCCAAACGCCCGACCAAAGGATTGAGAATATACGCCAGCACCGCCGCCGTAACAAAGGGCATCAACACATCGTTGAGCAGGTGGAAAAGCTGTGCCAGCACAAACAACACCGCCAACAGCACCAGCCAAGGCAGCCAAGGTTTTCTACGGTTGGGAAGGTACATGGGGATTTTTCCGATTTTGCAATAAAAGACTATTGTAGCGCAAACCGATGTCTGCCAGTCAAAATATCCCCGCCAAACCCTGATGTTTGGCGGGGAGCGAGATGGGGGAGCGTGCGCTTAGAAGCGGTAGGAAACGCCCGTGCTGAAGCTGTTGCCTTTGAGCTTGGCGCGTTCGCCGGCATCGTCTTTTTTGGTGAGCAGACGGCTGTGCATGTATTCTGCGCCCACTTCCACATTGGGTGCCACTTGGTAGCGTGCGCCCAAGCCTACGCCGATGCCGTTGGCAGTATCAATGCCGCTTGCTTTGCTGTCTTTCAAACGGGTGTGGATGTAATCTACTTTGGCATAGGGCATCAGGTCGGAGGTAACGCGGTAGCCTTGCGTGTAGCCAACGCTAAGGCGTTGTTTTTCTTTTACGTTGGCGGCACTGCCGTCTTCGGCGGTGTAGTCCAACGCTTTCGAGCCGAGCAACTTGGCTTTCGCGCCGACTTCACCAATCAGATTGCTGTCGCCGTATTCAAAACCGTAGCCGCCGGTAAGCACCACGTCTTTGGTGCTTTTGGCGGAAACGTTTTCGCTGTCGGCAACCGAATATTTGGTTGTGCCGACTTCCGTGCCGAACAAGCCGCCGGTAAAACTTTTGCCTTCGGGTGCGGCAAAAGCCGATGCACTCATCAAAGCACCCAATGCCAATACGGTCATTTTTTTCATGATACCAATTCCTTCAAAAAAGAGGTTGTGAAAACGCATCTGTTTGCGCGATGGAAGCCATTATGACAGATTTCCGTGTGAAAATCCGTTGTCCTGTGTAAAAAAATCTGCCGGTGTTTTGCCGTCGTGCCGTAAAAAATCTTCCGCCGTGATGCCCGTGCGCTTGGGTATTTGCCGTCTGATTTGGTCAATCAAAGCCTTATGCTGCGGCTTGGTTTTTTGTGCGGCTGGGAACAACGCTGCGGCAAGCGCATCAGTGTGTCCCATGGTCAAGTCGAACATCATCGGCACAGGTGTTGCGATTTTGTTACAGCTCCGCCATGTAATACAAACAAAGTCGGACGCTTTTTCAAATTCGGCAATTCGGGCAAATTGCGCCATTGCCGTATGCTTTGGCTGATAATCTGCTGCTGCGGCGAAGTCAGCTCGGTGGCGGTACACAGCAGCGTATCGTCATCGAGCAGTGCCACCGCATCGGTCAGCACAGCCTGATTGCGATACGGCGTTTCGATAAACAACTGGGTTTCGTTTTCCGTGCGCGAGCGTTGTTGAAGCTGCTTGAGACGCTTCGCCCTGCCTTCGGCATCGGCAGGCAAATAGCCCTTGAAAGCAAAACATTGCCCGTTTGCCCCCGAAGCCATCAGTGCCAGCATGATGCTGGAAGGCCCGACCAAAGGGCAAACATCAAAGCCCCGTGCATGAGCCAATGCCACCAAATCCGCGCCGGGGTCGGCAACGGCGGGGCAACCCGCTTCACTGACCAAGCCCAAATCCCGTCCCTCGTGCAAAGGGCGCAACAAATCCGGCAAAGCATCGGCAGGGGTATGCCCGTTCAGTAGCGACAAACTCAATGCCCGCACCGGCGTACGAATGCCCAAGTGCCGCAAACAGGCACGGGCGGTTTTTGCGTCTTCCACCACAAAATCGGTCAAATGCGCGATTTGTGCGGCTTCATGCGGCAGCAAACAGGGCGTATCGGGCGCGGCAAGCGGCGTGGGAATCAGAAAAAGTTTCGGCATATCGGCAGCCTTCAACACAAACGGGCATGGCAAACAGCAAATGCCCGACAGACAACAAAAGGTTTCACGTGAAACATCACCAACAAACATCAAAACCCAGCCGTAATTTCCGCACAAGCAAAAAGCCTGCTGCCTGATTTTTTCTCAAGCAGTGAGGAAACTGCCCGTACGGAAATAACGACCCTGCGGCTTCGCAGCCAAATAGCGATTAAAAAGTTTTCTGAATAAAAATATAAGCATCACGCGTATCATACGACTGGGTGGTCAGATTGCTTTTGTTTTTCTGATAATTCACCACCAAGCGCGGCATAAAGCCTTTAAACTGCCAAGTCGGATTGAATACTTGCGCGTTTACCGAATAAATGTGATTGGTGCGCCGCAAGCCAAACCAATAAGGCGCCTGATTGCGTACCCGAGATGCCCCGACTGTTAAATCGGTGTAGAAACTTTTCGGCCACTCCTGACGCCAGCCCAAATTCACCCCCACAGTTTTATTGGCATTGGTTTTGTCTTTGGCATTGAGCAAGCTCCAATGTGCGCCCAATTGCCAATTTTGCTTGCTGTTGGGCTGATAACTCAGCGATGCATGGACAAAATGGCGTGAAGCATCGGAAGTTCGCGCCACAATGGGATTATCGTATTTGACATAAGAAGGCTGATACATCAAATCGTATTGAAAACGGGTATTGAGCCAATGCCACACCCGAAAACGAACACCGTATTCGTCTGAATAGGGCAACATCCGTCCTTCTTTGCGCCTTCCTTCGCCCCGCGCATTCCACGCCTTGCGCCAAAACGGCTGGACTTCCGCCTGATGGCGCGGCGTTTCGTAGAGCCAGCCCAAACCCACATTGGTATCGATGCGGCTGTATTTTTTCAGATTCAAATAATGGTCGAAATCCAAGCCCGTATTCAAGCGCAAAGCATGATAACGCAAAGGCAGATGCCAACGTTTTTGCGCGTTCAGCCCGAGACGGTAGCCGTAGCCGCGCTGTGCGGTTTCGGCATTGGAAAACGTTGCGCCGCCGGGCAAACGGTAATACACGGTATGGCGGGGCGCCTGATTCACATTGCTGTTGTTGAGCAACTGAAACTGCAAATCAAACTGCCATTTTTGACGCTGCTGGATTTGCATAATCCAACGGTCGGCTTCTTTTTCATGGTTTAGGGTGAGGTTCGGCGTGGCACGGAATTTTTCAAATTCGCGCTGCGCCGCATCAGGCTCGCCATTGTGGAACAATGCCTGTGCCAATTGAAAACGCAATAGGGACTGCTGCGGAAATTTGTCCAGCAATTTGCGGTATTGCTGCACGGTGCGCTGCCAGTCGCTGCCGATGTTTAGAATAATGTCTGCCCAATCCAGCAGCGAATCATCGCGCTTGTCGGCAGACACGCGGGTGCGGTATTCGTTGGCAAGAAAGCGCACGGCATTTTGATTGGCGCGGGCAATGTCGTAGGGGTTTACCGATACCACCAGTGCGCGTTCCAATTGCTGCTGTTCGCTTTCGGAAAGCATGGACGGCGCTTGTGCGGTTTTGCCCAACGGTTTGCCCGGCAGGGTGGTGTTGTCGGCGGCGGGCAATACAGATGCCCATGCCAGCAGCCATGCTGCCATGCTTGTCCGAACAATGTTTTTTATCATGGCGGGAGTTCCTTTGTGGAAATTGCTGCGGAATATTTAAAAAAGCCCGATAACGGCAGGTGTGCCGATACCGGGCGATTGCTTAAAAAGCTACATTAGGATTAGTTTCCGCGAGTGCCTGTATTGCTTGTGCCTGCTGCGGGGCCACCGGCAGCTTGAATGTCAGATGCCCAATAGTTTTTCGGACCTTTGGGATTCGGAGACACTACATTCGGGCTGCCAACAGGTGTGGTGGTGTTTACCGCGCCAAACGACAAGCCCCATTGCACTTTTTCAGGCTCTTTGCTGACAATGGTACCGCCCATTTCTTCGCCGTTCTGACCAAACAGGGTTGCATTGAAGATGCCTTCGCTGTTGTTTTTGGTCAAATTCACAGCAGTGCCGGCAATGTTACCGTTGTTTGCCAACGTACCTGCAAATTCAACCAATCTCGCTTGCACAAATTCGTCTGTTGCTTGCGGGAAATAACCGTTTTTCGCCAAAACCCAGTTATTGTACACGCTGCCTTGAACTTCTTTGGTTTGCAAATCCACATCGGCATGGAAATGGTTGCCGCTAATCAAGTGCGGTTGCACGGTACCGCCCAAAGCATTGGGAACACGCATCGGCTTGGAGCTGGTGTATTCGTTGTCCAAACCATAGGCTACAGCATGACCGTCATAAGTCATTTTGCTGGTGCCGTAAACTTTGGGCATGGCAGCCAATTGGTTGGCTGTCGTGTTGTTTGTACCGCGTGCAAAATAGTGGTTTTCGGTACCGGGCTGACCGTAGAAACCGTAAGGCGCGATTTTAACGTTTTTGTCCAAACCGTTTAAGAAGGCGTCCAGTTCACGTCCACTGATTTGCGAGGTAACACGACCGTATTGCACATATTGCAATGACACACCGTCCAGCACAGATACTTCGTCCATCAAAGGCAGGTTTTTGGCATCATGACTTGGCGCCTGAATGGCACCCGTACCCTTATTAGCTTTATGCACTTCGGGAGAGCCATCTGGTCCTACTTTTGTAAAGGTAGTATTGGCACCGTATACTTCAAGAGAAGTACCGTCTCGGGTGAGAGCAACTGTTGCAAATGGTACTACTTCGATGATGTCGCGTGATTCAGGATTCAATCTTATTACAGGTGTATTCTGCTTCAGACCACTGTTGATGTCAATGTAGAACGGTGAATTTTCGGTGTATACCAAAGCCTCAGCTTTGAAATCTGGTGTAGCCGGCAGACCTTTCTCTGTGGTTTTGGTTTCCAATACCAGTTCTTCTTCAACTTTTGTGCGCGTTGCAAAACTGGGGGCATTGCGGTTGTTTGCCACCAATTCAAGCAGTGCTTCATTTACAGTAACCTTGTGGTTGGTACGCATGTCATCTGTTATTTCCCCAACTTTATCTGCTTTTCTCAAGTCCATGTCTTGAAGATACAGGGAATATTTTGTGTCGCCAACTTTGGTATTGGCAGCCACAAACGTATCACGCTCGGGGTGAATGTTTTGCTCGGGCATCACCACGGCAGTGTTGGATTCGTTGTTGGCGGGCTTGGCCTTGCCGTCCAAAATCAAATCGGATTGGACTTTTTGCGTATGGTGGTAGCCCACATGGGAACTGCCCTTGTTGGAAGGGGTGCTGGTTACGGCGATGCTTTTGTTGGCATCGTCTTGTTTCATGCGTTTTGCCACCAGTTCTTGGGTGCCCGCCGCGATGATGTCCAGCGCTTTCACCGCATCGGCGGCGCGCTTGGCATAGTCGGCTGCCACACCGGCGTTTTCCGCGTTTTCGGCTTTGGCTTTGGCTGCTGCGGCTGCTGCGGCTTGTGCGGCAGAGTTGGCTGCGGCTTGCGCGGCTTGTATTTGCTTCAATGCGTCTTTGGCGCTGGCAAGGTCTTCTTTTTTGGCAGCATCGGCGTTAGCGGCAATGGCGCTTTCTTGCGCTTGTTCGGCAGCTTTGGCGGCGTTGAATGCTTTTACGGATTGGTCTTCTTTGGCAGTGGGTGCGGGCACAACGGGCGTGGTCGGCGTGGTGTTGGCGCTGCTCTTGACGCTGGGGGAGTCGTCTCCGCCACTGCTGCCGCAGGCAGACAGAATCAGGGCTGCAATGGTGGTGCCGCCCACTTTTACGAAATTCGGAATTTTCATTTGATTAATCCTTTACAGGCAAAGGTTTGGTAAGGAAGAAGTTTTGTGCTGGCAGAAAGTGTGTTTGCCCTTTATTTCACCGGTTAAAAATGCTGGGCAGACTCTCTGAGGATATCCTGTCGGCGATTGTAATTTCATTGGTGTATCACGTCAAGCCTTGTGAAGAAAGTTTTGGAAATGTCAAGAATCTTTTTTGGGCTTAGGGGGGTCAGTTTGTTGATTATTAATGAATTTATTTTTTGTTTTGTTGTGGTGTTTGTGTTATGGGGCGTTGTTTGGCAGAAATAAAGCGCCGCACAGTACGCTCAGGCAAAAGACGTTTCCTTGTCTTCCTTCAACAACTGTTTGAGTAGTGCCAAAGTCATGGGCTTGCCCGAAAGAATCGAATAATTTGCCAAGTCGTCAAACATTTGCAGCAGGCTGTCCATGTCTTGCTGCCAATGTTCGAGCAAATACGGATAAATGCGCGGGTCGATGTTCAAACAGCGTACATGCGCCATATTGGTCAGGGCGTCAATTTTTTCTTGGAAACTGAGGGCTTTTACTTCGTAAGGCAGGCAATATGCCACGCGGGTGCGCAAGTCTTCGCGCAAATTCAAACGGCTGGGGTGCAGGTCGGAGCTGAGCAGCAGGTGTCCTTGTCGGGAGTTGCGAAAGCGGTTGAATACGTTGAATAAGACTGCTTGCTCGCGGCTGCGCAGTTTTTCGATTTGGTCGATGGCGATGTAGCGGGCTTCGGCGATAAAGGATTCGGTCAGGGTGTAGGCTGCGGCGTCGATGTAAACGGCTTCGTGTCCGTTTTGCAGCGCTTGCCCGACCCATGCTTGCAAAATGTGGCTTTTGCCCGAACCGCGTTCGCCCCACAGGTAGATGAACTGGTCGTATTCTTGCTGCAAAATATAAATCAACTCGGCATTCGCGGTGCCGAGCAGTTTGTCGAAACGCGGGTAGATGGGTTCGGCGAAATCCAGGCTGAGTTGGTTCACGGGCGGGTCGGCATGGGCGGAGTGGATGGGTACGGACACGGATTGTAATGGTTGGCGTGCCGTCTGTATAGGGTTGGTGCTTGGAAAACTGCGCCGCCGCTTTGCCGATAAAGGTGTTTTTTACGCACGGTGGCACAATTTTACCCGATGCAACGCGGGTTTACACGGGCGCGGGCTATAGTTGGCGGGGTGTTTGGCTTAAGTAATCGTTAAGGAAATCATCATGCAACGAGCAGGTGCTTTGGTATTGTCTTTGTTTATCGGTATGAATTTTGCCGCCGCCGCCGATGCTGTGCGCCATGGGGGCGAGTACCGCCGCGTGCGGGGCGATGAGGCTTTGCCGCGCGGGTTTGACAAGCTGGATTTGTCGGCGGCGCAAAAGGCGCAAATACGGGCGATTGTCCGCGCCGACCAAGAAACGCGCCAATCGCCCGAAAGTGTGCGGGCGCAGCGCGAGGCTTTGCGGCGGAAGATGCAGTCGTGGCGCGAACAGGAACGCCGTTTGTTGGGCAACCGCCGGTTTGACGAGGAAGCGGCGCAACGTTTGATTGCGGAGCGTCATCAGGAGCGTTTGGCTTGGCAACGGCAGCAGCATGAGTTGAGGATGTTGAAAAAACGCCACGCGATTTTTCAGGTTTTGACGCCGGAACAGCAGCGCCGTTACCGCGAAATGCAGTATGGAAAATAGGGAAAACACGCGGGTTTTTAAGTATTTGTTCGTTTTCAAGCCTGTGTGTCGGGCGCGGGGGCGGGCGGTGCGCCGCTCGGGCGGACGGGTGTGTGTGCGCTTGAGCGTTTTCAAACAGTTGCATCGGTTTGCGCTATAATGGCGGCTTTATCCTTTTGCGAAAGACCAAGCAATGTCCGCCAGCAGCACCCAAACCATTCTCGAACACCGCGATACGCCGCGCCATGTGGCCGTGATTATGGACGGTAACGGACGTTGGGCGAAAAAGCGTTTTTTGCCCCGCGTGATGGGACACCGACAAGGCTTGGAGGCTTTGGAGGAGATGTGCCGCGTATGCGCGCAGTCGGGGGTGGAATACCTGACGGTGTTTGCTTTTTCTACGGAAAATTGGCGTCGTCCGCAGGAGGAAGTGTCGTTTTTGATGGATTTGTTTCTCAATGCGCTCAATAAGCGTGTCCACAAGATGCACGAAAGCGGTTTGCGCCTGAAAATCATCGGCGACCGCAGCCGTTTCAGTGAGGCCATCCGGCAGGGCATCGATGAGGCGGAGGCGCTGACGGCAGGCAATACGGGGCTGACGCTGACGATTGCGGCGGATTACGGCGGACGTTGGGACATTCTTCAGGCTGTGAATGCGCTGCTGCGCGAGGGCAAGGCGGAAGTCGGGGAGGCGGATTTGGCGGCGCGGCTGATGCTCGGCGGTGTGCCGGAGCCGGATTTGTTCATCCGTACGGGCGGGGAAACGCGCATCAGTAATTTTATGTTGTGGCAGATGGCTTATTCGGAGTTTTATTTTACCGATGCGCTGTGGCCGGATTTTGACGAGGCGCATATTTTGGCTGCGTTCGCTTCGTTCCGCCGGCGCGAACGGCGTTTCGGGCGCACTTCGGAGCAGCTTCCGCCCGAACAGCAGCGTCCTTGAATGTGTCTTTGGCGCAATGATGCGCCGTTCATGATTTTTCTTTTTTCGCGCCACGGAAATACCGCCCATGTCCTACCGCCGTCCCGAACCGCGCCGTCCTGCCGACCGCGCCGCCGCTCCCGACCAGTACCGCCGCCCCCTGCAACGCTTGCTGCCGGCTTCGGCTGCGGTGTTTTTCGGGGCATCGATGGTGTTGCCGTTTCAGGACGACCGACCGGGCTTGTGGGCGGTGTTTACAGTGTTGGGGCACCCTGGCGAAATTCTGTATTGGCTGTTTCCGCTTTGTACGCTGGCGTTTGTGCCGGTGGTGTTCCGTTTGCACGAGGTGCGGCTGCCGATTTTCAAGGCGCTGCTGGTGGGGGTGCTGATGCTGTGTGCGGTGGTGAATCTGTATTTCGACCGCAACGGCATCAATGTGGGCGTGGGCGTGGCGTTTTGGCTGGCATCGGGCTATATGCTGTTTGCGGCGGCAATGCGTTGGCGTTATCCGCGCGGGGGCTTGAAAACCGGTTTGACTTCGCTGGTTTTGGCGGTGGTGTTGAGCATCTGGATGCAGGACGTGTATCAGGGCGGCAACGGCGGGCATATTTGGAAAGGCGGTCAAAAGCCCGATGATTCGATGCTGCCTTCCGTGCAAACCGCCGCCGAGCCTGCCGCCGCCGCACCCGCATCGCGCAGTGCCGAAACCGCCGCCAGCCTCAACGCCCTCAACCGCCATGTTTTGGTTTCGGTAAACCGCGACCGCAACCTGTACAACCCTTGGGCGGAAAAAAACGCCGAAGCCACCTGCGAAACCGCCGTGCGCCGCGACTATCCCGTCATGCTGCCGCCGCGCTTTGCCGAAGACGGCTACGAATGGCGCAACTACCAGCACAGCGACGCCGCCTGCAACACCCTGCTGTATGTCGGCACGCCCGGCTTGTCCAAAAAACCCGATTTGGACTACCGCGTGGCACAAGACCACCGCAGCAACGTTTACCTGCTGCTGGTTAATAAAAAAGGCGAAGAGCTGTTCAAACACACCTTCACCCCCGACACCGGCGGCGTAACCGACACCGCCTACACCGACATACTCAACCAAGGCTTTGCCAAAATGGTTGACAACCCCACCCCCAACCAACTGCTTGACGGCGAATACGTCTTTGCCAAAGCCGCCATGCCGCAGCAAGGCGACACCCTGATGCGCGGCTGCGCGTGGAAACCTGTCGGCAGCAACGGCAACACCTTCCAATGGGGCACGGGGCGCATCAACTGGCGCGGACAATCACTGATTCGCCCCGAAAACTTCTGCTCCAAAACCCATGTCGGCGTGGCGCACCTGTCGCGCCACCCGCAAGCGCACCTGACCGGCAACGCCATCGACAACCGCCTGTACATCAAACTGTTTCGCGGTGCCGATTTGAAGCCCTTGGAATGCGGCGCCGTTTCCCTGCCTTTGGACGGCAGCGATGCCGAAGCATGGCAGGCAGGACAACTGCAAGCCGAAAGCATCGACATCCACCCCGCACAAACAGACGGCTGCATCGGCATCAAAGTCAAACTGAATGACGGACGCACGCTCGGCAGCCCCTAGAACGTGCCATCATTTGGACTTTTCTACTGAAAATCCGTCATGCCCGCGAATGCTGGCATCCACTGCCTGATGTTTGTGAAGCAAGCGTAGCTTGGGTTGAAACGAAGTGAAAACCCAACATTTTTCCGAAAATTTATGGATTTTGTCGGGTTTGC
>NZ_AUAP01000025.1 GCF_000428785.1 Conchiformibius kuhniae DSM 17694 | reverse complement strand
GTGCACTCAGGTTGGGTTCAATATCCCACCCAGCCGTTTTGTGAAATAATGCGCTTTTATTTCACTGTTGGAAAGATACAAGGTTGGGTAGCGTAGCATGGTGTGTGCGGAACACACCATGCATTTTCAATATTGCTTGAAATATATCAATCATGCACCAACGCATCAATCGGATTCAGTTTCGCCGCATTTTTGGCGGGAATAAAACCGAACAACACCCCGATAAAACTGGAACACAACACCGCCCCCACAATCGACCCCGTAGAAAACGCCATGCTGTAATCCTCCGCCACAAAACGGTTAAACAGCGCCCCCACCCCAAACGACAGCGCAATCCCCAAAAATCCCCCCAACAAACACAGCAACACCGATTCAATCAAAAACTGCTGCATAATGTTGCCCTGCCGCGCCCCAATCGCCATGCGCACGCCGATTTCGCGGGTGCGCTCCGTTACCGACACCAGCATGATGTTCATTACGCCGATGCCACCCACCACCAATGAAATCAAAGCAATGGACGACACCAGCAGCGTCATTGCGCCGGTGGCGCTTTCCACCGTCTGTTTGATGCTGTCGCTGTTGTTCATAAAAAAGTCCTGCGTGCCGTGCCGCGCCGTCAAAAGTTCAGTCAGGCTTTTTTCCGCCACTTGCGAATTGACTTCGTCTTTGATTTTTACGGTAATGTTGTTGATGTGTTTGTCGCCACTGATGCGGCTCATCACGGTGGTGTAGGGCGACCACATTTGCAGATTGTCACCGCCGCCGAAACCGCTTTTTTGTTCGGCGGTGATGCCGATAACGGTAAGCGGACGTTTTTTAAACAAAACCGTTTTGCCCAAAGGATTCACATTGTCGGGAAACAGTTTTTTCCTCGTGTTCGGGTCGATGACAACCACTTGGGCGCGTTGCTTCACATCGTCCGCGTCAAAACCGCGCCCTTGCGCCACTTGAATGCCGCGCACGTCAAAATACTGTTCGCCCGCGCCGTAGAGGGTGGCGGACAAATCGGTGTTGCGGAAGGTGAGCGTGCCGGTATTTTGCATCAGGGGCGTGGTGGCGGCAACGTAGCTTTGTTTGGCGATGGCTTCGCTGTCGGCAACGGTAAGCGTTTTGATGCGGTGGCGGCTGCGGTCGCCGAAGCCCTTGCCCGGATAAATGCCGATGGTATTTGTTCCCATCGCGCTGATGTCTTTCAGGATTTTTTCCTGCGTGCCTTTGCCCAACGCCACCACCGACACCACCGCCGCAATGCCGATGATAATCCCCAGCATGGTCAATAAAGAACGCATTTTGTGCGCCGCGACTGCCTGAAGCGACATTTTGCAGGCTTCGGCAAACTGGTCTTTGAAAAACGTCCAGCCGTGTTTTTCAGGCAGCGTGGTCAGTTCGGCGGGTTTGGGGACGGGATTTTGACTGCGGTCGCTGATGATTTCGCCATCGCGGATTTCAATGATGCGGTTGGCTTGGGCGGCGATGTGCGGGTCGTGGGTGACCATGATGACGGTATGCCCGTCCCGATGGAGTTGGCGGATAATGTCCAGCACGTTTTCGCCGCTTTGCGAGTCCAACGCGCCTGTCGGTTCGTCCGCAAAGATGATTTCGCCGCCGTTCATCAGGGCGCGGGCGATGGACACGCGCTGTTGCTGTCCGCCGGAGAGTTCGGACGGTTTGTTGTTTTCCTTGCCCTGCAAACCCAGTTTCGCCAACAGCATGTCGGCGCGGCGGGCGCGTTGCTGCTGCGGCACGCCCGCATAGACGGCGGGCAGGGCAACATTGTCGCGGGCGGTGAGCGTGCCGAGCAGGTTGTAGCGTTGGAAGATAAAGCCGAAGCGTTTGCGGCGCAGTGCGGCGAGGCGGTCGGCGTTCATGTCGGCGGTTTCTTCGCCGCCGATGCGGTAGGAGCCGGACGTGGGCGCGTCCAAACAGCCCAGAATGTTCATCAGCGTGGATTTGCCCGAACCGGATTGCCCGATGATGGCGACAAAATCGCCTTTGGCAATGTCCAAATTAATGTTTTTCAAGATGTGGACGCGGTTGTCGCCCGTGCCGAAGTAGCGGTTGAGGTTGCGGCATTGGATAAGGGACATGGCGGGGGTTCTTTATAATAAAGTGGCGTGGCGTTTTCAGGCTGCCTGAAAACAGAACATCATCTGCCGCGCCGTCATTCCCGCGCAGGCGGGAATCCAAGTTTAAATTTCGGCAATCGGCTGTTTTATCCGAACGGATTGTAGATTTTTACTTGGATTCCCGCCTGCGCGGGAATGACGGCACACTCGGGCAGAACGGCGAAATTCAGCATTTCCGTTTTAACGCATCGGCGGCCCGTTGCGCTGCGGACGTTTATTGACCTGCTCGCTCTGCTCGTCCGCACTCATTTCCGACACAACCACCTGCTCGCCTTCTTTCAAACCCTTGCGGATTTCCACATTCATCGTGTCTTTCAAACCCGTTTCCACTTCGCGTTCCTGAGCCTTGCCGTCCGCGCCCAACACGCGCACGCTCGCCTTGCCCTGCCGCGTTTTCACGGTCATGTTCGGGACAACCAACACATCTTCCGCGCTCTGGATTTGGATTTCGTTTTGCGTGGTCATGCCGATGGCGAGTTTGCCTTCGGGATTGTCAATCAGAGCGCGGGCGTAATAGTAAACCGCGCTGTCGCCGCCATCGGCGTTTTTGCTGTAACTGCCTTTGGACAAAGCGGTCAAACCGGGATCCATGCTTTCCAACACGCCCTCAATCGGCGCATCGGGTTCGGACAAAATGGTAAAACTCAATTTTTGTCCCGCTTTCACTTTGGTGGCATCGCCTTCGGCAATCTGCATTTTGTTCAGCATCACGCTCAAATCGGCGATTTGGGCGATGGTGGGACTGCTGTTGTTGGCGTTTACCGTCTGACCCGCTTCCGCCGCCAGCGACACCACCGTGCCGCTTATCGGCGCGGTGATGCGGGTGTAGCCCAAATCGGCTTCGGCGGTGTTGATGGCGGTTTCGGTTTGTTTGATGGCGGAATGCAGTTCCTTGATTTTGGCTTTGGCGGCGGCAAGGGCGTCTTCCGTGTTTTCCAACTCTTCCCGCGACACCGCGTCTGCCTGCTGCAAGGCGCGGTAACGGTCAAACTTGCGCTGCGCCGTTTTCAGGGCGATTTGCGCCGATTCCAACTGCGCCCGATGCGTGTCCAGCTTGGCGCGGTGGTTCGCCAAAGCGTTGCGCTGGGTGGTGCTGTCAATCTCGGCAATCACATCGCCTTGTTGCACCGTGCTGCCGATAGCCACATAAATTTTGGTAATCTGCCCCGAAGCCTGTGCGCCCACGTCCACCAACTGCGAAGCGGTCAGCTCGCCCACCGCCGACACGGTTTGGCGCACCGTGCCGCGCTTGACCGGCTCGGTGATGTAGGCAATTTTGTTTTCGGGTGTGAAATAGCGGTGTCCGCCAAACGCGGCGGCGGCAATCACGGTAAGGGCTATCAGGATTTTGAACGCGGTTTTCATCACGGCGGCATCGGTACAAGAAAAACGCGCCATATTAGCCCAAAGCCGCAGCCGAATCAAATTTCCTCATGCCCGCAACAAAAAATTATCCAATAAAAAACATTATTTTGTATCTGTGTGTAAAATTTTGCCGATAAATGTCTTGCCTGTGTAAAGTTTTTTTGGTTTAATACGCGCTTCGTTGATGCAGCCATGCGAAACGTTAAGGGTGATTAGCTCAGTTGGTAGAGCGTCTGCCTTACAAGCAGAATGTCGGCGGTTCGACTCCGTCATCACCCACCACTTTTCCGAACTGTGTCGGCGTTGGTTGGTAATTGCGGTGGTAGCTCAGTTGGTTAGAGTACTGGCCTGTCACGCCAGTGGTCGCGGGTTCGAGCCCCGTCCACCGCGCCAAACGTTTTTTTCATCATGTACTCCTTTCATTCATAAAATCCTTTCAATGAAGTTGAAAACCTTTCAGGGCGTTCCTGAAAGGTCTTTTTTTGCGCTTTTTCGGGGTATGGACAAACCATGCCGGTCGGGCGCACAATCGCGCTTTTCCACAACCGACAACAGGACTGAATTGTGAAACACCTTGTTTTGACAGGTGCGGTGGCGGCACTGTGTGCGTGTGCGCCCGCGCCGAAAAATCCGCCGCAAACCGCCGCCAATCCCGCCGCGCTGCAACGCGTGTGGATGCTCACCGCAATGCCCGGTTTCAACAAAGCGCAACTCACCGCCGCGCAAGCGCAGATGGATTGGCGCAAGCTGCCGCGCGCGGGCGCGTATTTGGGCTGCAACCGTTTGATGTTTGAAGCGAAACCGCAGGCAGACGGTAGCGTGTCTTTCGGCGGCATCGCTTCCACGCGCATGGCGTGTCCCGATTTGGCGGCGATGGAGGGCGGTTTTGCCCGTCTGCTGCCGCAGATGAACGCCTACCGCGTGGAAGGGCATCATTTGATTTTGCGCGGCGCGGCGGGCGAGATGCGTTTTGTGGCGCAGGATTGGGATTGATAACCGCTTGAAAGGCTGAAAAATGAATGAAACCGTTTATTTCTCCGTGCTGATGGCTTTGTCTGCTGCCGTTCCCGTGTTTGTGGTCAAACGCGGCTGGGTCAAGCCGCCATCGCCGAAACAACAATTTCAAACCAGATGGTTGATTGGGCTGCTGGCTTGTCTTTCTTATCTCTTGATTTATGTCGTGTGAAAACTTGTTTTCAGGCTGCCTGAAACGCTCTCTCCCGCCCCTGCTTGCGGGGGAGGGCTGGGGTGGGAGAACATGCCGCATTCCGCAACGGCATTTCTTTGAACGGCAAACATTCTTCCCCCGCCCTAGGACGTGTTATCAATTAAATTTTATACTGAAAATCAGTAGAATATAAAAAATGCCGTCATTCCCGCGCAGGCGGGAATCCAAGTAAAAATCTACAATCCGTTCGGATACAACAGCCGATTGCCGAAATTTAAACTTGGATTCCCGCCTGTGCGGGAATGACGGCGCAGCGTTTTTTCGGTCAAACAATGACACGCCCCGACCCGCCCCTGCAAGCAGGCACGGAAACCTCATTCGCCGCCGCATTTTCCCCGCGTTGCCCCGTTTTTGTGGCAAAATCCGCCTTTCACTTTCCCGCTTTTGGAGCAAACCACCATGTCCATCGACAAAGTTGTTGAACTGATAGAAGAACACGAAATCCGCTATGTGGATTTGCGTTTTACCGACACCGCCGGCAAACAACACCATTTCACCGTCCCCGCCCGCGCCGTGCTGGACGACCCCGAAGAATGGTTTGAAAACGGACAAATGTTTGACGGCTCGTCCATCGGCGGCTGGAAAGGCATTCAGGCTTCCGATATGCAGCTCCGCCCCGACCCCGAAACGGCTTATATTGACCCGTTTTATGACGATGCCACGCTGGTGCTTACCTGCGATGTGATTGACCCCGCCGAAGGCAAGGGCTACGACCGCGACCCGCGTTCCATCGCCCGCCGCGCCGAAGCGTATTTGAAATCGTCCGGCATCGGCGACACCGCCTATTTCGGCCCCGAGCCGGAATTTTTCGTGTTTGACGGCGTGGCATTTGACACGCAAATGCACGCCGCGCATTTCGCCATCACCTCCGAAAGCGGCGCGTGGGCGAGCGGCAAGCATTTGGACGGACAAAATACCGGACACCGTGCGCGGGTGAAAGGCGGTTACGCGCCCGTTGCGCCGGTGGACGCGGGACAGGATTTGCGCTCGGCGATGGTCAACGTGTTGGAAGAAATCGGCGTGCCGGTGGAAGTGCACCACGCTGAAGTCGGCACCGGCAGCCAAATGGAAATCGGTACGAAATTCAACACATTATTAAAACGCGCCGACCAAACCCAAGACATGAAATATGTGATTTGGAATGTGGCGCACAATTTCGGCAAAACCGCCACCTTTATGCCCAAGCCTTTGATGGGCGACAACGGCTCCGGCATGCACGTTCACCAATCCATTTGGAAAAACGGACAAAACCTGTTTGCGGGCGAAGGTTATGCGGGGCTGTCTGAAACCGCGCTGTATTACATCGGCGGCATCATCAAACACGCCAAAGCCTTGAATGCCATCAGTAATCCGTCCACCAATTCCTACAAACGTTTGGTGCCGCATTTTGAAGCGCCGACCAAATTGGCGTATTCGGCGAAAAACCGTTCCGCATCGATTCGCATTCCGTCCTGCACGAGCAGCAAGGCGCGGCGCATCGAGGCGCGTTTCCCCGACCCGACCGCCAATCCGTATTTGTGTTTTGCCGCGCTGCTGATGGCGGGCTTGGACGGCATTCAAAACAAAATCCACCCCGGCGACCCCGCCGACAAAAACCTGTACGACCTGCCGCCCGAAGAAGACGCGCTGGTGCCGACCGTGTGCGCTTCGCTGGAAGAGGCGTTGGACGCGCTCAAAGCCGACCACGAATTTTTGTTGCGCGGCGGCGTGTTCAGCAAAGACTGGATTGACAGCTACATCGCCTTCAAATCCGAAGATGTGAAGCGCATGCGTATGGCGCCGCATCCTTTGGAGTTTGAGATGTATTATTCGCTGTAATCCGAAAAAGCAACCCCGTTTTCCAATCAGGTGAAAACGGGGTTTTCCGTGCGTGTGGAGCTTATTACGCTTCTTCTTCGTCTGCGCGTCCATAAATCCGGCGCGTGCCGTTGGGTTCGGGCGGGGAGACGATGCCCGCTTCTTCCAGCGACTGCATCAGATTGGCGGCGCGGTTGTAGCCGATGCGCAAATGCCGTTGCAGCGAAGAAATCGATGCCTTGCGGCTGCTGACGACAAAATCCGCCGCCTGTTCAAACAAATCGTCCCGTCCGTCTGCCGGTGCGCCCGCACGGTCGGGCAGGGCGCAAGCCGGTGCCGCTTCGCCGCTCAAAATGCCTTCGACATAATCGGGCTCGCCCTGTTCTTTGACAAACGCCACCACGCGGTGCACTTCGTCGTCGCCGACAAATGCGCCCTGCATGCGTACCGGCTCGGCATCGCCCGGACGCAGAAACAGCAAATCGCCGTTTTTCAGCAGCACGTCCGCGCCCGGTTGGTCGAGAATGGTGCGGCTGTCGATTTTGCTCTGCACGGTAAACGCCATGCGGGTGGGGACGTTGGCTTTAATCAGCCCCGTTACCACGTCCACGCTGGGGCGTTGGGTGGCGATAATCATGTGAATGCCCGATGCGCGGGCTTTTTGTGCCAAACGGGCAATTTGCACTTCTACGGCTTTTTTCTCGGTCATCATCAAATCCGCCAGTTCGTCAATCACAATGACAAGCTGCGGCAGTTCGGTCAGTGCTTCGGGGGCGTTGGGGTCGGGGGAAAACGGGTTGTGCGGGGTGTCGCCGTTTGCTTTGGTTTGGCGGATTTTTTCGTTGAAGCCGTGCAGGTTGCGTACGCCCAAGTGCGACATCAGGCGGTAGCGGCGTTCCATTTCCGCCACGCACCAGTTCAGGGCGTTGCCTGCGGCTTTCATGTCGGTAACGACGGGGCAGAGCAGGTGGGGAATGCCTTCGTACACCGACAGTTCGAGCATTTTCGGGTCAATCATGATGAAGCGCACTTCCGATGGCGCGGCTTTGTAGAGTATTGAGACAATCATGGCATTGACGCCGACCGATTTGCCCGAGCCGGTCATGCCGCCCACCAGCAGGTGCGGCATTTTTGCCAAGTCGCCGACCATCGCCGCGCCTTCGATGTTTTTGCCCAGTGCGATGGAGAGCTTGGATTCGGCGTCGGCAAACAGGTCGGAGGCGATGATTTCGTGCAGCAAAACGTCTTGGCGGTGTTCGTTGGGCAATTCGATGCCCATGGTGTTTTTGCCCGGAATGGTTTCGACCACGCGCACCGACTGGACGGACAGGGCGCGTGCCAAATCTTTGGCAAGGCTGACAATCTGGCTGCCTTTCACGCCGCGTGCGGGCTCGATTTCGTAGCGGGTGATGACGGGGCCTTGTGTGGCTTGGACGGCTTTGGCTTCGATGCCGAATTCGGCGAGTTTGTCGGTGATGCGGGTGCCGGTTTCGTTGAGTCGGGTTTCGTCCGTTGCGGCAAAGTCGTCGCGAATCGGGGCTTTGAGCAAGTCGGTGTCGGGCAGGCGGTAGCCGTCTGTGCGCGGACGCGGCGGGCGTTTGGCGGGGGCGGGGTTGCCGTTGGCGGAGACGGCGGCGCGGATGCGGTCGGATTGGGCGTGTTTGGCGGCGGGGTCGGCGGCGGGTGTTTGTTTGCCGTCGGGCGGGGCAAGCCGCGAGAGCCATGATTTTTTGGCGGGCTTGGGGGCGGTTTGGTCGGCGGCAGACGGGGTGTCGGGTGCGCTGTCGCGCCACACTTTGCGGATTTCGCCCCACAGCATTTTTGCCGTTTCGCGGTAGGAAAACTGTACCAGCAGTTTCACGCCCACCAGCACCATGGTTACCAGTACGAACAGGCTGCCGATGTGTCCCAAAAACATCACCATGCCTTGCGAAATCATTTTGCCCGTCCAGCCGCCCACGCCGTAGGGCAGGCTGTCGGCAAAGCGGTCTGCCCAAAACAGGGTTTCCAGCACGGGGCTGAACAGCATCAGCACGCCCAAGCCGATGCCGGCGACAACGGGCGAGTAGCGTTGTTCGATGCCGTGTCCGAGCGGGCGGAAGTTGCGGTAGAGCCACACGCTGGCGGCGACCACCGTCCACCATACCGACAAGCCCACCGCGTAGTAGCCCACGTCTGCCAGATACGCGCCCGCCAAGCCGCCCCAGTTGTGCAGTTCGTCGTGGCGGCGGATGCTGCGCGACAATGAGGGGTCGTCCATGTGGAAGCTCGCCAGTGCCAGCGCGATGTAGGCGGTGGCGATGAACATCATCAGCCAAATGGAATCGTGCACCACCGTGCCGTTTTTCTTGACGGGTGCGGCTGCGGCAGGGGCGGCTGCGGATTTTTTCGGCAGGGGCGTGCCGGTTTTGGGGCGTGCCGGTGCGGGGGTTTTGGTGGTTTTTTTGCTGTTGGAAAACATGGCGGCTCGACTAAAAAACGCGGCTGCCCGAAGGAGCGGGCAGCACAGACATACGGACAAACGGCAGGCAACGCCGCACGGGGCATTCCGGCCGCAAACGCACCGCCGAAGCGGCACGTTTGAAAAAAGATTTTCCGCAAAACACAATCGTTTGCGCGTAGCGTTGATTATAACGGATTTGCCGCCGATAATTAAGCGACACGGCCGAAAACGCTGGAAACTGTCTCACCGTTGTCAAAAACCAAAGTTTTTTCCGGAAAACGCAGCGCCGCCAAACGAAACGCCGATGCCGAAGGCGCGATGCCTTTTTTGCGGTCGCGCCACCTTGCCCCCACCGAAAAATCACAACAAAACACATTGCCCCGCGCCCCGTGCCAATGATGGGCGGGCATGTGGAACAGTTGGCGCTGCCTTGCGCCCGCAAGCGGCGCGTGCCACTGCCGCCAATAATGACCGATGACCACCGGCACGGCATCGGCATAATCGTCCCACCACGCCCCGCGCAGCGAAAAACGCCAACGTCCGCTCGCAAAAAACGGCGCATCGGCGCGGTATTCCACCCCGCAGGTCAAAGCGCGTATCGGGTGGCTGCGGCTGCGGTACACATCGTGTTCGGCACTGGCTGCCAACTGCGGCGGCGTGCGCGAAGGCTCTTCCAAATCGTGTGCGTAACGGCGCTGTTCGTCCACATAATCGTCAAACCACGGCGCATGACGGATGCAGCGCTGCACCTGTTCGTCCCATTCCTGATACAGCGCGACAATGTCGTCGCCTGCCCGCCCGCGCACCGCCGCCACCGCATCGGGCAGCCACGCCGCATGCACCACGCGCAAATCGGAGCGTTCCAAAATCAAGGGCTGGCTTTGCAAAAAACGGCGCACCGCCGCCTTGCGCCGGTCGGGCAAACGCTGCCAAGGCGCATAATTCGCCGCATCTTTGGCGGCGCGGCAATCGAAAAACCAGCCCGAACCGTCTTTGGGTTCGTCTGCAAGCAAATTCATCTCGTGGTTGCCCAACACCATCTGCGCCCAACCCTCGCCGTGCGCCCGCTCAAACCATGCCAAGACCGCAGGCGCATCGGGGCCTCTGTCCACCAAGTCGCCGACAAACACCAGCTTGCGCCCCTGCGGATGTCTGCCTTCGGGCGAATAGCCCAAATAGTGCAACAAATTTTGCAAGGCTTCAAAATCACCATGCACATCGCCGACAATGTCCAATTTGCCGGCGGGCAAGTTTTGAATCAAAGGCATCATCGCCACCTGTTTGAAAAAACGCCATTATAACAAATGCCCTTGCCGCGCCCCGCATTTTGCAAACAAGTACTTGTTTTGCCGTTTGACCTGAAAGCCGCGCTGCTTTGCGGTATAATTGCGGGATTTTTCAGGCAGCCTGAAAAGGCAGTTTGGCGTTCCCCGAAGCCGTTTATCCAACTGTCGCACCATTTTATTTTCAAGCTGCCCATAAAATTACATTTCTACCAAATATGAAAGCAAAAGTTTCCATTTGGTTTGGCAAATTTCACAACCAAGCCGCACTAGAAAAATTCATGGAAGTGGATTATTCCGAAGCGCGGGATAATGAACCATGGATGACTTCCGATTTCGGGCGTGATTTTCGGATTACCTATTACGATGAGGATTTGATAGAGGTTTGTTTTCAAGAAAACGGCTTGGACAATGATTTGTTGGCACAGTTGTCGTATGCCGATACGTTTATGGATAAACTCATCTGTAATGACCCCTCATTTAATTCCGTGGTTGCAATTTATGAATTAGATTATGAACAGCAACACGATAAAATTGCAAAAAGTCCATTTTTTGAGTTTATCGGTTCGTTTGACTATTTTTTTAAAAAATAATTTTTCAGGCAGCTTATTGCTAAATAATCCATGAAAAATAAATCCAAGGAATGCTTAACGTGAAATTGGCAGAACCATTTTTTCAAACAATCAAAAAAAATGCAGTCGGATGGATTTTGAGTTTACTGGCACTGGTTTTTCACTTTATGCACACTCACGAAGTCAATTCATCATATCAAAAAATCCTACAAACTATTGTCGTTATGGATAAAATGCAACATCTCAATCTGACCGATATAAAACAAAAACTGCCTGCTGCGTTTTCCATTAACCAACAAAACGGACAAATTCAATTTATTGAATACCATAAAAAAACGCTGCTGATATTTGACGATTGTTTTGAACGATACGATTTTCAGAAAGAAACGTTTATAAACTATTGTTGGTAAAATTTCAGGCTGCCTGAAAAGCAAAATTCCCTTTTATATAGACAAAGTAAACAACACCATGACAGAACAACATCAACCCCAAGAATACGGCGCCGACAGCATTCAGGTTTTGGAAGGCTTGGAAGCCGTCCGCAAACGCCCCGGCATGTACATCGGCGACACCCAAGACGGCTCGGGTTTGCACCACATGGTGTTTGAAGTGCTGGACAACGCGGTGGACGAAGCTCTGGCCGGACATTGCGACCGCATCACCGTTACCGTCCACGCCGACCATTCCGTCAGCGTGGAAGACAACGGGCGCGGCATTCCCACCGGCATTCACCCCAAAGAAGGGCGTTCCGCCGCCGAAGTCATCATGACCGTGCTGCACGCGGGCGGCAAATTTGACAGCAACAGCTACAAAATTTCCGGCGGACTGCACGGCGTGGGCGTGTCGGTGGTCAATGCGCTTTCCGACTGGCTGAAACTTACCGTGTGGCGCGATGGCAAAGAACATTTTGTCGAGTTCCGGCGCGGCGAAGCCCTTGCCCCGCTTGCGGTGGTCGGCGATGCGCCGGCGGGCAAACACGGCACGCGCGTGCAGTTTATGGCGAGCGAAGACACTTTCGGTGCGGTGGAATACCATTTTGATATTTTGGCGAAACGCATCCGCGAATTATCGTTTCTGAACAACGGCGTGGGCATTGAACTGCACGACAAGCGCGATGGCAAACACGAAAATTTCGCTTTCGGCGGCGGCGTGGCGGGTTTTGTCCAATACATGAACCGCAAAAAAAATCCCTTGCACGACAAAGTGTTCCACGCGGTCGGCGAAAAAGACGGCATGAGCGTGGAATGCGCGATGCAGTGGAACGACAGTTATCAAGAGTCGGTTCAATGCTTTACCAACAATATCCCGCAACGGGACGGCGGCACGCACCTTACCGCGCTGCGCCAAGCGATGACGCGCACCATCAACCAATACATCAACGATAACGAGTTGAACAAAAAAGGAAAAAGCAATAAGCTGGACATCGGCGGCGAAGACATGCGCGAGGGCTTGACCTGCATTTTGTCGGTGAAGCTGCCCGACCCGAAATTTTCTTCGCAAACCAAAGACAAGCTGGTTTCGGGCGAAATCGCGCCCGTTGTCGGCGAAGTGCTGTCGCAAAGTTTGAAAGATTTTTTTGAAGAAAATCCGAAAATTGCCAAAATCATTACCGATAAAATCGTGTTGGCGGCAACGGCGCGGGAAGCGGCGCGGAAGGCGCGGGAAAACATTCAGCGCAAAAACGTGTTTGAGGGCTTGAACCTGCCCGGCAAGTTGGCGGATTGTCAGGAAAAAGACCCTGCTTTATCCGAGCTTTATCTGGTGGAAGGCGATTCGGCGGGCGGTTCTGCCAAGCAGGGGCGCGACCGCAAGTTTCAGGCAATTTTGCCGCTTAAGGGCAAGATTTTGAACGTGGAACGGGCGCGTTTTGACAAGGTGTTGGACAATCAGGAAATTTCCGCGCTGTTTGCCGCATTGGGCATCAGTTTCGGCAAGGGCGGAGACGATGCGCCCGCCATCAATTTGGAAAAGCTGCGTTACCACCGCATCATCATTATGACCGATGCCGATGTGGACGGCGCACACATCCGCACGCTGCTGCTGACCTTTTTCTACCGCCAAATGCCGGAATTGATTGAGCGCGGTTATGTGTATATCGCGCAGCCGCCGCTTTACAAGGCAAAACACGGCAAAACCGAGCGTTATCTGAAAGACGAGGCGGAAAAAGACGAATTTTTGCTGGGTTTGGCGGTGGACGGCGCGAAAATCGTTTCAGGCAGCCGCGAATTGGCGGGCGCGGAGTTGTTGAAATTGGCGAAACAGTTTTTGCTGGCACGGCACACCATCGCGCAGGAAAGCCGTGTGATTGACGGTTTGGTGTTGCGCGGGCTGCTCGCTTGCGGCGAAATCCGTTTGCACGACGATGCGGCTGCCGATGCGCTGCTGGAAACTTTGTCGGCGCGGCTGCCTGAAAACGAGGTGTCGCTGGAGCGCGTGCAGGGCAAAGACAGCGCACCTTTGATTAAAATCACCCGCCAACTGCACGGCAACACGCAAACCAGCTATCTTGACCGCCGTTTTGCCGACAGCAAGGCGTGCCAAATTTTGCAACGTAGTGCGGTGGTGTTGGCGGATTGGCTGGACGCGCCCGCCACCGTGCACAAACACGAGCGCGAATTTGCCGCCGCCGGTTTTGAAGACGCGCTCGACCGCCTGCTCGCCGATGCACAAAAAGGCATGAGCATTCAGCGTTATAAAGGTTTGGGTGAGATGAATCCCGAACAACTTTGGGAAACCACGATGGACCCGAATGTGCGCCGTTTGCTGAAAGTGCGGATTGAAGATGCGATTGCGGCGGACGAGGTGTTCGTTACCCTGATGGGCGATGAAGTGGAGCCGCGCCGTGCGTTTATCGAGCGCAATGCCTTGGTGGCGCAGAATATTGACGTGTGAGTGCGGGCAGATTCCGATGAACTACGCCCTTGATGCTTTGTGGTGGCGTTTGCGTCACCCCGCCGTGCGCGATTTGGCGGCACTTTTGACCGCACCGCCCTTGTGGACGAATCCCTGCGAATTGCCCGTGCGCCTGTTGTTGGGTGATGCGGGGTTCCGCTTGCTGCTAGTGTGGGACGCCGCGCCGCCGCCGGATTTGCCGTCCGCCCGCGCGGGGGAACGTTTGGGACGGTATGCGGAACGTTTGCTGGCGTATTGGTTGGCACATGCGCCGCACAGCCGTTTGTTGGCGCACAATTTGCCCGTGCGCGAACACGGGCGCGATGCGGGGGCGTTGGATTTTGTCGCCGAACTGAACGGGCAGACGTATCATATTGAATTGTGCTGTAAATATTTCGGCAGTGCGGACGGCTCGTCCGCGCAGATGGCGGGTTGGGACGGTGGGGATACTTTGCCGCGCAAAGCCGCCAAGTTACGGCGGCAGTCGGCGTTGGCGCAAACGGCGGCGGGGCGCGGGGCGTTGCGGGCGGCGGGCATCGACCCCGATGCGGTACGCAGTGTGTGCGTGGTGCGCGGCATGGGGTTTTGCGGGACGGGCGTGTTGCCGCAGGACGATGTTTATCCGCCGCATGCTTGGGCGGGGCGTTTGGCGGAAACTTTGCCGCCCGCTTCGCCCGATTGCCGTTGGCATGCGTTGCCGCGCCATGCGTGGCTCGCCCCTGCGCGGGTGGGGGAAGCGGCTTTGCTGCCTGTGGGCACGGCGGCGGTGGCGGACGGTTTGTATGCGGAAACGGTGTGGCGCGATGACGGCTGTTGGCACGAAACGGCGCGGGTGATGGTGCGCTCGGGGTGTGCCGTTGCTTGAGTTTTTTGCTGAAAATGAATGAGATATGGAAAATGCCGTTATTCCCGCGAATGTGGAAATCCACTGCACAGGGCGTGTCATTATTTAAATTTTTCTACTGAAAATCAGTGCAATATAAAAATACGCCGTCATTCCCACGAATGCGGGAATCCACTGCACGATGCTTGGCAAGCCGTGTTTTATCAAGGTTTGTCGTGCTTCGACTTGGATTCACACCTGCGCGGGAATGACGGTGCAGTGATTTTCGGTCTAACGGGTAATGAATTTTGCCCAATCGGGCAGATGGGGCATGTGTCCGTTCGGGTCTGCCGCCGAATCGCACACGGCAATGCCGATAAGGGCAAGACAGCGTGTGCCGTCCGCCGCGCACAGCACCGGCCATGTGCGCCGCAAACGCGGCGGCACGCCGTGTTCGTACAGGAGTTTGCTGGTGCGTTTGCGTGTGCCGCGAACGGTGAGGGTGTCGCCCGCCGTTGTGGGGCGAATCAGGCAGCTTTGGCGGCGCAGTTGGGTGTTGAATCCGCCGCCGTGTTGCCATGTGATGCCGCAGACGGCGGCGATGTCGTCCGCAGTGTCGGTGATGCCGTGTTGCCACGCGGCGGCTTCGGTTTGGCGGCGGGGCAGGGGCAGCAGCCGTCCGCGATGCGCCACTGCCCAGCCGTGCGGCAGTGTCCATTCGGCGTGGCGGGCGGGCGCGGCGGCGAGGGTGTCGGCAAACGCGGCAACGGCGGCGCGGGCGGGCGTGCCCAAGCCGTGTTGTTTGGCAAAGTCGTACAGCAAATTGCGGCGGCGCAGCTCCGACAATTCCCGCCAATGCAGGCAGTCAAAAAATCCCGCCGCGCACACCTGTTCGCGGTCGTGGCGGGTAAACTCGTCCAACAATGCCAATTCGTCACGTGCGGCGCGGACGGCGGCATCAAGCTGTTGCGGCAGGTGCGGCAAACGTTGCGCGGCGGCGGGCAGCCAGTCGCGGCGCAGCCAGTTGCGTAAAAAACGCGGGTCGGCGTTGCTTTCGTCTTCAATATGCGGCACGGCGTGGGCGCGCGCGTAGGCGGCGAGTTCGGCGCGGGACACGTCCAACAAAGGGCGCACCACGCGCAGGCTGCCTGAAACTTCGGCGGGCATCGCCGCCAACGCCCGCACGCCGCCGCCGCGCAATACGGCGAGCAAATAGGTTTCGCGTTGGTCGTCCGCGTGGTGGGCGAGCGCAAGGCAGCCGTGCGACAGCCGCGCCAACGCCGCATAACGCGCCTTTCGCGCCGCCGCTTCCACGCCTTCGCCGCGATTGAGCACCCGCACTTTTTCCAGCGCAAACGGCACATCGTGCGCCGCGCAAAAATCGCGGCAAAAATCCGCCCACGCATCGGCATTCGCGCTCAAACCGTGATGCACATGGGCGGCGGCGAGTGCGAAACCGTGTTCGCGGCGGGCGTGCAGCAGCAGATGCAGCAGCACCATCGAGTCCAAACCGCCGCTTAAGGCAAGCGTAACGGTTTGTCCGTGCAGGGTTTGGAAAAAGGGGGCGAGGCGGCGGGGTAGGGTGTGGGGCATGGTTGGCGTGGCGGATTGTTGTCGGGTGTGTCCGGCGCACCGAATTTTTCGGAAATGGCGCATATTTTTCCCTCCCCCGTAAATGGGGGAGGGAGTAAAAGTGCCGTGCGCACCGCATCATTCGGGAACGGCGCGTGTGGCTCACCCTGTTGCTGAAACCGCCCGTGGTGGCAACGGGCGGTGTGGAATTAGTTATTGGGTTTTAATTCAATAATCTGCGTTGTAGTGTTGGTAATGGTTTTTTCGGTTGTAACGGTACGCGGTACAGGTGGCGGTGCAGATGGTGCGGGCGTACTCGGTGCGGCAACGGCTGTGGCAGATTCAACTGTTTTCATGTGTGCGGGAACCCAACGGAATCCGGCAGCTTTCATGCACGCTTCCACCAAACGCAGATTCATATCGCGTTGCACTTTGTTCATGCCGACATCATAAACGCAAGATTCATATTTATTGGTTGTTTCTTCGGCCGAAGTGCCTGCGCGTTCCCAATGGGCGGGGACAAAAACTTGGTTACCGGCGCATGCGCTTAAAAACAAAACGAATGCTGCCGTGAAAAGGTATTTGGTATTCATGTTGCAATATCCTTAATAAGGGAAACAGGTAGAAATTTGCATTTATATTTCTTGTTTTAAGGAATGTCAATATGGCTTTTCAGGCAGCCTGAAACTCATCTTATCACCTTCGCCCAATCATCGGCAAAATACGCCACCAAAGCCTGATTGTTCAAATAATTCGCTTCCACCTCGCGCCGCGCCATATCGGGCGGGAAACGGAACATCTGCGCGGCGGTGTCGGCGTTTAAAAAGCGCGTGGGCACGTCAAACCGCGCCGGTACGCGCAAATCCGCCCGCGCCGATGCCAATACGAAACCCCATTCCCCGAAAGACGGTACATACACATGATAAGGCGCGGTGTGCAGCCCCGCCGTTTCCAGCGTTTTCACCACCGACCAATAGGCATTCGGTGCAAAATAGGGCGAAGTGGACTGTACCGCCATTTTGCCGCCGTCCGCCAAATGCCGCGCCGCCAAACGGTACATCGGCACGGAATACAGTTTCCCCAGCGAAAAATTGGACGGGTCGGGCAAATCGATAATCATCACGTCAAAACGCTCGCGGTTTTGCTCCAACCATTGCGCGGCATCGGCATTGACAATCTGCATTTTCGGGTGCTTGAGCGCGTTGGCGTTCAGTTGCGTGAGCGCGGCGGCGGTTTGGAAGGTGCGCGTCATTTCCGGGTCCAAATCCACCAGCGTAACTTGTTGAACATCGGGATATTTCAACACTTCCCGCGCCGCCAAGCCGTCGCCGCCGCCCAAAATCAACACTTTGTCGCGCCGCGCCGCCGTCTGCATCGCAGGCAGCACGAGCGCTTCGTGGTAACGCGCTTCGTCTTTGCTGGAAAATTGCAAATTACCGTTGAGATACAGGCGGATGTCGTCCTGCCAACGGGTGATGGCAAGGCGTTGGTAGGGCGAATGGCTTTGGTAAACAATCGGGTCGCCGAAATAACGCTGTTCGGCGGCAAGGGTGATGCGCCCCGCGTAGGCAAACGCCAGCAGCAGCCCCGCCAACACCAATACGGCGCGGCTTTGCAGGGCGCGGTATGCAGGCAGCCTGTCGCGGAACAGCCGTGCCGTCAGCATCGCCACCGCCGCGTTCAAAATGCCGAACAGCAGCGCGGAACGCGCCATGCCCAGCTTGGGCGCGAGTACGAGCGGAAACAGCAGCGATACTGCCAACGCGCCCAAATAGTCAAAGGTCAAAACACGGGCAACCAAGTCTTTGAATGCGGTTTTCTCATCGTTCAGCACGCGCATCACAAGCGGGATTTCCATGCCGACCACCGCGCCCACCAGCAACACCAGCGCGTAAAGCAGGGTGCGGAACGGTGCGCTTTGCAAACCGAATGCCACAAACAAAAACAAGGCGGAAAGCCCGCCAATCAGCCCGACAAACAATTCGATTTCAATAAAACGTTTGAGCGTGTCGCGGTCGGGAATGTAGCGCGTGAGGTGTGCGCCGATGCCCATCGCAAACAGGTACAGCCCGATGATGGACGAAAATTGCAAAATGCTGTCGCCGAGCAGGTAGCTGGCGAGTGCCGCCATCACCAGTTCGTATGCCAGTCCGCAACTGGCGACAATAAACACGGAAAAAATCAGTATGGCTTGAGGGTGCATCATCATGCCTTTGTGTGGACGGTGGGGAAACGGGGCGCAAAGCGTGTGCGTATTTTAGCCGAAATGCTGCCGCAATTCTTGCACAAGTTCCGCCGCGTCCCAATCCAAGCGGGCGCAATATTCCATCAATTCAAAAATATCCAAACGCCTGTCGCCCGTTTCCACCTTGCCGACAAACGAATGAACCCCCCCATTTTTTCTGCCAAAGCCCGTTGCGACAAACCCAAATCCAAACGGCGTTGCAGCAATTTATTCCGTAAATACAAATACTCGGACGAATGTACCGATAAGCGCACATTTTTCATTTAAAATTTTCGGGCTGCCTGAAACCGTTTTAGGCAGCCCGCTTTTCAGTTAAACAAACACCAGATTATCGCCGTCCGCGTCCACGTTTACGGTCGCACCCGCCGCATAACGCCCTTCCAACAAGGCTTTGGCAAGCGGATTTTCCAGCTCCGCCTGAATCGCCCGTTTGAGCGGACGCGCCCCGTAAATCGGGTCAAAACCCGCCTGCGCCAACACGTCCAACGCCGCTTCGGAAACCGCCAAATGCAAATCCTGTGTTGCCAAACGGCGGCGCAAGCTTTGCAATTGGATTTGCGCGATGCTGCGGATATGTTCGCGACCCAAGCCGTGAAACACCACCACTTCATCAATGCGGTTAATCAGTTCGGGACGGAAATAGGCTTTCACGTCCGCCATCACCGCCGCTTTCACCGCCGCATAATCGGCGGTGTCGCCCAAATCCTGAATGTGCTGGCTGCCGATATTGCTGGTCATCACAATCACCGTGTTTTTAAAGTCCACCGTGCGCCCCTGCCCGTCCGTCAAACGTCCGTCATCAAGCACTTGCAGCAGAATATTGAACACATCGGGGTGCGCTTTTTCCACTTCGTCCAGCAAAATCACGCTGTACGGTTTGCGGCGCACCTGCTCGGTGAGATAACCGCCCTCTTCGTAGCCCACATAGCCCGGCGGCGCACCAATCAAACGCGCAATGCTGTGTTTTTCCATGTATTCCGACATATCCACGCGGATTAAATGCTCCTCGCTGTCAAACAAAAAGCCCGCCAGCGTTTTGCATAACTCGGTTTTGCCCACTCCGGTCGGGCCCAGAAACAGAAAGCTGCCATAGGGCTTGTTCGGGTCGGCCAAACCGGAACGGCTGCGGCGGATTGCGTCCGCCACCGCCCGCACCGCTTCGTCCTGACCGACCACACGCTGATGCAAAACCTCTTCCATTTTCAACAGCTTCTCGCGCTCGCCCGCCATCATTTTGGACACGGGAATGCCGGTCATGCGCGACACGATTTCGGCGATTTCTTCCGCCCCCACTTCCGTGCGGAACAGCTTGTTCGGCCGGGTACCGCCGCCGCTTTGCTCGGCTGCCTGAAGCTGCTGCGCCAATTTCGGCAACTCGCCGTATTCCAATTCCGAAGCGCGGGCAAAATCGCCCTGACGTTTCGCCTGTTCAATCTGCACTTTGGTTTCGTCAATCTGCTTTTTCAAGCCCGCCGTGCCTGCCGACACCGCTTTTTCCGCTTTCCAGATTTCGTCCAAATCGGCGTATTCTTTTTGCAAAACCGCGATTTCTTCGTCAATCAGTTGCAAACGTTTTTTGCTGGCCTCGTCCGTTTCTTTTTCAACGTGCATTTTTTCCATTTTCAACTGGATAATGCGGCGGTCGAGCTTGTCCATCTGTTCAGGCTTGGAATCCAGCTCCATTTTGATGCGGCTGGCGGCTTCGTCCACTAAATCAATGGCTTTGTCGGGCAGGAAACGGTCGGTGATGTAGCGGTTGGACAACTCGGCGGCGGCAACGATGGCGGGGTCGGTGATGTCCACGCCGTGATGGATTTCGTAACGCTCCTGCAAGCCGCGCAAAATCGCCACCGTGTCTTCCACGCTCGGTTCGTTCACCAACACTTTTTGGAAACGGCGTTCCAAAGCGGCATCTTTTTCAATGTATTGGCGGTATTCGTCCAGCGTGGTCGCGCCGATGCAGTGCAACTCGCCGCGTGCCAGCGCGGGTTTGAGCATATTGCCCGCGTCCATCGCGCCGTCCGTTTTGCCCGCGCCGACAAGGGTGTGGATTTCGTCAATAAAAATCAGCGTGTTGCCATCGTCTTTTGCCAAGTCGTTCAACACGGCTTTGAGGCGTTCTTCAAACTCGCCGCGATATTTCGCGCCCGCAATCAAGGCCGCCAAATCCAACACCAGCAGGCGTTTGTCGCGCAGGGATTCGGGTACTTCGCCGTTGACAATCCGTTGCGCCAAGCCTTCCACAATCGCGGTTTTGCCCACGCCCGGTTCGCCGATTAACACGGGATTGTTTTTGGTGCGCCGTTGCAGCACTTGCACGGCGCGGCGGATTTCGTCATCGCGCCCGATAACGGGGTCAAGCTTGCCTTCGCGGGCGCGGGCGGTCAAATCCAGCGTGTATTTTTTCAGGGCTTCGCGCTGGTCTTCGGCGTTGGCATCATTGACGGTGTTGCCGCCGCGCAGTTGTTGCACGGCTTGGTTGAGGCGGTTTTTGTCCACGCCCGCGCCGGTGAGGATTTTCGCGGCAGCATCGCCGCTTTCCAGCAGGGCGGGGAAAAACCATTCGCTGGCGATGTAGGCATCGCCGTGTTTCATCGCGGCTTTGTCCATCAGATTAAACACATTCGCCAAAGCGCGTCCCACGTTCACTTCGCCGCCCTGTCCCGATACGCGCGGCAGCGCGTTCAAGGCTGCCTGAACGTCTTGACGGATTTGCGCGGGGTGGCCGCCCGCGTTTGCCAACAGGGTTGCCATGCCGTTGCTGTTGTCGTCCAACAGGGTTTTGAGCAGGTGGACGGGCTCGATATAGGCATGGTCGCCCGCCAACGCCACGCTGTGGGCATCTTGCAATGCGTGTTGCAGCTTCGCGGTCAATTTATCGTATCGCATCATGTATTCCTTCAAATTTGATTGTTCGTGAGCAGGGATATAAGGCGGATTTGGCGAAAAACAAGGGGGATTTTGCCCTTTTTATGAAGATTATTTTGATGATAATCATGATGTTGCCTATTTCAAGAGCCGCATACGAAATTTTACTTGGCAAACAATGTAAAAATCGGTATAGTTCGCTTTCTTACGGAAGCGTGGCAGAGCGGTTTAATGCAGCGGTCTTGAAAACCGTCGTGGGGAAACCCACCGTGAGTTCGAATCTCACCGCTTCCGCCATCAATTATTTTAAATGTTTTTACAAACGTTTCAAAAAGTATAAAAACAGGCTGCTTTTCGTTAAGTTGGTCTGTTTTTGTTTTTCACTGCTTTTCTTTCACTGCTTTTCACAGTGTTTTACTCTTTTTCATTTTTTTGTGGTATTGAACAAATACCAACCCGATGCCGTGCCTAAAATCGTTGTCCCGCCCACACCCGCGCAAGTCAAAGGCGCGAAACCCAAACCCCATCTTGTTCCTTTGCGTAAAAAAAACCTGATTGGAAGTTTTCCCAAATCAGGGTTTAAGCAGCAATCTTGATGCGTCAAATCCAATTTTCCGTCCGCAATCCGTCCACACGGTCAAATTCACGCAAATTGTTGCTGACCAAAATCAAACCCGTGCTGCGGGCATGCCCTGCAATCAGGGCATCATATGCACCAATCGGCTTGCCCGTATGCGACAAGGCGGCGCGAATCTGTGCCGCATGGTTTGCCGCACCGTCATCAAATGGTAAAACGCACAAACGCGCCGCCAATCCGTCTATGATGTCGTGATTACGCTGCGGATTGCCCGAGCGTTCCGCGCCATAACGCAGTTCCATCAACGCCACGCTGCTGATGCACAATTGCCCGTAATGCGCTTCAAAGCACTCCCGCACCGTTTGCGGATTGTTTTTGATGGTATAGATGCAGATATTGGTGTCCAACATATATTTAATCATCAAAATTTTCCCTTTCTGCTTGCACGGCGCATTCGCGCTCGGGGAAATCCGTAGCGGGCAATTGGGCGAACCAGTCGTCCCAAACATGGGCAACAGGCGTCAGCAAACGGGCATTGCCCAATACCAACACTTCCACTTTTTCCACATGCTCGGGAAACGCCACCGCTTTGGGCAGACGCACCGCTTGGCTGCGGTTGTTTTTAAACAATGTGGCTTGGGGCATGATGTCGTCCTTTGTATCTATGGTTGGCAGATACATTATCATAACCCGCACGGTGCGAAAGTTCAAACCGCCACCGCAAAATTTTTCCCCTGCGCGAACACAGCGATGCCTACCGCGAACACGTTGCGGGGCGGGATTTGGACGAGGCGGATTTGCACGCTTTGATGGCGCATTATCCCGAATTGGCGAACCGTCCGTTTGTGGCAAGTGAAAAAGGCGTGTTGCTGTGCCGTCCGCCGGAACGGGTGTATGAGTTGGTTTGACGGTTTTTAGGCAGCCTAAAAACGCTTTTTCCTTGAAAAACATTTGATTAAAAATATTGTTTTTGTACAAGCGTTTGTTTAGAATGGGCGGTTTTTATGCCATAAAGGGACAAAAATCATGTGTCAAAACAGTTGCCAACTGGTGCGCCGCAGCCGCCACCGTTTGGAAAAAGTGTTTTTCATCATCGCCACGCTGCTGACGCTGACGGTGTTTGCTGTTTTGCTGGCGGTTGCCGCCAACAAACAGGCAACGGCAGGATTTTTAAAAGAAACGCTGGCGGCGGAATACCGCGCCGAACACCCCGAAGCCGCCAAGCTGTCTGAAGCCGAAATTCTCAACAAAATTTCCGATGAGGAAAAAGAGCTGATTAGCGAAGTGGAAGGGCTGAATTTCGCCCTGATTGCGCTGGCGCCGTTGGGCGTTGTGCTGCTGATTGTGTACAGCGTTGGCAAAATCTACGGCGCGGCGCGTGCCAACGGTATCCGCATTCATCAGGGTCAGTTTGGCGAAGTGTATGCGATATGGGCGGAAATGGCGGGCAAGCTGGGCATGAAAACCGTACCGGAGCTGTATGTGCAAAACGGCAACGGCACGTTGAACGCCTTTGCCACCTGCATTCTGGGCTACCGCGCTTTCGGCGTGATTTATTCGGATATTTTGGAACGCGCTTTGGCAAACGATGACGAAGCAGCGTTGCGCTTTATTTTAGGACACGAATTGGGGCATATCCGTTTGAACCATGTGGCGTGGTGGTACAATCTTTTGACAATGGCGGCTAATTTTCCGGGCATCAACTATTTGATTGGTCTGCCTTTAAGCCGTAGCCGCGAATACGGTTGCGACAAATTGGGTTTTGCCTTGTCGCAAGACGAAGGGCAGCGCGGTTTGCTGATGTTGGCGGCGGGCAAGCATTTGTACCGGCAGGTGGATATGGCGGACTACGAAAAAGAACACCTTGGCAAGGGCGGTAAGTGGGCGGCGGTACACAATTTTTTCGGCAGCCACCCGAACATTAACTGGCGCATCGCTGCGCTGCGGCAGAAGCGGCATGGTGATGTGTTTTGGGCGCGGTCGGGGAAATAGGCGGTTTTCAGGCAGCCTGCAATTTTGGGGGATTTTGCCACTCAAAAATCGCCGTCATTCCCGCGCAGGCGGGAATCTATTTCCCGTTTTCACAAACTCAAGTTTTATCAAAAACGGGTATGGCGCCGTCATTCCCGCCTGCGCGGGAATGACGGCGGTTGTAGGGTGCGCCACGCGCACCGTTTTCCCCATTTCTCAAACAGATGGTGCGCGGGGCGCACCCTACCTTATCAATCCGCATTTTTCCGCGCCACCATCCAATCGTACAACACTTTTTTATTCGCGCCGCAGATTTGTGCGGCGAGTTCGGCGGCCTGTTTGGTGGGCAGGGCATCGGCGAGTATGGCGGCGGTGCGGCGGGTGTCGTCCGAAAGTTGGTGTTTGTCGGCGGGGTCGGGCGCGGCGGGATACAGCACCAGCACCATTTCGCCACGCGTTTGGTCGGCATCGGCGGCAAGGGTTTGGCGCAGTTCGGCGGGCGTGCCGTGCAAAAAGGTTTCAAAGGTTTTGCTGATTTCGCGGGCGAGCATCAGGCGGCGGTCGGGCAGCTCGGCGGCAAAGTCGTCCAGCGCGGCGGCGATGCGGTGCGGACTTTCAAAGGCAATCACGGCGCAGTCGCGGTTTTGCCAACTGTGCAGCAGTTTGCGCCGTTCGCCGCTTTTGGCGGGCAAAAAGCCGTGAAAATAAAAATGCGCTTGGTCAATTCCCGCCACGCTCAACGCCGCCATCAGTGCGGACGCGCCCGCCACCGGCACAATCGGAAAACCCGCTTCGCGCACGGCTTGCACCAGTTTTGCGCCGGGGTCGCACACGGCGGGGGTGCCGGCATCGGAAATTTGCGCTACGGTTTGTCCCGCTTGCAGGGCGGCGATGATTTTTTCCGCCATGCGCCGTTCGTTGTGTTCGCGCACGCTGACCAGTTTGGCGCGAATGCCGTAGGCGCTGAGCAGTTGCGCGGACACGCGGGTGTCTTCGGCGCACACCAAGTCGGCGCGTTGCAGCACCGCCAGCGCGCGCAGGCTGATGTCGGTGAGGTTGCCGATGGGGGTGGCGACAATGTAGAGCGTTTGCGCGGACACGGCGGACAGGGCTTTTTGATAATGGGCGAGCATGGCGGACTGTCTGAAAACCAAAACCGCGTTATGGTAAATGATATAATCGCGCTTTTCCAGCCGAGTTGTGTGATGCTCCGACCCGCCCGCGAAACCGATTTGCCCGCCCTTGCCGCTTTGGACGCGCGTTGTAACCCGTCCGCGTGGACGTTGCGCCAGTTTCAGGCAGCCTGCGCCGCGCCGCACGACCGTATCCTGTTGATTGAACGGGACGGTGCGCCCGCCGCGTTTGCGGTGTGGCAATGCGTGTGCGGGGAGGCGGAGCTGCATTTGATTGCCACCGCGCCCGAATACCGCCGTCAGGGTTTGGCGGCGCGGCTGCTGGCGGCGGTTGCGGACGATGTAGCGCAATGCGGCGGAGAACGGATTTTATTGGAAGTGCGTGCGGGCAACGTTGCCGCGCAAGCCTTGTACCGCGCACACGGTTTTACCGAACTGGCGGTGCGCCCGCGTTATTATCAGGACGGGGAAGATGCGGTTTTGATGTTTCAACTCACAGGGACGGATAAATTATCGCCCTGATTTGGGACAGGCTGCCGCCTTTTCCCAAGCCCGAATTGTAACGCCATAAGATTTGGAAATACAAACGAGAATTAAGATGAACAGCCGCTATGTCCATCTGCACGATGCGCTCGGCTTGGGCGTGATGTGGCTGAACCGCGAAGCCGTGTTGCACCACACGCCCGCCGCCGCGCCGACCGTGCAAAAAGTCGCGCCCGCGCCACTTCCCAACGCGCCGTCCGCCCCAAAAGCACGCCCGAAAAACGCCGCCGACCGCGCCGCCATTCCCGCACGATTGGCGGCATTGCAGCGCGTGGGCGTGTACCTTGCCGACCCCGCGCCCGCCGAAGCCGAACCCGCGCCGCCGCCCGCACCGCCCGAAGCCGCAGCTTTGACCGCGCCGGTGCGTCCCGCCCGCATCGCCGCCCTGTGCGAATGTCCGTCCCCCGCCGACATCGCCGCCGGTACGCTGTTCGGCGGTGCGGACGGCGAATTGCTGGACAAAATGTTCGCTGCCATCGGCCTGCGCCGCGAAGACGTGTATGTGGGCTGCTGGCTGAACCGTCTGCCCGACTTCAATCCCGAACCGTCCGCCGAAGCCGTGTCCGCCGCCCTGCCGCGCCTGCAAGGGGAACTGGCTGCCGCGCAGCCCGCCGCCCTGCTGCTGATGGGACGTTTTTTTGAACGCGAAGACGTGCGCCGCCATTGCGCCGTGTTCGGGCTGCCCGAATTCCGCATTCCCCACCCCCAACAAATGCTCGCCAATCCCACCCTCAAACGCCCCGCGTGGCACACCCTGCAAGCCTTGCAAACCTTATTACAGGAATCCCCACCATGACCCGCATACAAACCGCCTTTGCACGGCGCAACGGCCGTCCCGCCCTGATTGCCTACATCACCGCCGGCGACCCCGATGCCGACACCACCCTCGCCCTGATGCACACCCTTGCCGCCAACGGCGCGGACATCATCGAGCTGGGCGTACCGTTTTCCGACCCGATGGCGGACGGCCCCGTTATCCAACGCGCCACCGAACGCGCTTTGGCGCAAGGCATGACCTTGAGCGGCGTGCTGGAGCTGGTGCGCCGTTTCCGCCGCGACAACACCGACACGCCCGTGGTGCTGATGGGCTACCTGAACCCCGTTCACGCCATGGGTTACGAAAATTTCGCCGCCGCCGCCGCCGAAGCGGGCGTGGACGGCGCACTCACGGTGGATTGCCCGATTGAAGTTGCCGAACCTTTGCAAAACGCTTTGCAGAAACACGGTTTGGACAGCGTGTTTTTGGTTACGCCCACCACCGGCGAAGCCAGAATGCGCCAAATCGCCGCCCGCGCAAGCGGTTTCGCCTACTATGTTTCGCTGAAAGGCGTAACCGGCTCGGCGGCTTTGGACACCGCTCAAGTGGCTGAAAAAATGGCGGTTTTGCGTAAACATTTCACGATTCCCATCGGTGTGGGCTTCGGCATCGCCGATGCGGAAGACGCCAAACGCATCGGCGCGGTGGCGGACGCGGTGATTGTCGGCAGCCGCATCGTCCGCGAAATCGAGCAGCAGCGCGGGCGCGAAAACGAAGCCGTTGCCGAATTGGTGCGCGGTTTGAAACAGGCTTTGGACGGGGCGGACTGAAACGCAGGGTGTGTCATCAATTGCATTTCCGGCTGAAAACTATAGTTGATTAAAATCGCAACGATACGGCGTTGCCAACGCCCTTATGTACTGCCCGTACACGGCGGGCGTTGTCGCCTTGTCTCGTTTTTATTTTTATCAACTATAATGCAATGCAAAATACTGCTATTGCCGTGAATGCGGGAATCCGTTGCGCGATGTTTGGCAAGCGATGCTTTATCAATGCTTTTTGAAATTTGTTTTGGATTCCCGCCGGTGCGGGCATGACGGTGCTTGATGACGCACCCCAAACAACAAACCGATGCGGCGGCATCGGTTTGTTGTGCGTGGGGTTATGCTTGGTGTGCTATTCCGCCAAACCCATCAGCGC
>NZ_AUAP01000024.1 GCF_000428785.1 Conchiformibius kuhniae DSM 17694 | reverse complement strand
TTGCACCGATTGCGATGGAAGAAGGCTTGCGCTTTGCGATTCGCGAGGGCGGCCGTACCGTCGGCGCGGGCGTGGTTTCCAGCGTGATTGCATAAGGACAGGACGACATGGCAAACCAAAAAATCCGTATCCGTTTGAAAGCATACGACTACAGCCTGATTGACAAATCCGCACAGGAAATCGTGGAAACCGCCAAGCGCACCGGCGCGGTGGTCAAAGGTCCGATTCCCCTGCCGACCAAAATCGAGCGTTTCGACATTCTGCGTTCGCCGCACGTGAACAAAACTTCACGTGAGCAGTTGGAAATCCGCACCCACTTGCGCCTGATGGACATTGTGGACTGGACGGACAAAACCACCGATGCGCTGATGAAGCTGGATTTACCCGCCGGCGTGGATGTGGAAATCAAAGTTCAGTAATATAAGTAAGCCCCGAATGACTTTTTCATTTTCATTCGGGGTATTTTTAATATTGCCTCAAACATGAAGAATTACCTACACTACAGTCAACAATATTTTGATATAATGCACCAAAACCGTCCTACAATTGAATACAGATATGCAACCAAATAAATTACTCGTACTTATTTTAAGCCTATTTCCCATCAGCCTATACGCACAACAACAGCCTGCACAGCTAGATATCAGCGTTGAAAATCATCATTATTTTTGGAAGAGTCAAGATGGATTAAAAGGCAAACAACATGTCATGCCAATCAATCTGACATACCAAAAAGGAACTTTCAACGTAGGGCTGCGCCGTGCTTATATCCTTTCTAAAAATCAGTCCCCCGAACAATACGGACGAGTAGCACATTGGAGTGATACTTCATTAAGTTTAGCCTATACAGCTTTTCAGGATAAAAATTATCCACTTCGTTTCAACTTGTCTGCCAATATCCCCAATGGCAAAGCCACGCTTTCTGGCGATGAGAAAAACGCCATTATGGACGGACATTTGGTCTGGCAGACCAGATTGGGTGAAGGTTTAAACATTACCCCCGGTATCAATATCGCCCATTCTTTTAGCGATAAAGACACTATGGGTTTTGGTATCAGCCGGATATTTCGTGGTGAATTTGACCCCAATGGTGATGTGGAAAATGACAAAATTAATCCGGGAGATGATACCATTATTGCCTTGCAATATTCACGCACCGGCAAACGTGGGCAAATTCAAGCGGGTTTATCGCACCAGCATTCAGGCATTACCAAACGCAACAAACAATCATACTATCAAAAAGGAAATTTATGGACAAGTGATATTAGCGGGCAATTTGCCTTAACACCTTATCAAAGTATTTATGGAGGTTATTCGTATGCCTACCGTAAAAAGGACAAATACATCAACAACCAGACAGGAGGTTTGGAACAAGAAGCATTTAACAGCAACGGCAGCTCACACGCGCTGAATTTGGGCTATTCATTGAATTTCAAGCAACGGCACAATATTGGTGCTGCGGCGGATTATCTGAAAATCAAAAGCAATGGCTATGACCCAATTAATGCGCTGTATATCCCTGCCCGTACCAAAACTGGTATCGGTATCAATTATCAATACCAAATCACACCCAAAAGCCAAATTGCCGTATCTGCCAAACGGTTTTGGATGAAAGATGGTTCAACGCCTTATCTGGATAAACAGAATTATCGTGGGTGGAATTTGTTTAGCAGTATTAAGTACCAATTTTAATATTAGGAATCTATCATGCATAAGAAAATTCTTTTTTCTGTCATGGCAATTATTTTTACCAATAATGTTCATGCAGGTGTTATGGATTGGATTAAAGATTTTGGGGACTTCCTTATCCCGACTGCACACGCCCCTGATGAAAAGCATCTTGGAGCTTACAGACATGGTCTAACCGATGGTGAATTTCACTCTGTAACTTCTGGATATAATGAAGAGACCCAAAAGAAATTTAAATTAATTAGCAATGACTTAATTTATGCCAAATTATCAAATGCTATTTATTCTAGTGAAAATAAAGTTGATGACTGGGAATTGCTTGAAGAAAAACATGGTACAGATGGTTTTCATGCAGGAGTTTATAAGAATGTAAAAACAGGTAAGCTTGTAATTTCTTATGAAGGTACAGACCCAGCAGACTGGGAAGATGTGAAAACGGACATGACACTTATTTTTCTAAAAACAAAACAACATGACCAAGCTGTTAAATATTTTCAAGAAATGAAAGAAAAATATAAGAAAAAAGATATTATTGTAACTGGTCATTCATTAGGCGGCAGTTTGGCACAAATAGCTGCTTTAGCCAATGGTGTAGAAGCAATAACTTTCAATTCAGCTTCGATTAACTATTCTATTTTTTTAGATGATTTACTTAATCGGTCTATTATTATTGGAAATAAAGCCTACTATAAGTCATATAACCACAATGTAAGAAATTATCTTATGACTGATGATATTGTGAATCCGGGATCGAAAATATGGGGATTGACTGGCAAGAATATTGGTCAGGATATTTTTATTGATGCTAGAAGGTCTGATGCTCCACTAGAACACTCAATAAAAGTAATCATAGATGAAATGAGTAAAATATCTGCATTTGAAAAATGGTATTCATCAAATAAACAGAATTTTTTATCTCAACAAAATTTAAATACCTTATCTAATAGAACACAAAATAATACTTCACATTTTGGTACAACAACTATTCCACAATACAATGCGCATAATAGAAAAACTGTGCAAGAAAATCCCTATCTTGCAAAAGGCAGTGCCATTATTGAAGCTCCTGCCGATATTGTATTAAATTGGGGCAGTCGTCCTGCTGATTTGGATTCACATTTAACCGGTCCGATTAATGCACAATCTCCGGAACGGTTTCATGTTAATTACCAAAATAAAGGTAGCTTAAACAGCAATCCCAATGTATTGTTATATCGCGATGACACTTCACACGGTGTAGGCAGTGCCAATCGTCCCGAGCAAACGCGTATCAATGTTACCCAACCTGGTGTGTACAATTTTTATGTGCATGATTTCAGTAATCAGAGCAGTCAAAGCAGTCGCGCATTATCCAATTCGGGTGCAGTAGTCAGCGTACATACAGCAGGCAACCGCAATTTACCTGAAGGCGATAATTTGGGACGGAAAGTAACCCAGTTTTCTGTTCCCAAAGATAAAGTTGGTACAGTTTGGCATACTTTTGAGCTGGATACACGGCGTAATACCATCAAGCCTGTGAATAAATTCCATAACGATACAAAAGTTATCAAATAAATTGAGCAGGCAATAAACAATCGGATTTCCTAATCAATTGGGAAATCCGATTTTCTTTTTTCAAAAAGTTCACTAAAAAATACCGTTTGAACAAACGTCCAAACGGTATTTTTCGATTTTGCGGCTGCCTGAAAACCCGTTTCAGACAGCCTTGCCATTTAATTAACCTTTACGGTCGGCAACCACTTTTTCAGCAACGTGTGCCGGTGCTTCGGCGTATTTGGCAAACTCCATCGAGTAAGTCGCACGGCCTTGAGTGGCAGAACGCAAATCGGTAGAGTAACCGAACATTTCCGCCAACGGCACTTCCGCGCGGACTTTTTTGCCGCCGATGCCGTCATCGTCCATGCCCAGCACGATGCCGCGACGACGGTTCAAGTCGCCCATCACATCGCCCATATACTCTTCGGGGGTTTCCACTTCCACCGCCATAATCGGCTCAAGCAGCACGGGGCTGGCTTTTTTCATGCCTTCTTTAAACGCCATGGAAGCCGCCAGCTCAAACGCGATTTGCGAAGAGTCCACATCGTGGTAAGAACCGAAAATCAGGCGCACGCGCACGTCCACCACAGGATAGCCCGCCACGATGCCGTTGGGCAGGGTGTCGCGGATACCCTTGTCGCAAGACGGGATAAATTCGCGCGGAATCACGCCGCCTTTGATTTCATCGATAAACTCGTAGCCTTCGCCGCCGGGTTCCATCGGTTCCATTTTGATGACGACATGGCCGTATTGACCTTTACCGCCCGACTGTTTGACGTGTTTGGCTTCGGATTCCACTTCCTTGCGGATGGTTTCGCGGTAGGCGACTTGCGGCGCACCCACATTCGCTTCCACGCCGAATTCGCGTTTCATACGGTCAACAATGATTTCCAAGTGCAATTCGCCCATGCCGGAAATAATGGTTTGACCGGATTCTTCATCGGTACGCACGCGGAAAGACGGGTCTTCTTTCGCCAAGCGGTTGAGCGCGATGCCCATTTTCTCTTGGTCGTTTTTGGTTTTCGGCTCAACGGCAACGTGGATAACGGGTTCGGGGAACTCCATGCGCTCCAACACAATCGGCGAATCTTCGGCACACAGGGTTTCGCCGGTGGTAACGTCTTTCAAACCGATGGCGGCGGCGATGTCGCCCGCACGGACTTCTTCAATCTCGGTGCGGTCGGCGGCGGTCATCTGCACCAAACGACCGATGCGCTCGCGTGTGCCTTTTACGGAGTTAATCACGCTGTCGCCCGATTTCACCACGCCGGAATAAACGCGGATAAAGGTCAATTGACCGACGTATTTGTCGTTCAACATCTTGAACGCCAAAGCGGAGAATTTTTCATCGTCGTCCGCTTTGCGGCTGGCTTTTTCGCCGTCGGGGGTTTCGCCTTGTACGGGCGGAATATCGGTCGGTGCGGGCAAAAATTGCACCACCGCGTCCAACATGCGTTGTACGCCTTTGTTTTTGAATGCGGAGCCGCAGAGCATGGGCTGGATTTCGCCGTCCAAAGTGCGTTGGCGCAAGGCGGCGATGATTTCGTCTTCAGACAGCTCTTCGCCGCCCAAATATTTGTCCATCAGCTCTTCATTGGCTTCGGCGGCGGCTTCAATCATGTTTTGACGCCATTCTTCGGCAGTCGCCACCAAATCGGCGGGAATGTCACCGTATTCAAAGGTTACGCCTTTGTCGGCTTCGTTCCAGATGATGGCTTTCATTTTCAGCAAATCCACCACGCCTTCAAAGCCTTCTTCCGCACCTACGGGAATCACCACAGGCACGGGATTGGCGCGCAGACGGGTTTTCATCTGCTCAACCACGCGGAAGAAATTCGCGCCTTGACGGTCCATTTTGTTGACAAACGCCAAACGCGGCACTTTGTATTTGTTCGCCTGACGCCAAACGGTTTCAGACTGGGGCTGTACGCCGCCGACCGCGCAGTACACCATTACCGCGCCGTCCAAAACACGCATGGAACGCTCCACCTCTACGGTAAAGTCCACGTGTCCGGGGGTGTCGATGATGTTGAAGCGGTGTTCGGGGAATTGTCCCGCCATACCTTTCCAGTAGGACGTTACCGCAGCAGAAGTAATGGTGATGCCGCGCTCTTGTTCCTGTTCCATGTAGTCGGTGGTAGCAGCACCGTCATGCACCTCGCCCAGTTTGTGGGTCAGGCCGGTATAGAACAAAATGCGTTCGGTGGTGGTGGTTTTACCTGCGTCAATATGGGCGGAAATACCGATATTGCGGTACAGGTTAATCGGGGTTTTGCGGGCCATAATGCTTGCCTTTCAGAATTAGAAGCGGAAATGCGAGAAGGCTTTGTTGGCTTCTGCCATGCGGTGGACTTCTTCGCGTTTTTTCAACGCGCCGCCGCGACCTTCGGAAGCGTCAATCAGCTCGCCCGCCAAGCGCAAATCCATGGATTTTTCGCCGCGTTTGCGGGCGGCATCGCGCACCCAGCGCATCGCCAGTGCCAAACGGCGTGAAGCGCGTACCTCAACAGGAACTTGGTAGTTGGCACCGCCGACACGGCGGCTTTTCACTTCCACAACGGGTTTGGCATTGGCAATGGCTTCGTTGAATACTTCAATCGCTTCTTTGCCCTGTACTTTTTTGGCAATGTGTTCCAATGCGCCGTACACGATGCGTTCGGCAACGGATTTTTTGCCGTCAATCATCAATACGTTCATGAACTTGCTCAGTTCCACGCTGCCGAATTTCGGGTCGGGCAGCACGTCGCGCTTGGGGACTTCTCTACGTCTTGGCATGTTTTTAATTCCTTAATGTCTTCAGTTGGGGGGCAATCCCGTGAATGCCCAATCAGGCATTCGCTTACTCCGACCGCTTTCAGGCAGCCGGCGATGCCGTGTCAATGGATTATTTTTTCGGGCGTTTGGCACCGTATTTGGAACGGGCTTGTTTGCGGTCTTTCACGCCTGCGGTGTCCAAAGAACCGCGAACGGTGTGGTAACGCACGCCCGGCAAGTCTTTTACACGACCGCCGCGAATCAGCACCACGCTGTGCTCTTGCAGGTTATGACCTTCGCCGCCGATATAGGAAATGACTTCAAAGCCGTTGGTCAAACGCACTTTGCAGACTTTCCGCAACGCGGAGTTCGGTTTTTTCGGGGTGGTGGTGTACACGCGGGTGCAGACGCCACGTTTTTGCGGGCAGGCTTCCAGCGCGGGTACTTTATTGACGTACACGGGTTTTTGACGACCTTTGCGTACGAGTTGGTTAATCGTTGGCATATTTTATTTTGTCCTGTTGGGGTGATAAAACGTTTGCCGACACCATGCCGACAAGCTTTCTATTATATTTGTTTTTTTGATTGCCCGTCAATCTTTCAACGGTTTGCGGGCGGTTTTTCGGGCTGCCTGAACATAACACGGAATTACACAAAAAAACGTTTTTCAGACAGCCCGTAACATTTGCCGTGCTATGATGTTGAAATGAACAATTATCGTACCAATCCGGTCAAGGAACGTATCAAGATGAGTTTTACGGATAGGCAAGTATGGATAGAAACGGCTGTGTTGCATCTTGAAAACTTATTAAAATACAACACTTTAATAGAGATAAATACTCCATACCAGCTAACGGATTTAGACCATCATTGGCATATTTCGTATAACGTTTTATCAAAATACAGTACGCAACCCGTTTTTATATTGACGGATATTTTAAGCAAAAACCGTAAAGAAATTGCCGAATACAGATTAGTTTTAGACAAAGATAAACGATTTATTGACGAATTTTTCATTACCTATTAGGGCGTATGACATGAACGACACGCTCACGGAATTAACGCTCGCCCTGCAAGCCTATGCGGACGGCACATTGTCGGGACAGGATTTGTTGGCGCGGTGGGCAAATGCGCCGCCATCTTATCTGCCCGTTTATTATCATCTTTTTCACTTGGTCGATGATGAAGACATCAGGGCGCGTGATGCGGCATACCGCAGCCGCCAAACGGCGCAGTTGCACGAGTTGATTGATGCGCTGCACCGTCAGGCAGCTCCCGAAACGCTTAAAACCATCTGTTTTTTGTAAACCAACGGAGTAACCATGAAAAAATTTTTGTTTTTAACCGCGCTGGCAACGGCACTGGGCGGCTGCTACATCGTCCAGCCCCAAGCCGGCGAAAACATCGTTATCCAGCAACCCCAACATTAAAAAGGATTGAAATCATGACCGCTTTTTTCCGCCAACCCGCCCTGTTGCTGCTGTGTGCCGCACTTTCGGGCTGTTATGTCGTTCCCGCTGCGCCCGGCTCGCGCGTGGTGAGCGTGCCGCCCGCGCAGTATGCGCCGTCCGCCCAAGCCGCCGTGTTGCAGGCGAAACTGTATCCGTCCAATCCCGCCGCCCAGCGTTACGGCGCGGTACACGCGCAAGTGCGCATCGGTCAGGGCGGACACGGCGCGTTTACCGCTCAAATCGGCGGCGAAACCTTTAACGGCGATGCCACGCGGGACGGCCGTTCCCAGCAAGGCCGCGCCAACGGTGCCGCCGCAAGCGGACGTTACATCACTTGCGACTACCGCATGAATTCCGCCCAAGTCGGACAGGGCAACTGCCGTTTGTCGGACGGTGCGGCGTTTTCCATGCACATTGCCCCATAATCCGCCCCATCGGGCGCGCCGTCTTTCCCGCAACGCCCGAAAGAAAACGGCGGAATCCGCATCAGATTCCGCCGTTTATTACCGAAACGGTCAATTGCGCCGTGCCTTAAAGCCCAGCAAATGCTGCGTGGTCGCCAACCATGCGCCCACCACCCCCAAAGCGCACACGCCCGCAAACACCGCCGCGATTTCCCACATTTCAAACGTGCGCCATTGCAGATTGATGCCGTAGGGTTTGAAAATCTGATTCACCAAAGGGCGCACCGCTTGCAGCACCCACGCGCACAGCAGCAGACTCACCACCACCGACAGCACGCCCTGCCACACCGCCTGATACAGAAACGGACGGCGCACAAACGAAGAAGGCGCGCCCAACAGCTTGGTGATTTCGATTTCCTCTTTGTGGCTCAAAATTTGCAAACGGATGGTGTTGTGCGCCACCAAAACAAACGCCACGCTCAAGGTTACCGCCAAAAACCAAAGCACTTTCTTCACCAAATCATTGACCCGGTAAAGCGTTTGCATCCATTCTTGGTCCATTTGCGCCTGCTCCACCATCGGGTATTGTGCCAAATTGCCCTGCAGCTTCAGCACGGCTTGCGGATTGGCATTGGCAGGCGTTACCACAAACACGTCGGGCAAGGGGTTTTCGTCCAACATGGACACGGCATCTTGCGTGCCCATCGCTTCTTTGAGTTCGTCCAAGCCCTGTTCTTTGCCGACAAATTTAAACTCTTTGACCTGTTTGTCGTCTGCCAGCAGTTTGCGTACCGCTTCGATGTCGCTTTGTTGGGCGTTTTGCTCGAAATACAGGGTGATTTGCGGCACTTCGCTGAGTTTGTCCAGCACGCTCTGGCTGCTTTGCACGCCCAAATACAGGGTGAGCGGCAGTGCCATCGCAATCGCCAGCATCGCCAAAATCAGCAGGGTGGCAACGGGCTGTTTGAAAAAATATCCGGCGGCGCGGCGCGCGCTTTCGGCGTGAAGGGAGAGATATTGAATCATGCGGAAAACCTGCCTTCTTGAAAACGCAAAATACGGTGGCCGTAGTTTTGCATCAGGGTTTCATCGTGGGCGGCGACAATGACGGTGGTGCCGACTTCGTGGAAGGTTTTGAACAATTCCATGATGTCCAAAGCATAGGCGCGGTCGAGATTGGCGGAAGGTTCGTCCGCAATCAGCAGGCTGGGCTGGTGTACCACCGCGCGCGCCACGCACAGGCGCTGCTGTTCGCCGCCGGAAAGGCTTTGCGGCTCGGCGTTTTCGCGTCCGCCCAAGCCGACTTTTTCAATCGCCATGCGGGCGCGGCGTTCGGCGTTTTTGCGGTCGTAGCCGATGATGCGCAAGGGCAGCAGCACGTTTTCCAGCACATTGCGGTCGAACAGGATTTTGTGGTCTTGGAACACGATGCCGATGTGCTGGCGCAAATAGCCCAGCTCGTTGTCGGACAATGCGCCCAAGTCGTTTTGATTGACGAACACCTTGCCGCGCGTGGGCTTGGTGATGCCGGCAACCAGCTTGAGAATGGTGGATTTGCCCGCACCCGAATGACCCGCCACAAAAATCATCTCGCCTTTTTCAATGGTGAAGCTGACATTTTTCAAGGCCTGAAATCCGCCCGGATAGATTTTGGAAACCGATTCGAAACGTATCATAATTTTGCATCTGCCGGAAACTTAATGGGGCGATTATACGCGATTTTGCCGGTGCGAAAGCAAAATGCCGCCGCAAAATCCGCTTTTGCCCCGCCTTGTGTTACACGGAAAAAACACCATGCTATAATTCCCGCCCGATTTCCAACCTTTACGCCAACCGATGCCCAAGCATTTGAACCCAAACAATCTCAACGCTTTTATCGCCGAAAAAGTCGAAAGCAATGCGCCTTTCGGGCTGCTGTTGGGGCTGAGCCAGTGGCTGCGCCACGGCAAAGCCAAACACGCTGCCGAACGGGTGCGCCTGCTGCGCCGCACTTTGGCGGCAGATGTCGAACTGTGCGGCAAAACCGCCGTTTTGTTGAGCCGTTGGCTGTGCCATTTGCGCCTGTATCCCCTGTTTATCAGCGTGGGGATTTTTTCGCGCGAAGGCTTCGCCCGCGAAATGCTGGGACGCTGGTATGAAAAATTCAATCCCGCATACAAAGATTTGTCGGATTTGCGCGACATTTTCGCGCAGATATTCCGCGAAGAGCGCGATACCGAATGGCTTGAAGCCGTACCGGTGGGCGAATGGCTGCGCCTGCTGAACCTGCTGCGCTACCACACCCCCGAACAAAACCGCCAAACCGCCCGCACCTATATGCGTCAGGAAGGGCTGTATGCGGTGGAGATGTTGTCGATTTGGGTGGCTGCGGAAGAGCTCGAACCCGATTTAATCCGGCTCGACCCCAAGCTGCTCGACCGCGATTCGCCGTTTGTCGCGCTCAAACGCGAGGTGGCGCGTTGGGTGGAAGCGCGTTTTGCCGACACGCCTTTTGACGATGCCCATTTGTATGTGATGCTCGACCAGTGCCGTCATCAGGTGGAAACGCTGCGCAAAAAAGGCACGGGCGCGGGCGCGGGTTCGTCATTGGGCGTGGCGCACCTGCTGGAACGGCTCGACCAGACTTTGCGGCGCATGACCATGCTGATGGACGTGTTTTCGCCGGTGGACACCGCGCCGCGCCGCATGTTGCTGCTGACAGGCACGCTGGCGCGCGCCGCCGCCGAGCAGCACAGCCTGTCGTGGCTGTGGAAGCGCAGTGTGAAAATGCTCGCCCGCAGCATCACGCAAAACTCCAGCGACCACGGCGAACACTACATCACCCGCAACAAAAACGAATACCGCAGTATGTTTTATTCGGCGGCGGGCGGGGGCATTCTGATTGCGCTGATGTCGCTGTTCAAAATCCATTTGGGCATGGTGATTCACAACCAATTTTGGCTGGGCGTGGCGGAAGGCTTGAACTACGGCATCGGTTTTGCGCTGATTTACATGCTCGGGCTGACCGTCGCCACCAAGCAGCCCGCCATGACCGCATCGCGTTTTGCCGCCGCAGTCGAACGCAACGACAAAGGTCATGCGGTGGACATGAAGCTGGCACAGCTTTTGGTGGACGTGATGCGCTCGCAAACCGTTGCCGTGTTCGGCAATGTGTTTGTCGCCATCACGCTGGCAGCCACCATTGCCGCCGTGTACCTGTTCAACACCCGCGAGCCCCTGCTCGATACCGACCAAGCCGCCTACCAAATCAACGCCATCGACCCAACGGGCGGCACGCTGTGGTTTGCCGCCATTGCCGGCGTGTGGCTGTTTTGCTCGGGGATTATCTCCGGCTTTTTCGACAACCGTTGCGACTACCTCAATTTGCGAATGCGCCTGCGCCACCACCCCCTGCTCAAGCTGGTGTTGCCCGCCAAAACCCGCGCCCGCTTCGCCGACTACGTCCACAACCACTACGGCTCGATTATGGGCAATTTGTGTTTCGGCATGCTGCTGGGCATGACGGGCTTTGTCGGTCATGCCACAGGCCTGCCGCTCGACATCCGCCACGTTGCGTTTTCGTCTGCCAATTTGGGCTATGCATCCATCAGCGATGCTTCGGGTATCGGGCTGTTTTTCAAAAACTTGGTGTTTGTGCTGCTGATTGGCGGCGTGAACTTGTGGGTCAGCTTCGCCATCACCCTGTGGGTGGCACTGCGTTCGCGGGAAACGCGCATCGACAGTTGGTGGCGCATCGGACAGTGCGTGTGGCAAATTGCCAAAGAACGTCCTTGGAGCCTGTTTTTCCCCCTGCAACTGCCCAACGATGCCCCACCTGCGGCAAAAGACAACAAAGACGGCAAGGAAAACAAAGACAACCAGAAAGACGCTTCGGCATAAGGCGCATCACCGCACCTTACGGGCGTTCGGGTAAAGCACCACCATGTCCCCACCCCTTATCCGCATCGGCACGGGCGGCTACAGCGACACCGCCCTGCTCGGCACACTCTATCCGCACGGCACGCCCCCAAGCGACTTTCTGCGCCTGTACGCCTGCCACTACGATGCCGTGGAAATCAACAGCACGTTTCACGCGCCGATTGGCGGACGCGCCTTGCAGGGCATGGCGGAAAAAGCCGCCGGCAAGCTGCGTTTTTCCGTGAAGCTGCATCAGGATTTCAGCCACAAACGCCGTGCCGGTGCCGTGCAGGCGCGTCATTTTCTGAATGCCTTGCGCCCTTTGGGCGATGCTTTGGCAAACGTGTGCGTGCAGTTTCCCGAAAGCTTTGAGCGTAATCCCGCCAACCGCCGCTATTTGGCGGAACTGGTTTCGTGGTTTGCGGAAATACCGTTGGCAATGGAGTTCCGCCACCACAGTTGGCACATTCCGCAGGTATTTGAATTTTTTGCCGCGCAACCGCAATTGCTGTGGTGCAATGTGGATTATCCGCCCCGCATCGGTTTGCCCGAATCCGTGTTCCGCCCCTTGCACCGGACGGCATACATGCGTTTGCACGGGCGCAATCCGCACTGGCGGGCAGCGCACTCCGCCGCCGAACGGCACGATTACCGTTATCAAGACCATGAGTTAAAACAGCTTGCCGATACGCTGCACCGTCATCGCGATGATTTTGACGAGCTGTATCTGTATTTTCAAAACACCACCCGCAGCCATTCGTTTTACAATATTCCCGTTTTGAAAGCGTATTTGGCATCGGCGGGCTTTGCCGTGAAAACGGCAACGGACGGATACGCGGGCGCACAGGCACAGTTGTTTGATTAAAAAAGCGGACACCCGATAAGGTGTCCGCTTATGCTTTATTTGGTCTTTATTCGGCTGACGCTTGTGCCGTGTTTTCGCCGCTTTCGTCTTCAAGGGCGGCTTTCACTGCCGTACGCCACGCATGACGGCGGCTGCGGTGGTAGCTCAAGCCCGTGCCTGCCGGAATCAGACGGCCGACAATCACGTTTTCCTTCAAGCCGCGCAAATCGTCTTTTTTGCCCATAATCGCCGCTTCGGTAAGCACGCGCGTGGTTTCTTGGAACGATGCTGCCGAAATAAAACTGTCGGTGGACAAAGACGCTTTGGTGATGCCCAGCAAAACGTTGTCGAAACGGGCGGGGGCTTTGCCTTCGGCTTCCGCCGCTTCGTTGGCAAGCATCACTTCGGCGCGTTCGACCTGTTCGCCGGTAATGAAGCCGGTATCGCCGGGGTCGGTAATGGTTACGCGGCGCAGCATTTGGCGGATAATCACCTCGATGTGTTTGTCGGAGATTTTCACGCCCTGCAAGCGGTACACTTCCTGCACTTCCTGCACGATGTAGCGCGCCAGCGCCTCAATGCCCTGCAAACGCAGAATATCGTGCGGATCCACAGCGCCGTCCACCACCGTTTCGCCCTTGTTCACCACTTGGCCGTCATGCACCAGCAGGTTTTTCTCTTTCGACACCAGCGTTTCGTGTGCCACGCCGTCCGGCTCGGTAATCACCAAACGTTGTTTGCCTTTGGTTTCCTTGCCGAACGATACCGTGCCGGTTACCTCCGCCAGCATGCCCGCATCTTTGGGAATACGCGCTTCAAACAGCTCCGCCACACGCGGCAGACCGCCGGTAATATCGCGGGTTTTGGAGGTTGCCTGCGGAATCCGCGCAATCACCGCGCCTTTGCCCACGTCCTGACCTTCGCGCACGGCAATCACCGCGCCGACTTGGAAGGCAACGGACACGGGTGTTTTCGTTCCCGGAATCATCACGTGTTCGCCGTTTTCGTCCAACAGGCGCAGGGTCGGGCGCAGCAGCTTGCTGGCAGACGACATGCGCCGTTTGCCGTCAATCACCACCAGTGTGGACAAGCCTGTGGTTTCATCGGTTTGACGGCTGACGGTAACGCCTTCTTCCACGTTTTCAAATTCCACGCGTCCGGCGTGTTCGGTGATAATCGGGTGGGTGTGCGGGTCCCATGTTGCCAGCAGTGCGCCCGCTTGCAACTCTTCGCCGTCATACACTTTCAAAGTCGCGCCGTAGGGGACTTTGTGGCGTTCGCGCTCGCGCCCGATTTGGTCGTGAATCACGATTTCGCAGGAGCGTCCGATGACAATCAGTTCGCCTTTGCTGTTGGCGATGTAGCGCATTTGGCTGGAGAAGCGCACGGTGCCGTTGGATTTGGCTTCCACTTGGCTGGCGGCGGCGGCACGCGATGCCGCACCGCCGATGTGGAAGGTACGCATGGTAAGCTGCGTGCCCGGTTCGCCGATGGACTGCGCCGCAATCACGCCCACCGCTTCGCCGGTGTTCACCAGTTTGCCGCGTGCCAAGTCGCGGCCGTAGCATTTGGCGCACAGGCCGTAACGGGTTTGGCAGGTAATCGGGGTGCGTACTTTCACTTCGTCCACGCCCGAGCCGTCAATCAAGTCCACCAAACGTTCGTCCAGCAGCGTGCCGGCTTCGACCAGTGTCGCGCCGGTGGCGGGGTGGATGATGTCGCAAGCGGCAACGCGCCCCAAAATGCGTTCGCGCAGCGATTCGATGATGTCGCCGCCCTGCACCACTGCTTTCATGGAGAAGCCTTCGTCCGTGCCGCAGTCGTCTTCCACCACCACCAAATCTTGGGTAACGTCCACCAAACGGCGGGTCAGGTAGCCCGAGTTGGCGGTTTTCAGCGCGGTGTCCGCCAAGCCTTTACGCGCACCGTGCGTGGCAATAAAGTATTGCAATACCGTCAAGCCCTCGCGGAAGTTGGCGGTAATCGGCGTTTCGATAATCGAGCCATCCGGTTTCGCCATCAAACCGCGCATGCCGGAAAGCTGTTTGATTTGCGCTGCCGAACCGCGCGCGCCCGAATCCGCCATCATGTAGATGGAGTTGAACGACTCTTGGTACACTTCGTTGCCGTCGCGGTCAATCACCTTTTCTTTGGACAGGTTGTCCATCATGGCTTTGGCGATTTTGTCGCCGGCATCGCCCCAAATGTCCACCACTTTGTTGTAGCGTTCGCCGTTGGTTACCAAACCTTTTTGGTATTGGTCTTCGATTTCGCGCACTTCGGCGTTTGCCGCAGCCAGCAGCGCGGGTTTTTCTTTCGGCACTTTCATGTCGTCCACGCAGATGGAAATGCCGCCTTTGGCCGCCAAAGCAAAACCGGTGTACATCAGATGGTCGGCAAAAATCACCGTGTCGCGCAGGCCGCACAAGCGGAACGAAGCGTTAATCAGCTTGGAAATCGCTTTTTTGGTCAGCGACAGGTTCACATACTCAAACGGCAAACCTTTGGGCAGGATTTCAGACAGCAGCGCACGTCCCACAGTGGTTTCGTAGCGTTTCACCACCGGTTCAAACTCGTCCTGCTCGTTTTTCACCCACTCGCGCAGGCGCACGGTGATTTTGCTGCCCAACTGCACCTGTTTGGTGTGGTAGGCGCGGTGGACTTCCTTCACATCGGCAAACAGCGTGCCTTCGCCCTTGCCGTTCACCAGCTCGCGGGTCATGTAATACAAGCCCAAGACGATGTCTTGCGAAGGCACGATAATCGGCTCGCCGTTGGCGGGGGCGAGGACGTTGTTGGAAGCCAGCATCAGGGTACGCGCTTCCATTTGCGCTTCCAAGCTCAAGGGCACGTGTACCGCCATTTGGTCGCCGTCAAAGTCGGCGTTGAACGCGGCGCACACGAGCGGGTGGAGCTGAATCGCCTTACCTTCAATCAAAATCGGCTCAAACGCCTGAATGCCCAAACGGTGCAGGGTCGGCGCACGGTTGAGCAAAATCGGGTGTTCGCGAATCACTTCTTCGAGAATGTCCCACACTTCCGCCACTTCCTGTTCCACCAGTTTTTTGGCGGCTTTGACGGTGGTGGCGAGTTCGCGCTGCTCGAGTTTGTGGAAAATAAACGGCTTGAACAATTCCAATGCCATTTTTTTCGGCAAACCGCATTGGTGCAGGCGCAGGTAGGGACCTACGGTAATCACGGAACGGCCGGAATAGTCCACGCGCTTGCCGAGCAGGTTTTGACGGAAACGGCCGCTTTTGCCCTTAATCATATCGGACAAGGATTTAAGCGGACGTTTGTTCGCGCCCGTCATCGCCTTGCCGCGCCGACCGTTGTCCAGCAGCGAATCCACCGCTTCCTGAAGCATACGTTTTTCGTTGCGGACAATGATGTCGGGCGCGCGCAATTCCAGCAGGCGTTTCAAACGGTTGTTGCGGTTGATGACACGGCGGTACAAATCGTTCAAATCGGACGTGGCAAAGCGTCCGCCGTCAAGCGGCACAAGCGGGCGCAAATCAGGCGGCAATACAGGCAGCACGTCCATAATCATCCATTCCAGCTTCATGCCGGAACGTTGGAAGGCTTCCAACACTTTCAAACGCTTCGCCAGTTTTTTGATTTTGGTGTCCGAACCCGTGCTTTGCAATTCTTGGCGCAGCAGCTCGATTTCCTGCTCGATGTTCATGGTGCGCAGCAGTTCGCGCACGCCCTCCGCGCCCATGTGCGCGTCAAACTCTTCGCCGAATTCTTCAATTTTGGCGTAGTAGTCTTCTTCGGTGAGCAGTTGGCGGCGTTGCAGGGTGGTCAGACCGGGGTCGGTTACCACAAAGGCTTCAAAATACAGCACGCGCTCGATGTCGCGCAGGGTCATGTCCAACACCATGCCCAAGCGCGAGGGCAGCGATTTCAAAAACCAGATGTGGGCAACGGGCGCGGCCAGCTCCAAATGCCCCATGCGCTCGCGGCGCACTTTGGTGAGGGTAACTTCCACGCCGCATTTTTCGCAGGTTACGCCTTTGAATTTCAAACGCTTGTATTTTCCGCACAAGCATTCGTAGTCTTTCACCGGCCCGAAAATTTTGGCGCAGAACAAGCCGTCCCGTTCGGGCTTGAAGGTGCGGTAGTTGATGGTTTCCGGCTTTTTCACTTCGCCGTACGACCACGAGCGAATCGTGTCGGGCGAGGCGATGCCGATTTTGATGGCGTCAAATTCTTCCGAACCCGCCTGTTGCAGGGGGCTGAACAAATCGGTTAAGTTCATAATGGCTCCTTAAAATTCGGACGGTTTTTCAGGCTGCCTGAAAAATCAACGGTAGGCTTCGCACTGCACTTTTTGCGGCGTGCAAAACATTTCGGCGTGTTTGGCGCGGCATTGTTTCAACACGTCCAAACGCGCCCGCCCGCGCGAGGCGTGTTCGCTGCGGAAGGTGTCGGTAAACGCGCTGATGCGGCACACATGCACGGCTTGTTCGGGCGGCGCGGGCGGCAAACGCTCCGCCAACAGGCGGTTTACCTGTTCGGTGAGCCGCGCCACTTGTGCTTCCAAACGGGCGATGCGTTCTTCGGCGGTTTGCGCCTGCGCCGCCGCCGTGATGCCGCACAACAGCGCGGCGCACAGGTATTTTTTCAACATCATTGTTTTTTCAGATTGTATTTGCTGTTTTTCGCGTCATAGGCTTTGGCATCGTCCGCCAACTGTTGCAGATGCCCTTCGGCGACAAACAGGCGCATCGGGTTGTTTTTGCCGTCCAGCTTGATGATGCTGCCGTCTGCTTCCCACGCGAATTTGCCGCTTTCCTGTTCTTTCAACTGCTCTTTGCCGCCTTGGTAGTCCATGCTCAAGTCGTAGGACATATCGTCTTTCAGCACCAGCGTTACCGCGATTTGGGCGCAATCGGCGCAGGGCAGTTCGCCTTGATAGGTGCCTGCCCAATCCAGCGAGTTGGCGGCATTGTGTTCATCGGCGTGATGGTCATGTCCGTCCGAAGCGTGGTGGTGGTCGTCATGGTTGTCATGCGCTGCGGATGCGGACGGGGCGGCGGCTTCAACGGGCGCGGATGCGGCGGGGGCGGCGGTTTGCACCGGTGCGGTTTCGTTGCCGCCGTTGCAGGCAGCCAGCACGAATGCGGCGGCGAATGCCAGTAAGGTTTTGAGTTTGTTCATTTTGGTTTTTCCTTATTGAATAAAAATTGTTTCAGACGGCCTGAAAAACAATGTGGCTCAAGCACCGTCATTCCCGCGCAGGCGGGAATCCAAGTCGGTGCAAAACACCGTTGGCAAAAATCGGCAATGGATTCCCGCATTCGCGGGAATGACGGCGGGGTTGGTCTATCATAGGGCGCACCCTACTGCAACTGAAAGCCGGTAGCCCACACCAAACAACGCCGTCGGCACATATCCCAATACCAAGTGGGGCAAATTGGTTTTTGCATGATTCGGGCTGCCCGCCAGCCGCTACGGCAATTTTTGAATATCGGGATAGGCTTTTTTCACCATGTTTTTGTGCCGTTCCTGCCAAGACATATACGACCATTTTCCTTGGTCTTTCACACCAAACAGCTTGCCCTTCACCGCCACGCCGGATACGGTGGTTACCGTGGGAACAAACACATAATCCCGCCCTGTTTTGGATTGGTACACTTTGATTTTTCCCAAATCCGCCTGCATTTTGATTTCAAAATCCGCCATGCTTTGGGTCATGTCCACCAGCATTTTTTTGGTATCCGCCACAGGCAAATCCAGCATTTTCGCCATTTCTTTCAAAACGGGTTCGGGCATCATGTCCACCACCACCTTGCCGTTTTTCTCTTTCACGGCTTGTTTCATTTTTTTGATGTCTTGGCGAATGGTTTGTTCGTCATTTTTGTCGTAGGCAAACGCAGATGCCGACAACAACGCGCCCACCACCGCCACAAACAAACGGTTTTTGATTGATTTCATTGTTTCACTCCTTAAAATAGAGAAAAAATAGAGAAGAAAAATATTTCAGGCTATCTGAAAAACATCGCGCCTTACCGTTTCCGTATCAAACGGTAAATCCCGTAACACAACAAAGGCAGATAAGCCACTGCCGCACACGCCAACAACACAAAGACATTTTCGCTGTTTACGAAAAAATCCCAATGCGCCCGCAAGCTGTAATCGTTTTGCAGCAAAACATGATGCCCGGCAGTATCGCCATAGCGGGTAAATTGCAAAAACAGAAACAGCCCAACCGTCAGCACCAAGCCGATGCGGTTTAAACGGCAGCGTATCTTGTCATGTGCCATGGCACTTGTTGTCTTTTTGCCCGTCATTCCCGCGCAGTCGGGAATCCATTTCCGATTTTCCCAACGGCGTTTTTGGTTTTAAACTTCATTTATCCCGTTTACAGTGTAAAGTTAATCCATCTTTCGTATCACGCCACAGTATTGTATCGGTATTTTTCAGATGAACCGTATATTTTTCCGTTTGTTCTATTTTGTTTTGAATCATTTTGGAAAACAAAATGAACATGACTTTATCAATAAACTGTAGCCCATCATCTTGAACCGCTTCGGCTTGGTGAATGCGCTCGAATGTCAAAAAACGTATTTTTCGCGTCAAGATATTATTTTCCAAAGACCATTTTCCTTCAGATTTAGCACGGTAATTCAAAACGTAAGGAGCTTTTTCTGCTTCTTTAAGTGATGTTTCCCCCTCATCTGAAAACGCACCGTCCGCCTGAATTTGAATGCGTTCATGACCTTTGGCATAGAACCCCATTTCTTTATCGTAATGCTCGCCGCTACACGACCAATTACCGACCAGTTGTTGCGGCTTCACGGTAACAGGCTTTGCCCATGCCGACACAGCCAACAAACCAAAGAAAATCATCATTAACTTTTTCATGATTTTTTCCTTAAACGGTTTATAAAAGTTTCAGGCTGCCGGAAAACCCGAAACCCTTTTTCAGGCAGCCTGCGGACATCAATTCTGTTCCAAATCAATATCCAAGCCCAGCGAACGGATTTCTTTCACAATCACATTAAACGATTCGGGCATGCCCGCATCAATTTTGTGTTCGCCCTTGACGATGTTTTCATACATTTTGGTACGGCCGGTAACGTCGTCCGATTTCACCGTCAGCATTTCCTGCAAGGTATAAGCCGCGCCGTAGGCTTCCAACGCCCACACCTCCATCTCACCAAAACGCTGACCACCAAACTGCGCTTTACCACCCAAAGGCTGCTGCGTAACCAAGCTGTACGGGCCGGTGGAACGCGCGTGCATTTTTTCGTCCACCAAGTGATGCAGTTTCAGATAGTGCATCACGCCCACGGTTACGCGGCGGTCAAACGGTTCGCCGGAACGACCGTCATACAGGGTAATTTGGGTTTTGCTTTCGTTAAAGCCCAGTTTCTGCACTTCGGGGTCGTCATCGGGATACGCCAAATCCAGCATTTGGTAGATTTCGTCTTCTTTCGCGCCGTCAAACACGGGGGAGGCGAAAGTCGCGCCGCGTTTGAGGTTGTGCGCCAAAGCGATGATTTCCTCATCGTTGAGCGATTTCAGGTCTTCGCTCTTGCCGCTACCGTTGTACAGTTTTTCCAAGAAGGCGCGGATTTCTTTGACTTTACGCTGTTCGTCCAGCATTTTTTCAATGCGCCGGCCGATGCCTTTCGCCGCCCAGCCCAAATGCACTTCCAAAATCTGTCCGATGTTCATGCGCGAGGGTACGCCGAGCGGGTTCAACACGATGTCCACCGTGCGGCCGTCCGCCATATAGGGCATGTCTTCCACCGGCAGAATGCGCGACACCACGCCTTTGTTACCGTGCCGGCCCGCCATTTTGTCGCCTGCCTGCAAGCGGCGTTTGATGGCGATAAACACTTTCACCATTTTTTGCACGCCGGGCGGCAGTTCGTCGCCCTGCGTCATTTTTTTCTTTTTGACTTCGTATTGCTCTTCGGCTTCTTCGCGTTTTTGTTGCAGGGAAAGTTTGGTCAGTTCAAGCTGTTTCGCCAAACTTTCATCTGCCAAACGCACGTCAAACCAATCATGACGGGTGGGCAGGGAATGCAGGTATTCGGCGGTGATTTCCTTGCCTTTGGCGAGTTTGAGCGGGCCGCCGTTGGCGGTTTGTCCCACCATCATGCGTTCCAAACGGTCAAAAGCGTCGTTGTCAAAAATGCGGATTTGGTCGTTCAAGTCTTGGCGGTAACGCTTCAGCTCGGCATCGATGATGGACTGGGCGCGTTTGTCGCGCTGAATGCCTTCGCGGGTAAACACCTGCACGTCAATCACCGTGCCGCTCATGCCCGTAGGCATACGCAGGGAGGTGTCTTTCACGTCCGAAGCTTTTTCGCCGAAAATCGCCCGCAGCAGTTTTTCTTCGGGGGTAAGTTGGGTTTCGCCTTTGGGGGTAACTTTGCCGACCAGCACGTCGCCCGCTTCCACTTCCGCACCGATGTAGACGATGCCCGATTCGTCCAAGCGGTTTTGCATGCGCTCGGACAGGTTGGGAATGTCGCGGGTGATGTCTTCCGCGCCGAGTTTGGTGTCGCGTGCTACCACGTTGAGTTCTTCAATGTGAATGGAGGTGTAGCGGTCGTCTGCGGCGACTTTTTCTGAAATCAGAATGGAGTCTTCGTAGTTGTAGCCGTTCCAAGGCATAAAGGCGATGGTCATGTTTTGACCGAGCGCGAGTTCGCCCAAGTCGGTGGACGCGCCGTCCGCAATCAAATCGCCCGCCGCCAACACGTCGCCCGCTTTGACGGCGGGGCGTTGGTTGATGTTGGTGGATTGGTTGGAACGGGTGAATTTCACCAAGTTGTAGATGTCCACGCCCACTTCGCCGGCGGTGGCTTCTTCGTCATGCACGCGCACCACCACGCGGTTGGCATCAACGTATTCCACCACGCCGCCGCGCCGCGCCACAATCGCGGTGGCGCTGTCCACCGCCACCGAACGCTCGATGCCGGTACCGACCATCGGTTTTTCGGGGCGCAGGCAGGGGACGGCCTGACGCTGCATGTTCGCGCCCATCAAGGCGCGGTTGGCGTCGTCGTGTTCCAAAAAGGGAATCAGCGAGGCGGCCACGGAAACGATTTGTCCGGTGGCGATGTCCATGTATTGCACGCGTTCGGGCGCTGCCAAGATGGTTTCGCCTTTTTCGCGGCAGGTAATCAAATCCCCTTTCAGGCAGCCTTGTGCGTCCAGCTCGGCACTGGCTTGGGCGATGACGTAACGTCCTTCTTCAATCGCGGACAGGTAATGCACTTCATCGGTTACTTTGCCGTTTTCCACGCGGCGGTAGGGCGTTTCCAAAAAGCCGTATTCGTTGGTGCGGGCAAACACCGCCAGCGAGTTAATCAAACCGATGTTCGGGCCTTCGGGCGTTTCAATCGGGCAGACGCGGCCGTAGTGGGTGGGGTGCACGTCCCGCACTTCAAAGCCCGCGCGTTCGCGGGTCAAACCGCCCGGGCCCAGCGCGGACACGCGGCGTTTGTGGGTGATTTCCGAAAGCGGGTTGGTTTGGTCCATAAACTGCGAAAGCTGGCTGGAACCGAAAAATTCTTTAATCGCGGCGGAAACGGGTTTGGCGTTAATCAGGTCGGTGGGCATCAGGTTTTCGCTTTCCGCCTGATTCAAACGCTCTTTTACCGCGCGTTCCACCCGTGCCAAGCCGGAACGGAACTGGTTTTCCACCAATTCGCCCACGGAACGCACGCGGCGGTTGCCCAAGTGGTCGATGTCGTCCACTTCGCCGTGTCCGTTACGCAGTTCCACCAGCGTGGCGATGGTAACGACAATGTCGTCCACGCTCAAAATAAAGCCGCCTTTGTCGGCCGCGCCTTCCAAAGTTTGATTCAGCAAACGGTCGTACCAGCCGCCCTCTTGTTCGGGCAGCAGCTTTTGCTGGTAGGTGCGGGTGTTGAACTTCATGCGTCCCACACGCGACAAATCGTAGCTTTCTTCTTGGAAAAACAGGCGTTGGAACAGGGCTTCCACCGCTTCTTCGGTCGGCGGTTCGCCGGGGCGCATCATGCGGTAGATGGCGATGCGGGCGGCGTTTTGGTCGGCGGTTTCATCGGTGCGCAGCGTGGCGGAAATATAGCCGCCGTGGTCCATTTCATTGACAAACAGGGTGTCGATTTGGGTGATGCCGCTAATATCCAGTTGCGCCAACAGTTCTTCGGTAATTTCGCTGTTGGCTTGGGCGATGACTTCGCCGGTGGCGGTGTCAATCACGGCTTTTGCCAAGGCTTTGCCAATCAGGGTTTCCGTTTCCACCGTCATGCGGGTCAGCCCCGCTTTTTCAATATTGCGCAAATCTTTGCTGTTCACGCGCTTGCCCGCCGCCACCAGCACGTTGCCTTCGGCATCGACAATGTCGCATTTGGCGGTTTCGCCTTTCAAACGCGCCGGCACCAAATCGGTTTCCACCTTCTCTTTGGACAGGTAATAGGTTTCGGTGTCGTAAAACATTTCCAGCATCTGCTCGTCGCTGTAGCCCAAAGCGCGGAGCAGAATGGTTACCGGCATTTTGCGGCGGCGGTCAATGCGGAAATAGAGCAGGTCTTTCGGGTCAAACTCAAAATCCAACCACGAGCCGCGATAGGGAATAATCCGCGCCGAAAACAGCAACTTGCCGGAAGAATGGGTTTTGCCGCGGTCGTGTTCAAAAAATACGCCGGGCGAACGGTGAAGCTGCGACACAATCACGCGCTCGGTGCCGTTAATCACAAACGAGCCGCTCGGCGTCATCAGGGGGATTTCGCCCATATACACTTCGTTTTCCCGCGCTTCTTTAATCACTTTGGCGGAAGCGGGGGAATCTTTGTCGTAGATTTTCAGGCGGATACGCGCACGAAGCGGCGCGGCGTAAGTGATGCCGCGCAGTTGGCATTCGGGAATGTCAAACAAAGGCTCGCCCAAAATATAATGCACGAAATCCAATTCGGCATAACCGTTGTTGCTCACAATCGGGAAAATGGACGTAAACGCTGCCTGCAGGCCTTCTTCGTTTTTACGCTCGTTGTAAGCGCGGTCTTGTTGCAGGAATTTGCCGTAAGACTCAAGCTGGGTGGTCAGCAGATACGGCACTTTCTCCACCGAGCCGCGCTTGGCGAAACTTTTGCGGATGCGTTTTTTTTCGGTAAATGTGTAACTCATCGTGATACTCCTGAAAGGACGGCGTTATTTGCAAAAACGGTACAGGCTGCCTGAAAAAACACCGACAACGTGCAAAAAGATTTGTGAAAGAAAACGGAATAACGGACAATGCGCCTTATGCGTGTCGGCGCGGCATCAAAGGGCAGCAAGCGGCGCGTGCCGCACAAATAGAAGAAAACCAATGCTTTTTGCCCATGATTCCAGACTCCTGCCGCCAACGGAGCGGGCGGCCTGATTAAGATTTAATATAACTTTACAAAAATTTTCTGAAAATTAAACAAAAATCAGTAAATTTTTGTAAATTTACATTTTAAACATCACGAAAGCGCAACAAGGCTGGCAGTAAAACTGCCAGCCTGTTGCATCAAATTGTCGCCAAACGCGGATTATTTGATTTCCACTTTCGCACCGGCATCTTCAAGCTGTTTCTTGATGTCATCGGCTTCGGCTTGGGAAACGCCTTCTTTAAGGGTTTTGGGCGCACCGTCCACCAAGTCTTTGGCTTCTTTCAAGCCCAAGCCGGTGATGGCGCGAACCACTTTAATTACGCCTACTTTTTGGTCGCCTGCGGAAGCCAGAACCACGTCAAATTCGGTTTTCGCTTCTTCGGCGGCACCGCCTGCGGCAGGGCCGGCAGCAACGGCAACGGCGGCGGCAGAAACGCCGAATTTCTCTTCAAACGCTTTCACCAGCTCGTTCAATTCCATTACGGTCAGATTGCTTACCGCTTCCAAAATGTCTTCTTTAGTAATAGCCATGCTATTCAAGCTCCTAATATTGGGTAAAATTCAAAATGTTCAAATCGTTGCAAAAACGTGCGGATTAAGCCGCTTCGCTTTCTTTTTTCTCCGCCAATGCCGCCAAACCGCGTGCAAAACCGGAAACCGGTGCCTGCATCACGAACAACAGTTTGGACAACAGCTCTTCGCGGCTCGGAATCGATGCCAACTCAGTTACCTGAGCGGTATTCAACACTTCGCCATTGTAAGAACCGGCTTTGATAACGATTTTGTCGTCTTTTTTCGCGAATTGGTGCAGCACTTTTGCGGCGGCAACGGCATCTTCCGATGCGGCGTAAACCAAAGGCCCGACCATTTGGTCGGCCAAGCCCGCAAACGAAGTACCTTCAACCGCACGGCGCGCCAATGTGTTTTTCAGAACGCGCAAATAAACGCCTTCTTTCCGCGCATTGGCACGCAGCTCGGTCATGCTGGCAACACTGATACCGCGATATTCGGCAATCACCATAGTTTGCGCGTTGCCGATACCGGCAACAATCTCTTCTACGGCTGCTTTCTTGGTTTCAATATTGAGACTCAAGGTCTACCTCCCACTGTTTAAAATCAGAACGCGCAAAACGCATTCCACCAGCGCGGCAACCCGGAAAGACATTTTGCAAGCGGCGCTTGCACACACCTTCGGACCACCGTCTGCGTAGGGCGTAAAGATTAAAGCTCGCGCTCCCTACGGTCTTGGACATCTGCTTGTTGAGCAGTCCGTTTCAGGCAGCCCGTTTGGTTTCAGGCTGCCTGAAAATCTTTATTTGCCGTTTACGGCGGCAACATCTACGCGCACACCCAAGCCCATGGTGCTGGATACGGCGATTTTTTTCAGATACTGACCTTTGGCGGCGGCGGGTTTGGCTTTTACCAAAGCGTCCAGCAGCGCGTCAAAGTTTTCTTTCAAATCGGCTTCGGCAAAAGAAGCGCGACCGATGGTGGCATGAATGATACCTGCTTTATCGGTACGGTATTGCACCTGACCGGCTTTGGCGTTTTTCACCGCTTCGGCAACATTCGGGGTAACCGTGCCGACTTTCGGGTTCGGCATCAAACCGCGCGGGCCCAAAATCGTACCCAACTGACCGACAATGCGCATGGCATCGGGCGATGCGATGACCACATCAAAATCCAAATTGCCTTTTTTGACTTCTTCCGCCAAATCTTCAAAACCGACCACGTCCGCACCGGCGGCTTTGGCGGCTTCGGCATTTGCGCCCTGCGTGAACACGGCAACGCGGGTGGTTTTGCCCGTGCCTTTGGGCAACACGACCGAACCGCGAATTACTTGGTCGGATTTGCGCGGGTCTACACCCAAATTGAACGACACATCAACGGATTCGTCAAATTTGGCGGTGGCGGCTTTTTTCACCAGCGCAATCGCCTCTTCAACGGGATACAGCTTGTTCGCTTCAACGGAAGCACGCAAGGCTTTCAAACGTTTGGATACTTTTGCCATGTTACACGCCCTCCACATTCAAACCCATAGAACGGGCAGAACCCGCGATGGTGCGTACTGCCGCGTCCAAATCCGCCGCCGTCAGGTCGGGTTCTTTGGTTTTGGCGATTTCTTCCAACTGGGCGCGGGTAACCGTACCGACTTTGTTGGTCAAGGGATTGGCGCTGCCTTTTTGCAAACCGGCTGCTTTTTTCAGCAGAATGGTTGCGGGCGGCGTTTTCATCACGAAAGTGAAAGACTTATCCGCAAACGCGGTAATCACCACCGGAATCGGCAAGCCCGGTTCCATGCCTTGGGTGGCGGCATTAAATGCCTTACAAAATTCCATAATGTTCAAACCGCGCTGACCCAAAGCAGGGCCGACAGGCGGCGAAGGATTAGCTTTACCTGCAGGAATTTGCAGTTTGATGTAGCCGACAACTTTTTTTGCCATTTAAATAAGCTCCAAAAACGGGTATGACGCAGACTGGCGCTGCTCCCCAAAAAATCAAGCGGACAATTATAATTATTCTGTTTTGATTTCGCAAGCAAAATCTTTCAGGCAGCCTGAATTACAGTTTTTCCACTTGTCCGAAATCCAATTCTACGGGCGTTTCGCGTCCGAAAATCTGCACGGTAACGCGCAATTTGTTGCGCTCGTAATCCACAAACTCCACCGCGCCGTTGAAATCGGCAAACGGCCCTTCGTTCACGCGCACCTGTTGTCCCACTTCAAACTCAATGCGCGGCTTGGGTTTTTTCTCGCCGCCCGTGCCGTCGCCGTTTACCTGCGCCATGATGTTGTCCACCTCGCGCTGCGAAATCGGCAGGGGGCGGTGCGCCGTGCCGCCGATAAAGCCGTTGATGCGCGGCGTGCTTTTCACCAAATGCCAAGAACTGTCGGTCATTTCCATTTCAATCAGCACATAACCGGGAAAAAATTTGCGCTCGGCAACGGTTTTGCGGCCGTTTTTGATGTCCACCACTTCTTCCACCGGCACGAGAATCTGACCGAAATAATCTTCCATGCCCTCGCGGGCGATGCGCTCTTTCAGGGTTTTTTGAACGTTTTTTTCAAAACCGGAATAAGCCTGTACGACATACCAACGTTTAGACATCTTCAGCCTTTCAACAAAACGGCGTTAAACAACAATGAAATCAAGCTGTCCACCCCGCCGATAAACGCGGCAAACACCGCCACAAACAAAATCACGAACATCGTCATCCGCACCGCATCGGGACGCTTCGGCCACACCACTTTTTTGACTTCGGTGGTGGAATCGCGGATATAACGAAGCAGCCTGCGCCCCATGTCGCACCAGAAAAACACAATCAGCAGCGCAATCAACACCCCGCCGATGGGAAACGCCAGATTGACATACGGCGGCAAACCTTTCACACCGTCATACGCCCAAATCCCGCCGCCCAAAAAAGCGGCGGCAATCAGCAGCTTGAAATTATCCGCCGATGATTTCGGCGTTTGCTCGTTCATGATGTGTCCTTTCAATTCGTCCCATACGATAAAAAACTAACCGGCTTTTAGACCGGTTAGTTTTCTTATTTGGCAGGCCAGGAGGGTCTCGAACCCCCAACCCTCGGTTTTGGAGACCGATACTCTACCAATTGAGCTACTGGCCTCTAAACATTATGCAATCACGCTGGAAACCACGCCCGCGCCGACGGTACGGCCGCCCTCGCGAATCGCAAAGCGCAAGCCTTCTTCCATCGCAATCGGTGCAATCAGTTCAACGGTAATGGCCACGTTTTCGCCGGGCATTACCATTTCCACGCCTTCTTCCAGAGTAACCGCGCCGGTTACGTCTGTGGTGCGGAAGTAGAATTGCGGACGGTAGTTGGCGAAGAACGGGGTGTGGCGGCCGCCTTCTTCTTTGCTCAATACGTACACTTCGGCTTTGAACTTGGTGTGCGGGGTGATGGTGCCGGGTTTCGCCAATACTTGACCGCGCTCCACATCTTCGCGTTTGGTGC
>NZ_AUAP01000023.1 GCF_000428785.1 Conchiformibius kuhniae DSM 17694 | reverse complement strand
TATAGTTGATGAGATTTATTTTTCATACAAGGCGGCGAGCCGCAGACAGTATGGGTAATACGGCAAGGCGAGCCAACGCCGTATGAAAATTAAAGAACATTAACGATAAAACATCGCTTGCCAAGTATTGCACAGTAGATTCCCGCATTCGCTGGAATGACGGCATGTTTTTATATTGCACTGAATTTTCAGTGAGAAAATACAAATGATGACACGCCCCAGCCAAACACAGTTGAAATGATTTATTTCCCATACGGCGTTGTCCCGCCTTTGTATGCACAATAAATCATTTCAACGATGGTGCTGTGTTTATTTTTTATCAAACACTTGCGCCCATAATTGGCAGACAGCAGCATAATCGCGGCGCAAATCGTCATCAACCACAATGGCAGCATGGTCGTGCAGCGATGCGGCGTGTTGGCGTTGGCGGTAGCGGCGGTAGGCTTCGGCGGCGGCGCGGGCGGATTGGGCAGGCAAAACGCCGTTTTGCGCCATGCGTGCCAGCAGGGCGATGTTGCCTTTGTTGTCGAGCAATTCGGGGTGGGCGCGGGCGTGTGCCAAAATGCCGTATTGGACGATAAATTCGACATCGATAATCCCGCCACGCGCATATTTGATGTCGTGGCCGTGCGGGGGGTGGGTGGCGGCGATTTTGTCGCGCATTTGGGCAATATCTTGTTTTAGTTTGGTTTGGTCGCGGTTTTGGGTCAGGATTTCGCTGCGCAGGGCGTCAAACTGTGCCGCCACGTCTGCCGCGCCGCAAACGAAACGGGCGCGGCTGAGGGCTTGGTGTTCCCATGTCCATGCGTTTTCGCGCTGGTAGCGGGCAAAGGCGGCGGTGCTGTGAACGAGAAAGCCGCTTTCGCCGTTGGGGCGCAGGCGCAAATCCAGTTCGTACAAGGTGCCCGCTCCGGTGCTGCCGCTCAAGCAGGTATTCAGGCGGCGGGCGAGTTTGGCGTAGTTTTCGGCGGCTTCGGGGTGGGGGTCGTCATACAGATACACCAAGTCCAAATCGGAAGCGTAGCCCAGCTCTTTGCCGCCGAGTTTGCCGTAGCCGATAACGGCAAATTGCGGGTCGGGACGGTGGATTTTGGCGATGCGCCGCCACACTTCGGGCAGGGCGGCAGCCAGCACGGTGTCGGCAAGCTGCGAAAGTTCGTCGCTGATGCGTTCCACCGAATACAGCCCCGCCAAGTCCTGAACCGCCAAACGGAAGGTTTGCGCGTGTTGGAAATGGCGCAGGGTGTCCATCATGCTTTCGGTGTCTTCGCACGCTGCCAACTGCCGCGCCAATTCGTTTGCCAACGCCGTCCAATCCAAAGGCGCCATCAGTTGTGCCGAGAGCAATTCGTCCAGCAAAATCGGGTGGCGTTGCAGATAATCCGCCAGCCACGCGCTTTGCGACATCAGTTGTGCCAGTTGCGCCAAGGCGGCGGGGTATTGCCGCAAAAACGCCAAATAAGCGGAACGGCGGCTGACCGCTTCCAAAAAGTCCAACAAACGGGCGGCGGTGCGTTCGGGCTGCGGACAACGCGCCGCCGCTTCCAACAGGCGCGGCACCACGGCATCAAAACGCGGTTGCGCGTGGGTGGACAAACGGCGGTAGCGGCTGCCCGCTTTCAAACGCCGCAAACGCCCCGCCAAATCATCAACATCGGCATAGCCCGCTTGGCGCAACGCCGCCGCCGTGTCCGCGCCGTCGTCGTCCGCACCACGCCACAGCCCGTCCAAAGCATGCGCCGCATCATCACGGCGTTCGGGCGTGTCCAAAATCTCGGCAAACACGGCATGCACGCGCTGACGGTGGTCATCTAAAGCCTGTGCAAACGCTTCATCATCGGCAAAACCCATGCTTCGCGCCAATGCCGCACGCTGCACGGGCGCATCGGGCAGAATCTGCGTTTGCGCGTCGTCCCAATACTGCAAACGGTGTTCGGTGTCGCGCAAAAAACGGTAGGCAGCCGACAACTCCGCCACCGTTTGTTCGGGCAAAATGCCGTGTTCCGCCAAGCAGTTCAGCGTTTCCCGTGTGCCTTTAAGCTGCAAGGCGCGGTTTTGCCCGCCGCGTATCATCTGGAAAATCTGCGCCACAAACTCCACTTCGCGAATCCCGCCCGTGCCGATTTTGATGTTGTTTTCCGCACCGCGCTTGTGCGCTTCGGCGGCAATTTGGCGGTGCAAATCGCGCATCGCCTCATAAGCGTTATAATCCAAATATTTGCGAAACACAAACGGACGCACCAAATCGCGCAAACCGTTGGCGTGCGGCGTTACCACCCGCGCCTTGCACCACGCATAACGCTCCCACTCGCGCCCCTGCGTTGCCAAATACTGCTCCAGCGCCGCCTCGCTGCACACCAATGCGCCACTGTCGCCATCAGGGCGCAAACGCATGTCCACACGGAACACCTGCCCGTCTTCGGTAACATCGTCCAGCAACGCAATGATTTTTTTGCCGACTTTGGTGAAAAACTCCTGATTGCCGATGCGGCGTTTGCCGTCCGTCTCACCGTTTTCGGGATAAATAAAAATCAAATCGATGTCGGACGACACATTCAGCTCAAACCCGCCCGCCTTGCCCATCGCCACCACGCTCAAACGCTGCGGCGCACGGCTAAAATGACCGTACGGCTCGCCGTAGCGGGCAGCCAACGCCGCATGGGCAAAGCGTTCCGCCGCATTCACGGCAAAATCCGCCAACCGCGTAACCGTGCCGCACACCTCGTCCAAATCCGCCGCCCCGCCCAAATCGCGCACCATCACCTGCGCCAGCACATGACGGCGCAAACGCCGCAACGACCGTGCCAAATCTGACTCGTCCGGCGACTGCCAATCGGCAAAACCTGAAAAATCATCGGCATCTAAGGGACGCGCCAAACGCGGCAGCAGCCACGTTTCGTCCAACAAACCGTTGTCTGCCTGCCGCGCCAGCCACAGCGAATACTGCCGCGCCCGTGCCAAATCCTTATCCGTCATCACTTATCCGCTCCGTCCAATGTTTCATGCACATCAAGCACAGCCCCATGCCTTGCCCTGATTCGGATGGCGTTACCCCCCCGACCGAATAAAAAAACCGTTACCGCCGTAAACGGCGGGGTTTCACACCAAAAAGGCATTTTAATCAAAACAAAAAGCTGCTTGAACACGGAACATTCCGCGCCAAACAGCCGCATGCCTGCGCCACCGCCGCCCGTTTACGCTTCCGCCTGCACGGGCGCGACAAAACTCACCCCCGCCAATTGCGCATTGACAATCGCATTTTGCAGCGCTGCCAACGCCTTCGGACGGACAAAATTGCGCCGGTACGCCAACACGATGCGCCGTTGCGGCGCGGGCTGGGCAATCGGCACAATGGAAAACAACATATGGTCGTTTTCCGTCAGCGCGGTGGCGGGCAGCACGCTGATGCCCAAACCGCTTGCCACCATGTGCCTGATGGTATTGATGGAACTGCCCTGCAACGTGCTGGTCAAGCCCGGAATGCGCTGGCGCGAAGCCAATTCGCTGCAACTGCCCAAAATCTGGTCGCGCATGCAATTGCCTTCGGTCAGCAGCAGCAAACGCTCGTTTTGCAACTGCGATGCTTCCACCTCGTCCAAATCCTCAAACGCATGCCCCTTCGGCACAATCACAAAAAACGGCTCGTCATACAAAGGCATCACTTCCACACCCGTTTCGTGGTACGGCTCTGCCACCACCACCGCGTCCAACTCGCCGCGCTTGAGCGAATCGGTGAGCGCATTGGTGTAGTTTTCTTCCAGCATCAGGGGCATTTTCGGCGCAATGTCGCGCAGCGACAAAATCAGCTTCGGCAGCAGATAGGGCGCAACGGTAAAAATCAAGCCCAATTTCAACGCACCTTCCAGCTCGTTTTGCTCTTCGGTTGCCATTTGGCGAATCACATCGGCTTCGCCCAGCACCTTACGCGCCTGCCCGACAATACGCTCGCCCGAATCGGTGGTGATGACTTCGTTGCTGCTGCGGTCGAACAAAATCACCCCCAATTCTTCTTCCAGCTTTTTGATGGCGATGGACAAAGTGGGCTGGCTGACGTGGCAGCGCTGCGCCGCCCGACCGAAATGCCGCTCCTGCGCCACCGCCACGATATAACGCAATTCGGTCAGCGTCATTGCAGGCTTACCCCCTTGGCGGTTTTGTTGTCGGGCAGGGTGATGTTCAGCTCGAGCATGTCGATGCCGTCCCGTTTTTCGTGGGCGATGTTGATGTCGTCCAACTCGATTTTCACGTATTTGGACAATACTTCCAAAAGCTCTTTTTGCAGGGTGGGCAGAAAGTCGGGGGTTTCGTTTTCGGTATCGCGGGTGTTGCGCTCTTGGGCAATGATGATTTGCAAACGGTCGCGCGCCAAATTCGCCGACTTGTTTTTCTTGCCGAACAAAAACTCAAAAATAGACATGGCTTATCTCCCGAACAGGCGTTTGAAAAAGCCCTTTTTCTCGGGCGCGACAAAACGGATTTCGCGGTTTTCGCCCAGCAGGCGCGCCACTACGTCTTTGTAGGCTTCGGCGGCGTTGGCGTTGTCTTGGTGAATCACGGGCGAGCCGGCATTGGAAGCCTGCAGCACGCTTTGCGATTCGGGAATCACGCCCAGCAGGGGAATGCGCAGAATGTCTTGAATGTCCTGTACCGACAGCATTTCGCCTTTGGAAACGCGTTCGGGCGAATAGCGGGTAATCAGCAGGTGTTCTTTTACGGTTTGACCACGCTCGGCTTTGCGCGATTTGCTCTGCAAAATGCCCAAGATGCGGTCGGAGTCGCGCACGCTGGAAACTTCGGGGTTGGTGGTGATGATGGCTTCATCGGCAAAATACAGTGCCATCAGTGCGCCCGTTTCGATGCCTGCGGGCGAGTCGCAAATCACGTATTCGAAGCGCAGGCTTTGAATCAGTTCCGCCAAAACGCGCTCCACGCCCGCTTTGTTCAGGGCTTCTTTGTCGCGGGTTTGCGAGGCGGGCAGGATGTAGAGGTTGTCGCAGTGTTTGTCTTTAATCAGGGCTTGGTTGAGGGTGGCTTCTTTTTGAATGACGTTAATCAGGTCGTACACCACGCGCCGTTCGCAGCCCATAATCAAATCCAGATTGCGCAGACCCACGTCAAAGTCAATCACGCAGGTTTTGTGGCCGCGCAATGCCAAACCACTGGCAATGCTGGCACTGGTGGTGGTTTTGCCTACTCCGCCCTTTCCGGAGGTTACTACAATGATTTTTGCCACTTTGGGGCTCCTTATCAAAAAATGCTGTGTCCCGTGTCGGCACGGGCTTTTGAAAACAAAAACGTTCCGCGCTTATTCGGTGCGGATGGCGCCTATCGCCAAGCGGTCGTCGTGCAGCTCGATTTGCACGGGTTTGCGGTGCAGGTGCTGCGGCAGGCTTTGTTCGAATACGCGGTAGATGCCGGCAATGGAAACCAGCTCCGCCTGCATGGATTGGACGAATATCCGTGCGTTGGTGTCGCCTGATGCGCCCGCCAAGGCGCGTCCGCGCAGGGGGGCGTAGATGTGGATGTTGCCGTCTGCGATGACTTCCGCGCCCGGACTGACCGAGCCGAGTACGATTAAGTCGGCTTGTTCGGCATAAATCTGCTGTCCGGTACGCACGGGGGCGGACACGACAATGGTGGGCTTGGCGGCATTCATGCTGACTTTGCCGTCTGCGGGCGCATCTTCGGTTGCCATGCCCGATTCTGCCGCTTCTGCCGCCGCTTCCGGCGACACTTCGGGGGTGATGTCCAGCAGGTCGGCTTCTTTTGCCATTTCCACGGTTTTCACCGCGTCGTTGTCGTTGTACAGCGCGTCTTCATCGCGGGCGGGTTTGGACGGCGGCGTGTCTTCGGTGTCTTCGGCGGCGGGGTTTGCGCTGCCATCATCGTTTGTGTCTGCCGTTGCGGCGGTGTCTGTTTGTTCTGCTTCCTGCGGCGGGGTTTCGTTTGCCGTTTCGGCAGACGCTTCCACCCGCAGTTTGGCGACAAACGACAATTCGTGCGCCGCCGCCAGTGCCGCCACGGCGGTGTCGCGGTGACTCAGGGCGACAATATTGATGCCGTACAGGGCAAACAGGGCAACGATTTCGCCCACCGGCAATTCATCGGGCGCGTCCACGCCACTGATGTCCAGCACAAAGGGCAATGCTTTAAATTTTATGTATTTTTCAATGTTTTGCTGTAGGGTTTCCCGAATGGCGCCCATATCATTTTCGTGCAGGCGCACCGCCAAAGCATCCAAACGCGCCGATTTGACGTTAAACGCAGATTTCATGTTTCAAATGTGATTGTTTTATTTAATGGGGACAAGTGTACCCTTTTTGTCGGGCTTGTTCAATAGCGGGGGCGGCATACGGCGGCAACGGCGGGGAAAAAGTCCCGCCGTGTTTCTTTTCTGTGGAAAAATCAGATGTTGAACAGTGGTGTATCTGAAAAATGCCGCTTTGCTCAAACGGTGTTTTGCGGCGTACCCGCAACAAAGGCACGGACGTTGGCTTCCACCATATCGGTCATGCGCGACAGGGCTTCGGCACTTGCCCAAGCGTTGTGCGGGGTAACAATCAGATTCGGCAGCCGCGCCAACAGGGGGTTGCCGTTGCGGGGCGGCTCTTGGCCCAACACGTCAAAGCCCGCACCGCCCAATTGCCCGTATTTGAGCGCCGCCAACACTGCCTGTTCGTCTGCCAAACCGCCGCGCCCGACATTAATCAGCACCGCGCCCGCTTTCATCATCTGCAATTCGGCTTCGCCAATCATGTGGCGCGTTTGCGCGTTTAGGGGGCAATGCAGCGACACCACGTCCGCTTGCGCCAGTGCCTGCCCGAACGGGGTATAGCCTTCGCGCACGCTTGCCGCGCCCTTGCGTTCGCCCCACAGCACCGTCATGCCGAACGCCCGCGCATAGCCTGCCAGCGTCTGCCCGATGTTACCGCGCCCGAACAGGGTCAGCGTTTTGCCGTGCAACTCGCGCACGGGCGCACCGAAATGGCAGAAAAACGGCGCGTTCTGCCACACGCCCGCCGCCACGTCGCGCATGTAGGCAGGCAGGTTCCGCATCAGCGCGAGCATCATCATCAAGGCGTGTTCCGCCACGCTTTCGTTGCCGTAGGCACGGACGTTGCACACCGTTACCCCCGCTTCGCGGGCGGCGGGCAAATCGATGTTGTCGTAGCCGGTTGCCGTCAGGGCAATCAGCTTCAAACGCGGCGCGGCGGCAAAGGCGGCGCGGTCAAACACCACCTTGTTGCAGATGACGATGTCCGCACCGGCAATCCGCGCCGCCAACTCATCGGGCGCGGTCAAGCCGTATTCGGCATAATCGTGCGGAAAATCAAAGCAAAACGGACGGGTCGGCAAAGTATCGCGGTCGAGAAAGACAATCCGCGTCATCGCCCGCACCCTTATGCCGTTTCTGCCAGCAAACGCTCGATGTCGGCAGCCAACTCCTGCGGCTCGGTGCTGGGTGCGTAACGCGCCACCACTTCGCCTTTGCGGTTAATCAAGAACTTGGTGAAATTCCACTTGATGTCGCTGCCCTCGCGCTTCTCGCCCAAAGACGCCAAGCGAATCAGCAAATCCTGAAATTTGGCATTGCCTTCGTCTTCGGGCTTTTGCTGCTTCAAAAACACATAAAGCGGGTGGGCGTTGTCGCCGTTTACCTCGATTTTTTCAAAAATAGTAAATTCCGTGCCGAATTTCATTTGGCACAATTGCGCGTATTCCTTGCCTTCTTCGGGCGCTTGCTCGCGGAACTGGTTGCAGGGGAAATCCAAGATTTCCAAGCCTTGTTCGCGGTATTTGGCATACAAATCCTGCAACTGCCCGTATTGCGGGGTCAGCCCGCAACGGGTGGCGGTATTGACAATCAGCAGCACCTTGCCGCGATAGTCGCTCAAAGCGCGTGCCTGATAGTCCAAAGTATTGACGGTAAAATCATAAACGGAAGACATGGTTGTTCCTTGCGAAAACAGTTGGGGGAAAAAGCAAAACCGCCCTCGTGTGTGTGGCGGGGCGGCTTGGCAAAAACACGGACGTTCAGCCTGTCTGCGCTTACTTGCGCAAACCCAAACGGGTAATCACGTTGCGGTAGGTGTCGGCATCGGTGCGGCGCAGGTAGGCGAGCAGGCGGCGGCGCTGGCTGACCATTTTCAGCAAACCGCGACGGCTGTGCACGTCTTTGGGGTTTGCTTTGAAATGGGGGGTCAAATCATTGATGCGGAAGGTGAGCAGCGCGATTTGCACTTCGGAAGAGCCGGTGTCGCCCTCTTTGCGCTGAAAATCTTTGACAATTTGTGCTTTTTGTTCTACGGTCAGAGCCATAATCAAAATCCTAAATAAAAATCAAGCCTTGCGGCGACAAGTTTGCCGAGCGGGAACGCAAAACCCCTGCAAACTCCTGAACATGCCCCCAATCGAAACTCGGGGACGGCGGGATTATGCCACAATCTGCCGCCCCGATACAGAATTTTTTTGCCGAAATAGCGTATAATCCGACCGATATGGTTTTTAAAGAACGTTTGTTGCCGTGAATGCCTTTGCCCAAGCCCTGTCCGCCGCTTTGGACTATGCCGTTGTCAGCCGTTTGCTGGACGACGGTGCGCCCGTCGGTTTTCTCTACCGCGAAGCCCCCGCTTTCGAACACGACAGCGGCTGGCGTTTTTTTCGCGGCGATGAAAGCGATGAATTTTGCGACAATCCCGACAATTTCGCCACCGTGCCGCTTCAGGACGTGCTGCGCGGCCACCCCGATACCGCCGCGCTGATGGGCGAAGCGGCGGGCGCGTGGGAATGGTGTGAGGACACGCAGGGCTTTGTCGCCGCCGCCGACTGGCAGCCGCAGGATTAGGCATTGTCATCAATTAAACAAAAAACACCGCGCCGTCATGCCCGCGCGGGCGGGACGATGTGTTTGTATGATACTGGTTTTCAGTAAAAAATTTAATTAACGGCACACCCCAAACCCGCCCTGCCGACACAATATTCAACGAAAAATCAATCAAAAAGGAAACCTCATGCGTACTTATGCGCCCGACCACAACGGTCGGGGTTTGAAAATCGGCATCGTCCAAGCCCGCTTTTCCAACGAAATCGGCAGCGCGATGCTTGCCATCGTCCGCCGCCAACTGACGGCACTGGGCGTGGCAGACGACGACATCACCGCCGCCACCGTTCCCGGCGCTTTGGAAGTGCCGTTGGTGCTGCAAAACATGGCGGCTTCCGGGCAGTTTGACGCACTGGTGGCACTGGGCGCGGTGATTCGCGGCGAAACCTACCATTTCGAGCTGGTAGCCAACGAATCGGGCGCGGGCATCACCCGCGTGGGCTTGGACTTCAACATTCCGATTGCCAATGCCATTCTCACCACCGAAAACGATTCGCAAGCCCATTCGCGGGTGCGCGAGAAAGCGGAAGACGCCGCCAAAGCGGTGGTGGAAATGGCAAATTTGCTCAAGCAGTTGAACGCACCCGAACACGAACTTAAGGAATCACGATGAAAATTTCCCCGCGCCGCCGTTCGCGTGAATTTGCGGTACAGGCACTGTACCAAGCCGCCATCAACGACACCGCCGCCCCCGAAATCGCCGCGAACATTCGCGAAAGCCGCAACTTCCATCAGGCAGACGACGAGCTGTTTACGCAGATTTTTTTCGGCGCGAATGCCAAACGCGAGCAATACGCCGAGCTGATTCGTCCGCTCACCGACCGCGACATCCGCCTGATTAACCCGATTGAAAAAAGCGTGCTGCTGATGGCGGCGTACGAACTGCAGGAAATGCCGCAAACGCCCTACCCCGTCATCATCAACGAAGCGATTGAAGTCACCAAAACCTTCGGCGGTACGGAAAGCCACCGTTTCGTAAACGGCATTTTGGACAAACTCGCCGCCAAGCTGCGCCCGCACGAGGGCAAACGCCAAGCGCACTGACAAGGAACACGCCATGTTTCAACACACAAGGCAGCACGCATAAAGCGCAGCCCCATGCCTTGCCCTGATTGGAACGGGCTTGCGCTCCGCCCGAACAAAAGCTGATTTTACCGCCGTAAACGGGGTATCAAACCGAAAAGGAATTTTGATGAACTTGCACGACATCCGCGCCGAATACAGCAAGCAGCAACTCAAACGCAGCCAATGCGCCGAACAGCCTTTGACGCAGTTTGCCCTGTGGCTGGAAGAAGCGTTTGCCGCGCAAGTGAACGAACCCACGGCGATGAACCTTGCCACAGTCGGCGCGGACGGACGCCCCCATGCGCGGGTGGTGCTGCTGAAAGAAGCCAATGACGAGGGCTTTGTGTTTTTCAGCAACTATGCCGGCAGCAAAGGCGAGGATTTGGCACACAATCCGTTTGCGGCACTGACTTTTTTTTGGGCGGAACTGGAACGTCAGGTGCGGGTAACGGGGCGGGTGGAACGCCTGCCCGCCGCGCAATCCGATGCCTACTTCGCCTCACGCCCCTACACCAGCCGCATCGGCGCGTGGGCAAGCGAACAAAGCCGCGTGATTGCGGGCAAGAGCGTATTGCTGGCGCGGGCGGCGAAGTTTGCCGCGCAGTATCCGGCAGACGTACCGCGCCCGCCGCATTGGGGCGGGTATCTGCTGCGCCCCGACATGCTTGAATTTTGGCAGGGACGTCCGAGCCGTTTGCACGACCGCATCCGCTACCGCTCGGACGGCACCGCATGGCACAAAGAACGGCTCGCACCATGAGCACGCCGTTTTTCCACACCGATTGCCCAAGCTGCGGCGCACCGGTGGACGTGGCATCGCCCACCGCCGTTACGGTGGTGTGCGGCTACTGCAACAGCATGCTGGTGCTGCAAGACGGCAGCCTGAACGACACGGGGCGCGATTCCGCCTTGCTGGAAGACGCATCGCCCCTGCAAATCGGCACGACGGGGCGTTTTGCCGCCTTGGGCTTTGCCCTTATCGGGCGCATTCAGGCGCGTTACGATGCGGGCGTGTGGAACGAATGGTATCTGCGTTTTGAAGACGGCAGCAACGGCTGGCTTGCCGAAGCGGGCGACCTGTACGCCCTCACCCGCCGCGTTTCCCCGCCCGAATCCTGCCCCGAATTTTCCCGCATCCGCGCCGGCGAAACCACCCTGCATTACAGCAAAAATTTTGTCGCCAGCGACGTGCGCGACATCACCTTGAGCCACGCCGCCGCACAGGGCGAATTGCCCTTCGTCCTGCCCGAACAATGGCACAACCGCGTGGCGGATTGGCGTTGCGAACAGCATTTTCTCACGCTGGACTACGGCGAAACCCCGCCCGCCGCCTATTTGGGCAGCGTGGTGTCGTTCGAATCGCTGTCTTTGGGCAACCTGCGCGACCGCTTCCAAATCCGCCAAGCGGCAGGACGGCTGCGCGGCGAACGCTGTGCCAACCCCTGCCCCCACTGCGGCGCGCCCGTGCATTGGGCATACGGTTTGACCCGAAAGCTGATTTGCCCCGCCTGCAACAGCGAATTGGACACATCGGGCAAGGACACCGTGCTGATTGCCGCCAACAACATGCGCCAAGCCCAACAAAAAGCACTCACCCTGCCCATCGGCACACAGGGCGTGTGGCGCGGCAAAGCGGTAACGGTGATGGGCGCGGTGCGCTATGAAGAGCTGGACGGCGACGACGCCCGCGCCGCGCTGGAAGGCTATCCGCCCGAAGGCATCGTGCCGCGCGGCTGGTGGTTTGCCTATCTGCTCTACGAACCGGACGGCACACGCTTCCACTGGCTGGTGGAAACCCCCGAAGACGGCTGGTTCGAGTCGGAAACATTGGCGGCGTTTCCGCGCACCGACCCGCACGGCAATCCGCAGGGCAAGCCCCTGCTCTACCGCTACGGCGGGCGCGTGAGCTATGCGGCGGGCGCGTTTTATTGGCAAATCCGCACGGGCGACGTGTCGCTCTACACCGATTATGCGGACGGACGCGCCAAGCTGTGCGCCGAACAAAGCCGCCACGAGCTGGCGTGGAGCCGCAGCACGCCCATTCGGTTTAACCGCGAAATCCTGACCGCGTTTCCGTCTTTGGGCAAACGCGCCGACCAACCCCGCGACCGCCAAAATGCGCCTTCCGACAGGCTGCGCCGTGGCTTGCTCGGTTTTTACGCGCTGATTAACCTGCCCGCTTGGCTGACCCTGCTGGGCAGGGGCGACTTCGGCGGCTTGTTTATGTCTGCGGTGGTCAGCGTGTTCGTGTACCAAGCATTGATGTTCGGGCGCGATGACGCATGAGCAGGACGCGCCGTCCCGCCACCCTGATTTCCCACCCGTGCGGACGAACAATCCGCACCCGTTTGATTTTTTCACACCACCACTCGGAGTAGTTTGACCATGCAATTCACCGTATCCGCACAGTTGCCCGCACAGGCGGCGCAGTTGTTTGTCTGCACCAAAGGCACGGAAAACAAAATCAGCCACGAAACCGCCGCTTTGTTGGCAGCCGCTTTGGGCGAAAACGAATCGTTTGCCGCCGCGCAAGTGCCGTTTGAAGGCAAGTTGGCGCAGTTTGCCGTGTTGCGTTTTGCCGATTTGGACACCGCCACCTTGCAAAAAGCCGCACGCGAAGCCGCCGCTTGGGCGCAAAAACACGCCGCCGTTGCCGTTGATGTGAATATTTTCTGCCACATCGATGCGCCGCGCACCGCCACTGCGCTGATTGCCGCCTTCGGCGAAGCCGCATACCGCTTCGACCGCTTCAAATCGCAGTCCGAACCCGCCAAACTGACGCACGCGGTTTTCGTACACGCACAGCACGGCGAAGCGGTGCAACACGCCATTGATGCTGCCGATGCCCTGTTGTTCGGCACGAATTTCTGCAAAGACTTGGCAAATTGCCCGCCCAATGTCTGCACCCCGACTTATTTGGCGGAAACCGCCGCCGATGCCGCACAAAAACTCGGCGCGTCCGCCACCATTCTCGGCGGCGACTTTATCCGCGACAACATGCCCTCATTTTGGGGCGTGGCAAAAGGCAGCGTGCAAGAACCCAAGCTGCTGGAATTGAGCCATCAGGGCGCGTCCGACCCCGAACAGGCACCGATTGTGCTGGTGGGCAAGGGTTTGACCTTCGACTCGGGCGGCATTTCGCTCAAACCCGGCGAAGGCATGGACGAAATGAAATACGATATGTGCGGCGCGGCAAGCGTGATTGGCGCGTTTCTCACCGCCGTAAAAGCCAAGCTGCCGATTAATTTGAAAGTGGTGGTTGCCACCTGCGAAAACATGCCGGACGGCGGCGCGTCCAAGCCGGGCGACATCGTGAAAACCATGAACGGCACCACCGTAGAAAACCTGAACACCGATGCCGAAGGGCGTTTGGTCTTGTGCGATGCGCTGACCTATGTCGAACGCTTCCGGCCCAAAGCGGTGATTGACGCCGCCACCCTCACCGGCGCGTGCATCATCGCCTTGGGTCATGTGGCAAGCGGGCTGACCGCCAACAATCAGGACTTGGCAGACGCACTGCTCGCCGCCGCCCGCGAAACCAACGACAAAGCATGGCAACTGCCCCTGTTTGACGAATACAAAGAGCAGCTCAAATCCAATTTTGCCGACTTGCAAAACATCGGCGGACGCCCTGCCGGCACGATTACCGCCGCCACCTTCCTTGCCCATTTCGCGCAAAACTACGCTTGGGCGCATCTGGACATCGCCGGCACGGCATGGAAATCAGGCAAAGAAAAAGGCGCGAGCGGACGCCCCGTTGCCCTGCTGGTGCAATACCTGCGTAATCAGGCCGCGCAGCAATAAGCCCGAACGGACGGGTCGAACACCGTTCCATCTGCACAAACACCACAAAATACCAATTATTTTGTGGTGTTTTTTATTATGATAGTGCCGTTTCGGGGCGTGTCATCAATTGACCGAAAAAGCACTGCACCGTCATGCCCGCGCCGGCGGGAATCCAAGCTGAAGCACGAAAAATCCTGATAAAGCATGGCTTTCAGGTCATCTGGCAGTGGATTCCCGCATTCGCGGGAATGACGGCAGCTTTCATATTGCACTGATTTTCAGTATCAAAATTCAAACGATGACACACCTTATGGCGCACCTTCAACGGACGGACGGGAATGTTCTTCGGCTTCGCGCCCGCAATGGAAACAATAGCGGTAAAACGCGCTGTAACGGGTTTGGCAATGTCCGCAATGCTGAAACAGCCTGATGCTGCAATGCGGACAAAAATCCATTTGCGCGTTGGCAAAATCCAAGCTGCGTTCGCAGCCCGGACAAATCTGTTTGCCGATGGCGAGCAAGGCTTGGTCGTAATCGGCGCGGGGACGGCGGTGTTCGGGCGGCAGCGCTTCTTCCGCCTGTTTGCGCTCCAGATAACGCCCCATCGCGATAATCGCGTAACGTCCCGCCAACACCGTCAGCACAATGCCCACCGCATAACGTACATAGCCGCCGTAGCTGGGCAGATACGGCACCAGTTCCACAAAAAACGCAAACAGCGCAAAGCCGATAAATCCCCACACAAACGGCCACCAGCGCGATTGCCGTTGCTTGGCAAACAGCCAGCCCGCCGCCAGCAAAAGCGGCAAAGTCAGTGCCAAACGGTAGAGAAACACGGTCAATTCAATGCGGCGGTCGGCAGCATCTTTCAAAGGCTGCGCCCGTTGTTCCAGCGTTTCTATTTTTTCATTAATCACGGCAATGGCTTGTTCCAAATCAAGCTGTTGTTTTTGCACGCGGTCAATATTTTTTTGCAGGTTTTTTTCCTGTTCGCGCAAGGCGTCCAAACGGCGGGTACGCGCCAGCACTTCGGGGTTTTGCGCGGATTGTTCGGTAACGGTGCGGGTGGCAAGCCAGTTGTTGAGGTTTTTTTGTTCCGCCAATACGTTTTTTTGCTGCTCCGCCAACGCCAATTCGGCTTGTTCCAATTCGCGGGTGAGTGCGGGTTGTTTTTGTTCCAAATCGGTTTTTTGCTTTTCCAAAGGCGCAAGTTCGGCGGCGGGCATGTAGTGGCGCAGGGATTTTTCGGGTTCGGCTTGCGGCAGGTCGCCGACAATTTTTCCGCCCAAGCCGATAAGAAACGAGGCGAAAATCACGGCAATCAGCCACAGTCCGCGCCGGAACCATTTTTCGGTCGGACGGTCGGCGCGGGACGGCGGCGGGGTTTGGCGGATTTTGTAGCTCATGATTTTTTCCTTTCTGTTTAATGATTTGGGTTTCAGGCAGCCTGAACAATCCGCTAGGCTATTCCGTAATCAAACGGATATTCAGGCGGTCGGCAAGGTAACGCGCAAAGGCTTGGGTGTGCCGCACGGTATCCGTGTCCGCTTTGCCGAACGGCGGCGCGGCAGCCATACCCAGCAACTGCGTGCATTTGCCGTTGTCGTGATACAAATTGAAAACGATATACGCATCGCGCTGCAACAAACTACCGAAAATGCTGTATGCCAAACAACAGCTTGAGTTGATTTCAATGGTTTGTGTGTGCTGTTTGTCGCGCTGGCACACGGTTTTGGCGGTGAAATCCACTTGGACGGTGGGGCGGCGGGCGGTGTACAGGCGGTAGCTTATCCATAAGCCGATTACCGACAAGGGCAGCCACCGGACGGATAGAAAAATCCAACCGAACGACAGCATCAGTATCAACACCATTCTCAAATTCTTGAGTGTGGGCGATAAAACGGTTTGATGCGCATTCATGCCCCACAAGCACAGTTCGCACAAAAATTCGCCCGCATGCGCCAAACTGCCAACGGGATAATAGGGCTGCCATTCGCGCCACGATATTTGTCCGGCTTGGCAGGCGAAGGCTTCGGCAAAACTGGCGGCGGTTTGGCGGGAAGTGGTGTCGGTGATGTTCATATCGGTTTTCAGGCAGCCTGCGGCGTGTCCAAAATAATCCCCTGCACCGCCGCTTCGCGCACGGTTTCGGCAAACGCCGCCAAATCGGTATGCTGACGGCTGTACGCCGCCGCTTTCACCAGCATCGGCGCGTTCAGCCCGCACAACACCGCCAGCTTGGGCGGCTGCGGCAGTTTCAGCGCGGCATTGCACGGCGTGGCGCCGAAAATATCGGTCAGCACCAACACGCCGTGTCCTTTGTCTACCTGCGGCAGCACGGCGCGGACGCGGGCGGTGATGCTGTCGTGGTCGTCCTGCACGCCCACATTGACAATGCGGACATGCGTCCAAGTGTCGTGGTCGGGAAAAAAGTGCCGCGCCAAATCCCGATACGCCGCACCCAAAGTTTGATGGGTGATAATCAGTATGCCAATCATGGGTTTGCTTTCTCAAACGGCGCGGTCGGCGTATAAATCCACGCCGTGCGACCGTGCCAGTTGTTCGGTGTAGGCAGACACGGCGGGCGGCAGCACCGCGCCGCGCACCATCGTCAGATTACGCAAAAGTGGGAACACCAAAACGTCTTCCATGCCGAATGCGCGACCGTTCAGGCAGTCTGCGCTGCGGATCAAACCGTCCAAGATTGCCAATTCGCCGTGCAACTGCGCCAAATAGTCGGGCGTGGCGGCAAGGTGTCCGGCAAACGTGCCGATAAAGGCTTCTTTTTTCTCGGTATAGTAGGCAACGGCGGACACGTTGGCAAACTCGGGCAAACCCAGCTTGATGCAGCGCGGCATGCACAGGCGGTTGGCAAGCGGCTGCACGCGCTCAAACCACGCTTGAATGTCGGCGCGGACGGTTTCGTCCAGCGTTTCACCGGCGTGCGCGGCGGCGAAACGGGCGATGTCCAAACTTTCGCCCATGTGCGTGCCGTCCGGTTTTTGCAAAATCGGCACTTGTTTCACGCCAATCAGGGCGGTGGGCGCGGCTTCGTCATCGTTGGCGAAAAACACGGTGTCAAAGTGGTGGCGGTAATGCGCCAGCGCGATGCGGGCGCGAGTGCAGTAGGGGCAGTGGTCGTAGATGTAGAGTTTCATGGGGTTTGCTTTCTGAATCTTCTCCCTCCCCCGTTTACGGGGGAGGGCTGGGGTGGGGGAGGTGCGGTAGAACCAACGTTGCTCCCCCTCCCTAACCCTCCCCCGCAAGCGGAGGAGGGAATGATTGGTTTTTTCAGGCAGCCTGAAAAATCACACGCCTTCCAACAACATGGTGTCAATACAATCGCAAATGGCATGATACAGCAGCAGATGCACTTCCTGAATGCGGGCGGTGCGCGGGTGCGGCACGTTCAGCAAAATATCGCTGTCGCGCAACATGGCGGCGATTGTGCCGCCGTCTTTGCCGGTGAACGCCACCACTTTCATATCGCGCTCGTGGGCGACGCGGACGGCTTCCACCACATTGGCGGAGTTGCCCGAAGTGGAAATCGCCGCCAACACGTCGCCCGTACGACCCAAAGCGCGGACTTGTTTGGCGAAAACCTGTTCAAAACCGTAATCGTTGCCGATGGCGGTGAGCGCGGAGGTGTCGGTGGTGAGCGCGAGTGCCGCCAATTCCATGCGCTCTCGTTCAAAACGGCCGGTCATTTCGGCGGCGAAATGTTGCGCGTCCGCCGCCGAGCCGCCGTTGCCGCACAGCAGGATTTTGCCGTCTTCGCTCAAGGCACGGAACATCAGCAGGGCGGCTTCGGCGGCGGCTTCCGACAGCAAATCCGCCGCCTGCCGTTTGGCGGCGATGCTTTCGGCAAAGTGGTTTTGAACGCGTTGGTGCAGGGTGGTCATGGTGTTATCCTGTAATGTTTTGAATCCAAACGGGGGCGTTGCCGCCCTCAATCAGCACCGCGTCCACGCGGCAGGGCGCATCGGGGCGGGAATGCTGTTGCAAATACAATTCGGCGGCGGTGAGCAGCTTGGCGAGTTTGGCGGGGGTAATGCTGCAGGCCGCGCCGCCGAAAGACGGTTTTTGGCGGAATTTCACTTCCACAAACAATAATGTGCCGCCGTGTTCGGCGATGATGTCAATCTCACCGTAACGGCAATGCCAGTTGCGCCCGATAACGGTGCAGCCCTGCGCCTGCAAAAAAGCGCAAGCGGCGGTTTCGGCGGCGTGTCCGCGCGTGCGGCTCATGTTTTGGCGGCACGGGCAGCGTGCTGCTCGGCGGCGGTGAGGGCGACTTTGTCGCGCACATACAGCAGCGAAGCGGCGGCGGCATCGGTGGCGGGGTAACGCCCCGTGTCTGCCAGTTCGAGCAAATCCACCGCCGTGGGCATCGCCACAATGCCTTCAAACGGCGGCGGGCTGTCGCTTTCAAAGGCATCGCCCACCGCGCTGATGTCGTCCCACACCGCATCATCGGGCGCGGCAATCACCGCCGCTTCGCCAACGCGGTAGGCGCTCAGGCGCACATGGTTTACCGTGTCGAACCATGCGTAAAACACTTCGTCCATCCGCGCATCGGTCGCCGCCAGCACAAAGGGCGACGGCGGCAGCAGATACGCCACCGCGTCCAAAGACGGAATGCCGATAAGCGGCGTGCCGAAAGGCGCCGCCAAGCCCTGCGCCGTACCGATGCCGATACGCAGTCCGGTAAACGCGCCGGGCCCCTGCGCGTACACCACCGCGCCCAAATCCGCCGCCTGCACGCCCAAATCGTCAAACAATTCGCGAATGCGCGGCAAAATCAGTTCGGCATGACGGTTGCCCGCTTCACCGTGGCGGGTACGGATAACACCGTTGGCGCGCAAAGCAAGGGAAAGATAATTCGTGCCGGTATCGATGGCCAGCACCGGTCGGGAAAGGTCGGGAAGTATCATCGTTCAGTCCACAAAAAAGTTTGGCAAAACAGTAATCATTATAACACGCTGCCCCCAAAATATCGGTACGCGCCCCGCATGCGCCAAACAAGTAAAGATAGGCAAATATTCTTTATTTATCGTATAATATGCGGCATTTCTCTGTGAGTTGAACCCGAATTTGAAGGATGAGTTTGATATGACTACGGAAAAACACGCCAAAACCCCCGCACCCGCCGGGCAGGACAAAACCGCCCGCGTCGGCATGTGGGTCAGCCTGTCGGCTGCCGCCGTTGCCACAGTCGGCATTTTGATTTTGGCGTTTTACACCCATCATCAAGACCAGCAATCTTTGGTGGTTGCCGAGCCCGTGCCTGCCGCCGCATCCGAAGCCGCACCCAGCGTGATTCCCGTCAGCGAAGCGCAAGCCGCCAGCATCGCCGCCGCCACTTCGGACGAACAAAGCAAAGGCATGACCGCGCCTTCCGATGTGGAAACCGTTGTCGCGCCCGAAACCGCCCCCGCTTCCGCCATTGCGTCCGCACCTGCCGCCCCCCTTGCCGCCGACCCCGCCCAAGCCATCTTGGCAAACGAACACGCCGTCCGTGCGGAAACCCAAGTGGTCGCCACCGGCAACAGCGTGCAGTTTTATTTTGCCAAGGGCAAAGCCGACATGGCAGCCAACACCCTGACCGTGCTGCAAGCCGTGGTTGAAGGCGTCAAAGCCGGCAAAAAAGCCGTCATCGTCAGCTATGCCGACGACGAATCCAACGCCAACCTCACCAAAGAACGCGCTTCCGCCGTCCGCACCGTCCTGCTGGCTGCCGGCGTGCCCGAAAGCAGCATCGAAATCAAAGACCCCGTTACTGCCGCCGACCGCGACGGCCGCCGCGTGGAAGTCGTATTGCAATAAACCCGACCACCCCGACACGACAGGCTGCCGAAATGCTTCGGCAGCTTTTTGACCGTGCCGCCCGTTGATATTCAGGAAACCGCCATGCTCAACAAAACCGCCCTTTTCGGCATACTTTCCGCCCTGCTGCTGGGCGCCTGCTCCGAGCCGCAGCAAAGCGCCCCCGCCGCTTCCGCCGCCCACAGCCCCAACACCGACAAAACCTACATCGTTGCCACCGATGCCTCCTACGCACCGATGGAATACATGGAAAACGACCAAGTGGTCGGCTTTTCCCGCGACATTCTCGATGCTGCCGCCAAAAGCCAAAACCTGAAACTGGACTTCGTCAATGCCCCGTTTGAAGGACTGTTTGCCAACGTCAACAAAGGCGACAGCGACATCGCCCTTGCCAGCATCACCATCACAGACGAGCGCAAGCAGCAACTCGACTTTTCCGAGCCGTATTTTGAAGCCACCCAAATGATTGTGTTCAACGAAGGCGCGGGCAAAAACATCCAATCCTTTGCCGACCTGAAAACCCGCAGCGTATCGGTGCAGGCAGCCACATCGGGCGACCTGATTATGCAGGATTTGCAAGGCAAGCAAAGCACCCAAATCAAACGTTTTGAAAACATGCCTTTGGCATTTAAAGAGCTGCAAACGGGCGGCGCAGATGCCGTTGTGGGCGACAGCAGCGTGGTCGAACACTACGTTCAGCAAAACCCCGATGCCAAACTCGCCACCGTCATCGACCCGTCTTTTGTGAAAGAACAATACGGCTTTGCCTTCCGCAAAGGGCGCGACGACGGCTTGCGCGAAGCAGTCAATAAAGGCTTGGCGCACATCCGTAACGACGGCACATACGCGCAAATTCATGCCAAATGGTTCGGCAACAAACAAGACGGCGCGTCTGCTCCCGCTTCGGCGGCATCGCAATAATCACCACACCACCCGACACCGGCAGGACGCGGCGCGTCCTGCTTTTTTAATGGCAAAACGGCTCGCGAAAATGCGCCCACACCGGTTCGCAAAGCGGCGGCAACTCGGGACACGCGCCCAAAATGCCCCCATACGCACCCTCGCGGTGAAAATCGCTGCCCGCACTCGCCCACAAATCAAAGCGTTCCGCCATCAGCGCGTAATTCAAACGGTCGCCCAAGCTGCAACTGCCGCTATGCACCTCCACCGCCCGTCCGCCCGCTTCGCGGAACTCCGTCAGCAACGCCCGCCGCGCCGTTGCCGACAAATCATAACGCATCGGGTGCGCCACCACCGCAATCCCGCCCGCGCCGGTAATCGCGTTTACCGCCGCCTCCAAATCCGCCCAACGGTGCGGCACGCAAGCGCACTTGCCCTCGCCCAAATATTTGGTAAACGCCTGTTGTTTGTTGCGGACAATACCCTGTTGCAACAAAAATTCCGCCAAATGCGTGCGCGACACCATTTCGGGGTTCGCCGCCGCCAACACCATTGCGCCGTCAAACGCGCCTTCAATGCCTTTTTTCGCCAATTTTTCCGACATTTGCCGCAAACGCTCAATGCGTCCGCCACGCACTTTTGCCAACAGCGTTTGCAACGCGGCATCGTGTTCGTCAAAATCCAAGCCGACAATGTGTACCGTGCCGCCGCGCCACGTTACCGAAATTTCCACGCCGCTAATCAAACGGATACCGTGCAAAACGGCTTCGGCACGGGCTTCGGCGATGCCGCCCGTGTGGTCGTGGTCGGTGAGCGCGAGCAGACGGCAGCCGTTTTGCGCGGCAAGGCGCACCACTTCACGCGGCGGCAACGCGCCGTCCGACACCGTAGAATGGCAATGCAAATCAATCATATAAAAACCATATTCCACAAAAAGGGCAGACCCGTTCCCGCCCGATACGCGATTGTACCACCGGCGCGCAGAAAAAATTGCCCGTTCCCACTTGAAAAGCACGCAGCACCCCCTATCTTGCTGCCATCGGACGCGGAAAGCAGCAATGCCCCCGTCCAAACATGATTTTTTATTTTAATTTTCAGGAGTGAAACCATTATGGCAAAAGTTATCGGCATCGATTTGGGTACCACCAACTCATGCGTCGCCGTTTCCGAAAACGGTCAAACCAAAGTGATTGAAAACGCCGAAGGCGCGCGCACCACGCCTTCCGTCATCGCCTACTTGGACGGCGGCGAAATTCTGGTGGGCGCACCCGCCAAACGCCAGGCCGTTACCAACGCGAAAAACACCATTTACGCCGCCAAGCGTTTGATTGGTCATAAATTCTCCGACCAAGAAGTGCAGCGCGACATTGAAACCATGCCCTTTGACATCATTCAGTCCGCCAACGGCGACGCATGGGTAAAAGCGCAGGGCAAAGAACTTTCCCCGCCGCAGATTTCCGCCGAAGTGCTGCGCAAAATGAAAGAAGCCGCCGAAAGCTATTTGGGCGAAAAAATCAGCGAAGCGGTGATTACCGTTCCCGCCTACTTTAACGACAGCCAACGCCAAGCCACCAAAGACGCCGGACGCATCGCCGGTTTGGACGTGAAACGCATCATCAACGAGCCGACCGCCGCCGCTTTGGCGTTCGGCATGGACAAAGTAACGGGCGGCAGCGACCGCAAAATTGCCGTGTACGACTTGGGCGGCGGCACGTTTGACATTTCCATCATTGAAATTGCCGATGTGGACGGCGACAAACAGTTTGAAGTATTGGCCACCAACGGCGACACTTTCTTGGGCGGCGAAGACTTTGACCAGCGCGTGATTGACCACATCATTGCCGAGTTCAAAAAAGAACAAGGCATTGATTTGAAAAATGACGTAATGGCCTTGCAACGCCTGAAAGAAGCGGCGGAAAAAGCCAAAATCGAGTTGTCCAGCAGCCAGCAGACCGAAATCAATCTGCCTTACATCACGATGGACGCGACCGGCCCCAAACACTTGGCGATGAAAATCACCCGCGCCAAATTTGAGGCTTTGGTGGAAGATTTGGTATTGCGTTCCATCGAGCCTTGCCGCATCGCGCTGAAAGACGCGGGCTTGAGTCCGTCCGACATCGATGATGTGATTTTGGTGGGCGGTCAAACCCGTATGCCGAAAGTGCAGGAAGCGGTTAAAGATTTCTTCGGCAAAGAACCGCGCAAAGACGTGAACCCCGATGAAGCGGTGGCCGTAGGTGCGGCGATTCAGGGCGAAGTATTGGGCGGCGGCCGCAACGACGTGTTGCTGCTGGACGTTACCCCGCTTTCGCTGGGCATTGAAACCATGGGCGGCGTGATGACCAAGCTCATCAACAAAAACACCACCATTCCCACCAAAGCGCACCAAGTGTTCTCCACCGCCGAAAACAACCAAAGCGCGGTTACCATTCACGTTTTGCAGGGCGAGCGCGAGCGTGCGGCGGCAAACAAATCCTTGGGACAATTCAATTTGGGCGACATTCCGCCCGCACCGCGCGGCGTACCGCAAATTGAAGTAACCTTCGACATTGACGCCAACGGCATTTTGCACGTTTCCGCCAAAGACAAAGGCACGGGCAAAGCCGCCAACATCACCATTCAGGGTTCTTCCGGTTTGAGCGAGGAGGAAATCGAGCGCATGGTGAAAGACGCGGAAGCCAATGCCGAAGAAGACAAAAAACTGGTGGAGCTGGTATTCAGCCGCAACCAAGCGGAAATGCTGATTCACTCCGTGAAAAAATCTTTGGAAGAACACGGCGACAAACTCGAAGCCGGTGAAAAAACCGCCATCGAAGAAGCCGTCCGCGAAACCGAAGAAGCCGTCAAAGGCGACGACAAAGCCGACATCGATGCCAAAGCCGAAAACTTGGGCAAAGTCAGCCAAAAACTCGGCGAAATGGTGTATGCCAAAATGCAGGCGGAAGCTGCCGAAGACGAAGGCGGCGCACCCAAAGCCAAAGCCCAAGACGATGTGGTTGATGCCGAATTTCAAGAAGTGAAAGACAAAAAAGACTAAGCCCATCATCACGCAACGCCCCGAATCCGGCACGGTTCGGGGCGTTTTTTCAAGTACGGACACCATACGCACACGCAAATATGTTACCATTCGGATTGTTTTTCCCCTTATTTACCCCGTGTCCCGCAGCGTGTGAACCATGTCGTTTTTATCCATCGAATTTGCCGTATTTTTCTTGAGCCTGTTTCCGGTGTACTGGGCATTGGCAGAACACCCGCGCATGCAGAATCTGCTGCTGCTGCTGGTGGGTTTGGGGTGCTTGGGCGCGGTCAATCCCCTGTTTGCGCTGGCAGTGGTGCTGTTTGCATCGGCAATTTATCTGGTCTCGGAAAAAATGGCGGCAACGGGCGACGTGCTGCAACGCAAATATTGGCTGCGCGTGGGCATTGTTTTGGCACTGGTCAATCTGTGCTTTTTCAAATATTTTGATTTTTTCCGCCCGCAATTGCGCGAATGGTTCGGCGCGGGCGTGATTGACATTCTGATGCCTTTGGGCATTTCGTATTACACCTTTCAGGCAATCGCCTACCTGACGGCGGCGGAAAAACGCCCCGAGCTGCGCCTGAAATGGCAGGAATTATTGTTTCATTTCAGCTTTTTCCCCACCATTACCGCCGGGCCGATTATCCGTGCGGACGATTTCAAAACGGTGGACGGCATTCAAACCGGTTTTGCCGCACAAATCCGCAGCCCGCAACGCACCGTGATTAAGCCCGCTTTGGCAATCAGCCTGATTTTGCTGGGGCTGACCAAAAAATGGTGGCTGGCCGGCACGCTCAACGAAGGCTGGGTCAAGCCCGTGTTTGCCAACCCTTTGCAATACGATTCGCTGGCGGTACTCACCGCCGTGTACGGCTACACCGTGCAGCTTTTTTTGGACTTTTCCGGCTACACCGATTTGGTCATCGGCATGGCGATGCTGCTGGGCTTCCGTCTGCCGCAAAACTTCCGCATGCCTTTGCACGCTGCCAACATCCGCAGCTTTTGGGAGCGTTGGCACATCACCCTGTCCACATGGATTCGCGATTATATTTATATCCCTTTGGGCGGCAGCCGCATCAATTTCACCCGCACCCAAATCAACGTAATGGCGGCGATGGTGCTGTCGGGCATTTGGCACGGCTACGGCTGGAATTTTCTGCTGTGGGGCTTTTTGCACGGACTGGCACTGGTGGCGCTGAACATCGGCGACCGCCGTTTCGGGCGCGAAGCCCTTGCCCAAGCCTTTCCTTGGGGGCGCGCGCTGGGCATTTTGACCACCGTCCATTTCGTCTGCTTCACATTTGTGATTTTTGCCACGCCGTCATTGGGCGATGCGGGCTTGGTGTTCAAAGCACTGTTTGGCGGCGGACGCGGCTGGCACATGCCCGATTTGGGCGTGTTGGCGATGCTGGCACTGATGCTCGCCGCCCTGCTGTTCTACCGCAAACTGGTGTGGCTGTTCCGCCGCTATGTGCGGCTGCTGGCGCGGCTGCCGTTTTGGGCGTGGCCGCTTCCCGTGTCTGCCGTACTGTTTTTTCTGATGATTGTCGCCCCTTCGGGCATTCCGGGGTTTATTTATGCTAACTTCTGATGCCAACAACCGTGCCAAAACCGTGCGTTTTCCCGCCAAACAGGGGCGCAACAAACGCCATTCCTTTGTCAAACGCCTGTTGTGGCTGTATTTCGTGCTGATGAGCGTGGCGTGGCTGACCATTTGGTTCAGTCAAAAATCCATCAGCGCCTATTGGGCGCAAACCTACCACCGCAGCAGCCCCTTTGAGGCTTTGGACGAATTGCCGTTTTGGCGGGCGGGCGGGCAGTTGCGGCAGGGGCTGGACGATGCCTACGCCCGCGCGCAAAACGCCTTTGACGAACGCAATGCGCTGTGGACGGCGCAATGGAAGCCCGAGCCCAAAGCACCGGTGCAGCACGCCGCCAAAGCGAAAAAGCCCGCCAAGCCCGTTGTGGACAAGCTCTATCCGAACAACCAAACCGCCGAAGCCGTGCCGCAGCAGCCTGCTGCATCTGCGCCCGCCGCGCCCGTCCAAAAAAACACCGTTTTGCTGGCACCGGGCAACACGGTGTTGTTTGCCGGCGATTCGATGATTCAGGGCGTGGCGCCGCACCTGCAAAAAAAACTGAAAAGCCAATACCAAATCGATTCGCTGAATTTGAGCAAACAAAGCACGGGTTTGGCGTATCCCAAATTTTTCGACTGGCCCGCCACCATCGAGCAGCATTTGGCACAGGACGACAGCATCAAGCTGCTGGTGGTGCTGCTCGGGGCAAACGACCCTTGGGATTTCCCCCGTCCCGACAATCCCGCCGCGCCGTATTTGAAATTTGAAACGCCCGAGTGGGAAGCGGAATACGCGGCGCGGGTGGCACGGATTGCGGCGGCGGCAGACAAAGCCGGTGCCAAAATCATTTGGCTGGGCGTGCCGAACATGAAGCGCGAAAAGCTCGACAAACAAATGGTTTATGTAAACGGCGTGCTGGCACGGGCGTTGAAAGACAAATACCCGCACGTTTTGTGGCTGGAAACCGCCGATTGGCTCAGCGACAATACGGGGCAGTATCAGGATTCGATTACGGTGGAAGGCGAAGCCGTGCGCGTGCGCAGCAAAGACGGGATTCATTTCACCACACAGGGCCAGCAGTTGGTTGCCGATTTTATCGAGCGTCATTTGGCGTTCCAGCAATAATCTGCCGTTCTTTTTTCCGACACAACCGCGCCGACTGATGCGTTTTTCAGACGGCGCGGTGTTTTTCGTGGGGGAAAAGGTGCGGGGTCAAACGGCTTGTCGTACAATATCAACTTTGTTTTTTATGGGATTTTTGATATGACGACAATAAAATCGGGCAAATTGCGCCTGCTTGCGCTGCTGCTGGCAGGAGCGTTGTCGGGGACGGCGGCACTGGCGCAAACGCCTGTTGCCAAGCTGCACAATTATGCCGGTGAAGACGCTTCCGATGCGTGGCAGCAGAAACTGCGTCTGCTCAATGAGGGCGGCGACACGGTGTTCCGCGTGGTGCAATTGGGCGATTCGCACACGGCGGGCGCGTTTTTTACCGATGAGCTGCGCCGCCGTTTGCAGCAGCGTTGGGGCGACGGCGGCATCGGTTGGGTGTTTCCGCAGCAGCCCAAAGGGCAGCGCGATACGCAAATCCGTTATCGCGGCGGCTGGCTGGGGCTGAATGCCCGCAAAGACCGTGCCGATTTTCCTTTGGGCGGGGTGCTGGCGCGTTCGCAAGCGGGGCAAACCTTGTCGCTGCACCCCGCCGAAACCGTCATTTCCCCGCAACGCATCACCTTTGCCATGCGCCCCGTGTCGGGCGGGGGGGCGTTGTCGGTGCGGGACGGGGACGACAACATCACCGCCGCCTACGGTTTGCACGGCAAAGTATGGCAGTATTTTGCCCTTGATGCGGTGCTGCCCGTGCATTTTGCCACGCAAAACGGCGATGTGTGGGAAATCGGCGCGGTGGGCATCGAAAACGGCAAGCGTGGTGCGGTGGTGTCGGCTTTGGGGCTGAACGGCGCACAATTCGGGCAATGGTCGGCGTGGCGGCAGGACTGGGGCGCGGATTTGGCGGAAACCCGTGCCGATTTGGTGATTTTGGCATACGGTACCAACGAAGCGTTTAATGCCGCTTTCGACCCCGCCGCCGCCGAAAAACAATGGCGCGACACCGTGCGCCGCATCCGCACCGCCCTGCCCGAAGCCGCCATTTTGATGGTTGGTGCGCCCGAATCGCTGAAAAGCAGACAGGGCAAATGCGGTGTGCGTCCGCCCAAGCTCGATGCCGTACAAATGATGCAGCAACGCGTTGCCGAAAACGAAGGTTTGCTGTATTGGTCTTGGCAACAGGCGATGGGCGGCGCGTGCAGCATGAACGATTGGGTGAAACAAGGCTTGGCGGCGAAAGACGGCGTGCATTTCAGTGCCGAAGGCTACCGCCGCGCCGCCGCCGTGCTGGCAAACGCGCTGATGGGTTTGGCGGAATAGCACACCAAGCATAACCCCACGCACAACAAACCGATGCCGCCGCATCGGTTTGTTGTTTGGGGTGCGTCATCAAGCACCGTCATGCCCGCACCGGCGGGAATCCAAAACAAATTTCAAAAAGCATTGATAAAGCATCGCTTGCCAAACATCGCGCAACGGATTCCCGCATTCACGGCAATAGCAGTATTTTGCATTGCATTATAGTTGATAAAAATAAAAACGAGACAAGGCGACAACGCCCGCCGTGTACGGGCAGTACATAAGGGCGTTGGCAACGCCGTATCGTTGCGATTTTAATCAACTATAGTTTTCAGCCGGAAATGCAATTGATGACACACCCTGCGTTTCAGTCCGCCCCGTCCAAAGCCTGTTTCAAACCGCGCACCAATTCGGCAACGGCTTCGTTTTCGCGCCCGCGCTGCTGCTCGATTTCGCGGACGATGCGGCTGCCGACAATCACCGCGTCCGCCACCGCGCCGATGCGTTTGGCGTCTTCCGCATCGGCGATGCCGAAGCCCACACCGATGGGAATCGTGAAATGTTTACGCAAAA
>NZ_AUAP01000022.1 GCF_000428785.1 Conchiformibius kuhniae DSM 17694 | reverse complement strand
AATTTCGCCATGCCCGATGTATAAAGCTGATTGCCCTGCTGATTTTGTCCCAAACCAATGTACACCCAAATCATAATGGGGATTTCATTATTGGGTAAGTATTGTTGCGCCACTTTCCGATAGAAATCAGCCGTATAAACCGTTCCCGAAGTATAAACACTGGTGGCATTTTGCTGTTTCAGCAGGTGTAGATTGGGTTGGAGCGCAGTGAAAACCCAACAAAATCCATAAATTTTCGGAAAAATGTTGGGTTTTCACTTCGTTTCAACCCAAGCTATGCTTGCTTGCCAAACATCAGGCAGTGGATTCCCGCATTCGCGGGAATGACGGCGTTTTGTTATTATACTGATTTATAGTAGAAAATTTTAATTGATGACACGCCCTAGTGCGTCTTATCCGTTGATTCAATAAAGCCTTTTCACCGTCATGCCCGCGCAAGCGCGAATCCCAATCGAAGCACGGCAAACCTTGATAAAACATCGCCTGCCACGCATCGGGCAGTGGATTCGCGCTTGTGCGGGCATGACGGAATTTTGTTGCCATACCGATTTCAAGTAGAAAATTTAAACGATGGCACACCTTAAGGTGCGCCCTTTTCATCTTTCATGCTCATGGGCATCGGCACACGGCGCGTGTACCGCCAAGCCCCCCACAACACCAGCAGCGCCGTGCCGAAAAACGCCGCGCTCCACCATGCCAACGGCACGCCCAACACACGGTACACCTCCCCGCACGCCCCCGTGCCGCGAATCAAAGGTTCATACCAATCAAACAAAGGCGCATCGCGCCAACGGAACGTCCACGGCGCACCGCAGGGCGGTTGCTGCGCAAGCGGCAAACTTTGCAAATGAATCTGCTTTGCCGCAATATACAGCCCGAACAGCGCGGGCGCGGAAACCGCACCTGCCGCCGCCGTTTGCGCCCACCGCTTCCCCAAAGGCAAAGCCAAACACAGCAGCGACACCCATGCCATGCCCGCCAATGCCAAACGCTGCTGAATGCACATCACGCACGGATTCATGCCCCACACATATTGCGCCGTCAGCGAAGCCGCCACCCCCGCCGCCGAAATGCCGAAAACCGCCCCCACCGTTTTGCGGTACATGATTTTGCTCCAAAATCATCTATTTTAACCGCTATCGCCGCTTGGCGCATGATTTTTTGTATAATCGCGCTTTTTCACTTTTTTCACCATGGCTCTGGTTATCTTTTCCGGCGGACAAGACTCCACTACCTGCCTGTTGCTCGCCCTGCGCGAACACGGCGCGGGCAAAGTCCGCACCATCGCCTTCCGCTACGGGCAACGGCACGAAATCGAATTGGCAAAAGCCGCCGCCATCGCCCGCGAACTGAACGTGGCGCACACCGTATTGGACTTGACCGTCATGCAAAGCATCACGCACAACGCCCTGATGGACGGCAACGCCGACATCACCGCAGACGCAAACGGCATGCCCAATACCTTTGTGGACGGGCGCAACGCCCTGTTTTTGCTCTACGCCGCCATTCATGCCAAAGCCCACCGCATCCGCGACATCTACATCGGCGTGTGCGAAACCGATTTTTCCGGCTACCCCGACTGCCGTGCCGAATTTGTCCGCTCGATGAACCACAGCCTGAATCTGGCGATGGACTATCCGTTTATGATTCACACACCGTTGATGTATTTGACCAAAAAGCAAACATGGGCATTGGCGGACGAATTGGGCGCATTGGACTATGTGCGCGAACGCACCCACACCTGCTATTTGGGCAAAGAAGGCGGCTGCGGCGAATGCCCGAGCTGCATCTTGCGCGAAAACGGCTTGCGCGAATATTTGGCAGAACGGCACGCCGCAGGAAACACACCATGAACAAACACATCCGTACCGAAATCTTTACCCGCTTGCGCGATGCCAATCCGCACCCGACCACCGAATTGAACTACCGCAGCCCCTTCGAGCTGCTGATTGCGGTGCTGCTGTCGGCACAGGCAACGGACGCGGGCGTAAACAAAGCCACCGCCAAACTGTTTGCCGTTGCCGACACCCCGCAAAAAATGCTGGATTTGGGTTTGGAAGGCGTGCGCGAATATGTGAAAACCATCGGGCTGTACCAAACCAAATCCAAGCACATCATGGCAACGTGTCGGATTTTGCTCGACAAACACGGCGGCGAAATTCCGCAAACCCGCGAAGAATTGGAAGCCCTGCCCGGCGTGGGGCGCAAAACCGCCAATGTGGTGCTGAACACTGCGTTCAAACAAGCGGTGATGGCAGTGGACACGCATATTTTCCGCGTGTCCAACCGCACCAAAATCGCACCCGGAAAAAACGTGCGCGAAGTGGAAGACAAATTGATGCGTTTGGTGCCGAAAGAATTTTTGTTGGACGCGCACCATTGGCTGATTTTGCACGGGCGCTATACCTGCAAGGCGCAAAAACCGCAGTGCGGGGCGTGTTTGATTGCCGATTTGTGCGAATACGGCGCGAAAACGGTTTAGTTTGCAAATGTGCCGAGTCGTTTTACAATGCCGATTACTTTGTCCACAATAAAGGCATGCCCATGATGACCACCATTGCCGTTGATGCGATGGGCGGCGACATCGGTTTGGATGTTACCGTGCCCGCCGCCGCCGCGTTTTTGCGGCAGCACCCCGAAACCCGTTTGATTTTGACCGGCGATGAAGCGCGTCTTGATGCCGCTTTGTCTGCCCATGCCGATGTGCGTCCGCGCATCACGCTTGTTCATGCCGCGCAGGTGGTGGAAATGGACGAGTCGCCGCAAAATGCTTTGAAAAACAAAAAACAATCGTCCATGCGTTTGGCAATCGAGCAGGTGAAAAGCGGCGCGGCGCAAGCGGCGGTGTCGGCGGGCAACACGGGTGCGCTGATGGCGACCGCCCGTTTCGTATTGAAAACCCTGCCGGGCATCGACCGCCCCGCCATTGCCAAATTTCTGCCCGCCGCCAACGGGCATCTGACGCTGGTGTTGGACTTGGGTGCCAACACCGATTGCACGCCCGAACAACTGTTTCAATTTGCCGTGATGGGCAGCGAGCTGTTCGGCGCACTGCACCCCGAACGCGGCGGGGCGCGGGTCGGGCTGCTCAACATCGGCACGGAAGCCATCAAAGGCACGGAAGCGGTGCGCGAAACCTTCGCACTGCTGCAAAACAGCCGTTTGAATTTTATCGGCAATATCGAAGGCAATGAGATTTTCGGCGGCGCGGTGGACGTGGTGGTGGCAGACGGTTTTGTCGGCAACATCGTGTTGAAAACCATTGAAGGCGCGGTGAAATTCATCGGTGGCGAAATCAAAGCCGAATTTAACCGCAGCCCCTTGACCAAACTCGGCGGCATCGCCGCCTTGCCCGCGCTCAAAGGCTTTAAACAGCGACTCGACCCGCGCCGTTTCAACGGCGCCATCTTTCTCGGGCTGCGCGGCATTGTGGTGAAAAGTCATGGCGGTACGGACGCAACAGGCTTTGCCTACGCACTGGAAGAAGCCCTGCACGAAGCCAAAGCCGACAGCCTGAACAAAATCCAAGCAGGCATTGCCCGCCGCCTGAACGAAACCGCCGCCACCGAAGCGGCTGCCTGAAGCGCGGAACGCACCATCTTTGCGTGCGTTCCGCCCGCTTAGAACTTCACACCCTTGTGCAAAGCCACCACGCCCGCCGTCAAATTATGATAATCCACTTGGTCAAAACCCGCCTCCAGCATCATCTGCTTCAGCGTTTCTTGGTCGGGGTGCATACGGATGGACTCGGCAAGGTATTGATAACTCGCCTCATCTTTGGCAATCCACTTGCCCATCGCCGGCAGCAGCTTAAACGAATACCAGTCATACACGCCCTCAAGCGGCGCATACACTTTGGAAAATTCCAACACCAGCAGCGTGCCGCCCGGCTTCAACACACGGTACATTTCCGCCAACGCCACGTCTTTGTGCGTCATATTCCGCAATCCGAACGACACCGACACCAAATCAAAATAATTGTCGGGAAAGGGTAATTGCTCGGCATCGCACACGGCAACCGGCAAAATCAAGCCCTCGTCCAACAGACGGTCGCGCCCCACCGTGAGCATGGACGAATTGATGTCGGTGAGCCATACTTCGCCGCTTTTGCCCACGCGCTTCGCCCAGCCGCGCGACAAATCGCCCGTGCCGCCGGCGATGTCCAGCACCTTGCCGCCAACGGGAACACGCGCCGTGTGGACGGTAAAATGCTTCCACACACGGTGCAACCCGCCCGACATCACATCGTTCATCAAATCGTAGTTTTTCGCTACCGAATGAAACACTTGGGCAACGCGCCCCGCTTTTTCGCTTTCGGGAACGGTTTGGTAGCCGAAATGGGTGTTTTGGTCTTGATGATTCATAAGATTTTCTTTATTCAATTAAAAATATTTTCAGGCAGCCTGAAAACTCACGGCCGCCGTTTGCCGAAAAACAATTCATACGCCAAATACAGCAAAGGCAAAGTCATAATTCCCAAATACAGCGCGTTTGCCAACACAAACGGCAATGCCAGCAGCAGCACAAACACCAGCCCGAACACCGCTCCGCCCAAATGCGCGGCGTGGCCGATGTTGTCGTTGGGGCGCGGGTTGAGCATCATGTGTACCGAATAGGCGAAATACAGCGTGCCGAAAATCCATGCGGGAATCGGAATCGGGATAAAAAAGAAATAGATGGACATCATCGGGTGAATGGCGATGGCAGCAAACAACACCCCCGACACCGCGCCCGATGCGCCAATCGCCGTGTAGGACGGACGTTTGCGGTAGAGCCACAGCGAAAACGCGCTGCCCGCCAGCATCGCGCCGAAATACAGCAGCAAAAAGCCCAAAGGCTTGAATAGGTGCAACATAATCGGCGCGAAAAAATACAGCGTCAGCATATTAAACAGTAGGTGCATCCAATCGGCGTGCAAAAAACCCGAAGTAATCAGACGGCGGTATTGCCCGTCCCGCAGCACCGAGCCGACATGAAATTGGTAACGCTGGAAGACAAATTGGTTCTGCCAAGCGATGTAGCTGGACACGCAGGTTGCCAAAATCAGGGCAACCAAAACCAAATCATTGATGTTCATAAATTTTCCTTTTGATAATGTGCGGCGGCACGCGCCAGATAATCCTGCCACAAGGTTTCGCGCTCCGTTGCCAAACGGTGCAGATACGCCCAATCGTACAAACCGCTATCGTGTCCGTCCGAAAAGGCGATTTTCAAGGCGTAATGCCCCACCGGTGCGAGCGCGGTAATGGTAACGTCTTGTTTATTGAGTTGCAAAACCGGTTTGCCGTGTCCGCGCACTTCTGCGCTGGGCGAATACACGCGCAAATATTCGGCAGACAGGGCGTATTCGGCGTGGTCATAACGCAGCAGCAGGGTGCGTCCTTCGTTTTGCAGGCGGATTTCGGTGGGTGTGGCGGTCATGGGCGGGTAAAATTTTGGTTTTGATTGCGGAATGCGCGGATTTGCGCCGTCATTTTCCAGTGCGTGTCATTATTTAACCGAGCAATCTCTGCGCCGTCATTCCCGCGCAGGCGGGAATCCAAACAACAAATTCAAACGAACCTTGATAAAACATGGCTTGCAGGTCATCAGACAGTGGCTTCCCGCCTGCGCGGGAATGAGGGCGTTTTTGTATTATACTGATTTCCGGTAAAAAATTAATTGATGACGTGCGCCGGTTTGAATGGGCGGCAGGGCGGTCGGCGTGCGGATTTTATCATTGTCCGCCAATGAAGGGGAAAACGGAAACGACCAACCGTCATGCCCGATGGCGGGGCATGACGGTTGCGCTGTACATCACATCAGAAAGAAATACGCCCACAGGGAAACGGCGGCGATGCACAGCAGGTTGAGCAACACGCCGACCCGCATCATTTCTTTTTGGCGGATTAAGCCCGTGCCGAACACGATGGCATTGGGCGGGGTGGCAACGGGCAGCATGAAGGCGCACGATGCGCCGATGCCGATAATCATCACCAAAACTTCTTTGGGCATGCCCATTTCGGCGGCGATGGTGGCAAACACGGGAACCAGCAGCGCGGCAGAAGCGGTGTTGCTGGTAAATTCGGTGAGAAACACGATAAACGCCGCCACCACCACAATCACCACCAAAGGCGATGCGCCGCCGAAGGTTTGTGCCACTTCGTTGCCCAAAGCGGCAGACGCGCCCGATTTGTCCATCAGGCTGCTCAAGGCGATGCCGCCGCCAAACAGCATCAGCACGCCCCAGTCGGTATTGCGTGCCACTTCGCGCCAGCGCACCGTGCCGAACACCACCACCGCCACCGCAGCCGCCACCGCAATCAGGCTGTCCAAGCCTTTGGTAACGCCCGTCCACGCGCCGATTTGTTTGCTGCCAATCCACGCGGTGGCAGTGGAGACAAAAATCACCACCGTAATCACGCGGTGCAGCGTCCAAGGAATGTCTTCTTTTTCAAGCGTATTGACACGTTGTTTGAAATTCGGGCGCAGCATCAGCACCAGCGAAAACACCATTACCGGCAGCAGTGCCAGCATCATCGGCAAACCGAACGCCATCCAGCCGGAAAAATCCAAGCCCAAGGCTTTGGCGGCGATGGCATTGGGCGGCGAACCGACCAGCGTACCCAGCCCGCCGATGCTGGCACAGTAGGCAATGCCCAGCAAAACAAAAACATAAGTGTTGTGTTCTTTTTCGCGGTCAAGATGCGACATCAAGCCCATCGCCAAAGGCAGCATCATCGCCGCCGTTGCCGTGTTGCTAATCCACATCGACAAAAATGCCGTTACCGCAAAAATCAGCAGTACCGCCACCCACATGTTTCCGCCCGAAAGCGAAATCACCCACATGGCGATTTTGCGGTCGAGCCTTTGCATGTGCAGCGCGGTTGCCAGTGCGAAACCGCCGAAAAACACAAAAATAATCGGGTCGGAAAAATGGGCGAGCGCGGTTTTCGCCGTCATGTCGGGAATGTGGCAAAACACCGCCAGCAAAGGCACCATCAGCGCGGTTACGGTGATGTGTACCGCTTCGGTAAACCACAAAATGCCGACAAAAATCAAAATCGCCAAGCCCCTGTTTGCCATGTCGCCGTAGGGCAGCAGGAAATAGCTCGCCACCCCGACAATGCCCGCAATAATGGTGAGTATCAGCCCGCGAAAATCGGTAATCGGGGTTTGCGCGCTTTCCAGCGACAGGTTTTCGGGCAGGTTTTGTCCGCTCGGATTGTTTTTGAAATCAACCATGATGTTCCTTTTCGGTTCAATGTTTTGTTGTTGAAATCGTGCCAAGCCGTACCTTACCGCGTAAACGGCGTTTACACAAACATTACATAAGTAAAAATCCGATGGTTTGGGTTAAGATTTTGATTGTTATTTGAATAATCATCTCTGGGGATTACAGTGCGGCGGGGGTGGCGGCTGCCAAAACGTGGGCGACGATTTCGTCTTCGTCGTCGCAGATGCGGAATAAATCCAAGTCTTGCGGGGCAATCATGCCTTTGCCCAAGACGTGTTGGCGCAGCCAGTCTGCCAAGCCTTGCCAGAAGTTGCTGCCGACCAGAATAATCGGGCGCGGGGGGATTTTGCCGGTTTGTGCCAAGGTGAGGGTTTCAAACAGTTCGTCTAATGTGCCAAAGCCGCCCGGTACGACCACATAGGCTAATGCGTAGTGGACAAACATGGCCTTGCGTGAGGCAAAGTGGTTGAAGTGCAGGGAGATGTTTTGATAGGGATTGGGGATTTGTTCGCGGGGCAGGACGATGTTCAGCCCTACGGAGATGCCGTTGCCGGTGTAGGCGCCTTTGTTGGCGGCCGCCATCAGTCCGGGCCCGCCGCCGGAAAGGACGGTGAGTCCGGCGTTGGCAAAGCGCCGTGCCAAGCGTTCGGTTTGGGCGTATTCGGGGCTGTGTTCGGGCAAGCGGGCGCTGCCGTAAATGCTGACGGCAGGACGCACGGTTTCCAGTTGTTCGTCTGCGCGGACGCATTCGTCCAAGATTTGGCGGTAGTCTTGCAGTTTGTCGTGAAACATGGTGGTTTTTCCTTTCGTGGTGCGGGCGTCAGGGGGCAAGCGGGGGGACGGCGCAGCCGCATTCGCGCAGCAGGGCGGCGGTTTCAAAAACGGGCAGCCCCATCACGCCGGTGAAGCTGCCGGACAGGTGGCACACGAATGTGCCGCCAATGCCCTGTATGGCGTACGCGCCGGCTTTGTCCATCGGTTCGCCACTTGCGATGTAGGCGTGGATTTCTTGTTCGCTCAAGGTTTTGAAGCGTACTTCGCTGGATTGCAGCACGCTGTATTCGCGCCCGTTGCGGCTGATGCAGACGGCGGTCATAACTTGGTGGCTGGTACCGGAAAGTTGGGCGAGCATGGCAAAGGCTTCTTCGGTATCGGCGGGTTTGCCCAAAATGCGGCTGTCGAGCGCAACGGTGGTGTCGGCGCTGAGCAGGGGCACGGCGGGGTCGAGCGTGCTGCCGTGCAGTTGGCGGGCGGCGCGGTTTTTTTCCAGTGCCATGCGCCCGACATAATGGTAGGCGGATTCGTTGGGCTTGGGCGTTTCGTCTATGTCGGCGGGAACGGTGCGCACGCGGTAGCCCAGTTGCTGCAAAATGTCGCGGCGGCGCGGGCTGGCGGAAGCCAGATACAGGGGAATGTCGGTCATGGTGCGGTCGGTGTGCGGCGTGGTTGGGAGGCGGGCGGGAAACCGCAGCAGCCGCTTGTCGGCGGGGACGGCGGCGGTGCGGCAGGGCTTATTTGGCGTTGGTCGGCTGCAACACGCGCTCGCCTGCGGGGGCGGAAGCGGCTTTGGGCTTGTTTACCGGCACGAGCGGCGTTTCTTCAAACACCGAAGTCGGTTTGATGCGGCGGCGCTGCGGTGTTTTTTTGCGCGGCGTGGCCGGTGGGGCAGGGCGGGTTTCGTCATCGGCGGCGTCCACCTCAATGCTGCTGCCTTCGGGCATCACATCGTTGCGCGTTGCCCGCGTGCCGCCCGCGCGCGGCAGGGTCGGTTTGATTGAACCACTGTTCCACGCCAAAGACTGCAAATCGCCCTGAATCACCGCTTTGCCCGTACAGCTCAGGCACACCGCTTTGCCCGCCTGTGCCTTAATCACCTGCTCCACCCGCGCCGTGCCGATGTTGGCGCCGTTTGCCTTTGCCCAAGCCGAAATGGTTTGGCGCAGGGCATTGCGGTTCAGATTGTTTTTGCGGTAGGGGTCTTTGTACACCGCCAGCCACAAATTGCCCGCTTCGTCCACATTCAGCGCCGCCATCTCATAGCTTACCGTAGCGGGCGAACCCGTTGCGATTTTCTTGGCAAACTCCAAAGCATCGGGCGACTTCATCCGCACGCAACCATGGCTGCGGATACCGGGCACGCTGGCGGGCGCGTTGGTTCCGTGAATGCCCAAACCGTGTTTGGGGTCGCCCAAGCGCACAAACACCGGCCCGAGCGGATTTTTCGGGCCCGGCGGCACGGTTTTCACCCCGTCGCCGCGCTCCTGCTGAATCGACTTGGGAATATGCCAAGTCGGATTGTAAGCCTTTGCCCCGATTAGGTGTTCGCCCAACAGCGTTTGCGTGTGCGCCTTGCCCACCGCCACCGGATACACCTTCTCCAACTGCCCGTCATAATACAAAAACAAGCGTTGTTGCGGAATATTGATGACCACCTGCCAGCCGTTGGCGGCGGGGCGCACATCGGGAACAGGCGTGGTTTGCGATGCCAAAGCGGAAGAAACCGCTACCGAAGCAACGGTTGCCCATAAAAATTTATACATGGTAGGGAATGTCCCGTGAAGGATATTGTTGGGGGAAATAACGCCATCATACGCCAAAACACGGCAATTGACGTGAAAATAACGTTTTTTTTCAGTTTGCCAAAGCATTTGCGGCATCTTGCCGACACTTTTTCGGGTGAAAAAAACTGCGGACGGCGCGTCCGCAGTTGCGTGGCATCAGGCAAACAGCCTTTGTGCCAAACTCCCGCCCGGCGTGATGTTTGCACCGAGCATTTCCTGTTGTGTTGCCAACACATAAGTGCGCACTTCCTTGAGCCAATCGGTAGAAAGCTGCTGGATTTGGTCGTCCACCAGCTCCAAGCCCAATGTGGACGACAAGCGCACCGCCAAATTCATAAATTGGTCGAAATTGCCCTCGCCGGGTGGCACGCGGGTGATGTCGAACAACATGCTGAAACCTTTATACGGCTGGCTGGCGAGCAGGCTGGACGTAAAACGGCTGCCGTCCAGCGTAACGATGGTGTATTTGATGTCGCCGCCCGTGTCGGCAAAGCCGAACACGCCTTCTTCCAGCAATTGGAAACCCGCTTCTTCGAGCGCCGAGCGCAGTTCCGCCCCCAAAATGCCGATGCGCGACACCAAATGAATGGCGATGGTTTGGTCCACTTGGGCGCACAATTCGTCCAAAGGACGGGCGTTTGCCAAAAACGCGCCGATGTCGTCCACCACCGCTTCGCCGTCCATGCTTTGCGCCAGCATATCGACCTGTTGTCCGAACAATTGCAGCTCGCGCTCGTCTGCCAAACCGTTGCGGCTGATGGCCTGCAAACCGATGGCAAAGGCTTGGTATTGCACGCCCGGAATCGGCTCGGCAATTTGGAACAGCCCGTCCATGGTGCAGCCGACGATTTGGAAGCGGTGGCGGTTGGACAGGCGCGGATAGGCGAGCAGTTCCGTGCCTTCGCGCAGGGAAACGTATGCCATGTAGTCGGCACGGGGGTCGAACCACGGCAGGTCGCTGTTTTTCAGGTCGGCAAACGGTATCAGCAGGGGCTTGGGCGGGGCGGCGGGCGCATCATCGCCGCCGTCATCGGTGGGCAGTGCTACCGCCACGGCTTTGTCGGCGGCGGGCGTGTCGCTGCTGCCGAGCATGCGGGCAAAGGTGGCTTTGATTTCGCTGACCAAGCCGTGTCCTTCCTGCTGCGGGGCGGGGGCGGGCGGTGCGTGGTGTTCGGGTTCGGTGCGGACGCTCGGTACGGGCGCGGCTTCGGCAGACGGGTGGTCGGGTTGGCGGGCAAGCGGCACTTCGCGGGGAGGCGTTTCGTGGTCGAAACGGACGCCGTCATCGTCTTCGTCTGCAAAGCGCGAAACGTCGTCGGCGATTTGTCGGGTGGCGTGGTCTTGCGTTTGCCCCACCGGTGCTGCTGCGGGTGCGGCTTCGATGAACACGCCGTCGTCGGGGTCGTCGTCGGCGGGCGGCGGCGGGGTTTTGCCCACGATGGAGGGCTTCAGGCGCTTGCGTTCGCGTTTGACATCGTCTTGGGCATTGCGCGGCAGGGTGGCGGGCGCGACGTCGTGTTCGTGAACGGCATTGTGTCCGTCCCGCACGGATTGCAGTTGTACGCCCATCAGTGCGTCGCGGTCGGCATGACCGAATTGGCGGCGGATTTTGTTGCGGTAGCTTTTTTCCTGAAGCATGTTGTACCCCAACATGCCCCCCAATACGACACACAATGCAATAATGATTAGTAACAGAATGTTATCCATTGCTTTTCGTCTCAAGCAGGTTAATCGCGTTATTATAGCGGAAGTTGCCTGATAGGGGCAGCTTTACCGCTTTGGGGTTTTATCATATTGCTTATTTGCCGATTGTTCAAGCGCGGTATTGTCGCCACAATCCGACAATGCCCTATGCGCCGGCCGTTTTTTGCGGCAGCAAATCGAGTTTGTCCATCAAGATGCGGTCGCGGTCTTCTTCGGGGTTGTCGGTGGTGAGCAGCTTGTCGCCGTAAAACACCGAGTTGGCGCCCGCCAGAAAACACATCGCCTGCATGGCTTCGGGCATGGCGTTGCGCCCCGCACTCAGGCGCACGTAACTGCGGGGCATGGTAATCCGCGCCACCGCCACCGTGCGGACAAATTCCGTCCAGTCCAAGTCTTCGGCATGTGCCAAAGGCGTGCCTTCGACTTTAATCAGTTGGTTGATGGGCACGCTTTCGGGCTGGGGGTCGAGGTTGGCAAGGCTGGCAATCAGCCCCGCACGTTCGGCGCGGGTTTCGTTCATGCCGACAATGCCGCCGCAGCAGACTTTCAAGCCGGCTTGGCGCACTTTGCCCAGTGTGTCCATGCGGTCTTCGTGGCGGCGGGTGTGGATGATGTCGTTGTAGCGGTCGGGGTCGGTGTCGAGATTGTGGTTGTAGTAGTCCAAGCCCGCCTGTTTCAGGTCTTCCGCCATGCCTGTTTCCAGCATGCCGAACGTACCGCAGGTTTCCAAGCCCAGTGCTTTGACTGATTTGATGATTTCGCACACGGCGGCAACGTCGTCCGGTTTGGGGCCGCGCCATGCCGCGCCCATGCAAAAACGGCTGGCACCGCGTGCTTTGGCGATTTTGGCTTTTTCAACGATGTGGGACACGTCCAACATTTGCGATTTTGGCAAACCCGTGTTGTAGTGCGCCGACTGCGGGCAATATTCGCAATCTTCGGGGCAGCCGCCCGTTTTGATGGACAACAGCGTGGAGAGCTGGATTTCGCGGGGGTTGAAATGGCGGCGGTGGATTTCGGCGGCGCGGTACACCAAGTCCAAAAACGGCTCGTCAAACAGGGCTTCGACTTCGCATTTGCGCCAATATTGGGCGGTGGGGTGGGGTTTGGGTTCGGTTTTGCGGCGCAGCGCAACGGGCGAGAGGGACATGGTGCGGATTCCTGAACAGAACGGTGGGGGACGTGGTGAAAAACGATGTTTGTACTTTATTTTTCGTCATTGCCGGCGAATTGTCAAGAGCATTTACTCTTTAACTGCGTGTGTTTGCTTGAGTATTTTTCATCTTGTTTCTTTTCGGTTTGAACCCCCGCCGTTCACGGCTTTATTATTCGGGCGGGGCGTAACTCCGTCCGAATCGGGGCAAGGCACAGGGCTGCACTTTGTGCAGCCCTATGAGTTGAAACATGAAAATCAGCCTGATGCCGGCAATGCAAAAAGACCGCAAGCCGGAGTGTTGCGGTCTTTGGTGTGTGTGCCGGCAAAGCCGTGCCGGAATGACGGCGGTGGTTCGGGCGCGTCATCAACGGCTTTGCGTAGCGGTTTTTCAAGCCAAAACCCGCAGATGCAAGGCGAAAATCCGCGCAAAGTCGGGTATCTTGCAGGGATTTTCAACGCGGCAGGTGCGGATTTTGGCTGAACATACCGCCGCATAAGTTAAATAACGATACGCCTTTAGCCCAAATTGTTTTCGGCATCGACCAAGGAGCGGCGTGCCAATGCCAAGTTGGAACGCGAACGCTCCAATACGGAATACAGGAACAAACCGTCGTGGCTGCGCAGGGGGCGCAACAGGTGGTATTGTTTGCCCAGAGTAATCAGAATATCTTCAATGTGGTCTTTCAAACCGAGCATCTGCATGGTTTTCATTTTGGCACGCATCACTTCGGTATTGCCTGCGGCGGCAATTTCCAAATCCACTACGGCAGAACCGCCGCCTGCCAGCAACATGCCGCTCGAATAGTCCACCACTGCTGCGGCGAGGGCGCCGTCCACATTCAGCAGCTCTGATACGGTTTTATCGAAATTCATAAGAAATAACTCCAAAAAATTGACAGATTGATACGCTTTGGTTCTGCTTGCAGACGGCAGAACCGCCATCATTGCCGGTCGGCGGAAAACCGGCCGGTTTCGGTACGGACTGATGCGCCGACAGCGCATCAAGCCTGCCCTGTAAAGCGTACCGCTCGAGCGTTTACCGGGCTTGCACGCATCGGGCATCGGGTTGCGGACAACGCCGATGCATTTTCCGTAAGCCAATGTGATTATACTGCTAAAGTTTTGCTGCCGCAAAGTAAAAATGCGTTGGATTGCGGGGTGTTTGTGCCTGCGGATGTGCAGGTGTGCGCGTTGTGGTGCGGAAATACAACACCATTGCGGCGTGCGGGCGTGATTTTTTTGACCTTAATTTGGTTTCAGTGTATTGATAAATAATGATTCTGTGCGGCTTTGCCCGTTTTTTGCCGCAGCAGGCGGCGGACGCTGCTTTACGCCCTTGTGCGCCATCGGCTAGAATGCGCTTGAGTTTGTCCATTTTTGTTTTACGAAGGAATCCGTTTATGAAGCAGTCTTTTTTTGCCGCATTTGCTGCCGTTTTTGCCGTTTTTCTGGTGCTGTCGGTGCCGGATACGGCGCGTGCGGACGGCAGCACCATCGGTTTTTATGTACAGGGCGATGTGGGCTTGACCAATCTGCGTGCCGAAACGGCGTTTAAAGACCTCAACGGCGTGGGCGATTGGAAAGCAAGCTACAAAGAATCGGCGCTGCTGCCGCGTGTGAGCATGGGGCACGATTTCGGCGACTGGCGCGTGGCGGGCGACTACACCCATTACAAACAGGTGGAAGCCGTTTCGGGAAACAAAAAAAGCAAAAGCCGTGCCTACGGTGCGGGCGTGTCGGTGATTTATGACGTGCCTGTGTACGTTGCCGGCGTGCAGCCTTATGTGGGCGGGCGGCTGTCGGTAAACAACATCCGTCAGGAAGTGTCGGCACCCGGTACGGTGGCGAAAGACAGCGACACCAAACTCAGCCCCGGCGTGATGGCGGGGGTGGGCTACCGTGTGGCGCGGAACATGGTGGTGGATACGGGCTACCGCTACAACCATTTGGACGGCAAACTCAAAGCGCACGAACTGACGGTGGGTTTGCGTTATTCGTTCCGTTGAGTTCGGGCTTGAACAATACTACAAACAAGGAAAGCGCATCATGGTAAACAAATCTCAGGCGCTGGCGGTAACGCTGGCGGTGTGCGGCGCGGCGGCGCAGACGGCATCGGCAGACGGCACGGGCGGCGTGTATGTGCAGGGCGACATCGGCGTGGCGGCGTTGCAGGTGGGCAGCGATGCCCGCGACCGCGCCGTTTCGGGGCTGACGCAGCGCGTGTATCGCCGCAGCACCGTGCTGCCGCGTTTGGGCGGCGGTTATGATTTCGGCGATTGGCGATTGGGCGGCGACTACACCCATTATCCGCGCATCAGCAAAGGCAAATATGCCAAAGCGCAGGCGCAAAGTTTGGGCGTGTCTGCCATTTACGATGTGGACACCGGCACGGCGCTGCAACCTTATGTGGGGGCGCGTTTGTCGCTCAATCGGGTCAAATCCACGTTTGGCGATGAAGACGAATACATCGCCCACGACAAAATCCGCGTCAGTCCGGGCGTGATGGCGGGCGTGAGCCTGCAGGTGGACAGGCAGGTGGCGGTGGACGCGGGCTACCGTTACAACCACATGGATGCGAACATGAAAGCGCACGAAGTATCCTTGGGCATGCGCTATACTTTCTGAACCGGAAATGATGGGTGCCGAACCGATATGGCGGCAGGCGGCGGCAAAGCGTTTGAACGTGCTTGCCGCCGCTTCGCTTGTCGCGCTGTGGTGCGGGCAGATGGGGCGTTACCACTATTTTTTGGAGCTGTTTGCCCATTTTTTGCCGCATTACGCCCTGATATTGCTTGTGGCGGCGTGCGCGGGGCGGGGCAAAACGCGGCTGCTGTGGCTGGTATCGGCAACGGCGTGCGCCGTGTGGCTGCTGCGCCCGCCGCCCGCCCGTGCCCCCGTGTCCGCCAACGGGTGGACGCTGCTGTGGTACAACGTGCATTTTGAAAACGCCGACCCCGCCGCCGAAAGCGTACGCATCTTGGCAGAACGCGCCGACATCGCCGCCTTTGCCGAATTGGACGAAAACCGGCCCGCGTGGTCGCGTGTGCGCCAAGCCTACCCCCACGGCTGCGGACACCGCGAAGCAGGGCCGTTTGCGCTGGTGTTGTGGTCGCGGCAGCCGCTTGCCGCGTGCGAAACGTTTTTTGTGGACGCAGTTCCCTATGTCCGTGCCGTGCGAGAAGACGGTACGGCGGTGTATGCCCTGCATCCGCCCCCGCCCGTCAATGCCTATCTTGCCGGCGTGCGCCGCGACTATTTGCGCGCTGCCGCCGAAAAAATTGCCCGCGAAACGGACGTGGTGGTGGTGGGCGACCTGAACAGCAGCCCGTTTTCGCCCGTATTCCGCGACTTTGCCGCGCACGCCCGCATCACGGCACAAACACCCGCCTATTTGCCCACTTGGCAACCGTTCGGGCTGAACATCGACCATGTTTTGAGCCGCGAACCCGCGCAGTCGGTACGCGCTTTGGCATGGCGGCATTCCGACCACCGTCCGCTTGTGGCACGATTTTCAGCCGTCAAATGACGGTACGCGCCCTGCCAACGGTGTTGGTGCAAAATTCCCATTTCCATTCCATAAAAAAGTGCGCCCTCATGACGCACTTTTCGTTTGCTCAACGCACTTCCAAACGCAGCAGCCGTATGCCCAAGCCCAAACCCATCAGGCTGATAATCAGATACAGAATATACGATGTGCCGTGCCATGCCCCGAAGCCCCCGCCCAGCAGATTGGGCAGCCAATGGCTCTGTCCGTGTTTGAGCGCGTGAATCACCGGATTGACCACCCACTCCGCAAAGGCGAGCAAGGTCAGCAGCAGGGCAATCCAACGGCGTGTGAAACGCCCCTTTTCGTGCCGCAAGGGCAGGGTGTGACGGCAGGTCAGCCATGCGGTGCTCCATGCCGCCAGCCCCGTCCAATTGGCAATGTGGAACAAGATGCCCGCAATGCGCCCCGCTTCGGTCTTGTCCAATTGGTTGAACAGCACCAGCGATGCCGCATAAAAACCAATCTGCATGCCCAGCCACAGCGCCACGGCTAATGCGCTCAAACGTTTCACGCGCTGCTCCGTCAAATGTATTGCACGGCGATGATTTCGTATTCGCGCACGCCGCTTGGCGCCTGCACTTCCGCCACATCGCCTTCTTCTTTGCCAATCATGGCGCGGGCAATGGGCGAGTGCAGGGAGATTTTGTTTTGTTTGATGTCTGCTTCGTCGTCGCCGACAATTTGGTAGGTGACTTCTTCTTCGCTTTCCAAATCCGACAGGGTAACGGTGGCGCCGAACACCACGCGCCCTTCGGCGTGGATTTCTTTGGGATTGATGACGTGGGCGTGCGAGAGTTTGTTTTCGATTTCGGCAATGCGCCCTTCGATGAAGCCTTGGCGCTCTTTGGCGGCTTCGTATTCGGCGTTTTCCGACAAGTCGCCGTGCGAACGCGCTTCGGCAATGGCGGCAATCACTTCGGGGCGGGCAACGCTTTTGAGGTGTTTGAGCTCGTTTTTCAACAGCGTTTCGCCGTGTGCGGTGATGGGGATTTTGTTCATCGACATTCCTTTTCGTATCTGTTCTGTGTGCTGCCAAATGGCAAACCGCCCGATTGCGGGGCAATCGGGGCGAGACAATATAAAAACGCAAGCCGCCAATCGGATTGGGGGGGCGGCTTGCGGGGGGTAATCGGGCTATTGTACCAAATTGCCCGAAAAAGGCAACGGCATTATTTCAAAGGCGGCATGCCCATGTGTTCCATCAGAAAATTGGTAAACGCGGGGTTGTTCGGGCGTGGCGACATGGCGTGCCAGCGCTGCGCCCAGCCGCGCAGGGCGCTTTCCACCAGTGCTTTGGATTGGGCGGGGTCGATGGCGCCGCGCTGGCTGTCCACCGCCGAACGCAGGTAGATTTCGTACACGCTGTCGTCTACGGGATTGCTGCCGACCAAGCCCAAGCGGAAACGGTTCAGGTGCTGTGCGGCTTGAACTTTGCTCAAGCGTCCGCCATTGACCTGCATGCCCAAACGTTGGGCTTCGGCGCGTATTTTGGCAACGTCCGTCCAGTGGCTGGGGGCAAGACGGTAGTTTTCGGCGGGCGTGTAAGACGGCACCACCTGCGTGGTACGGGCGTAGCCGGAGGGCGTGGGGGTAACATTGACGCTGCACGCGCCGGTGAGCGCGGTGAGTATGCAGACCGCGCCGATGCGTTTGGAAATAATAGGCATGGTAATGTATGGGTTGCGGTTAGTCTGAAACGGCAATCTTAACTGATTGGCGGGGTTTTGCACAAATTCCGCGCCCGTACGGTGTGGCATTTGTGCGGCATAACGGCACATCTTACCCGCAAACCGTGTATGGAGGCGCACGGTTTGTGCAAAATTTTGTTGGCGGAGCGTTGCCCCGCCCGAACCCGCGCTCAACGGCAGGCGCCGACACATTCGCCCACCAAAGCGGGGCCGCGATACACCATGCCACTGTAAACCTGCACCGCCGTTGCGCCCAAACGGCGTTTGCGTGCCGCATCTTCGCCCGACAAAATCCCGCCCGCGCCAATTACCGGCACTTTGCCCGCCACGGCAGATGCCAAATTTGCCAGCACGCGGTCGGACGCTTCGCGCACGGGTGCGCCGCTCAAACCGCCCGCTTCCTGTGCCAGAGGTGATGCGCCCAATGCCGATTTGTCGATGGTGGTGTTGGTGGCGATGATGCCGTCGATTTCGGTTTGCAGCACGATGCGGGCGATGTCGGCGGTTTGCGCCTCGTCCAAATCGGGGGCGATTTTCACGGCAAGCGGAACGTAACGCCCGTGTGCGCCGTGCAGTGCCGCCTGTTTGTTTTTCAAGGTTTCCAACAGCTTGGACAATTCGTCCCCGCCTTGCAAATCGCGCAGGTTTTTGGTGTTGGGCGAGGAGATATTGACGGTAATGTAGGAAGCGTGCGGATAGGCTTTTTCCAAACCAATCAGATAATCATCGGCGGCGCGTTCCATCGGCGTGGCGGCGTTTTTGCCGATGTTGATGCCCAACACGCCTTTGAAATTGGCGGCGCGGACGTTGGCAATCAAACGGTCGATGCCGTCGTTGTTGAAGCCCATGCGGTTGATGACGGCGTGGTGTTCGGGAATGCGGAACAGGCGCGGTTGCGGATTGCCCGCTTGCGGCAGGGGCGTTACCGTGCCGATTTCGATGAAGCCGAAACCGAGTGCCGACAGGGCATTGATGTATTCGCCGTTTTTGTCCAGCCCCGCCGCCAAGCCGACAGGGTTGGGCAAATCCAGCCCCATCAGCTTGACGGGCGTGCCTTCGGCGGCGGGGGCTTTCCAGCCGCACGCCGCAGCATATTTCAGCGCGTTCAGGGCATGACGGTGCGCACTTTCGGGGTCGCAACGGAACAACAAGGGGCGCAGCAGGGCGTAAACGTCCATAAGATTCGTCCTTTACAGGCAAGATATTGAAAAAATTATTTGATGAACAGGGCAACCGTTACCGCCACCAGCGTCATCGCAAACACCACCCAGCGCATGGCATCGGGAGAGAGCTTCAGGGCAACGCGCACGCCAATCAGCGCACCGGCAACGTTGCCCGCCGCCAGTGCCAAACCCAGCGTCCACCACACTTGCCCCTGCACGATGAATATCAGCAGGGCAACGGCGGTAAAGCCGAGCGTGCACAATACTTTCAAAGCATTGGCGCGGACGGGGTCGTAGCGCAGCAGCGCCACCAGCAGGGGCAGCATCAGCAAGCCCACGCCCGCTTGCACGAAACCGCCGTAGATGCCCGCACAAAACATGCCCGCCCATGCTTTGCGGTGGCGGTTGATGTTTACCGGCTCGGTGTCGGGGCTGTGGTGGAGCAGATTGGGCTTGAACAGCATCATCGCCGCCACCGCCAGCATCACCAGCAGCAGCGCGGGCTTGAGCAGGTGGTTGGGCAAAACCGATGCCGCCGCCGCACCGAGCGCACCGCCGAGCAGGGTGGGCAGCATAATCTGCCACACTTGCAGGGCAGGGGGGATTTTGTCGGCTTTGGCAAAGCCGTGAATGCCGGTGAGCGACTGCAAAAACACGCCCACGCGGTTGCTGCCGTTGGCGATGTCGGGCGGCACGCCGAAAATCATCAGCATCGGCAAAATAATGTTCGAGCCGCCGCCCGCTACGATGTTCAACACGCCCGCGCCCACCGCCAGCACGATGACGGCAATGTATTGCCAAAGCGTTAAATCTGTCATGGAAATCCTTTTTTCAGGCTGTTTGAAAATATTTCAAATCAATCGGATATTGTCTGTTGTGCCGTCATTCCCGCGCAGGCGGAAATCCAAGCGCATTTTCAGACAAAGTTTTGTTATCAAACAATATGGATTCCCGCATTCGCGGGAATGACGGGTGTGTTTTCAGGCTGCCTGAAAACGGTTTCAGTAGGGTTTTTTAAACGAATCCAGCCATTCGCGGGTGCGTTGTTTTTCCTGTTCCAACCATGCTTTGTCGCGCATTGCCTGTGTGGGGCTGAACAGTGCCAATTGCTTCGGGGCGCATGCACGGATAAGTGCATCATGCAGGGCAAGGACGGTTTGTGCGTAAGCGTAGCCGGAGCCATTGCGTTTCCATTCTTCCCAACTTGGCGGTGGATAATGCAGACGTCTCAAATCCATCAATTGTTTACGCGGTTCGCTGTCGGGGTCGTCTTCGGGCAGGCGGTATTCCAAATGCAATTTGGCATGAGTCATTTGGTAAGTGTAGGGCATTAGTTGGTAATCCAGTTCCACATACAGCAATGCCGAATACGGAATGCGGTAAGTCGCAGGGTCGGGGTTGATTTGAAAGGACAGCCCTTGTTCGTCAAGACGGACAAACTCGTTTGTGCGGCGCGAGCGCCACCAAGTATCTATGCCGATGCCGAGACCGATGGCACCTGCCAAACCCGTGCCGACGCCCCACCAATATAATTTGGGATACGCGAATCCCAATAATACCGGCACAATCCACACAAGCATGATAAGCCGGCTGAGGTTTCGGTTGGTGGGATAATGAAAGTGCCATTCGCGTTGCTGCATGGTGTTTTTCCTTGTTCAGGCTGCCTGAAACTTACAAACGAACTTCAATCCCCGCCGCCTGCATTTGCCGTTTCGCTTCGCCGACAGACACTTCGCCGAAGTGGAAAATGCTCGCCGCCAGCACCGCATCGGCGTGTCCCTGCGTAATCCCTTCAATTAAATGTTGGACATTGCCCACGCCGCCCGATGCAATCAGGGGAATGTCCAGCGCATCGGCAACGGCGCGGGTGAGCGGCAGATTGAAACCGCTTTTGGTGCCGTCCCTGTCCATGCTGGTGAGCAGGATTTCGCCCGCGCCGCGCTGCTGCATCTGCCGCGCCCAGTCCACCGCGTCCAGCCCTGTGGCTTTGCGGCCGCCGTGCGTAAACACTTCCCAATGCGTGTTGTCTGCATTGACGGCTTTGGCGTCCACCGCCACCACAATCGCCTGCGAACCGAAAAACGCCGCCGCTTCGCTGACCAAATCGGGATTGGACACGGCGGCGGAATTGATGCCCACTTTGTCCGCGCCCGCATTGAGCAGGCGGCGGATATCGGCCAGCGAGCGCACGCCGCCGCCAACGGTAAGCGGAATAAACACTTGCGAAGCCACCGCTTCAATGGTGTGCAAAATGGTGTCGCGGTTGTCGCTGCTGGCGGTGATGTCCAGAAAAGTGAGTTCGTCCGCGCCCTCGTCGTTGTAGCGTTTGGCAACGGAAACGGGGTCGCCCGCATCGCGCAGTCCGACAAAATTCACGCCTTTGACCACGCGGCCGTTGTCCACGTCGAGGCAGGGGATAATCCGTTTGGCAAGCATCAAAATTCCTTTGCAAACAAAATTTCGGGCGTACCGCAAACGGCACGCCCGAAAGGGGAGTGTGGGCGGCAAAAAACCGTGGTGCCGGCGGGCGGCGGGTTTTTTGCCGGGGTGGGGCGTGTCGTGCTGCGGGTGCTGCGTTGTGCGGCCGCATAGCGGTATGCCCCGCAAACGTTCAGGCAATCCAAGAGCCGACTTTCGCCATGCCTTCCGCGCTGAACAGCCATTGCGCCAAAAAGAACCAGCCCACCGCCGAAGCGATGGCAATGGTGAGATTGACAGACATATTGGTGGAGTAGCGGTCAATCAGCTCCAAGGTAACCACCGAATAAATAAACAAAATGCCCCATACGGCAAGCATGACGGAATTAAATTCGGGCGGACCGCTCCATTCCATCAGGCTTTTTGCCACGATGGCGGTGAGGGTGATACCCAGCGATTCCAACACCGAATTGACATCACGGTTTGCCGACCAAATGCACCAAAAGCCCAGCACAAAGGCGGTAAGCATAAATGCGCCGTTCATAATTTTTCCTTTTTGATTTTTAATTCAAAGAATAATGCTTGGCAGCAGCACGAATGCGCGTCAGCCCGACACGGCGGGTGCGGACAATTCGTCTGCCAAACGCTGTGCTTGGGCAAAATCCAAGCTGCCTTCGTAAATCGCCCGTCCGGTAATCGCGCCGTGAATGCAGCTTGCGGCGCACAGGGCGCGTACATCGTCCAAGCCGCTCAATCCGCCCGATGCGATGACGGGCATGCCGGTGCTTTGTGCCAAAGCGGCGGTGGCGGCAACATTGACGCCGCTCATCATGCCGTCCCGCCCGATGTCGGTGTAAATCACCGCATTCACGCCGTCATCGGCAAAGCGTTTTGCCAAATCGGCGGCGCGGTGCCTGGTAACGACCGCCCAGCCGTCAATCGCCACCATGCCGTCTTTGGCATCGATGCCGACAATGATGCGTCCCGGAAATTCGCGGCAGGCTTCGGCAACAAGGGCGGGATTGTTCACCGCCGCCGTGCCGATAATCACATCGTGCAAACCCAAAGCCAGATAACGCTCGATGGTGTGCAAATCGCGAATGCCCCCGCCCAACTGCACGGGCATTTTGTCTGCCACCGCCGCCAAAATGGCCGCCACTGCTTCGGCGTTTTGCGGCTTGCCGGCAAATGCGCCGTCCAAGTCCACCAAATGCAAACGCCTTGCGCCCTGTTGTTGCCAGTGGACGGCGGTTTCGGCGGGCGAGTCGGAAAACACGGTCGCCTGTTCCATCAAGCCCTGCTTGAGGCGGACGCATTGCCCGTTTTTCAAATCGATGGCGGGAATCAGCAGCATAATCAATACCTGAGCGGTTGGGGTTTACAAATATCGGGCGGAAATTAGCGTTATTTTACACAATTCGCCCGAAAAGGTGCAATCGGATTGCCCCTCAGGGCTGCCAGTTTAGAAAATTCCGCAACATCAGCAAGCCCGCATCGTGGCTTTTTTCGGTGTGGAACTGGGTGGCAAACACGTTGTCGCGGGCAACGATGCAGGCGAAAGGGTCGGGGTAGTCGCTTTCGCCGGCAACGGTTTGCGGCTCTGCGGGGGCGAAGTGGTAGCTGTGGACGAAGTAAAAGCGCGTGCCGTTGGCAATGTCGGCAAACATCGGGTGCGGACGGGTTTGGCGCACGCTGTTCCAGCCCATGTGCGGGATTTTCAGGCGTGTGCCGTGCGGGTCGCGCTGACCGTGTGCAAAGCGTTTGACCGTGCCGCGAAAATGCCCCAAGCCTGCGGTGTCGCCTTCTTCGCTGCGCTCGAACAGCAGTTGCGCCCCCACGCAGATGCCGAAAAAGGGTTTGTGCCGCAGGGCGTGCGACAGGGCTTCGTCCAAGCCGTTGCGCTGCAGTGCCGCCATGCAGTCGGGCATCGCGCCTTGTCCGGGAAAGACGATTTTGTCGGCGGCGGCAAGGGCTTCGGGGCGGTCGGTCAGGGCGATGTCGGCGGCGGTGCGGGCAAGGCGGGCGGCAGCCTGTACCGATTTGAGTACGGAATGCAGGTTGCCCATGCCGTAGTCCACAATGGCGATTTTCATCGAAACTCCTTTGCGTTGGGTGGTTCGCGTTGTCTGTGTGGCGTAGGATTATAACAGAACAGGGGGAAATCCGTTTGGTATCCGCAGCGTGCGGTGATGGCGGTGCGGGGCTTATGTTTCGATGTGTACGGACGGGATTTTTGCCCATGCGTGGCGGCACGATGGGGCTTGGGCAAGGGGCAGCCGCAGGGTCAGGCGGCAGTCGAGCTGCAAATTTTGTGAGATGGTGTAAGCGCCGTGTTGTTTTGCCACGCGCAGCACTTCGCTCAAATCGGCGTAGGCGCAAACCAGTGCGGTTTCGCATTCGATGTTTTTTTCGATGATTTCGGCGGCAGCAAGGGCGGCGGCGGTGGCGGTTTTGTAGGCGTGAATCAAGCCGGGAACGCCCAGCAGCGTGCCGCCGAAGTAGCGCACCACCACCACCAGCGTGTCGGTCAGCCCGAAAGCGTCAATCTGCCCCAAGATGGGACGCCCCGCGCTGCCTGCGGGTTCGCCGTCGTCGTTGGCGCGGAAGCGGTTGCCGTCTGTGCCCAGACGGTAGGCGTAGCACCAGTGGCGGGCTTTGTGGTGGGTTTGGCGCAGGGTGCCGGTGTGTTGTTTGACGTGCGCTTCGGTGCAGACGGGGAAGGCGTAGGCGGTGAAGCGGCTGCCTTTGTCTTTAAACATGCCTTCGGCGGGGGCGGCAAGGGTGCGGTAGCTCAGTTCCATGTTTTGTTTTTGGCGGTTTGTCCGATGCCCGGATTGAAGCTGTTGGTGGGGTCGAGACGGCGGTAGAAGTCTGCCAGTTCGGGGTCGGCGCGGTAGAGGTGTCCGACATTGTGTTCGGCGGGATAGCGTGCGCCGCGCCGGTCGAGCAGTTGCAGCATGGCGTGTTCGATTGCCGTGCAGTCCTTGCCTTGTTTGACGAGGTAGTCTTGGTGGAAGACGTGGCAGAAGAAGTGTCCGTAGTAGAGCTTGCGGGCGATTTGGGCGTCGAGTTCGGGCGGAAGGCGTTCAAACCAGTCGCGGTCGTTGCGGCGCAGGGCGATGTCGAGGGCGACGATGTCGGCGATGTCGCGATGGTGGACGGCGCGGTAGCGTACGGCGGCGGAAGCAACGGCGAAGCGGTGCAGCATGGCGGCTTGGGCTTCTTGGGGGCTGCATTCGGCAAACGCGCCGGTGTGCGGGTCGGCAAAGTATTGTTGCAGGTAGGTGCGGGTTTCGGCGGTGCCTGCGCCGGCGGTTTTGATGATGAGGTGGTGTTCGTAGTCGTTGCGGTAGCGGCGCAGCAGGGGCGGCAGGTGGGCGGGCAGCAGCCGCGACAGGGCTTGCAAAATGCGGTCGCTGCTGTGCGGGGGCAGGAGGCGGTCGGCGAAGGCTTTGGCGGCAAACAGCTTGGGCAGGTGGCGTGTTCCCGCGTATTTGATGAAGTAATAGAGGTCTTTGCCGTATTGTTCTGCCAAGTCGAAGGCGTCGCGGTGGATGTATTCGCCGGAAACGGGCAGGTGGGCGAAGCTGCCGAGCATGTCGCGGCGCAGTTCGGTGAGTGCGGCGGTGCTGTTGCTGCCGATGTAGAATACGGCGGTGTCGGTGTCGGCGGGGAAGGTGTCCAGCCGCACGGCAAACACCGCCACGCGCCCCGCGCTGCCCGATGCGTCGTGGTGGCGGGCGGGGTCGGCGTTGAAGCGGGCGGGGGTGTCGGCGTCGATTTGGCGGACGTGGCGGCAGTAGTCGTGGTCATGTCCTTTGCCTTGACGGGAGATGTTGCCGAAACGTCCGTGCTGGAGGTTGTCCAAGATTTGTTCGGGGGTGTCGCCCAAGTCGATGCCCAGATGGTTGACCAGCTCCAAGCCGCCCGTTTCGTTGCGCCGTGCAAACACCGCCATTTCGGTGTAGGCGGGGCCGCGCCGCACCAGTGCGCCGCCGGAGTTGTTGCACACGCCGCCGACCACCGATGCGCCGATGCAGGACGAACCGATGACCGAATGCGGTTCGCGTCCCAAAGGCTGTAGGCGGTTTTCCAATTCGTAGAGCGTGGCGGCGGGCAGGCAAACGGCTTGGCGGTTGTCGTCTATCAGAAAAATCCCTTTCAGGCGCATGGTGTTAATCAGCACGACGGGGCGGTCGTAGCTGCCGTGCGGGGTCGAGCCGCCGGTCAAGCCCGTGTTGGCGGCTTGGCAGATGACCACCGCATCGGCATCGGTACACGCCTGCAACACCTGCCAGTATTCCGACAAGGTGGCGGGGCGCACCACCGCCAGCGCACTGCCCGCACCAAAACGGTAGCCCGTGCAAAAAGGCTCGGCGGCACGGCCGGTCAGCACATGGGACGCACCGACAATGCGGCGCAGCAAATCGGCAAGCGACATCAGCAAAACCCTTGCGAAAAAATCCCATTTTACGCCACAATTGCCGCCAATAAAACCCGAAAGCCCCGCCCCGTGTTTCAACGCACAGGGCTGCACATCAAGCATAGCCCCATGCCTTGCCCTGATTCGGACGGCGTTCCCCCCGACCGAATCAAAAACGGTTTTAACGCCGTGAACGGCGGGGTTGCACACCGAAAAGGAATTTTGATGAACACCCTGATTTTCGGCTTCGGCTTTCTCGGACGCCCTTTGGCGGAAGCCCTGTGGCAGCGCGGCACGCCCGTGCGCGCCGTCAAACGCCGGCTCACTTCGGACGACATCAACCTGCCCTTTGAATTGGACACACTCGCTCTCACGCCCGACAGCTTCCTGCCCGCATGGGCGGATTGCCGCGCATGGGTGTTTTTGCTGCCGCCCGCGCCACTGCCCGACTACGCCGCCACCATCGGCGCACTCGCCCGCACTGCCGCACACTGCGGCGCGGCACAACTGGTGTTCGGCAGCAGCATTTCCGTGTACGGCGACCGCGCCCGCGAATGCAACGAACACAGCCCGCCCGAACCCGCCACCGCTTCCGCGCAAGCCATTGTCGCGGCGGAACAAGCCTGCTTGGCAAGCGGCGTGGCGAATATCGACATACTCCGTTTCGGCGGACTGTATGCCGCAGAACGCCACCCCGTACACAGCCTGCTCAAACGGCAAAACAACACCGGTGCCAACCGCCCCGTCAATATGGTGCATCGCGACCTTGCCGTAGCCGCCCTGCTGCGGGCGCTCGACACCCCGAACGGCGTGCGCGTCCGCAACATCGTAGAACCGGCGCACCCGCGCAAAGCCGCGTTTTACGCCGCCGAAGCCGCCAAACTCGGGCTGCCCGCCCCGCACTTTGCCGACCACGACGACGGCGCGGGCAAAACCGTCCGCAGCGCATACCGCGACCTTGTTTGAACGCCGTTTGCACCTGCCCCGCCTATCCGCTAAAATGGCGCGTTTTGTTTACAGCACCCGATTGTTTCAACCCGAAAAGGAATTTCGATGAAAACCGCACAAGAACTGCGCGCCGGCAACGTGTTTATGATTGGCAACGACCCGATGGTGGTACAAAAAACCGAATACATCAAAGGCGGACGCTCTTCTGCCAAAGTGAGCATGAAACTGAAAAACCTGCTCACCGGCGCCGCTTCCGAAACCATCGTCAAAGCAGACGACAAATTTGACGTGATTGTTTTGTCGCGCAAAAACTGCACCTACAGCTACTACGCCGACCCGATGTACGTCTTTATGGACGAAGAATTCAACCAATACGAAATCGAAGCCGAAAACATCGGCGACGCGCTCAAATTCATCGTGGACGGCATGGAAGACGTGTGCGAAGTAACCTTTTACGAAGGCAACCCGATTTCGGTGGAGCTGCCCACCATCATCGTGCGCGAAGTGGAATACACCGAGCCTGCCGTCAAAGGCGACACCTCCGGCAAAGTGATGAAAACCGCACGCTTGGTCGGCGGCACCGAAATCCAAGTGATGGCGTATGTGGAAAACGGCGACAAAGTGGAAATCGACACCCGCACCGGCGAGTTTCGCAAACGCGCCTAAGGCGTGCCATCAATTAAACTTTTCTACTGTAAATCAGCACAATACAAAAACGCCGTCATTCCCGCGAATGCGGGAATCCAAGTCAAAGCACGACAAGCCTTGATAAAACATCACTTGCCAAGCATCGGACAGTGGATTCCCGCATTCGCGGGAATGACGGATTTTTTATATTGCACTGAATTTTCAGCATAAAAAATCAATTGATGACACGCCCTAGCCTGAGGGTTGTTTGTATCGATGTGAAAAAAGAATGGATTATACGGTAGATAACACAAGGAATAGGTCTATTTGCTTTCTGCCATCATCAAGAACCGATTGATACTCTTTTTCCAAAACTCATTATTTTGTACCCGATAAATTAAATCAGATAAATCAAGCTCTTTCTTTTCTTTAAGATATATAACATCTGTTTGTAATTTTTCAACTTCCTCTAAAAACATTTCATCTTGATTTAAGATAATTACCAACTCTTCCAACGATATTTTTAAATGTGAACCAAAATACATATGGTCAAATTCTAAAGTGGTATCAACAATCCAAGAGTGAAAGTTTTGTTTGTCCGAATAATATTGTTTTAAATAAGCCAGCTTTTTATCTAATTGATATGCTGCTTTATTTAATACGTTGTGTTTGTATAAGTATCTTTCATCAATGCCTGCTCGGATAAAACTGGATTTGACTTCAATGAGTAATACCGTATCATCTTGTATGATAACCAAATCCATTTCTCCAACCGATTTATCATCAGGCATAAAAGAGCTTGTAACTTGCAACCCGTGTTGTTTAAATAAATTAGCCAGATTTTTTTCAATCAATGCTGTTTCTTTTCGTAATTCTTTACGGTTTTTATAAGTTTTTCTAATGCTATTGACAGCAGTTGTGTATAAATCTTGCTCACCTAAACAATGGGGCAAGCTAAATATGAAATCACCAATTCTATAAAAAGGTTTTTCTGATAAGTCGGTGCGTGTAACATGGTTTAAATCGTGAGACCAAAATTTTAAAATCTCTAACATTTTCTTGGTTTTTGCAGTTTTACTTTCCTTGCCTGTAATCCAGTTATATAGAGAACGCGCTTTTTGGTTTATATCATCAAATGCTAAAACCGTTCTGACTTTTCCGGTTTGCCGACCTTGCTCCATCATAACTATTAATGCTTCGTGTGGTAACAAATTTTTTTCATAAACCAGAGACAAAAACGGTTCCAGATGGTCGGTTTGATAAAATACTTGTGCAGAAGTAATTGTTGTTATTGCATCGTGTAAATTATAAATTTTTCCATTAATTGATAATTCTTCTATACCATATATATCTTTCAACCAAAACAGAATGCTAAATCGTTTGCAAAGTGCTTGCATTCCTGCTTCACCAACAGATTGATAAATTTGATTTATATTATCTTCAGTTAAAGATAAGCCCAATAATTTCATGCCGCTATAGTCATTGTAAAGTTGCAATACTCCTCTTTTCTCATTAAAACAGTCTTCCTCATCTTTTTCATAGTAGCAATAGCTTGGAATAATTTCATTTTTCCAAATATTTAAATTTGCCCAGTTTGCAACCAATTCGCAAAATAATTGATATTCATATAAATGAAATTTATCTACTTTACCGCTTAATAAAGGAAAAATCTTTTTGGCTATTGCAGAGAAAATTTTATTTTGATTTAATGTTTTCTCCCGACAAGAACCTTGAATAATTTTATCTATCACTATCCATATATCTTGATTTCGCAGAGTATAAAACTCCCCCATGTCAATTTGAAAAGGTATTTTTATGTTTTCAGTTTTTCCTACAACAAATTGATATAAATATAATCCCGATAGAATTAAAGCGTCTAATTGAGTTAAATTTAGCTTTTTCTTTATTTCATTACACTTATCTTTTCTTTGTAAATAATTCTTTCTAAAATGATTGGTCGTTTGAATAAATTCAGATAAAGTATTGCTATTGAGATTTTCCAAATATATAGTCAATTCATTCCATGTATTTTTTTGAAAGTCTGAAATTATGCCTGACAGGCGAGTGGCATTAATAAAAGATTGTTCATCTAAACCAATCATCTTTTTATATAAATCATAGTCTATTTTTCCAAGACGGATATACTGTCCAAACGACCATAAATAATCTTCACTTTGAAAAATATCAATCGTTAAATAATTAATAAAATATGAGTGCCAAAAAATATCATACTTGTTTTCTTTTTGAGACAGTTTTGGTGAGCTATTCTGATACATTAAAACCCGTACGATTTCAAATAATGCAGTACCAGTGTCGGATTCTTTTTCCAAAAGTTGAAATTTCTTTTCATAATAGTTTTGCATTTGGCATTTACCATCGTGTAATGAAGGAAGTTTTAGATTTTACCTAAAAAATAAAAAATCGGCTATTTCAGCAACCATTCCCTACGTAGGCTGCCTGAATTGTTTTGCCAAGCACTTTTCGCTATCATAAGCCGTTTACACAAACCCACCCAAGGAACACGCCATGACCGTCATCAAAAAAGAAGACTTTATCCAAAGCATTGCCGATGCTTTCCAATTTATCAGCTACTACCACCCCAAAGACTATATTCAAGCCCTGAGCAAGGCATTGGAACGCGAGGAAAACCCCGCCGCCCGCGATGCGATGACGCAAATCCTTGCCAACAGCCGCATGTGCGCCGAAGGCCGCCGCCCCATCTGCCAAGACACGGGCATCGCCACCGTGTTTTTGAAAATCGGCATGGACGTGCGCTGGGACAGCGATATGAGCGTACAGGAAATGGTGGACGAGGGCGTGCGCCGCGCCTACAACTGGGAAGACAACAAACTCCGCGCCTCCGTACTCGCCGACCCTGCGGGCAAACGCTTGAACACCAAAGACAACACCCCCGCAGTCGTCCATATGGAAGTCGTCAAAGGCGACCGCATTCACGTTACCTGCGCGGCAAAAGGCGGCGGCTCGGAAAACAAATCCAAAATGGCGATGCTCAATCCTTCGGACAGCATCGTGGATTGGGTGCTGAAAACCGTGCCGACCATGGGTGCGGGCTGGTGTCCTCCGGGCATTTTGGGCATCGGCATCGGCGGCACGCCCGAAAAAGCCGCGTTGCTGGCGAAAGAATCGCTGATGGACCACATTGACATTCACGATTTGCAAGACAAAGCCGCTTCGGGCGCGGAGCTGTCCACCGTAGAAAAACTGCGTTTGGAACTGTTTGAAAAAGTAAACGCTTTGGGCATCGGCGCACAAGGTTTGGGCGGTTTGACCACCGTTTTGGATGTGAAAATTTTGGATTACCCCACCCACGCCGCGTCCAAACCCGTTGCCATGATTCCCAACTGCGCCGCCACCCGCCATGTGGAATTTGAATTGGACGGAAGCGGCGCGGCGCAACTGGAAGCGCCGTCTTTGGACGATTGGCCCGACATCACCTACCACGCCGAAAACGGTATCCGCGTGAATCTGGACACGCTCACCAAAGCAGACGTGGCGCAATGGAAAATGGGCGACGTGCTGCTGCTCAACGGCAAAATTTACACCGGCCGCGATGCCGCGCACAAACGCATGGTGGACATGCTCAACAAGGGCGAGCCTTTGCCTGTGGATTTTACCAACAAGATGATTTACTACGTCGGGCCGGTTGACCCCGTGCGCGATGAAGTGGTCGGCCCCGCCGGCCCCACCACCGCCACGCGCATGGACAAATTCACCCGCCAAATGCTTCAGGAAACGGGATTGCTGGGCATGATTGGCAAATCCGAGCGCGGCGAGGCTGCCTGCGAAGCGATTGCCGAACACGGCGCGGTGTATCTGATGGCGGTGGGCGGTTCGGCGTATCTGGTTGCCAAAGCCATCAAACAGGCGAAAGTGGTGGCGTTTGCCGATTTGGGCATGGAAGCGATTTACGAGTTTGAAGTGAAAGACATGCCGGTTACGGTGGCGGTGGACAGCCAAGGTCAGTCCGTCCACGCCGTTGCCCCGCGCAAGTGGCAGGCGAAAATCGGCATTATTCCCGTGAGCGCGGCGTAAACACTTCCGCCCCCCGTGCGGCGGCAACAGACCGCCGTCATGCCTGTGCATGACGGCGTTTTTCATCTTATTTCTTTTCGGTTTGAAGCCCCGCCGTTTGCGGCGGTAAAATGGTTTTTTATTCGGGCGGGGCATAACGCCGTCCGAATCAGGGCAAGGCATAGGGCTGTGCTTCAGGTGCAGCACCGTGCGCGGGAACACACATACGGAGAACGGTTATGATGACGGGCATTGAATTTTGGGGCTTGGATTTGGGCGTGATGGCGTTTTTGATTGTCGGGGCGGCGGTGGCGGGCTTTATCGATGCGCTGTGCGGCGGCGGCGGTTTGATTTCCATTCCCGTTTTGCTGACGGCGGGTTTTTCGCCCGCACAGGCGATTGCGGCAAACAAGCTGCAAGGTGCGGTGGGGGCGTTGGCGTCCACGCATTATTATGCGGGCAAGGGCGTTTTGGACAAACGGCGTTTGTGGGCATTGCTGCCGCCCGCGCTGTTGGGCGGGGGCTTGGGGACGTTGGCGATACAGTTTGTCGGCAACCGTTTTATGAGCTATGCGCTGCCGGTGATGCTGATTCTGATGGCGGCGTATTTTGCCTTTTCCAAGCAAATCAAAGACGAGCCGCGTACTGCCAAAATGGGTGTGGCGGCGTTTTCGTTTACCGTGGTGCCGTTGATTGGTTTTTATGACGGCTTTTTCGGGCCGGGCGCGGGAACGTTTTATCTGGCGGCGGTAACCATGCTGCTGGGCATGAGCCTGACGGCGGGCATGGCGTATTCGCGAGTGTTGAATTTGGCGAGCAACTTGGTTTCGCTTGCCATTTTTATTTACTTGGGCAAAATGGTGTGGCTGGCGGGGATTTTGATGACGGTGGGGGAAGTGGCGGGCGTGTATTTGGGTTCGCACTTGGTGTACAAAAACGGGGCGAAGCTGGTTAAGCCTTTGGTGGTGGTGGCGTGTGTGGCGATGGCATTGAAATATTTGTTTTGGGGAAATTAGGGTGTGTCATTAATTATAGTTAAAAAGCAAGCGTAGATACCATCTTTCCAGTCAAGCTCCCGTAGCAGAAATTTCCAACTGACGGGACTGATAAACCGTTTGATGCTTCAATACGCCAAAGCAAATATGTACCAATTTACGCATCGCCGCGCCCAATGCCTGCATCGGCGTTTTTTGCCTTTGCAGCAGACGGGCGTATTGGGCGGCAATATCAGGGTTGTATTTCTTTGACACGACCGCAGGCAGATACAAGGCCGCACGCAATACTGCCGAACCTTTTTTGGATAACATCACCCGCCCCCTTTGCTGTCCCGATTCGTGCATTTTCG
>NZ_AUAP01000021.1 GCF_000428785.1 Conchiformibius kuhniae DSM 17694 | reverse complement strand
CGTGTCAAAGAAATACAACCCTGATATTGCCGCCCAATACGCCCGTCTGCTGCAAAGGCAAAAAACGCCGATGCAGGCATTGGGCGCGGCGATGCGTAAATTGGTACATATTTGCTTTGGCGTATTGAAGCATCAAACGGTTTATCAGTCCCGTCAGTTGGAAATTTCTGCTACGGGAGCTTGACTGGAAAGATGGTATCTACACCTGCTTCGATTTGGATTCCCGCCTGCACGGGAATGACAGTACAGAGATTTTTCGGTCAATTGATGACACGCCCTAAACCCGAAGCCGTTTTGCCCGACACGAAAAGTGGTTTGGCACTGTTGCGGGCGTGGACAAGCTGTTTGGGCAATTGTAAAATGGCTGTTTTACGGCAGCAATATGCAGCATGGTTGCAAATTGCGCGGATTGTTTTTTATCAGGCAGCCGCAACGGCGGGCAGAAGGAAATGCGTATGGACGCAGCACCGAAAAAAAGCATCAAAGCCAAAATTTGGGCGGGCATCAGCGTGGTGCTGACCACCATTGTCGGTATTGTGGTTGCCAGTGCCACCAATATTTTGACGGGCTTGGGCAAAGATACGGCAAACGATTTGATAAAAAAACAACTCAATACCAGCCCCGCCGTGCAAGATGTGGCGGGTAAAACCTTATCAAACCAATCGCTTGCCGAAAAGTGGCAACAGCAGCAACTGGACGAAACGCACATCGCGCAGTTGGACAAGGCGTATGAAGCGTGCCGCGATGCGGTGAACCGTTCCGAAGTGGATTTGGGCGACCCTTTGGCGGTGTATGAAGAAACGGTGCGTTGTTTGGCGGTGGACGAAGGGCAGGGCAAGGTGTTGCGTGTGCTTGCCGAAAGCCAGCCCGAATTGGCAGAGGTTTTGAACAAATTACAACCACAGGAGCAATGATATGGCTTGGAAAATCGGCTTTTTGGGGGTGGCGGTGCTGCTGGCGGGCTGTGCTGCGGACGGTAGCGGCGGACAATCGGACGGGTGCGCCGCTTATGAAAAACAGGCAGCGCAATGCCGCGAATACAACAGCCGTTATCACGGTTTGGACTACGAGCGCAAAATGGCGGCGTGTTTGAAAGCGCGTGGTTTTCCCCATCGCAAAAAACAATATTGCGGCAAGTAAAATCAATTATTTGCCTGATATGGTTGATTAAAATCGCAATGATACGGCGTTGCCAGCGCTCTTATGTACCAACCGTACACGGCGGGCGTTGCTGCCTTGTCTTATATATTTGGCGCAGTGTGCCGCAAAATCTGTTCGGATTTTGCGGCATTTTTGCGGGTGGGGCAACGGTTTGGCAGTCAGTTGATGACACGCGCCAACACAAACGCCGCCAAATCGGGGGTGATTTCGGCGCGGACGGGCAGCACCCACACGTTTTCGGGGCAGTCGGGCGGCAGTTTCACCGCGTCTTTTTCGGTAACGAACACATAATCGGCAGACGGCAGCGCGGCGGGATTGAGCGCGGCATGGTCGGGCAGCACCTGTGTTTGCGAAATTGGAAAACCCATTTGTTTCAAGGTGTTGAAAAAACGCTCGGGGCGGGCGATGGCGCAGGCGGCGGCGCAAACGGCGTTGTCGGGCGGCGCGGACAGCATCTCGGCGGGGCGGCGGAAACGGTAGGGCGCGGCGGGGCGCAGTTGCGCGGCGAAAACGTTTGCAGGCAGCCCGAAAACCGTTTCGGGAATGCCGTATTCCGCTTGCGAAAACACCAGCGCATCAACCGTTTGCAAACGCGAAAGCGGTTCGCGCAATGCGCCGTTGGGCAGCAGCTTGGGGCGGCGGGCGGCATCGGCGGCGGGATAAACGGCGATTTCCACATCGCGGTGCAGGGCGTAATGTTGCAGCCCGTCATCACTGATAATGATTTGAATATCGGGAAATTTTGCCAGCAAGGCGCGTGCGGCATCAGCGCGGCGGGCGGACACGGCAACGGCGGCGCGGGTTTGGCGGTAGAGCAGTAGGGGTTCATCGCCCGCTTGGGCGGCGGTGCTGCTGTCGTTCAAAACATGGGTGTCGCGCAGGCTGCGCCCGTAGCCGCGACTGACGATGCCGACTTTCACGCCGCGCCGCATCAGCGCATCGGCGAGCGCGGCGGTAATCGGCGTTTTGCCGGTGCCGCCCGCGTGCAGATTGCCGACCACCACCACAGGAACGGACAGTTTTTCTGTTTTCAGCCAGCCTGCGCGGTAAAGCGTGCGCCGCAGCCAAGCCGCCGCGCCGAACAGCCAAGACGCGGGCGAGAGCAAAACATTCAAAACGGCACTCGGCTGCTGCCAATGGCGGGCGAGCGGGTGTTCGGGTTTCACCGGCGTTTCGCGCATTGGGCGGCGGTGGCGCAGGGCGCGATAAAGTTGCCGTTTTCAAACCAACCGCGCAACACATAATCATCGCCCTGCCATTTGCCTTGCGTGCGTTGTTTGGCGTTCAGGCGTTGTAACATCTTACTGTCTTTATGCAGAGTCATCGTACCGAAGCCTTGCGGTTTGGCATCGTGGAACACGCCGGAATAGCGGACACGGTTATCTTCACTGGAAGAAAACCATTCTCCTTGCCGCAAAGAGCCGTTTTCCCATTGTCCGTGCAGTACGTCTTTCTGCAGTAAACCAATCATGGTTCCCAAGCCGTGCGGCTGGTCATGACGAAATTCGCCCGTATAGAAACCGCCGGGAAATTCCATGATGCCGATGCCGTGTTTGAGGCTGTCGCGAAACTCGCCCCGATAGGTATTACGGCTCACACCAAGCGCAATTTGCGTTTGTATTTTGCCGATGCCTTGCAATTTGCCGTTCTGCCAAGACCCGCTTAACTCGGTTTCGCCCACTCCAAGATGATTGCGAAAACGCAGCACGCCTTCGCCTTCGGCAAAACCCGCCGCATTGCACGCGCCCTGCCATTCGGCGGTATCATTGGAGTACGGATTGGGATTGTGGACTTTGCAACCGTTCGGTTGGGTGGTGGTGTACACGTCTTCGGCAAACGCGCCCGCCGATGCGAATGCGAGAACCATCATCAGATGTTTCAACATTTTGTTTTCCTTGATTTCAAAAAATGGTGCGGACGGGCGGCGTTTGGTACGCGCCCTTAAGGTGTATCATCATTTAAATTTTACACTGAAAATCAGTGCAATATAAAAAAATCCGTCATTCCCGCGAATGCGGGAATCCACCTCCCGATGCTTGGCAAGCCATGTTTTATCAAGGTTTCCCGTGTTTCGACTTGGCTTCCCGCCTGCGCGGGCATGACGGTGCGGCGTTTTTTCGGCTAATTGATGGCACGCCTAGCGTTCCAGCCAAATGGCGCTCACCATTCTGCCTGTTTGGCGGTCGCGGCGGTAGGAATAAAACCGTTCGCGCTCCAATACGGTGCAGTGCCCGCCGCCAAAGATTTGGGTAACGCCTTCGCGGTAGAGGGCTTGGCGTGCCAGCAGGCAGATGTCTGCCAGATATTTGCCGCCGCCGATGGCGCGGAAGGCATCTTGTGCTTTGCGGTCGGCTTGGCAGAATGCGTCCCAAACGTCTTGCCCGACTTCAAAGGCTTCCGCACCGATGGCGGGCCCCAGCCATGCCATGATTTCCATCGGGGCAACTTTCATCGCCGCCACCGTGTTTGCCAACACGCCGTCTGCCAGCCCGCGCCAGCCCGCGTGTGCCGCCGCCACCACCGTGCCGGCACGGTCGCAAAACAAGACGGGCAGGCAGTCGGCGGTCATCACCGCGCAGGCCGCGCTGCCGGTGTCGTCCACTGCCGCATCGGCATCGGCGGGGGCGTTCAGGCTGTCGGCGGCGCGTACCACCGTGTTGCCGTGTACTTGGTTCAGATAGGCGAGCGGCAGGGGAATGTGCGCCTGTACGATGGCGCGGTTTTGCGCGACGTGTTCGGGACGGTCGCCAACGTGCGCCCCCACGTTCAAAGAAGCAAACGCGCCTTCGCTGACCCCGCCCGTGCGGGTGGTGATGAGGGTGCGGACGTGTGCGGGTGCGGGCCAGTTTGCCCGCAGTTGTGCCGAGCGCGGTTCGGGCAAGTTCAGTGTTGCCGTCAGGTTTTTGTCGAACATGGTGTGCCGTCCTTTCAATTGACATCTGCCCAATGGGCGGGTAAATTTACCACAAATCGCTTTTTCCCGCATGGGCAAGAATGGGGCTTTGATGAATCTTGTTTTGGATAATCAATCTGTTGTGGCGAACACATTGTTTTGTGTCGGGCGCAATTATGCCGCGCACGCTGCCGAGTTGGGCAATGCCGTTCCCGCCGAACCGATGATTTTTCTCAAGCCAAACAGCAGCTTGGCTTTTGACGGCGACACGGTGCGTTTGCCCGCGTTCAGCCGCAGCGTGCATTACGAAACCGAGCTTTTGCTCTTGGTCGGGCGCGATGCGGACGAGCTGCCGCCCGAAAATGCTTTGGACGCGGTGGCGGGCTACGGCGTGGGTTTGGATTTGACGGCACGCGATGTGCAAAGTGCCGCCAAAAGCGCGGGTGCGCCATGGACGAAAGCGAAAGGCTTTAAAGGCGCGGCGTGCGTGTCGCGCTTTGCCGCGCTCGCCCCCGAACGGGCGGCGGCGGGGCTGGCATTTGAAATGCGCCTGAACGGTGCGCCGCGCCAGCACGGCAACAGTGCCGACATGGTGTTTTCTTTGGCGCGGCTGCTGTGTTTTTTGGCGGAAACCTATGGTCTGCGGCGCGGCGATGTGGTGTTTACCGGCACGCCGGCGGGGGTGGGCGAATTGCGCGGCGGTGATGCGGCGGAAGTCGCTTTACCCGAAGCAGGCGTGTCGGCGCGTTTTGTGTTTGCGTAAATCATTTTGTTTGACAAAGGAAAATAAGGAATCCCCATGCAACCGTCTCCTGCTTGTGCCGAATTGTCGGCTGCCGCCCGCGCCGCCAAACAGGCATTTCACACATTGGCATCTGCGTCTTCACGGCAGAAAAACGATTTTTTGAGCTGTTTGGCAGAGCGCATCGCCCGCAATCGCGGCAGCATTCTCGCCGCCAATGCCGAAGACCTTGCCGCCGCCCGCAACAAAGGCACGGGCGAAGCCCTGCTCGACCGCTTGAGCCTCGACCAAAAACGCCTGAACGCCATTTGCGAAAGCCTGCGCCAAATCGCCGAATTGCCCGACCCCGTTGGCGAAATGGACGGCTTCGTTACCCGCCCCAACGGTTTGCAAATTGGCAAAATGCGCGTGCCTTTGGGCGTGGTCGGCATGATTTACGAAGCGCGTCCGAATGTTACGGTGGACGCGGCGGCTTTGTGCCTGAAATCGGGCAACGCCTGCATCTTGCGCGGCGGCAGCGAAGCGCTGCACAGCAACACTGCTTTGGCGGCACACGTCCGCGCCGCGCTGCGCGATTGCGGGCTGCCCGACAGTGCCGTGCATTTTGTTGCCAGCCCCGACCGCGACGTGGTCGGCGCGATGTTGGCGGCGGAAGGCTTGATTGACGTGATTATCCCGCGCGGCGGCAAAAGCTTGGTGGCGCGGGTGGCGGCGGAGGCGAAAGTGCCCGTTATCAAGCATTTGGACGGCATCTGCCACGTTTATTTGGACGAATTTGCCGATGCGGAAAAAGCCGTTGCCATCGCCTTTAACGCCAAAACCTCGCGCTACGGAACGTGCAACACCATGGAAACCCTGCTGGTTCACGCCGCCCGCGCCGCCGAGCTGCTGCCGCCCTTGGCGCAACGCTACCGCGACAAAGGCGTGGAACTGCGCGGCTGCCCGAACACACGCGCCGTGCTGCCCGACATCGCGCCCGCCGCCGAAGCCGATTGGGAAACCGAATACCTTGCCCCGATTTTGTCGGTTAAAGTGGTTGATTCGTTTGATGAAGCCGTTGCCCACATCAACCGCTACGGCAGCCGCCACACCGACAGCATCGTTACCGAAAATTACACGCTCGCCCGCCGCTTTTTGCGCGAAGTGGACAGTGCCAGTGTGATGGTGAATGCGTCCACGCGTTTTGCCGATGGTTTTGAATACGGTTTGGGCGCGGAAATCGGCATTTCCACCGACAAAATCCATGTGCGCGGGCCTGTGGGCTTGCACGGGCTGACCACGCAAAAATGGGTGGTGTTGGGGGACGGGCAAGTGCGCGTGTGATTTTGCGGGCTGCTTGAAATCAAAAAACACCGCAAACGTTCCACCCGTTTGCGGTGTTGTTGATGCCTATGGCAAAAACGGCTGATTATTTAATAAATTTCTCCAAATCCGCACCTGTCCAGCCATAGTTTTTCGGGTCGATTTTCTTGGCGCCGAATGCACCCATCATGCCGGTCGTAGTCATCTCGCCATCAACTGAAGACAAATATTCATACGGCGCACGCACAAACGTACCCGCCACTTCCGCCGCATTCGGGCCATAGAAGCCGCCTTTGATTACCGTGCCGTCAGAAGAAGTGCCTTCAAAACGGTTGCCTGTGATGTCGGCTGCCAATTTTGCTGCCAGAAAGCCGTCATCATACCCTTTACCCGTAGTGGCCATCAGACCTTCTAATTTCTTACTGCCAAAGTCCACATCAATATCCACCGTACCCATAGTTGTGTAAGAACGCACTTCTCTAACTGAGAGCAGTCTGTCCCTGGTATGGATTCCTTCAGCCGATTCCAGCCTGTGAAGCACTGGCGCGAAGCCCACATATTTCGCCTTGCCCGCTACGGGCATATTGGTGGTGGCATCGCCGTGTGCGAAAGCATAGCGTTGTTGGGTGGATTTCAAGCCGAGCCTGTCTTTGTCGTCCATATCCACCAATCCGAACACCGAATATTGCAAGCTCTTGCCAACCGCAAGGTTGTTTTTATAAAACACGCCTGTTCCAAGAAGCGGGGCGATAACATTGTATGTGGCCTCAGCAGTAAGACCTGTATCAACATCTTTTGCAGGCCACACATCGGGCAGCAGCGCAACTTTCACGCCGTTGATGCTGATGTGTTCGTAATCCGTGCCGGACGACAAATCGCTGTCGCTGCGCTTGAATTTGGTATCCACGCCGACCACGTTGCCGCTTACCGAGCCGGAAAGCGGTGCGCCCGGACGCGGTAATGTGCTTGGGTCTTCAAGATGTTTTGGATTGATAACGACATAAGTGGCGTTAATTGGCAGTCCCCCTGGCGTTCTCGCCGTTACGACCACGCCGTCCGAATAATTGGCGTTGGCAGCGCCTGCTGTGGAATTGGGTGGTGTAGCCGGTTGCGTGCCTGTGCTGCCGCCGCCGGCGGGGTTGCCCGAGGTATTGCCGGTGTTCGGCGGTGTTGTGCCGGTGTTGTTGCCTGTAGATGGCTGGCTACCGCCCGTTGCCGCGCTGCCTGAAGACGTGCCGCCCGCCGCTTGGCTGCCCGAACTGCCTGTGTTGTTGGCAGACGAAGAACCGCCCGCATTGCTGCCTGTTGCCGGCGGTACGGACGGTTGCGGTTTCGCGGTGTGCGTGCTGTGTAATTTCTTGGGCGGGTAGGTACCGGTGGCGTTGCCACAAGCGGCCAATACCAAAGCGGCGCTTACCGATAAAGTGGTTTTCAGAACGTTCATGTTGAAGCTCCTCAAAAAAGTTTTTTGAAAAGTCAATCAACTGACGGGGGTCAATCAACTGACGAGGGTCACAAAGCCGCGCCCTTGCAAGCCGCAGCTTCCGACTATGCCCAATGTTAACACAGTTTGACAACAACCAACAATTCAGAATGTGTGCGGTAAATGGTATTGTTGGCAATATGTTACAAAGCAGCAGACTGCCTAAAAAATCCCTTGGGCGTGTCATCAATTGACCGGAAAACCTCTGCACCGTCATTCCCGCGCAGGCGGGAATCCACATCAAAGCACGACAAACCTTGATAAAACATTGCTTGCCAAACATCGGGTAGTGGCTTCCCGCCTGCGCGGGAATGACGGAATTTTTGTATTGTGCTGATTCTCAGTAGAAAAATTTAATTGATGACACGCCCTTGCCCCAATCAAGGCAAGGGATTTCGTCAATTCTTCAAAGCCTGCACCGGCGCGGGAATGCGTCCGCCGCGATTGACGAACACTTCGCACGAGCCGTGCTTCACAGGCATAATCGGTGCGTAGCCCAACAGCCCGCCGAACGACACGCTCTCGCCCACGTCTTTGCCGGTAACGGGGATAATCCGCACGGCGGTGGTTTTGCCGTTAATCATGCCGATGGCGGCTTCGTCCGCAATAATGCCCGCCAAAGTGGCGGCGGAAGTGTGCCCCGGAACGGCAATCATGTCCAAACCCACCGAACACACCGCCGTCATCGCTTCGAGCTTGTCCAGTGTCAAAACGCCCTGCTGCGCCGCCGCAATCATGCCCTCGTCTTCGGAAATGGGAATAAACGCGCCGCTCAAGCCGCCCACCGCACCCGATGCCATCATGCCGCCTTTTTTCACTGCATCGTTGAGCAGGGCGAGCGCGGCGGTGGTGCCGTGCGTGCCGCACACCGTCAAACCCATCGCTTCCAAAATCCGCGCCACGCTGTCGCCCACCGCAGGGGTCGGCGCGAGCGACAAATCCAAAATCCCAAACGGAATGTTCAGGCGTTTGGCGGCTTCGCGCCCGATTAACTCGCCCACACGGGTGATTTTAAACGCGGTTTTTTTCACGATTTCGGCAATCTCACCCAAATCCGCGCCCGCACAATCCGCCAACGCCGCTTGCACCACGCCCGGCCCCGACACGCCCACATTCAGCATTGCCGCGCCTTCGCCCGCGCCGTGAAACGCGCCCGCCATAAACGGATTGTCGTTCACCGCATTGCAAAACACCACGATTTTGGCGCAGCCGAAGCCTTCGGGCGTACGTTCCGCCGTGCGTTTGAGCGTTTCGCCCATCAGTTTCACCGCGTCCATATTGATGCCGGCGCGGGTGCTGCCGATATTGACCGAAGCGCACACAATATCCGTTTCCGCCATCGCTTCGGGCAGCGATTCAATCAATACGCGCCCCGATGGGGTCAAACCTTTTTGCGCCAGCGTGGCAAAACCGCCGATAAAGGAAATGCCGATGGCTTTGGCGGCTTTGTCCAGCGTTTGTGCGATGGAAACATAGCTGCCTGCGCCCGTTGCGGCGGCGATTTGGGCAATGGGCGTAACCGAAATGCGCTGATTGACAATCGGCACGCCGTATTTTGCCGACAAATCCTGCGCCGTGGGCACCAAATGTTCGGCGGTTCGGGTGATTTTGTCGTAAATTTTCTGGTTTAACGTTTTGATGTCGCTGCTGATGCAGTCGTGCAAATCCATGCCGATGGTGAGCGTGCGCACGTCAAAATGCTGGTCGGAAACCATTTTGACGGTTTCCAGAATTTCTGCGGATTGGAAACTCATTTCAGGAAGCCTTTCTCAAATGCGGTGCATGGCGTTGAACAGGGCTTCGTCCTGCAAACGGATGTCCAGCTTCAGTTCCGCGCTTTGGGCGGCGAGCAAATCCAATATTTCCTGACGGCTGCGCGGGCATTTTGCGGTGTCCACCAGAATAATCATGGTGAAAAAATCGTCCATCAGTTGTTGGCTGATGTTGATGATGTTTAATTGGTTTTCCGCCAAGATTCGGGCAACGTCGTACACGATGCCGATGCGGTCTTTGCCGATGACGGTGATTACGGAACGGGTCATGATGATGCCTTGATGCAAATGGGGCGATTATAGCAAAAGCGGGCGACTTACCCTAAAATGCGCGGTTTTCCACCGTTTACGGCAGCCCATCATGAGCGACAACGACACCATCCGCATTCGCGGCGCGCGCACCCACAATCTGAAAAACATCGATTTGGACATTCCCCGCCACAAGCTGGTGGTGGTAACGGGTTTGTCGGGAAGCGGCAAATCCAGCTTGGCGTTTGACACGCTCTACGCCGAAGGGCAGCGCCGCTATGTGGAAAGCCTGTCCGCCTATGCGCGGCAGTTTTTGCAGATGATGGACAAACCCGATGTGGATTTGATTGAAGGGCTGTCGCCCGCGATTTCCATCGAGCAAAAGTCCACCAGCCACAACCCGCGTTCCACAGTCGGCACGGTAACGGAAATCCATGATTATTTGCGGCTTTTATACGCCCGTGTCGGCACGCCGCATTGTCCCGAACACGGGCTGCCTTTGGCGGGACAAACCGTGTCGCAAATGGTCGACCACGTTTTGGGGCTGCCTGAAAACAGCCGCGTGATGATACTCGCCCCCGCCGTGCGCGGACGCAAAGGCGAATTTGTTGAATTATTTGCCGATTTGCAGGTGCAGGGTTTTGTGCGTGTGCGCGTGGACGGCGAAGTGTATGCCATTGAAGACGTGCCGAAACTGGCGAAAAACCACAAACACGATATTGATGTGGTGATAGACCGTGTCAAAGTCAAACCCGAAATCAAACAAAGGCTTGCCGAAAGTTTTGAAACCGCGCTGCGGCACGGCGGCGAACGCGCCGTAGCGGTGGAAACCGACAACGGGCAGGAACACTGGTTTTCCGCGCAATTTGCCTGCCCCGTGTGCGCCTACAGCCTGCCTGAATTGGAGCCGCGCCTGTTTTCCTTTAACAATCCGGCGGGTGCGTGTCCGAGCTGTGACGGCTTGGGCAGCATGAATTTTTTTGACCCCGAGCGCGTGGCGGCGCACCCCGAATTGTCGCTGGCGGCGGGCGCGATTGACGGCTGGGACAAGCGCAACCAGTTTTATTTTCAAATGATACAATCGCTTGCCAAATATTACGGCTTTTCCGTGGATACGCCGTTTGCCGCGCTGCCTAAAAAAATCCGCACCATCATCTTGCACGGCTCGGGCAAAGAAGTGATTGAATTTCATTACCTTTCCGAGAAAGGCACGGTGTTTGTCCGCAGCCACGCCTTTGAAGGCATCATTCCCAATCTGGAACGCCGCTACCGCGAAACCGACAGCGAAACCGTGCGCGACAAGCTGCGCGATTACCAAAGCCACCGCGCTTGTCCGCAATGCGCGGGCGCACGGCTGCGTAAAGAAGCGCGGCATGTGCTGGTGGGCGGCGTTGCCCTGCACGACATCTCGGCAATGCCGCTCGACAAAGCCCTGCATTTTTTTGAACACCTGCAACTGGACGGCAACAAACAGCAAATCGCCGAAAAAATCCTCAAAGAAATCAACGAGCGTTTGGGCTTTCTGATTAACGTGGGCTTGGATTATCTGAATTTGTCGCGCAGCGCGGAAACGCTGTCGGGCGGCGAAGCGCAGCGTATCCGCTTGGCGAGCCAAATCGGTTCGGGGCTGACGGGCGTGATGTATGTGCTGGACGAGCCGTCCATCGGGCTGCACCAGCGCGACAACGACCGTTTGTTAAGCACGCTCAAACGTTTGCGCGATTTGGGCAACAGTGTGATTGTGGTGGAACACGATGAAGACGCGATTCGCCAAGCCGATTTTGTCGTGGACATGGGCATCGGCGCGGGCGAACACGGCGGGCGCGTGATTGTGGCGGGTACGCCGCAGCAGGTTGCCGAATCCGAACAATCGGTTACGGGACAATATTTGAGCGGGCGCAAACAAATCGGGCTGCCTGAAAAACGCACGCCCGTCAATCCCGAGCGTATGCTGGTGTTGCAGGGCGCACGGGGAAATAATTTGAAAAACATTACTTTAAACCTGCCGCTCGGTTTGATTACCTGCATCACCGGCGTGTCGGGAAGCGGCAAATCCACCCTGATTAACGACACGTTGGCAAAAATCGCCGCCCGCGAACTCAACCGCGCCCACGAAGAACCCGCGCCCTATGACGATATTCGCGGTTTGGAACATTTGGACAAAATTATTAACGTGGACCAATCGCCCATCGGCCGCACGCCGCGTTCCAATCCTGCCACTTATACGGGTTTGTTCACGCCGATACGCGAACTGTTTGCGGGCGTGCCTTTGGCGCGGGAACGCGGTTACAGCGTGGGGCGGTTTTCGTTCAACGTCAAAGGCGGGCGTTGCGAAGCCTGTCAGGGCGACGGCGTGATTAAAGTGGAAATGCACTTTCTGCCCGATGTGTATGTGCCGTGCGAAGCCTGCGCGGGCAAGCGTTATAACCGCGAAACCCTTGAAGTGCAATACAAAGGCAAAAATATCAGCCAAGTGCTGGAAATGACGGTGGCGGAAGCGCGGACGTTTTTTGATGCCGTACCGACCGTGTCGCGCAAACTGCAAACGCTGATGGACGTGGGGCTGGGTTATATCCGTTTGGGGCAGTCGGCAACCACGCTGTCGGGCGGCGAAGCGCAGCGCGTGAAGCTGGCATTGGAATTGTCCAAGCGCGACACGGGGCGCACGCTGTATGTGTTGGACGAGCCGACCACGGGGCTGCATTTCGCCGACATCGCGCTGCTGTTGGAGGTGATTCAAAGGCTGAAAGGCAAGGGCAACAGCATTGTGATTATCGAGCACAATTTGGACGTGATTAAAACGGCGGATTGGATTGTGGACATGGGGCCGGAGGGCGGAGAAGGGGGCGGGCGGATTATTGCGGAAGGTGCGCCCGAGCTTGTGGCAAAAAACAAAAAAAGTTATACGGGCAAGTATCTGAAACCCATGCTGTAGTTTCGGGCGGTATTGTGCCAAGAACCCCTTGCCGCAACACGGGATTTTTGGGATAATACCGCCGCTTCCCGATTTTGGGAGCGTTTTTTATTGTCTGAAGCCCGCACATTTTGCGTTAAGGGTGCTTGCGTTTGCAGGTTCTGGCAGAATGTGTTTGCGATTAACCCTTTGTTTAGGAAAAATTATGTCTCAAGTTACCATGCGCCAGATGCTGGAAGCAGGCGTTCACTTCGGCCACCAAACCCGTTACTGGAACCCGAAAATGGCTCAATACATTTTCGGTGCGCGTAACAAAATCCACATTGTGAATTTGGAAAAAACCCTGCCCCTGTTCCAAGAAGCGCAGGAAGTAGTGCGCCGTCTGGTGGCGAATAAAGGCACGGTGTTGTTTGTCGGCACCAAGCGTCAGGCGCGTGAAATCGTGCGCGAGGAAGCCACCCGCGCAGGCATGCCTTATGTGGACCACCGTTGGCTCGGCGGCATGCTCACCAACTACAAAACCGTGAAACAATCCATCAAACGCTTGGAAGAAAAAGCGGCGGTGTTGGAAAACGCCGAAGCAAGCGGTTACAACAAAAAAGAATTGTTGGACATGACCCGCGAAGTGGAAAAGCTGGAGCGTTCTTTGGGCGGCATCAAAAACATGAAAGGTCTGCCCGATGCGATTTTCGTGATTGACACCGGCTACCAGCACGGCACGCTGGTGGAAGCCGCCAAGCTGGGCATTCCCGTGATTGCGGTGGTGGACACCAACAACAGCCCCGATTTGGTGAAACACGTTATCCCCGGCAACGACGATTCCGCCAAAGCGATTCGTCTGTACTGTCGCGGCATTGCCGATGCGGTGCTGGAAGGCAAAAACCAAGCGGTTGCCGAAACCGTTGCCGCCGCCCAAGCTGCGGCCGCCGCCGAGTAATCCGACACGCTGCCCGAACACCTTTCAGGCAGCCTGAAAACGAATTTTGCCAAGTTTGAACAACAACTTGGCGTGGAGAGAAACATGGCAGAAATTACTGCGAAAATGGTTGCCGACCTGCGCGCCGCGACAGGTTTGGGCATGATGGAATGCAAAAAAGCCTTGGTGGAAGCCGAAGGCAATATGGAAAAAGCCGAAGAAATCCTGCGCATCAAATCCGGCGCGAAAGCGGGCAAACTGGCGGGACGCACCGCCGCCGAAGGCGTGTTGGCGTATGCCGTTGAGGGCAATGCCGGCGCTTTGGTGGAAGTGAACTGCGAAACCGACTTCGTTGCCAAAGACGCGGGCTTTTTGGCATTCGCGCAATCGGTTGCGAAAACCGCCGTTGCCAAGAAACCCGCTTCTGTGGAAGAACTGGCGGCTTTGGTGGAAGAAGAGCGCAAAGCGGTGATTGCCAAGCTGGGCGAAAACATTTCCGTGCGCCGTTTCCAAGTGATTGAAACCGCAAACAGTTTGACTGCCTACATTCACGGCGCGGCGGCGACCGAAGGCGTGTTGGTGGAATTCAAAGGCGCGGAAGACGTGGCGCGTAAAGTGGGCATGCACATTGTCGCCGCCAAACCGCAATGCGTTTCCGAAGACCAAGTGGACGCGGAAACCGTTGAAAAAGAACGCCATATCTACACCCAACAAGCCATCGAGTCCGGCAAACCCGCCGAAATCGCCGCGAAAATGGTAGAAGGCCGCATCAAGAAATTCTTGGCGGAAGTTACTTTGAACGGTCAGGCGTTTGTGATGAACCCCGACCAAACCGTTGCCGAGTTTTTGAAAGCCAACGGTGCGGAAGTGGTGAGCTTCGTGCGCTATAAAGTGGGCGACGGCATTGAGAAAAAAGAAGTGGATTACGCGGCGGAAGTGGCTGCGGCTGCGAAAGTTTAAGCATTTGTTTGCATAAGGAAACTGCCTGAACACGAAATGGGTTCGGGCAGTTTTTGTTTATCGTTAATGTTCTTTTATTTTCATACGGCGTTGGCTCGCCTTGTCTGAAAAATCAATCACATCAACTATGGTTGATTAAAATCGCAACGATACGGCGTTGCCAACGCCCTTATGCACTACCCGTACACGGCGGGCGTTGTCGCCTTTTCTCGTTTTTATTTTTATCAACAACCATATATCAGACGAAACGTTGGAGTGCCGCTACGGCAGGCAGTTCTTTGCCTTCCAAAAATTCCAAAAACGCGCCGCCGCCGGTGGAAATATAGCCGATGCGGTCGGTGATGCCGAATTGCGCAATCGCCGCCAGCGTATCGCCGCCGCCCGCGATGGAAAAGCCCGCGCTGTCTGCCACCGCCTGCGCCACTGCCGCCGTGCCACCCGCAAACTGCGGAAATTCAAACACGCCCACCGGCCCGTTCCACACAATCGTCCCCGCGTTTTTCAGCAAATCCGCCAACACCGCCGCCGCTTGCGGGCCGATGTCCAAAATCATATCGTCTTCCGCCACATCGTCAATCGATTTGGTTACGGCTTCCGCATCGGCGGCAAAGGTTTTGGCGCACACCACGTCTTCGGGCAAGGGGACGATGCCGCCTTTGGCCGCCATTTTGTCGATGATTTTTTTCGCTTCGTCCGCCAAATCGGGTTCCGCCAGCGATTTGCCGACCGATTTTCCTTGCGCCAGCAAAAAGGTGTTGGCGATGCCGCCGCCGACAATCAGTTGGTCAACCTTGTCGGCAAGGCTTTCCAAAATGGTGAGTTTGGTGGACACCTTGCTGCCCGCCACAATCGCCACCATCGGACGGGCGGGCGCTTGCAGGGCTTTGCCGAGCGCGTCCAATTCCGCCGCCATCAACATGCCCGCACAGGCAAGCGGCGCGGCGGCGGCAACGGCTTCGGTGGACGCTTGGGCGCGGTGCGCCGTGCCGAAAGCATCGTTTACGAACACATCGCACAAAGCCGCGTATGCCTTGCCCAATTCGGGACAATTTTTCTTTTCGCCCACATTCACGCGCACGTTTTGCAACAAGGCCACTTCGCCCGCCGCAAGCTGCGGTTTGTGTTCGCGCCAGTCGTTCAATACCTTGATTTCCTTGCCCAACAATTTGCCCAAATGCGCGGCAACGGGAGCAACATCGTCTTCTGCTTTCAACTCGCCCTCTGTCGGACGTCCGAGATGGGTCATCACAATCACCGCCGCGCCTTGTTCCAAGCAATATTGAATCGAGGGCAGCGAAGCGCGGATGCGGGTGTCGTCCGAAATTTGCCCGTCTTTGAACGGCACGTTCAAATCGGCGCGAATCAGCACGGTTTTACCGGCGACGTTTTGTTCGGAAAGTTTTAAAAAATTCATGTTTCGGTATCCTTATTGTCGGGAGGGGGAAGCTCGGGCGGGCGGCGCGGCGCAATCGCGGGGCTGCGTGCCGCCAGCATCAGGCAGCCGCACAACACCATGCCCAGCGCAATGAGCGGGCGCGGGTCGTGCCAATGCCAATGGTGGTAGGCAAAAACCGCCGCGCCCGCATACACCAGCATCGGCGCGGCGACAACGGAATGCTTGTTGATGCCTTCCAGCACGGGCAGCAGCACGCCCGTTGCGGTCAGTGTCAGGGCGATGAGCGTGGCGGTTTGCGGAAACCAGCCCATGCTTTTCAGAAACCACAATGCGCCCGCGATAATCAGCAGCAGGGGCTGTACGGCAGAAGATTGCTTCATCAAAATTCCTTTTGGGTTTGAAAGTCTGTTGTTTGCGGCGGTAAAATCAAGCTTCGGGCAGGGCATTGGGGCGTGTCGTCAATTAACCGAAAAAACACCACCCGTCATTCCCGCGCAGGCGGGAATCCAAAACAAATTTCAAAAAGCATTGATAAAACTTCGCTTCACAAACATCAGGCAGTGGATTCCCACTTGCGCGGGAATGACGGTATTTTTTTATTGTTCTGATTTTTATCAGAAAAATTTAAATGATAACGCGCCCTAATGTGTTGCCTTGCGGGTGGAAACGCGCCAATCGCCGCCGGGCAAACCCGCCACGCTGAAAATGCGGTGGTCGGACAAATCGGCAGCCGTCAGCCTGCCACCCCACAATGCCCCTGTGTCCAATGCCAACACGCCGTTTTCATCGCGCAAACCCAGTGCCGACCAATGCCCGAACACGATGGTGCGGTCGCGGTGGCGGCGGTCGGGCGCATCAAACCACGCACGGCGCGTGTCGGGCATATTGGCATAATTTGCTTTGAAATCAAAATTCAATTCATTGTTCAGCGTGAGAACGCGCATGCGTGTGAACACATTGCACAGCAGCCGCAAACGTTCCGTGCCGCGCAAATCGTCGTGCCACGCATTGGGGCGGTCGCCGTACATATCGGCAAAAAACGCACCCGCCGCCTTGCCGCGCAATGCTTGTGCCAATTCGGCGGCATGGGCACGGGCATCGGCGCACGACCATTGCGGCAGCAAGCCCGCGTGTACCATCAGGTGCGTGCCGTTGTCCAGCAAAAACGGTTGCGCCCGCAGCCAATCGCGCATTTTGGGGAAATCGGGGTGGTTCAGCACGGTGTGCAGGGTGTCTTGTTTTTTGTGTTTTGCCGCACCGTAGGCGATGGCGAGCAGATGCAAATCGTGGTTGCCCAGCACGGTTTGCACGCTGTCGGGGTGGCGCATGGCAAATTGCAGGCATTCGAGTGATTTGGGCCCGCGATTGACCAAATCGCCCGTCAGCCACAGGGTGTCGCGCCCGTGTTGGAAGCCGATGCGTTCGAGCAGGGCGCACAGTTGGTCGTAGCAGCCTTGCAAATCGCCGATTGCGTAGTGTGCCATGATGGGGTGTCCGGAAAAAGGGTTGATTGTACCATTGGTTGCGGCAATGAAAAAACGCCCAAACGGGTGTTTGGGCGTTTTGAATGTGGCTCCCCGAGCTGGGCTCGAACCAGCGACCTGCGGATTAACAGTCCGTCGCTCTACCGACTGAGCTATCGGGGAAAGAAGTCGGCATTATATACCCGTGCGGGAAAATGTCAAAGGCTTTGTGTGGTAATTTTTGTATGATTATATTTTTTAACAAAATTTTATATTTTCTTTGTTTTGTGAAAACAGGTGCTTGAATGTAGGCGGGTGTTTGCGGGCTGCCCGAACGGCGGAAAGATGTTATCATTGCCGCGTTGATAACTATTTTGAATAAACAGTATATTCCATGATGCCTTTCCGTCAAAAAGCCTTGTATCCGCTTACCGCCGCCGTTTTGACTTTGATGGCGGCTTGCGCGTCCCAGCCGCCCAAGCGTCAGGACGTGTCTTCCGCCGCAACGGCGCAGCCGCAGGAAGTCAAACCGCAAGCGGGGCAAAAATTTCAATTCACGCCGCGCCCGATGCAGTCTGCCGACACGGTTTTGGGCGATTATGCCCGTTTGGAAGGGGTGTTGGCGGCGGTGCGCGCGGGCGATGATTTTGCGGCGGCGCAGTTTCTTGCCGGACAGGGCAGCAGCGCGATGGGCGAGAGCGTGCGCAACGAATGGCTGAAGAGCTTGGGGCAGCGCAATCAAGCAGACGTGTTCAAGCAGCAGTACGCGCAGCTCGAACCCGAAGGGCGCAGCCGCGAAAGCCGTTGTTATGCGCATTTGTTCGGCGTGGAGCAAGATGCGGCGTTTGTCGATGCTTTGGTGTGGGAAACCAAACGTTTGCCCGCAGGGTGCAATGCTTTGCTGCAATACCGTGCCGCATCGGGCGCCTTGGATACGGGCAAGGCGTGGCGGCGGGTGCGCGGCTTGATGGCGGAAAACCAAATCAGCGATGCCCGTGCGTTGGCGGCTTCGTTGGGCAGCCCGCTTGACGGCATGATGGGGCAGGGGGCGCAGGAAAACCGTTTGCTGGGCATCATCGGCGGCAATGCGTCAAAAAATGCGGGCGCGGCGGCGCGTTTGGCGGCGGAAGCGGGTGCGTTGAGCCGCGAACAAGCCGGCTTTGCGTGGGCGGTGTTGGGCTTGGCGGAAGCGCGTAACCAAAACATGCCCGTTGCATTAAGCTACTTCCGCAATGCCGACCGCAGCCAGATGACCGATGAACAATTGGAATGGTATGCCCGCGCCGCCCTGCGCCGTCAGGATTGGCACGAATTGGCAAGCGTTATCGAATCCATGCCCGCCAAGCTGCGCCAAGATTCCGCTTGGCTGTATTGGCTGGCGCGCAGCCGTGCGGCAAACGGCCGCGCCGCCGATGCCCAAACGCTCTACCGTCAAGCCGCCGCCACAGGGCGCAACTTCTACGCCGTGCTGGCAACCGAAGAATTGGGCAGGCGCGTTGATGTCCGCAACAACATTGCCGACACCCCCAAAGCCCACGTGCAAACCATGGCGCAAGACGGCGCACTGCAACGCGCCCTCACCCTGTTCCACACCGCCAAGCAAAGCGGCAATTGGAAAATGCGCCGTCAGGCACAGGCAGAATGGCGTTATGCCACGCGGGGCATGAACGAAACCACCATGCTGGCCGCCGCACAACTGGCGATGGACAACCAATTCTACGAAATGGCGATTAACACCGCCGAACGCACCGACCACCTGCTCCACTACCACCTGCGCTACATCACCCCCTTCCGCGACCAAGTAACGCACTACGCCGCGCAAGCGGGTGTGGACCCCGCATGGGTGTACGGACTGATTCGTCAGGAAAGCCGCTTCATGATTGGCGCACAATCCAGCGTGGGCGCACAGGGGCTGATGCAGGTCATGCCCGCCACCGCCCAAATGATTGCCCGCAAAATCGGCATGTCCGACAGCGAGCTGTACACCATCGACGGCAACATCCGCATGGGAACATGGTATATGGCGGACGCACGGCGCAGCCTGCAAAACAACGAAGTATTGGCAACCGCAGGCTACAACGCCGGGCCCGGACGCGCCCGCCGTTGGCAAGCCCCGCACAGCTTGGAAGGCGCGGTTTATGCCGAAACCATTCCCTTTACCGAAACCCGCGACTATGTGAAAAAAGTGATGACCAACGCCGTGTATTACGCCGCCTTGACCGGACAGCCGCAAACCTCGCTCAAACAGCGCATGGGCGTGGTGCCGGCGCGTTAAAAATCCTTGAAAAACAACCTTGTTTGTCCGGTGAAATTGTTTTACAATAAACAAACGGCTGCCGCAGCCCTCCGGCGCGATTGCGTGTCGTCCCATGCGTTGAACCTTACCGATTGAGAACATACTCCATTACCCATCTATGAACACATCTTTGAAAACCATTGCTTTGGCAAGTATTTTGGCATTTGGCGCTGCCGCGTGCAGCAAGGGCGACAAAGCCGAACCCAAAGCCCCGCCCGTTGAAAACGCCCAACCCAAAGGCGAGTTTGTCAAACCCGTCGCCCCCGAAAACAAAGACAGCGTCAATATGCTGCTGCCCGATTTTGCCCAACTGGTGGCGCAGGAAGGCGGCTCGGTGGTCAATATTCAGGCGCATCGCGGGCCGTCCATGCCCGTTGCCGAAGCCGCGCCCGATGCGGCACAGCAAAGCGACGACCCGTTTTACGAGCTGTTTAAAAAGCTGTGGCCCAACGGCCCCGAGTCGCAGGAAGAAGACGATGACGACAGCAATTTCGGCTCGGGCGTGATTATCAGTGCGGACGGGGAAATCCTGACCAATGCCCATGTGGTCAAAGGCTTGAACAGCATCAAGGTTACGCTCAACGACAAGCGCGAATACACGGCAACGGTGATTGGGGCGGACGAGAAATCCGATATTGCCTTGCTGAAAATCGATGCCGATAATTTGCCCGCCGCCAAAATCGGCAATCCGAAAGAGTTGAAGTCGGGCGAGTGGGTGGCCGCCATCGGTGCGCCGTTCGGTTTCGACAATAGCATTACGGCGGGCATTGTTTCCGCCAAAGGGCGCAGTTTGCCTTATGAAACCTATACGCCGTTTATCCAAACCGATGTCGCCATCAATCCGGGCAATTCGGGCGGGCCTTTGTTTAATCTGAACGGTCAGGTGGTGGGCATCAATTCGCAGATTTACAGCAGAAGCGGCGGGTTTATGGGGGTGTCGTTTGCGATTCCGATTGATGTGGCGATGAATGTGGCGGGGCAGCTCAAGAAAAACGGCAAGGTTCAGCGCGGGCAGTTGGGGGTGGTGATTCAGGAGGTGAGTTTCGATTTGTCCAAAGCCTTCGGTTTGGACAAGCCGGTCGGGGCGTTAATCACGCAGGTGATGCCCGACAGCCCCGCCGCCAAAGCGGGTTTGCGCGAGGGCGACATCATTCACAGTGTGAACGGCGAAACCGTCCGTTCGTCCAGCGATTTGCCGATGGCCATCGGCGGTTTGCCGCCGAATACGCAAGTGGTGTTGGGCGTTTGGCGCAAGGGGCAGCAGATGCAGGCAACGGCGGTTTTGACGACTTTGGGCGAGAACAACAGCACCACCGCCAATGCCGATAAGTTGCCGTCTCATGCGGGCAGCAGTGTCGGCACGTTTGAGGTGAAGGAGGCGGATTTGGTGGTGGCGGTTGCCGCCAAAGGCGAGGTGCGCGAGTTGGTGGTGAGTCAGGCGGGCGAAACGGCGGTGCGTGCGGGCATCAAGCGCGGCGATATTATTCGCGAAGTGGGCGGCGTGCGCGTGGACAGCGAAGCCGCTTTGCGCGAAGCCTTGCGTCAAGCGGGCAAAAACGTGCCGCTTCTGCTGCAACGGGGCAACCATTATGCCTTTGTGGCACTGGTGCTGAAATAAAGTTGGACGGTCGCGCAAGCACGCGACCGTTTTTCCGTGTAATTCGGGTGTGCCAACCACCATGACGGCACGCCGCAGGGAGAAAAAACATGACAGCCTGTTTGCCGCGCGGTGCGGTGATGGCGGACGTTGCCGCCCATGCTTTGAGCGATGACGACCGCAACCGATTGCTCGACCCCGCCGTGGGCGGCGTGATTCTGTTCCGCCGCAATTTTCAGAATATTGAACAGCTTAAAACCCTGATTGCCGACATCAAAGCCCTGCGTTCGCCCGAACTGATTATCGCGGTGGACCACGAAGGCGGGCGCGTGCAGCGTTTTATTGACGGCTTCACCCGCCTGCCCGCCATGCGCGTGTTCGGCGAAATTTGGGACGCGCAAGGCGCGGAAACCGCAAAAGATTTGGCGGAACAAACCGGCTGGGTGCTGGCAACGGAGCTGGCGGCGTGCGGCGTGGATTTGTCGTTTACGCCCGTGCTGGATTTGGACTGGGGCAACTGCGCCGTGATTGGCAACCGCAGTTTTCACGCCGATGCGGAAATCGTGGCGGCGTTGGCATTGGCTTTGCAGGCGGGCTTGAATCGCGGCGGCATGAAATCCTGCGGCAAACATTTTCCCGGACACGGCTTCGTGTCGGGCGACAGCCACCACGTTTTGCCCGAAGATACGCGCAGTTTGGCGCAGTTGGCGGACGATTTGCGTCCGTTCCGCGCATTGGCGCAAGCGGGCATGGCGGCGGTGATGCCCGCGCACGTGGTTTATCCCGCGATGGACGCGCAACCGGCGGGCTTTTCCGCATACTGGCTGCAAACCGTATTGCGCGGCGAACTGGGCTTTGACGGCGTGATTTTTTCGGACGATTTGACGATGGAAGGTGCGTGCGGCGCGGGCGGCATCGGCGAGCGGGCGCGGCGGTCGTTTGAGGCGGGCTGCGATATTGTGTTGGTGTGCAACCGTCCCGATTTGGTGGACGAGTTGCGCCAAGGTTTCAGGCAGCCTGAAAATCCGCATTTGGCGGCGCGTTGGCAGAATATGGCTTGCACCTTGTCGCCCGCGCAGGCGCAAGCGGTGATGCAAACCGCCAAATTTCAAGCGGCGCAACAAACCGTTGCCGCACTGTCCACCCCGAAAGACACCATGAATGGCGTAAAAGTGGGCGAAGCGTTTTAGCGTGTGCCGTCATTTCCGTTGCTGCGGGAATGATGGCGTGCCTGAAAACATCGGGCATAAAAAAACAGCCCGAAAAAGGCTGTATTCTTTCAGTGTGGTGCCCGGAACCGGAATCGAACCGGTATGCCTGTTTTATGGGCGACGGATTTTAAGTCCGTTGTGTCTACCTATTTCACCACCCGGGCATTGCAAACTGGAGGCGGGGGCGCGGACTTGAACCGGCCTGTACGGGGCTTGCACACCCCGTCGCATAAACGCTCTGCCACCCCGCCGTGAAAGTTGTGAAATTGGAGGCGGAAGTCGGAATCGAACCGGCGTACACGGCTTTGCAGGCCGCTGCATAACCACTCTGCCATTCCGCCTTGGTTTCCCGATGCGGGAAAAACAAACAAATGGAGCGGGAAACGAGTCTCGAACTCGCGACCTCAACCTTGGCAAGGTTGCGCTCTACCAACTGAGCTATTCCCGCATTGAGCCGTATCCGAAGGCAGGTGGAGCGGGAAACGAGTCTCGAACTCGCGACCTCAACCTTGGCAAGGTTGCGCTCTACCAACTGAGCTATTCCCGCCCTGTCGGATAAACGATAAACTGTGGAGCGGGAAACGAGTCTCGAACTCGCGACCTCAACCTTGGCAAGGTTGCGCTCTACCAACTGAGCTATTCCCGCCCTGTCGGATAAACGATAAACTGTGGAGCGGGAAACGAGTCTCGAACTCGCGACCTCAACCTTGGCAAGGTTGCGCTCTACCAACTGAGCTATTCCCGCATGCCCCAAACGCGTTTGCGCTCGGGAAAGTCGGCATTATAGCCCGTGCAAAAAAACTGTCAAGCGTTTTTGCAAAATTTGCGCGGGTGGCGGCGGCAAAAGCACGGTATAATCGGCAACCGAACCCGATATCGGAGCCACAACCATGTCTGAATTTAAAAAAATTATTGATTATAATAAAAAATTTGTAGAGCGCGGCGGCTATGCCGAGTTTGTTACCGACAAATTCCCCGAGCGCCGTTTGGCGATTTTGTCGTGTATGGACACGCGCATGACCAAGCTTTTGCCCGCCGCGCTCGGTTTGCAAAACGGCGATGCCAAGCTGATTAAAAACGCCGGCGCGGTGGTGAGCCACCCTTGGGGCTCGGTGATGCGCTCGCTGCTGGTGGCGGTGCTGGAGCTGAAAGTAAACGAAATCATGGTGATTGCCCACTACGACTGCGGCATGCGCGGCTTGAATGCCGAAGCGTTTTTGCAAAAAGCAGACGAACACGGCATTCCCGCCGCCCGCATCGAAACTTTGGAAAACGCGGGCATCAATCTGGACGGCTGGCTGACCGGCTTTTCCGATGTGGAAGACAGCGTGCGCCACACGGTAAACAGCATTTTGCGCCACCCCCTGATGCCCAAAAGCGTGGCGGTGCACGGCATGGTGATTCACCCCGCCACAGGCAAACTCACGGTGGTGGTAGACGGCGGCGCACCGGCGGGGCAGGGCGGCAGGGCTTCTACTGAAAAGGAATATTGATGAACGCCATCGGCTTGTTCGGCGGTACGTTTGACCCGATTCACAACGGTCATCTCGCCATCGCCCGCGCCGCCGCCGACCGGCTCGGCTTGGCGCAAGTGCTGCTGCTGCCTGCGGGCGACCCCTACCACAAAACCGCGCCGCGCACGCCCGCACGCCACCGTTTGGCGATGAGCGTGCTGGCGGCGCAGTGCGACCCGCGTTTTGCCGCGTCCGACTGCGACATTGTGCGCGGCGGCGCAACTTATACCTTTGACACCGTGCAGGTTTTCCGCCAAATCTATCCCAACGCGCAATTGTACTGGCTGATGGGCAGCGACAGTCTGCTGCAATTGCACACATGGCACAAATGGCGCGAATTGGTGCGGCAAACCCGTTTTGCCGTAGCGGTGCGGGCGGGCGTGCCGTTGGCAAATGCCCCGCGCGAATTGCAAAGCTGGCTGGGCGAAGCGGTGCAAAACGGCAGCGTGGTGCTGCTGGACGACATTCCGCCCGCCGTCAGTTCCACGCAAATCCGCCAAACGCTGGCATCGGGCGGCGATGCGGGCGCGTGCTTGCCCGAAAGCGTGGCAGCGTACATTCGGGCGCAGGGGTTATACCGTTAGGGCGTGTCATCAATTAGCCGAAAAAACGCCGCACCGTCATGCCCGCGCAGGCAGAAATCCAAGTCGAAGCACGAGAAACCTTGATAAAACACGGCTTGCCAAGCATCGAAAGGTGGATTCCCGCATTCGCGGGAATGACGGATTTTTTTATATTGCACTGAATTTTCAGTATAAAAATTTAAATGATGACACGCCCTAGGGCGTGCCATCAATTGACCGCGAAAACCCCGCACCGTCATTCCCGAGCGGGCGGGAATCCACATCGAAACACAACAAACCTTGATAAACCATCGCTTCACAAACATCGGGCAATGGCTTCCCGCCTGTGCGGAAATGACGGCATTTTCATATTAAACTGATTCTCATCATAAAACTTAAATGATGACATGCTCCAAACAAAGGCAGCTTCAGGCTTGCCAAGCGGCGGGGCTGGCACGGCGGCGCGGGCTGTGGAATAATCGCCCCACCGTATTCGTTTAAGGAAATGGCAATCATGTTGTTACGTTTGCTTCCGCTTGCCCTGCTGTTGGCGGCGTGTGCCGACAAAGCGTCCGAATCTTCCCAATCCCCGCAAAAAGAACAAACCGCAGCTTCGGTGGCAACCGCCACCGATACCGCACCTGCTGCCCAAGTGTCCGATGCCGATATTGATTTGGCGGTGATTATTTTGATGTACAATGATATGGGCAGACATGCGCCGCAAGGCACGGCTTTATTGCAAAAGGCAAACGACAAAGCCGCCGCTTTATTGCAAGAATTTCGTCAAAACGGCAAAATCGCCTTGAGCACGCCCGATTTTGCCAACCCCGAAACTTTGGCAGAATTTCGCATTCGCTTAAACGCGCAAGCCGATTTGGGGCAAGCCGTGTTTACGGGCGCGGCGGACGAACCCGAGTTTCACACCGATGCGGCGGGCAAGGTGTTGCGGGCGCAGCAGTATCACGCCGACACGGGCGCGGTAACGCGTTTCCATTATTGGAACGGTCAGCCGTTCAGCGTGGAAATCACTTATCCGCGTAACGGTTCGCCAACGGGCGGGCGGCAGGTTTATCTGTTTCGGGACGGCAAGGCAGAGGCACTGCTTACCGAAGACAAAGACGCGCCCGCCGCCTACCGTTTGTGTCAAACCTGTTTGGACGAAGCCCGCCGCCTGTATGCCGCCAAAGACACCATGCTCGCCGCACAACAACGCCAGCACCACGCCGCCGCCCACAGCGTTCGGGCAGCCCGCCGCAGCATCGGCTTGATTGACAAGCGCGACATTCCCGAATTGCTGCAAGCGGGCGATACGCGAAGCAGCATCACACTCGGCTACGATGAAGGCGGGCAGCCTGAAAAACTGTATTACAGTCATGGCAACCAACAGCGCATTCACAGCTACCAATTTTATTTTGAAAACGGCCGTCCCGTATCTGCCCAAGCCGACACCATCTACTACCGTGCGGACGGCAGCATCAACCAAGACCTTGGGCGCAGACAGAAAATCCTGTTTGACGCGCAAGGCAATATTGCCGAAAACGACACCGACCATCCCCCGCCCGAACGCCCCCTTTCCCCCGACACGATAAAGGCAGAAATCCAAAAACACATTAAAATTGCCGAACATTACCGTTAAATTCTTCCCACCCGCAAACTAAGGATTTGCCATGACACAAAAAATCGCCATTCTGCCCGGCGACGGCATCGGCCCCGAAATCACCGCCCAAGCCGTGCGCCTGCTCGACAAACTCATCGCACAAGGTCTTGATGCCGAATATGAATACGCCCCGCTCGGCGGCGCCGCCTACGACCAATACGGCTCGCCCTATCCCGAAGCCACGCAAACCCTGTGCCGCGCCGCCGATGCCGTGCTGCTGGGCGCGGTGGGCGGGCCGCAATACGACACGCTGCCCCGTCCCGTGCGCCCCGAACGCGGCTTGCTTGCCATTCGCAAGGATTTGAATTTGTTTGCCAATCTGCGCCCCGCCGTGCTGTTCCCCGAACTGGCGGACGCGTCCACGCTCAAGCCCGAAGTGGTGGCGGGTTTGGACATTCTGATTGTGCGCGAACTGACGGGCGACATCTATTTCGGCGAACCGCGCGGCATTCGCACGCTGGACAACGGCGAGCGCGAAGGTTTCAACACCATGCGTTACCGCGAAAGCGAAATCCGCCGCATTGCCAAAGTGTCGTTTGAAGCCGCGCAACGGCGCAACAAAAAACTGTGCAGCGTGGACAAGGCCAACGTTTTGGAAACCACCGAACTGTGGAAAGAAATTTTTACAGAAGTTTCAAAAGACTATCCCGATGTGGAATTGAGCCATATGTATGTGGACAACGCCGCCATGCAGTTGGTACGCGCCCCCAAACAATTTGACGTCATCGCCACCGGCAACATCTTCGGCGATATTTTGAGCGACCAAGCCTCGATGCTGACGGGTTCCATCGGCATGCTGCCTTCGGCATCATTGGACGAAAACGGCAAAGGTTTGTACGAGCCTTCGCACGGTTCCGCGCCCGACATCGCCGGGCAAAACAAAGCCAATCCTTTGGCGACCGTGCTGTCGCTGGCGATGCTGCTGCGCTACAGCCTGAAAGACGAAGCCCGCGCCGCGCAAGTGGAAAATGCCGTGCAAAAAGTATTGCAACAAGGTTTTCGTACCGCCGACATCGCCGAAGCGGGCGCGAAGGTGTTGTCTTGCTCGCAAATGGGCGATGCGCTGCTGGACGCGTTGTAATATACTGTAGGCTGTGCAGATGATTGTCCGTACAGCCTTTTATGGTTGATAAAAATAAAAACGAGACAAAGCGGCAACGCCCGCCGTGTACGGTTAGTACATAAGGGCGTTGGCAACGCCGTATCGTTGCGATTTGCATCAACCATATTTCCCCCACACGAAAGCCAAGCCATGACCACCACCACCCTCACCGTACAAGACCACACCCTTGGCGGACAAATTTTGCACGAACTTTTTCTCAAATTTCAAAGCCAACGCATCAGCGTTGCCGAACTGATTGAACAGCGCGTCCGCGCCGAAGTAGCAGAATACAACCAACGCGCCGATGCCTTTTTGCTGCGCCGCAACCTTGTCGTTCCCGGCGACACCGAACAACTGCTCAACGCCAAATCCCCCAAAGCCAAACGCCAAATCAACGCCGACAAACAAGTCGCCGCAGCATTACAAGCATTTAAACAAAATGGATTTTTTGTTTTACTGGACAATCGCCAGCTCGAAAATTTAGACGACATCATCACCCTGAACGATGGCATGATAGTCAGCTTTATCAAACTCACCCCGCTTGTGGGTGGATAACACCACCCAACCTGCTGCACGCAAAGGAAAAAACCATGAATTTCCCCGAAATCACCCCCGAACAAAGCCGACAATTTGCCCAATACATGAAACAGCTGGAAAAAGAATGTATTGCCAACCTTCCTAACTCTTGGGCAAGCTGGAAAGCAAAACCAACCGAAATTTACCAACAACAACTCAGCCGTTTGCCCGCAGACGAACAAATCGCCTTATTGGTTTATTGTATCAATGCCTTGCATCAAACAAAAAAAGAAATTTACAAAACCGCCGAATTTGCCTTTAGCGCAGCACTGTGGCACCAAAAACTATCTTTCACCACCCATCAAGCTGCTTGGTTGTTGAACAATTTATTTCAAAGCAGTGAAAATTACTTTTTGATTTGGTTAAATTATCCCCTGTTGTTGGTATTCAAACAAATTGCCCGCCAACATGCAGACCATGTGGACGATGAATTGCGCCAAGCCATACAAAAGGCGCAAAAACAATACACCCAAACAATGGAAGCCAGCAAAGAAAAAACCCAAGTATTACAGCTTATGGTAGAATTATTGGGCGATAACAACACCCCCGCTTTCCCCGAACAAGACCCTTTTTCTGAAGCACACAATCCAGAATTAGCTGAATTGCCAAACGCACAACAGCAAAAATGGGCAAAAATTCTGTTGCTGGTATTAAACAGCAAAGCAGGCAAACCCACTGCCAAATTTCAAAAAGCCATGCGTGGCCATGTGGACGCATTGGGCGCAGATGTGTTTCGGGCGCAAGTGATGACGTGGTTTGCGTGGATTGTGCGCCACCCATATGAAGAAGTACAACACGAAAGATATGGTTACTTCTATTCACTGCAACCTGTCCGTGGCGCAAACATCAGCATGGTGAAAGGCTTGGTATGGGCGTGCGCTTGGTGCAGCGATGAAGCCTTGTTGCAATCCTTGTCGGCACTGGCATTGCGTTGCTACGAAAAACAACCTTATGTGAGCGTGTCGGAATTAACCAGCATTGGTAATGCTTGTTTATACGCGCTGGCGCAAGCAGATTTAAACGGTATTCGTCATTTGTCGCGCTTGCTGTTGCGGGTACGCGCCGCCAATACGCGAAAAACCATCATCAAATATTTGGACGAAGCGGCGGAACGTTACGGCGTGTCGCGGGAAACCATTGAAGACATGGCGGCAGACGATTTCGGTTTGCAAAACGGCAGCCGCACCGAAAACTTTGATGGCGGTTATGCCTGCCGTTTGCAGATTACGGGCGTGGGCAAAAGCGAATTGCAGTGGTTCAAGCCCGACGGTTCGCCGCAAAAAACCGTGCCAAGTGCGGTGAAAACCCAATGCGCCGAACAGCTTAAAGCACTGAAAACCATTCAAAAAAGCCTGAATCAGTCGCTCACCGCCCAGCGCGACCGTCTCGACCGCGCCATGCGTTCCGAACGGCGCATTTCCCGCCAGCATTTGCAGCAGTATTATCTGCAACATGGCATGATGGGCTATTTAACCCAATCTTTGATTTGGCATTTTTTCCAAGATGAACACGATACGCAAGGCACGCCCGCTTTGTGTTGCGATGGCGTGTGGCTGAATCATGCGGGGGAAGCCGTTGATGTGGCGAACCATGCCCAAGCGATGTTGTGGCACCCCGTTTCGGCAAGGGCAGATGAGATTTTGGCGTGGCGCAAGTTGTTGGCAGACAAACAAATCCGCCAGCCGTTCAAACAGGCTTATCGCGAAATTTATCTGCTTACCGATGCGGAAATCCACACCCGCACCTACAGCAACCGTTTTGCCGCACACGTTTTGAAGCAGCACCAATACATCAGTTTGGCAAAATTGCGTGATTGGCAGGGCAGTTTGCAGGGCGCGTGGGACGGCGGCGACAGCCCGATTATTTCGCTGGCGCTGCCCGAATACGGTTTGCGTGCCGAATTTTGGACAAACGCAGTAAATACAGACGATGGCTGGGTAGAATCGGGTATTTGGCAATATGTTACCACCGACCAAGTGCGTTTTTATCACGCCGAAGCCACTGAACCCATGCCTTTAATCGATGTCCACCCCCGCGCATTTTCGGAAGTGATGCGCGATGTGGATTTGTTTGTGGGCGTTGCCAGCATCGGTAACGACCCGAATTGGCAGGATAACGGCGGTTTGCCGCAATATTTCAGCTATTGGCAACGCTATTCGTTTGGCGATTTGGGCGAAGTGGCGAAAAACCGCAAAGCCGTTTTGGAAACGTTGCTGCCACGTTTGAAAATTGGCAAAGTGGCGAAAATTGAAGGCAATTTTTTGGTGGTAACGGGCAAAATCCGCAGCTACAAAATCCACATCGGCAGCAGCAATATTCTGATGACGCCCAACGACCGCTATTTGTGCATTGTTCCCGACCGCAGCAAAAAAGACCCCACGCAAGGATTGTTCGTGCCGTTTGAGGGCGACAATATGCTGTCGCTGGTGTTGTCCAAAGCTTTGTTGTTGGCAGATGACGACAAAATCACCGATGCCACGATTGTGTCGCAAATCCAATCGCGTTAGGGATAAATTTTTCTACTGAAAATCAGAATAATACAGGAATGCTGTCATGCCCGCGAATGCGGGAATCCATTGCCTGATGTTTGTGAAGCAAGCGTAGCTTGGGTTGAAACGAAGTGAAAATCCAATATTTTTCCGAAAATTTATGGATTTTGTCGGGTTTGCGCTTCGCGCCAACCCAAGCTACACCTGCGCGGGCATGACGGTGCGGCGTTTTTCGGCTAATTGGTGATGCGCCCTAGAAATGGGACAAAATATGCAGCAAGCGTTGTTTGTTGGCGGGCGTCAGATGGCGGGTGTACAGGCGCAAGGTGGCGGTTTTGCCGTGTGGATTGATGGCGGGCAGGGCTTCGTATTTGGCATCGGGCGGGTACATCGGCATCAAGCCGTGCCGGTACACGCTGACACATACCTGTTCGCCCAACAGCCACCGCCAACGGCGCGGTTCTGCCACCGCCGCCACGCTGTGCCGCAACAGCAGCACGTCTGTGTTGCGGTTGTTTACCGGCGCGGCAAACAGAATGCCTTCTTCCATGATTTTGCAGAAATATTTTTGTCTGTTCAGCCGAATTTCCGCCAATAATCTAACCGAAACAATGCCCACACCAGAAAAACATAAAAACAGAAAATTGCCTTGTTGCCACGTTTGCGCCCAAGACTGACCATTGATTCCCATCACCATCATGATGCCCAAAGCAGCACCCGCAAAAAATTTGATGCTTTCTTTTAAAGCAAACACCGGCAATTGCCCGGACGTGTTGCTGTGAATGGGCAGGCATTCGCCCGCATGGTGTTCGTGCCATAAATCGTGGGGAAACGCGCCCGATACGGGCATTTGCCGAAATTCAATGTCTGAAACTTTATCTTGCTCGTCATAAGAAACAAACAGTTCCACGCGCATGCCTTGTTTGGGCGACAGCGTGAACGGTGTGGCTTGGTAATGCCGGCGTTCGAGCGCGTGGGTGTCGCCGGTGTCGGTTTGTGCTGTGCCGTGCGTGCCGTCCCATTCTGTTAAAGTGGCGGCGTAGCGGCGGGTAACGGGTTCCAGCATCATCGTTTCTCCAAAATAGAGCCTATGTTTTATTTTGTCATTTCCACCTTGAAAACACAAGTGTTTTGTGTTCTAATCCGCTACTCGCTTGAAACAGGGGTGCTGTGCGGCGCACGGCTGAGAATCACCCTCAATACCCGAACAGGATAATGCCTGCGTGGGGAGTTTTGGCAGCACCGTTGTTGATGTTGCACGCCTGTTTCCATTTAAGCAAATGTTTTCAGGAGTGTTTTATGGTCAAACGCACAACGGGGCAGGAAGCGGCGCAGCTTGAGCAGCTTTCACAAGATTTGGGCATTCAGTTTGCCTATCCCAATTCCACCAAAATCCATCTTTCCGGCAGCCGCGCCGACATGCGCGTGCCTTTGCGCGAAATCGCCCAAGACGACACCGTTACCGACAAAGGGCGCGAACCCAATCCCCCCATTCCCGTGTACGACACCAGTGGCGCATACGGCGACCCGAATGCCAAAATCGATTTGCAGCAAGGTTTGCCGCACGTGCGCAGCGCGTGGCTGGACGAGCGCGGCGACACCGAAATTTTGGACGGCTTGTCCAGCGAATACGGCAGGGAACGCGCCCACGACCCGAAAACCGCCCATCTGCGTTTCAACCAAATCACCCGTCCGCGCCGTGCCAAAGCGGGGCGCAACGTCAGCCAGATGCACTACGCCCGTCAGGGCATCATCACCCCCGAAATGGAATTTGTCGCCATTCGCGAGCGCATGAAGCTGGACGAAATCTTCCGCGACCCGCGTTATGCCAAAATCATCAAACAGCACAAGGGCGAAGCCTTCGGCGCAAAGCTGCCGCGCACGCCCGACGACATCACTCCCGAATTTGTCCGCCAAGAAGTTGCTGCCGGACGCGCCATTATTCCCGCCAACATCAACCACCCCGAGCTGGAACCGATGATTATCGGGCGCAATTTCCGCGTGAAAATCAACGGCAATTTGGGCAATTCCGCCGTTACCTCCAGCCTGACCGAAGAAGTGGAAAAAATGGTGTGGTCGCTGCGCTGGGGCGCGGACACGATTATGGATTTGTCCACAGGGGCGCACATTCACGAAACGCGCGAATGGATTATCCGCAACGCGCCCGTGCCCATCGGCACCGTGCCGATTTATCAGGCTTTGGAAAAAACGGGGGGCGTTGCCGAAGATTTGACGTGGGATTTGTTCCGCGACACGCTGATTGAGCAAGCGGAGCAGGGCGTGGATTATTTCACCATTCACGCGGGCGTGCTGCTGCGCTATGTGCCTTTGACGGCGGAACGGATTACGGGGATTGTGTCGCGCGGCGGTTCGATTATGGCGAAATGGTGTTTGGCACACCATCGGGAAAATTTCCTGTACACCCATTTTGACGAAATCTGCGAAATCATGAAGGCGTATGACGTATCGTTCAGCTTGGGCGACGGTTTGCGCCCCGGCTGCATCGCCGATGCCAACGATGCGGCGCAGTTTGGCGAATTGCACACGCTGGGCGAATTGACGGCAAAAGCGTGGCAGCACGATGTGCAAGTGATGATTGAAGGGCCCGGACACGTTCCCTTGCAGCGCGTCAAGGAAAACATGACGGAAGAGTTGCAACACTGCTTTGAAGCGCCGTTTTATACGTTGGGGCCTTTGGTAACGGACATCGCGCCCGGCTACGACCACATCACTTCGGGTATCGGTGCGGCGAACATCGGCTGGTACGGCACGGCGATGTTGTGTTACGTTACCCCGAAGGAGCATTTGGGGCTGCCTGAAAAAGAAGACGTGCGCACGGGCATCATCACCTACAAGCTGGCGGCGCACGCGGCGGATTTGGCAAAGGGTTGGGTGGGCGCACAGTTGCGCGACAATGCTTTGAGCAAGGCGCGGTTTGAGTTCCGTTGGCGCGACCAGTTCCGTTTGGGACTCGACCCCGAACGTGCGGAAAGTTACCACGATGCCACTTTGCCCGCCGAAGGTGCGAAAATCGCTCATTTTTGTTCGATGTGCGGGCCGAAGTTCTGTTCGATGAAAATCACGCAGGAAGTGCGCGATTATGCGGCGGCGCAGCAGGGCATGGCGGAAAAGGCGGTGGAGTTTGTGAAAAAAGGTGCGAAGCTGTATAGCTAGGGCGTGTCATCAATTGACCGAGAAAACACAGCGCCGTCATTTGCACGATGTTTGGCAAGCGATGTTTTATCAAGGTTTATTGTGCTTCGATTTGGATTCCCGCCTGCGCGGGAATGACGGTGTTTTTGATATTGCACTGATTTTCATAAAAAGTTTAAATCATGACACGCCATAGGAGTGATGATGGCAAGAGTTGCCGTGTTGGGCGGGGGATTGTTGGGGCGTTTGACGGCGTGGCGTTTGCGGCTGGCGGGGGCGGATTGTGCGCTGTTTTGTGCGGGGACGGCGGCGGGGGAGCGGTCGGCGGCGTATCGGGCGGCGGCGATGCTGTCGCCTTCCGCCGAAGCGGTTGATGCCGCGCCGCAGGTGGCGGCGTGGGGGCGGGAGAGCCTGAATCTGTGGCGGGCGTGGACGGCGCAGTTGCCCGAACCCGTGTTTTTCGAGCAAAACGGTACGTTGGTGGTGTGGCATGCACAAGATGGCGGGCTGGCAACGGGGTTTGAACGGCATTTGCGCCGTGCGGGGGTGCTGCCCGCGCATTGGCACGCGCCCGACATTGCCGAACGCGAGCCTTTGTTGGGCGGACGTTTCGGCAGGGGGATATTTTTGGCGGACGAAGGGCAGTTGGACGGTCGGCAGATGTTGGGCGTGTTGGCGCGGGCTTTGGTGGAAACGGGGGTGGCGTGTCATTGGCAAACGCCTTGTGAAGCCGATGATTTGGCGCAGGATTTTGATTGGGTGGCGGATTGTCGCGGCATGGGGGCGCAAGTTTGTTGGAACGCGGCGGGCGCAATGCGCTTGCGCGGGGTGCGCGGCGAAGTGGTGCGCGTGCATGCGCCCGATGTGTCTTTGTGCCGTCCCGTGCGTTTGCTGCACCCACGTTATCCTTTGTATGTCGCGCCCAAGCCCGACCATGTGTTTGTGGTCGGGGCAACCCAAATTGAGAGCGAAGACGGGGGCGCGGCAACCGTGCGTTCGGGTTTGGAGTTGTTGTCGGCGCTGTATGCGCTGCACCCTGCTTTCGGTGAGGCGCGGGTGATGGCGTTGTCGGCGGCGTTGCGCCCGACTTTACCGCACCACCTGCCCGAAATCCGTTTGCACCCGCGCCGCCGTGTGGTTGAGGCAAACGGTTTGTTCCGGCACGGCTTTATGATTGCGCCTGTGGTGTGTGCCGCGCTGTGCCGCGTGGTGGCAAGCGTGTCGGGCGGCGGCGCGTTGCCCGAATATGACGTGCCGAACGGTTTGGATTGGATTGTGATGGAGGAAACCTGATGACTTGTATTGTGTTGAATGGTGAGCATTTTGATTTTTCGGGTGAAACCTTGGCGGATTTGTTGGCGGCGGTGCAGGCTGCCGCGCCGTTTGCGGCGGCGGTAAATACCGCGTTTGTCGCCAAAACCGCTTACGCGGACACGCACTTGCGCGAGGGCGACAAGGTGGACATCGTGTCGCCTGTGGGGGGCGGGTGATGTTGGCATTATACGGACAAACGTTTGCATCGCGCCTGCTGCTGGGCACGGCGGCGTATCCCGATGCGCTGGTGTTGCAGCACGCCGTCCGTGCCGCCGCGCCGGCGATGATTACCGTATCGCTGCGGCGGCAAAGCGGCGGCGGCGCGGCGAGCGGGCAGGCATTTTGGGATTTGCTGCGCGAAACGGGCGTACCCGTGCTGCCCAACACCGCAGGTTGCCAAAGCGTGCGTGAAGCCGTTGCCACCGCACAGATGGCACGGGAAGTGTTTGCCACCGACTACGTCAAGCTGGAATTGATTGGCGACGACCGCACTTTGCAGCCCGATGTGTTCCAACTGGTGGAAGCGGCGGAAATCCTGATAAAAGAAGGTTTTCGCGTGTTGCCCTATTGCACGGAAGACCTGATTGCCTGCCGCCGTTTGCTGGATGTCGGCTGCGAAGTGCTGATGCCTTGGGCTGCGCCCATCGGCACGGGCTTGGGTACGGTACACGGCTACGCCCTGCGCGTGTTGCGCCATGCCCTGCCCGATGTGCCGATGCTGATTGATGCGGGGCTTGGTTTGCCTTCGCATGCCGCGCAGGTGATGGAATGGGGCTTTGACGGCGTGCTGCTCAACACCGCCGTATCCCGTGCCGGCGACCCTGTGGGCATGGCGCGGGCATTTGCCCTTGCCGTAGAGGCGGGGCGTGCCGCCTACCGTGCCGACCCCGTGCCGCCCTGCGAACACGCCCGCGCCAGCTCGCCCACAGTGGGGCAGCCGTTTTGGCACAGCGAAGCATATGGTTTTCATGCCGAAAATCCGTGAAGCGTCAAAATACCGTCATTCCTGCGCGTGTGGGAATGACGGTGCAGAGATTTTTCAGCCGCTTGACGGCACGCCCAACTTTGCCAATGATTGGGTTTGCGCCGTGTGCCAAGCCATCGTTATTTGGTCGCTAACTGTTCTTTTAAAGAAGCAACCAAATCTTGTAAAGAAGCAACTAAATCTTGTAATGTTTGGTTTTCACGCTCGCATTTTTGAATAGTTTGCTCTTTACTCTTCAGTAATTCGTCTTTTCCTTTCAACTCTGCGCGTAATTCCTTATTCTCGGCAGTCAATTTAGCATTTTCAATAGCCAATTCAGGATCTGCATATTCAACTGTGGAATGATCACCCATTGAGCCTACCACGCCACCAATATTGGTATTTGTACCCAATAATTCACTGAATAATTCCATAATATCTTTTTCCAATACACTGGCAAGTGCCTTGATATGTTCTACATTGATTTTGGTTTGACCGTTTTCCCATTTCGCATAAGCACTTCGGGAAAGCCCCAGTTTATCCGCAACTTCTTGCTGTGATAATTTTCGTCTACTGCGCAGGTTGCGCAACTTATGTGGGTTGATATTTAAATTTGATGTTGTCATTTTCGTCTCCAAAAGTAACCGTTTTTGATAACCAACGGTATCGGTTTACCCTATGCGCCGGAAAAAATTTCCAGTACATTTCATTTCACGAATTTTTCCAAACCAATCTTTAAGGAGATTTACCATGTCTTACGAAGCAATCCAAAAAGAACTCACACAGCTTAAACAAGAAACTGCCGTTTTGCAAGCGCGATTGGATAAGTTGAATAATTGTCCTGAATCCGATTTGGGCGATGAAATTGGTAAGGAACTGGTTAAAGCAGGTGTGAGGGTAGGTGTGTCTGTTGCCGCAGCCGCAGCAGGCATTCCGCTTATCTCGTAATTTTCGAGTAAACCAAGCAGTCAAAAAGCCGATAATTTTAGAAAATCATCGGCTTTTTGATAATTTGTTTAGGAGATAATGATGTCAAGACGAAGAGAAAAAGAAGAAATTCAAAGAAAGATAAATGAGAATCAGAAAAGAGCCCATCTTCTTGGTTTAAAAAGTAAGTACCATCGTTTGGGCGAGGAGCATCATCGTCTGGGTGAGGAAATTAAAAAGATTGAGGAGTCCCAAAAAGATGATGATGGTATCGTGGCTATAATTGGTTGCATTTTTCTTATTGTTTGTACGTTGTATACATGCAGCAAGTAGATACCATCTTTCCAGTCAAGCTCCCGTAGCAGAAATTTCCAACTGACGGGACTGATAAACCGTTTGATGCTTCAATACGCCAAAGCAAATATGTACCAATTTACGCATCGCCGCGCCCAATGCCTGCATCGGCGTTTTTTGCCTTTGCAGCAGACGGGCGTATTGGGCGGCAATATCAGGGTTGTATTTCTTTGACACGACCGCAGGCAGATACAAGGCTGCACGCAATACTGCCGAACCTTTTTTGGATAACATCACCCGCCCCCTTTGCTGTCCCGATTCGTGCATTTTCGGCACCAATCCGACAAATGCT
>NZ_AUAP01000020.1 GCF_000428785.1 Conchiformibius kuhniae DSM 17694 | reverse complement strand
TCGCTGATTGTCGGAAAACCCGCCCCATCATTAGGGCGTGTCGTCAATTAACCGGAAAGTTACAACGCCGTCATTCCCGCACCGGCGGGAATCAAAGCCGAAGCACGACAAACCTTGATAAAACATCGTTTGCCAGTCTCGCGCAATGGATTCCCGCATTTGCAGGAATAACGGCATTTTTTATTGCACCAAACATTTAAATGGCAACACGCCCTTATCCCCCGCACACGGGAATAAGGGCGTGTTGTTATGCTTGATTTTCTACGGCATTGCTTTGCCTTACGCAAACAGTACCAACACCGCCGTGTTCAGCACATACCCGCCCGCCGCCAAAAACAGTGCCAATACCGCCGCCAACAGCAAAGGTTTCGCTCCCGCCTGCCGCACCGCCGCAGCCTGTGTCCGCAAACCCAGTGCCGACATCGCCATCGCCAGCACAAACAAATCCGCTTCCACCAAATAATCCACCCAAGTTTGCGGCAGCACCCCCAGCGAGTTGATGCCCGCCACCGCCGCAAAACCCAATACAAACCAAGGCAACACCCATTTTTGCCCGCCGCCGTGCGTGTGCGGTCTGCGCCGCGCCAGCCATGCCCCGAGCAGCAACAAAAACGGCGCGAGCAGCAACACCCGCAACATCTTTTCAATCACCGCCACCGCCGCCGCCGTCTCGCCCACCGCCTGCCCCGCCACCACCACTTGCGCCACTTCATGCACCGTTGCGCCGACATACAGCCCGTAGGCATATTCGTCCATGCCCAAAAAAGCATAGGCAAGCGGATAGGCAAACATTGCCACCGTGCCAAACACCACCACCGTTGCCACCGCCACCGCCGTTTTGTGCGCGTCTGCCTTCACCACAGGTTCTGCCCCCATCACCGCCGCCGCACCGCATACCGAAGCCCCCGTGCCGATTAAAATCGTCGTGTCTTCGTCCACCCCCAAACGCCGCCCCATCTGCCATGCCAGCGCAAAAGTTGCCGCCATCATCAGCACATCGAGCAACAGCCCCGCCCAACCCACCTGCACGATTTGGGCAAAGGTAATGCGCCAGCCGTAAAACACCACCCCCAAACGCAATAGGCGCGTCCGCGCAAAATCCACCCCCGCGCCCGTTTGTGCCGCCACCCGCGCAAACACGGTGTTGCCCAACACCATGCCCGCCACCATCGCCACCGTCAGCACCCCGATGCCTGCCTGTTGCAGTGCAGGCAGTCGTGCCAATGCCGTACACGCTGCCGCCAAAGCTGCCGTCAGCAGCAAACCCGCGCCGTGCGTTCGCCAAAAATCGCGCATCAAATCAGCCCTTTTCAAAACCGCGCATGATAGCACCATGCCCACGCGCTTGCATCTTCTTGTTTCATGTAGTAGAATTTTTGCTTGGGCAATGTTTTGATTTTTGTTAATATGGAGAACGTCATGGTACAATCCAATCCAATCCAATCCAATCCAATCCAATCCAATCCAATCCAATCCAATCCAATCCAAATTAAAGCTGCTGGGCATACTGGCGGCAAGCGCATTGCTGGCAGCGTGCAGCAGCAGTAGCGGCGGTTCATCGCCTGCGCCCAAAAAGCCGTCCCACCATTCAAGCAGCGCCAATTCGGGCAGCAATCCTTCTGCCAACACGGGCGGTTCGGGCAATCATTCTTCTGCCAATACGGGCAATTCCGGCAGCTCTGCCAATGCCAACAACACCAATCCTTTGGTGAAAATCGAAGGCAACTTTCTGCGCCTCCCCTACAGAATTATCAATTCCATAACACCGGGCGACATCGCGGTAAACGGCACTTTGGACAGCTTGCGCGTGGACGGTCAAAATATCTCCCTGCAACTGCCCCACCGCCAAGCCGACAAGTTCATCAATATTCAAGATGGCGACCATAAAGTTCTGATTGGCAGACATTTGCAGCACGCCCGCTACGGCTGGATTGCCAAAACGCCCGATTTCAATACAGGTATTCCCGATTCACAAAGAAAGCAATATTTTTTCGCACAAGGCACGCCGAGTGTAACTTTGGATACGGGCAATCAGGGCTATCGCGGTCATGCCGTGTATGCCTCGTATGAAACAGAGGGCCCTATTACCGCCGATTCCAGCTTTACGGTGGATTTTGATGCGAAAAAATTAAGCGGTACGGTTACCGCCGGCAAACACCGTGCGGAGCTTTCCGCCAATATTGAAGCCAACGGGCGTTTTTCCGGCACGGACAACAAGAGTGGCTTCGTTACCAAAGGCGCGTTTTACGGCGATAAAGCCGCAGAAATGGCGGGAACGTTCCACCACCCGACCGATGTGAAAGGCGGCGCGTTCGGCGCAGCCAAGCAGCCCAAGCAGTAAACCCGATGGCGCGTCATCAACCGCCGTCATGCCCGCGCAGGCAGCAATCCGTTTTCACCATTTGAAGACGTTATGTTCAACAGGATTGTTCGGATTCCCCTGCGCGTGAATGGCGGAGATGGTGTTGATTGCCCGTTCGATACGGCTTTATCCGTGCGAATCATTCACGATAAATAACGGCAAACACCCCGAATCCACAGCTTCGGGGTGTTTTTTTAGCTTTCTGAAGGGTCGCGGCGAATGCTGCGGCACACCAGCAGACCGATTTCGTATAACGCCAGCATCGGCACCGCCAACATCACCTGCGAAAGAATGTCGGGCGGGGTAACCACCGCCGCCACCACAAACGCGCCCACCACCACATACGGACGCGCTGCCCGCAACGCCGCCAACGACACCACGCCCGCACCATACAGCAGCACCACCGCCACCGGCACTTCAAACGCCGCTCCAAATGCCAAAAACATGCCCAACACAAACGACAGATAACTGCTGATGTCGGTTGCCATGTTCACCCCGTCGGGCGTCATCGCCGCCAAAAAGCGGAACGCGGCGGGAAACACCAGAAAATAACAAAACGCCATGCCCAAAGCAAACAGCAACACGCTGGACACCAGCAAAGGCACAATCAGGCGTTTTTCCTTGCGGTAGAGCGCGGGCGCGACAAACGCCCACAGATGATAAAGCGTGTGCGGCAGCGACACCAGCACCGCCGCCACCAGCGTTACCTTCAAAGGCACAAACAAGGGCGCGGTAACATCGGTGGCAATCATGCCGCTTTGCGGGGGCAGCGCCGCCAACAAAGGCTTGGCAATCAAAGTATAAATATCCTGCGCCCAAGGCAGCATCGCCAACAGGCACAGCAAAACACCGCCGCCCGCCCACAACAAACGGCGGCGCAACTCCAACAAATGCGCAGACAAAGGCTGTTCGGCGTGGTCGGTCATCGGCGCACCCTCACACGCGGCACGGCACGGCGGCGGGCGCGTTTCTTTTCCAAAGACTGTTTGTACACGGATTTCACCTGCAATCCCCCAACCTTTGCCAAAGGTGCGCCCTCATCGTCCACACCGAAATCGGCGGGCGTGTGCGGCTCGGGCAAACGCTCCCACGCGGGCAAAGCATCGTGCAAACCTTCGCGAATGCCCGATGCCGCACTTTCAAACTCCGACTTGATTTTCGCCAACTGCGCATACTCGTCCTGACGCGCCAACTCGCTTTTCACATTGCCTGCCATACGGCGGATTTTGCCGACCCACTCGCCCGCCGTCCGCGCCGCCTTGGGCAAACGCTCGGGCCCCAACACCACCAACGCCACCGCACCCGCCACCAGCATTTCGCTGAAGCCGAAATCAAACATTATGCGGATTTGTCGGTTTTTTCGGGCGTAGCGGCTTGAGCGGCATCGGGCTTGTCTGCCTTATCGGCATCGGCACTGCCCTTTTCCAAGCCCTCCTTAAAATCGTGTACCGCCCCGCCCAAATCGCGCCCGACATTACGCAGCTTTTTCGTGCCGAACACCGCCAACACCACCACCAACACCACCAGCCAATGCCAAACAGACGTCAATCCCATCATCATTCCTTTCTTTACACTTTACTTCAATCCAACCCGGGCGCAGGCGTACCCAAAACATGCACATGCAAATGAAACACCTCCTGACCGCCGCCCCTGCCCGTATTGATTTGGGTTTTAAAACCCGCGTGCAAACCGTTGTCGCGGGCGATTTGCGGCACGCGCACCATCATCTTGCCCAACAAATCCGCATGCTCCGCCCCCGCATCTGCCAACGATGCCAAATGCACTTTCGGAATCAACAGCAAATGCACGGGTGCGGAAGGATTGATGTCTTTGAAACACAGCAACTCATCATCTTCGTACACCACCGATGCGGGAATCTGCTTATCAACGATTTTGCAGAAAATACAGTTTTCACTCATCACAACGCTCTTTCTTTGGCGCAAAGCCCTATTTTATCAGATTGTGCCGCAAAACTCCGCCGTTCACCGCCCAAATAAACCGACCGCGCCGATGACAACAGCAACGGCGCGGGCATGACCATGCGGGCGTTCCGCCCAACGGACGGCACGCCCCGACACACAGGGCTTAAAAACGGTAGGTGTATTGCGCCCCGAGAATATTGGCATAATTTTTAAACTTCGCCGAAGACGCGCCTTTGCTGTCCACATCGCGCCCCGTTGCCGGTGCGGCACGCATGGACGTGTCGTTGATGTGGATGTGGCTGTAGGCAACATCAAACACATGCTTGTCTTTGAGCGTGTATTTCGCCCCCGCCGACCACCAAATGCGGTTGCCGTCCGGCAGGGTATTCAAGCGTTTGCCCGCATGACGCACGGGGCTTTGGTCGAACGCCACCCCCGCCCGCAACTGCAAAGGCGCACTCACGCGGTACGCCCCGCCCAGCGACACCCGCACCGTGTCGCGCCAATCGGGATTCAAACGGGTTTGGTCGGAACGCCCTGCCGGGCCGATGTTTTTGGCATTTTCAAATTTCAATGTGGCGTTTTTGAAACGGCTGTGGCGCGTCCAAGTAACATCGCCGAACAGGTCGAGCTTGTCGTTGGCTTTGAACATGCCGTGCACCGACAAGGATTCGGGGGTAACGATTTTGACGGAGGCGTTTTCTTCAGGCACATAGCCGTTGGCGGCGACTTGCGCTTTTGCCACGGCGGCGAGGGGCAGATTGCCGGCAGGGGTGGGAACGGGATTGGAGGTGGCAAACACCGAACCGGCGGAGGTGTCGTAATGCCATTTTGCCTTGCCTTTGAGCGTGTGCGATACCTGCGAACGGTAATTCGCGCCGACACGGACGCGTTCGTTGATGTCGAACAGCCAGCCCAAATGGTAGCCGAAGCCCCAGTCTGTGCCTTCCACTTCGGCGTAGCCGTCTGCCTTGCCGTTGGCGGTGGCGGCGGGATTGCGCGTTGCCGCTTTTACGGCAGGGTCGAACGCGCCCGATGCGTTCCAATCGGCAAATTTGCGCAATTGCGCCCGCGAATGCTGGGCAACCACGCCCACGCCGAAGGCATGGCGTTCGCCCGCTTTCACCGCCAGCACGGGTTCAAACGCAATGGTGGCCAGCCCCAGTTTGTTCATATTGTAGCGCAACACCGAATCTTTATCGTATTCCGTGCCGGAAGCAAACGGCGTGTACACGCCCAAGCCCAAGCCGAAACGGTCGTTGATTTTGTATGCGCCGTACAGATGCGGTACCACTGCCGCACCCACCGTGATTTTGCCCGAAGTGCTGCCTTGCACGGGCGTGCCGCCGTTTAAATGTACGGCTTGCGCCTGATGATAATGAATGTGCGGCACCACCACGTTCAGCGCGGCGGAAACCTGATGGTTTTCCAGTGTCGCCACGCCGGCGGGGTTGGCAAACACGGTGGTGGCATCGTCTGCTTCCGCCGCGTTGGCATTGGCACTGCTTTGGGCGCTGACGGATTGTGTGCCGAAATGGTAGCCCGAAGCCGCAGCCTGATGGGCAAACAGCGAACACAGCAACCACGCGAGCGGTTTCACATTTTTGGACAACATAAAATACGGTTCCTTTCGGTTGGCCGGCAGCTTTTCGACCGCACCATCATGTGCAAACGAAAATCAATGAAACACCCGATTGTGGTATTTCATTGATTTTCATAGATGATGAAATGCCCCGACATCTGCCGCGAATCAGGTTTGGGGAAAATCGTGAAGTGTTCCGGCAAGCCGGCAGCTTTGCCGTCTGCTTCGCGCTTGTGAAGCATAGATTTGTCATTCTATTTTAAATTGATGGAAGTTTCAACCCGAATGCCCTACGCCGCCTCCCAATATTCCGCATAAAGCTGCAACTCCTCATTGCCGCGCCACTCGTTCACAGTCGGGCGGTACACCACGCGCACCCGCGCAGGCAAATCCGTTTCGCAACGCCAAAACATCGCCTCGTATTCGCCGCCGTCCTTGTGCAGCCACGCCTTGACGTGTTGCTTGTCGCCGCCCAAACGCTGCTGCCGCGACACGCCGAACTCATCGGCAAAACTCGGCGGCGGAAAGCCCTGCCCCCAAACGGGTTGCGCCAACTCGCGGGCGCAGGGCAAAGTCAAATCGGCAGCGTCCAAACTGCCGTCCGTCAGATAAGTTTGCGCCAACAGGCTTTCGTCCGCCGTTTCGCGCACCACCTGTTCAAAGGCGCGTTCAAATTCCGCCAAACCGTCTTCGCGCATACTCAAACCCGCCGCCATCGCGTGTCCGCCGAAACGCGAAATCAAATCCGGACAACGCTTGGCGATGGTGTCCACCACATCGCGCAAATGCAAGCCCGCCAAAGAACGCCCCGAACCGCGCACTTCGCCGCCGCCCGCCGGTGCAAACACGAAAGTCGGGCGGTAAAAACGCTCTTTCAAACGCCCCGCCACAATGCCGGTTACGCCCTGATGGAAATCGGCGCGGTAGGCGCACAAAGTCATTTGTTCCGCAGGCAGCGCGGCGGGAAAATCCGCCAACACGTCCGCCAACATGCCTTGCTCGATTTCTTGGCGGGCTTGGTTGAGCGAATTGAGTTTGGCGGCAAGTTGTTGTGCGGTTTCGTCATTTTCCGCCAACAGGCAGGCGATGCCCACCGTCATATCGTCCAAACGCCCCGCCGCGTTCAGGCGCGGCCCCAAGCCGAACCCCATGTCAAACGGTTGCGCTTTGCGCGGGTCGCGCCGCGCCGCTTCAAACAATGCTTTGATGCCGCAACACATTTTTCCCGCGCGCATCCGTTTCAAACCTTGCGAAACGAGAATGCGGTTGTTGCGGTCTAGCGGCACCACGTCCGCCACCGTCCCCAATGCCACCAAATCCAGCAGTTCCGCCAAATTCGGTTCGCGCAGGCTGCCTGAAAAATGACCGCGCCCGCGCAGTTCCGCCCGCAACGCGGTCAAAACATAAAAAATCACGCCCACGCCCGCCAAGTTTTTGCTCGGAAACGCGCAGCCCTGCTGGTTGGGATTGACAATAATGCAATCAGGCACATAGCGTCCGGCAACGTGGTGGTCGGTAACCACCACGTCCATGCCCAGCTCCCGCGCCCGCGCCACACCTTCGCGGCTGGAAATGCCGTTGTCCACCGTTAAAATCAGTTGTGCGCCGCGCGTGCGGGCGATGTCGGCAAGTTCGGGGGTCAGCCCGTAGCCGTGTTCAAAACGGTTCGGCACGAAAAAATCCGCCGCCGCGCCCATGCCGCGCAAACCTTTCAGGGCAACGGTGCAGGCGGTTGCGCCGTCCGCATCGTAGTCGGCGATAATCAAAATGTTTTCATGGTTTTGCACCGCGTCCGCCAAACGCTGCGCGGCTTCGGCGCAGCCTTTTAATTGGCCGTGCGGCAGCAACGCGGACAGCGAATCGCCCAATTCGTCTGCGGACAAGACGTTCCGCGCGGCAAACAGGCGTGCCAGCAGGGGCGAAGTGCCGGCCTGTTCCAGCGCGGCGCGGGCTTGCGGATTGACGGGGCGGGTGATGACTTTGGCGTGGGGCATTTCAGACGGTTTGACAATCAAAACGGCGGATTGTACCGTTCACCACCAAGTTTATTCAAGTTGGTCTCAACAAAAAACCGTTTAAAACTTTTATTCAGTTTCAAACGGTTGAAATATGAAAAATCAGTTAAACTTTTGGTCAAGTTCCCTTGCCCATACCCAGCCAGCCGCTTCCAACAATACCACCGACACCGCAGGTGCAACGATTTGCCCCAAACCGGGAATCAGTTTGGATAATTCTTTTGCCATTACTTTAATCGGTTGTTTCAACATTGTATTTTTGATTGCAGCAATTGCCATGGCTTTTGCTGCTTCTTCTGAAATACTGCCACCAAGAACCGCACATAAACTTGTACACATAGTGGTCATGGCTACCAAATCCGTCGCTACGCCCAAGCCTGGTACAGGAACCGCGTTTCCTGCTGCTGCGGCTACTGCATGCGTGTGAATGATTGCATGGCATTTGGTTTCTTGTTCATCTGTCATGTTTCAGTACCTCACTTGGTCTCAAAAAACCAAGTACTACGTTATTCGTAGTAAAAAGGCAGGGAAAATAGACGAGATTGTGGATTTTTCCGTAAACAAAATCCATGAATCTACAGAAAATCTTTACCAAACGTTTTAAAGAAGCACGCCAAGCACAAAAGCTCACTCAAGAAAAATTGGGATTAGCCATTGGCTTGGACGAGTTTGTTGCCAGCACCCGCATCAACCGCTACGAAAAAGGACATCACCAACCAGATTTGCCTACTTTGATGCGGATTGCTGAAGTTTTAAACGTACCACCTGCTTATTTTTTGGCTGACGATGATTTAGCCGTCATCATTTTGACACACACCCAACAACACCACATTAATCAGGATTAGCATTTGATAATGTTGTGTTTTTATTTAGCGAAGCAATATCGGGCGTGTCCACGCGCACACCGGCATTTTGGGCGCGGTGGCGCAGGGCGTGGTCAATCAATACCAATGCCAACATCGCTTCCGCAATCGGCGCGGCTCGCAAGCCCACGCAGGGGTCGTGCCGCCCGTGCGTGGCAAGGGTTACGGGATTGCCCGATACGTCAATGCTTTGGCGCGGCGTGGCGATGGAGCTGGTCGGTTTCACGGCAAAATCGGCAATAATCGTTTGCCCCGTGGAAATCCCGCCGAGAATGCCGCCCGCGTGGTTGGACAAAAAACCTTGCGGCGACAACTCATCGCCGTGTTCGCTGCCGCGTTGCGCCACGCAGTCAAAACCCGCGCCGATGGACACGGCTTTCACGGCGTTGATGCTCATCAGCGCGTGGGCGATGTCCGCGTCCAAACGGTCAAACACCGGCTCGCCCCAGCCAACGGGAACGTTCCGCGCTTCAATATGCAGTTTCGCGCCCACGCTGTCCAAAGATTTGCGCACGCCGTCCATATAGGCTTCCAGTTCGGCGATTTGCGAGCGGTTGGCGGCAAAAAACGGGTTTTCGCCGATAAAATCTTCGTTTTCAAAAACAATTTTTTGCGTGCCGATTTGGGTAACGTGGCAGACGAAGGTCGTGCCGAATTGTTGTTTCAGCCATTTTTTCGCCACCGCGCCCGCCGCCACCCGCGCCGCCGTTTCGCGGGCGGAGCTGCGGCCGCCGCCGCGATAATCGCGGATACCGTATTTGTGCCAATAGGTGTAGTCGGCGTGGCCGGGACGGAATTGTCGGGCGATGTTGCCGTAGTCTTTGCTGCGCTGGTCGGTGTTGCGAATCAGCAGGGCAATCGGCGTGCCGGTGGTTTTGCCTTCAAACACGCCCGACAGGATTTCCACTTGGTCGGCTTCGCGGCGTTGGGTAACGTGGCGGCTGGTGCCGGGTTTGCGGCGGTCGAGGTCGGTTTGAATGTCGGCTTCGCACAGGGGCAGTTGCGGCGGGCAGCCGTCTATAATGCAGCCCAGCGCCGCGCCGTGGCTTTCGCCGAAGGTGGTGATGCGGAACAGTTGTCCGAAAGAATTGCCTGCCATATGGTTTTGTCGCCCGAACGGAAAAGCCGTGAGTGTAGCATAAGGGGCGTATCGCGCAAATGCCCGCACAAGATTTGTCGGCTCGGGCAGCAAATGCTATATAATGCTGTTTAATCGAAAATTTAAGGGATAAGTTGAATGCTTGGCGCAGCCATCGGCAATATTATCGGCTTACGCGGCGCAGACGGGCAAAAAGCCCGCCCTTGCGCTTGGTTCGACCACCACAGCACCTACGGCACGGCAACCATCTGCACGGCGGCGGTGGGCGATTGGATTTTGCACGGTTGCAGCCAAAGTCCTGCCGTGTTTCTGCAAAAATGGTGTCGGCGTTATCCACATCCGCACGACCCGTACAGCCTGCATTTTGGCAGTTGGCTGTGGCAGGGCGACCCCGAGCCTTACGGCAGCTTGGGCGCGGGGGCGGCGATGCGGGTATCGGCGGTGGGTTGGGCGTTCAATTCGCTTTCGGAAACGCTGAATTTCGCGTGCGACAGCGCCGCCGTCACCCACGACCACACCGAAGGCATCAAGGGGGCGCAAGCGGTGGCGGCAGCCATTTTTTGGGCGCGCACGGGCGAGAGCAAGGCGTTTATCCGCGACAACACGGCACGGCTGTTCGGCTATGATGTCGGGCGCAGCATTGCCCGCGTGCGCGAAGGCTACCGCTTCCACCACAACAGCCCCGACATCGTTCCGCCCGCGCTGTGCGCGTTTTTGGACAGCGAAACGTTTGAAGACGCTTTGCGCTTGGCGGTGTCGTTGGGCGGCAATACGGCGGCGGTCGCCACCATTACCGCTTCGGTTGCCGAAGCCTATTATCGCGGCATCGCCCCGCACATCAAGCAGAAAACCCTGCGGATTTTGCCGGACGACATCACCGCCGTTTTGCTCAATCTGCCCACATGAAAATACCCCGAAGCGCGTGGCTGCGGGGTAGGAAAAACAAACGGATTAACGTTTGGAGAACTGCTTGGCGCGGCGTGCTTTGCGCAGACCGAATTTTTTACGTTCCACTTCACGCGCATCGCGGGTAACGAAGCCCGCTTGCGATAATGCCGGTTTCAAAGCGGCATCGTAGTCAATCAGGGCGCGGGTAATGCCGTGGCGGATTGCACCGGATTGACCGGTTTCGCCGCCGCCGCTTACATTGACTTTGATGTCGAAGGCTTCGGCGTTTTCGGTCAGCACCAAAGGCTGGCGCACCACCATGCGGCTGGTTTCGCGGGAGAAAAATTCGTCAACGGGACGGCCGTTTACGATGATTTGACCTGTGCCTTTTTGCAGGAACACGCGGGCGACAGAGCTTTTGCGGCGGCCGGTGCCGTAGTAGTATTTTCCGTTCATGGCGCGTCCTTAAATTTCCAGAGCTTTGGGTTGTTGGGCGGCGTGCTGGTGCTCGGCACCGGCATACACTTTCAGTTTTTTAATCATGGCGTAACCCAAAGGGCCTTTGGGCAGCATGCCTTTAACGGCTTTTTCCAAAGCGCGGCCGGGAAATTTTTCCTGCATTTGGCGGAAAGTGCGCTCGTAGATGCCGCCGGGAAAACCGGAGTGGCGGTAATATTTTTTGCCTTCAAATTTGTTGCCGGTTACGCGCAGTTTGTCGGCGTTGATGACGATAATGTAGTCGCCGGTGTCCACGTGGGGGGTATATTCGGGCTTGTGTTTGCCGCGCAGACGGCGGGCAACTTCGGCTGCCACGCGGCCGAGTACTTTGTCTTCGGCATCGATGACAAACCATTCGCGTTGCACCTCGTGCGGTTTCGCTGAAAAGGTTTTCATAGGGGAAATTCCAATAAATTCGGTAAATATAGAAACCGTCTATTCTAACCTTTTTGCAATAAAGTGTCAATTGGCGGCAGTCGTGAAAAATACGGGCAGACCGGTGCTTTGCCGGTCTGCCCGCAGGGGCAAAAACGCCGTTCAATCGTCGCCGGCAAACGCCAACAGCAGTTGCAGCAGGCTGCTGAACAGGTTGTAAATGGAAATGAAAATGGTAAGCGCGGCGCTGATGTGGCTGTCTTCGCCGCCTTCAATCACGCTGCGGATTTGCCACATAATCATCAGCGAGCTGAAGACGACAAAGCCGCCGGCGATGGTGAGACTCAACACGGGCAGTTGGAAAAACAAGTTCGCCACCACGCCGACCATCAGCACGATGCCGCCGGTCAGCAAAAATTTGCCCAGAGCTTGGGTGTTGATGTTGGCGCGGCGGGCGAGCGCCGCCATCGTGAAAAACACGGCGGCGGTCATCACGGCGGCGGTGGCGATGAGTTCGCCGCCGTTGCGGTACATGCCCGCGCGGGCGAGCAGCCCGCTCAACAGCACGCCCATGCCGAAAGTGAACACCATCAGCAACACCGCGCCGGTGGTGCTGTAGCGGTTTTTCTCGATGGCAAAACACATGCCGTAGAAAAAGGCAAACATCACCCCAATCGCCACCCACATATTGCCGATGGCCGCCAAAGGATTAAACACCATGCCGACAAACGCCCCTGCCGCACAGGGCAGAAAAGACGCCGCCAGCAGAGTATAGGTTTTGTTCAACACCGCCGCCTGCCGCTCGGCAGGGTTGAGGGTGCTGGTGTAATCGGAAACGGACTGTTGCGGTTCGTTCATCATCATCACTCCTGTAAAAACAATCAATCGTGTGTGCAAAGCGCGATTATATCAAACCTGCTAGGCTTCGCGGTTGCGTTTTTTGATTTTCGTACGGATGCGGTTCTGCTTGAGCGGCGACAGGTATTCCACAAACACTTTGCCGTCCAAATGGTCGATTTCGTGCTGAATGCAAATCGCCAGCAAACCGTCCGTATCGATGGTTTGCCGGTTGCCGTCCAAATCCAGATATTCGGCGGTGATGCGCTCGGCACGGGTAACTTTGTCGTAAATACCGGGAACGGACAAACAGCCTTCTTCGTACACGGTTTGCCCTTCTTTGTGCGTAATCACGGGATTGACCAGCACCATCAGGGCATTGCGCTCTTCCGACAGGTCAATCACCACCACCCGTTCGTGTACGTCCACCTGCGTGGCCGCCAAGCCGATGCCCCGCGCTTCGTACATGGTTTCCGCCATGTCTGCCGCCAGCGTGCGGATGCGTTCGTCCACCGTCTGCACGGGACGGGCAACCTTGTGCAGCCGCTCGTCCGGATACTGCAAAATCGCCAATAATGCCATTTTCGGATTTCCTTTCTGAAAAATAATGGCGCCTGTGTGTCGCAAGCGCGTCATGCTCTTTGCGGAAAATATCATAAAAACTGGCACAAATCCATAGAAATGCTCTATTATTGCGGTTATTTGTCAATTGTCAATCTTCAGGGGCCATCATGCACAAGCACCTTACCGTTTTGTTTTGCGCCGTCGGCGTGGCGGTTGCCGCACCCGCGCAGGCCGCGTCCAAGTCCAAGCTCAAGGTCAAACCCAACGCGCCGGCGCGTTATGTGGTGAAACAGGGCGACACGCTGTGGGACATTTCCGGAAAATATCTGTACCGCCCGTGGCAGTGGCCGTCGCTGTGGAACGTAAACCGCAGCAAGGTGCGCAATCCGCACCTGATTTATCCGGGGCAGGAGCTGTATCTCACCTACATCAACGGCCGTCCCGTACTCACCGCCAAAAAACGCGCCAAACGCGGCCGCGCCGGCAGCAGCACCGGCGGCATTCCCACCGTCAAGCTCGGCCCGCGCGTGGTGGATTTAGACGGCGAAACGGGCATTCCCACCATCAATGTCGATTTCTACCGCCTGTTTATGAAGCACCCGCAGTTTGTCAGCGAAGAAGAGCTGGCACACGCGCCGCGCATTGTGGCGGGCGAAGACGGGCGCACGCTCTACACCACCAACGACCGCATTTACGCAGACGGGCCCGTTGATTCCGGCACCTATCTGGTGTACCGCGTCAAAGAAGAACTGAAAGACCCCGTTACCGGCAAATCGCTGGGGCGTTTGGTGGAATTTAGCGGCGAAGCCGCCACCTTGGCAACCAACGACCACGGCATGGCAAACCGCGACAATCAGGAAATGACGCCCAAACAGCGCGAAAAACTGCGCGACAACGAATACTACGTGCGCGAAGGACACAAACGCGTTGCCGTGCGTACCGCCCAACCGATGCGCCTGACCAACGCCGTTTCCGAAATTTTGCGCGGCGACTACCTGCTGAAAAAACCCGCCGTGCTGACCACCGCGTTCAACATGATGCCGCACCCGCCCGCCCGCGAAGTCGATGCCCGCATCGTCTCCATCATGGACGGCATTTCCGAAAGCGCGATGACCCAAACCCTGATTCTCAACAAAGGTGAAGCGGACGGCTTGAATCCGGGTACGGTGTTGGCGGTGTACAAACCCAACCGCATCGTGAAAACCGAGTGGAACAACCCCGACAAAAAAGCCTCGCAATTTGTCAATCTGCCCACCGAAGAAATCGGCTACGCCATGGTGTACCGCACGGGGCGCAACGTTTCCTCCGCCATCATTTTGGAAAGCAGCACCAACATCAGCAAAGGCGACGTATTGCGCGCCCCCGGTGGCGATTTGTCGGTTGATGCAGACGAATCCACCGTATTGCCCGGCGGCATGATTGAAGGCACGCCCGGCTTTTTCGATGATGCCGAACGCACGTGGCAAGACGTACTCGAATACACAAAATAAACGCCGCACGGGGGCTTTTCATCGGAAAGCCCCCTGTTTTTCCCTGCTTGTTTTGTATCGGAAATTTTTCCCGCCACCCGCGTTTTCCGCACTTTGGGCTTGACAAAACGGCAAATTTTGAATAAAAAGCGGGGTTTTGAAAAACACTATCCCCGTCTGCCGCCACACGGGCGGACGTCAAGCCAACAAGGAATCCCCCATGAGTGAAGAACAAGACCAACCCGTTTTCAGCATTGAAAAGCTGTATGTCAAAGACCTGTCGCTGGAAGTGCCGCACGCCCCGCAAATCTTTCTGGAATCGGAAACCCCCGAAGTGGACATGCGCGTTGCCACCCACAGCCAAAAGGTGGAAGAAGGCTTTTACGAGTGCGGCATTACCGTAACCATCACCGCCACGTTGAAAGACGAGCGCGTGGTGTTTTTGAGCGAAGTGAACCAAGCGGGCATTTTCCGTTTGTCCAATATTCCCGAAGAAGACATCAAAATCCTGCTGGGCGTTGCCTGTCCGAATATTTTGTTCCCCTATGCGCGTGAAACGGTGTCGTCCACCGTTACCCGCGCCGGTTTCCCGCCCGTGCTGCTTGCGCCGATTAATTTCGATGCCATGTATCAGCAGTCGCAGGAAGCGGCAGCCGCCGAACAGTAATTTTCCGTTTTGCACGGCACACGCCGCACCCCGGCATGGGGTGCGGCGTTTTATATTATGCTATTTAAATGATGACACGCCTAATAATGCGGCGGAATCTCGGCAACGGCGGCGGGCGCGCCGTTGTCGTTTTGCTGCTCCACACGACGGTAGAGCAAGCGCAATTGCGCCTGTTGCAATTCGAGCGTGTCGCGCATTTGTGCCACTGTGTCGTTGAGGGTGGCGAGCAATTCGTCTTGCAGGGCGGTGCGGATTTCCAGCTCCACCAGCCGCGCTTCCAAAATGGTGGTTTCGTGCAGGGTCATGTTGTTGTCTCACAATATCATGGCCGCCAGCCAGCCGGCGGCAAACAGGGGAATGTTGTAGTGGATAAAGGTGGGAATCACGCTGTCGCGGATGTGGTCGTGGCGGTTGTCGGCGTTCAAGCCGGCGGTCGGGCCCAGTGTGGAGTCGGACGCGGGCGAACCGGCATCGCCCAATGCCCCCGCCGTGCCAATCAGGGCAACGGTTGCCAACGGTGAAAACCCCAAAGCGGCGCACAAAGGCACATACACCGCCGCAATAATCGGCAGGGTGGAAAACGAGCTGCCGATGCCCATCGTTACCAGCAAGCCCACCGCCAACATCGCCGCCGCCGCCAGCGCCTTGCTGCCGCCAAACCATGTCATGCTGTCGCGCACCAGCACATCGATGTGTCCGGTTGCCTTCATCACTTCGGCAAAGCCCTGCGCCGCAATCATGATAAACCCGATGGCCGCCATCATGCGGAATCCTGCGGTGAACACCGCATCGGTTTCGCTGCGGCGCACCACGCCGAACAGCACGAACACGGCAAAACCCAACATCGCCCCCAGCAGCAATGCGCCGTCATACACCAATTGCACGACAAAACACGCCAACACCGCCAACGCCGCCACCATGCTGCGGTAGCGCGTGGGCGCGGGTGCGGACGTTGCCGCTTCGGGTACGGTTGCGGAACCGGCGGGCGCGGCGTAATCACGCGGGGCGCGGTAGTGCCAAAACGCCCACACCAAGCCCAACACCATGCCCGCCGCCGGCAACGCCATCGCCGCCACCACATTCACCTGCTCCGCCCGCATGCCCGCGCTGCGGATGTTTGCCAACAAAATCTCATTCAAAAAAATCTGACCGAAGCCGTAGGGCAAAAACATATAAGTCGTTACCAGCCCGAACGTCATCACACACGCGGGCAAGCGGCGGTCGAGACGCATGCGGTCGAACACGGGCAGCAGGGGCGGAATCAGCAGGGGAATAAACGCAATGTGAATCGGAATCAGATTTTGGCTCATCACCGCCATCAGCAGCAAACCGCCCATCAGCAGCCATTTGGTTTTATCGGCGGCAGACGCGCCCGCACGGCGAACCAGCCCGTTTGCCAACTGCTGCGGCAGCCCCGAATGGCTGATGGCCATCGCAAACGCCCCCAACATCGCATAAGACAGCGCGATTTTCGCCCCGCCCGCCAAGCCGTTTTGAAAATGGGTCAACACCCCCGTTTGCCCGCCCGCATCGGCAACCGGCATGCCCGCCGCCAAACCGCCCGCAAACGCCCCCACCGCCAAGCCGAACACCACATTCACCCGCGCCAGCGACAGTGCCAGCATCACCGACACGCCCACCAAAACCGCATTCATCGTCATTCTCCTTCTCCAAATAAAAACAACCGCTTGTTTCTTTATACAAACGGCTGTGTTCGTCAGCGTGCGGGCGCGTTATGCCACTGCGTCATCAATAAAACTGCCCAATTGCGCTTTGGCAAGCGCACCGACTTTGGTCGCCACGCGTTCGCCGCCTTTAAACACCATCAGCGTGGGAATGCCGCGCACACCGAATTGGGTGGGAACGTTTTGGTTTTCGTCCACATTCATTTTAACGATTTTGACTTTGCCCGCGTATTCTTCGGCGATTTGGTCGAGTACGGGGGCAATGGCGCGGCAAGGCCCGCACCAAGGCGCCCAAAAATCCACCAAAACAGGCACTTCGGATTGCAAAACATCGGCATCGAAAGCGGCATCGGTGGTGTGGAGAACGTGTTGGCTCATGGTGTGAAATCCTTCAATTAATGGGTTGTGTGGGTTGGTTCAAGCAGGCAAAGATAAGGCTTTGGCGGCGGAAATTCAAGCCTTAAATGCCGTGATGCTTGTTCTTTATCGCAAAAATAGCGCCCTTGCCCCGCACGGCGGCGGGGCGAAAATCAGGCAATCAGCACCATGTGTTGATGCACGTCGTCGAGATTGGCGGCGATTTTGGCAAAGGCAACGGGGGCATTGCCTTCCGCGCCGTCCGCATCGTAGGACAATACGCCGCTTTGTTTGTCGTAAACGATGTGGCGGGCAAGCGAGGCTTGGTCGCTCAATGCGGCGAAGGCTTGGCGCGACAGGGCGATGGTGTCTTCGCCGGCGGTGAAGTCGGTGATTTCGTCCACCGTGCCGTCCAGCAGGGCGGTAAAGGCGAAGGTGTCTTTGCCCGCGCCGCCGGTGAGTACGTCCGCGCCCGCGCCGCCGTCCAGAGTGTTGTCGGCGCTGTTGCCGGTCAGGCGGTTTGCCAAGCCGTTGCCGGTGGCGTTCAGGGCATTGCCGAGCAAGGTCAGGTGTTCAAGGTGTGCGCCCAGTGTGTAGTCGATGCTGCTGTACACGTGGTCGGTGCCGTCCGCCGCCGACAGTTCGACCACGCGGTCGCCCGCATCGCCGACAATATAGGTGTCGTTGCCCGAGCCGCCCGCCATCACGTCCGCGCCCGCGCCGCCGTCCAGCCAGTCGTCGCCCGCATCGCCCGAAAGCACGTCCGTACCCGCACCGCCGTAGATGGCGTTGTCGGCACGGTTGCCGTGCAGCACGTCGTTGTGGGCGGAGCCAATCAGGTTTTCGATTTGCGTGCCGTAGCCGATGAATGCCTGACCCGATACGAAGGTGTTGTCGTAAAAATGGTGTCCGATGCCGTTAAACAGGGTTTTGCCGGCTTGTCCGGTCAGTTGGGCATCGCTCAACTGCGTGTGGGCGCTGATGGCGAATTGGTCGGTTTTGCCGCCGGTGTAAATCCACGAGCCGGGCGTGAGATTGACGGTTACGCCCCGTTCCTGATTGGACGCATCGAAGGTGTCGATGCCGCCGCCGTCCCAAATATACACGTCGTTGTCGATGGTGCGGCGGTTGAAGGCTTTGAAGGTGTAAACGTCGTCGCCTTTGCGCTGCTCGGGATTGACGCCGAAACGGTAGTGCAGATACGCCAAATCAAACACGCGCATGCTGTCGGCTTCGGAAAAATCTTCCATATTGTAGGACATCACCGTCAGCCCTTTGTGGTCTTCGTTGGCAGACATCAAGGGCACATCGGGCAGGTCTTCATTGTCGCGGTGGGGGTGTTTCATGCCCAGCGAATGCAAAACTTCGTGCAATGCCGTGTTGAAGTTGAATTTTTCCTTGCCGTCAAAGCCTCTGCCCGAAAACGAGTCTTTGTTCAAAAACACATGGCTGCCGAAAAAGGCGTAGCCGTCCGCATCTTTGGTGTCTTTCATGTGGAAGATGAGGTCGGCTTGTTCGCCCGCATCGGGGGTGTGTTCGAAGGTTACCGCAGCGTGGTCGCTGATGTGTTGGAGCATACTCTGCATTTTCGCCTGTGCGGCGGCGGAAAACGGCGTGGGCGAGCTGTTTTTCAGGGCAGTCAATTCGTCCACACGGTGTTGCAGCAGGAAACGCTCGTGGCTGCCGATGGGTGATTTGAACCATTGGTCGAGCGTGTCGCGGATTTGCTTGTCCAAGTTGGCGATGTCGTCCGCGCCGAAAAAGCGGTAGCGCACCCGAATGGGCGTGCCCGCTTCGTGGTCGTGCAGGTAGCCGACATCGACGGGCGGACGGGTGTGGGTGTGTCCGTGATGGTGGTCGTGTTCCCATTCGGCGCGCAGGTTTTGGATAAAATAGGGCAAGGCATCGGGGTCGGCTTCGTGTGCGGCCGCACGTCCTTGTGCGGCATCGCGGGGCTTGCCCGACACATAGGCGGCTTCGTCTTGCGCGGTCAGGGTTTTGCCGTCCCGTTGCGCGGTCAGGGTGGCGCGGACGCTGTTGTCCGGATTGTCGCGCAGGGCGGCGGCGGGCAGGGTGATGCTGAATGTTTTGTCGTTTTGCACGGTGGTGTGGTGCGTGTTGCCGTTTACGCTGATTGCCACCGCATCGCCCGCTTGTGCTTCGCCGCTTACCGTGCCGCGCACTTGCGCTTGGACGGCGGCGGGCAGACGGTCGGCATCGACACGGTAGCTGCTGCCCAGTGCCGTCAGACCTTCGCCGTCCAAGTTTACCTTGAAGCGGGCAATGTTGGCGGCCTGCACCTTGCCGCGCACGGTAACAAAATCTTCGGTCAGGGGTCTGCCGCCGCCCAGTGTATAGCCCTTGCCCGACACAATATTGTAAATGCCCTTGTCGGCATAATGAAAGGCATAGGCAAACAGCTTGCCGTTGGCGGCGCGCAAATCTTCAACGGGAATGTCGGCGAAAAACGTGTATTCCCTGCTTGCGCCCGCCGGCTTGCTCAAACCCGCTTCATAGCTTTTGCCGTTGATTTTCAGCTCGATGCTTTGCAGCATTTCGCGGTTTTGGATTTTACCGAACATGGGTTCGGATTCGGCGTTTACCCGCCCTTTGATGCGTACCAGCAGGGGATTGCGGTCGCTGCCGACCGCATTGTCGCCGTCAATCGCGGTGATGCGGATGCCGATTTCGGGTTCGGGCGGCGGCGCAAGCGTGTAATCGCGCTGTGCGTTGATGCTGTCGCGGTTGCCCGCATCATCGCGAATGTGGACGGTGGCGCTAAGCTGCGGCGGATTTTGTGCCAGCAAATCGGCATTGGCAAGGTTCGCCGTCCACAATTGGCTTGCCGTGTCGAATGTCGCGGACACGCTTTTGCCGTTTACGTTCAGCAACACCGTTTCCACCTGCGCGTCTGCGTCCAACGCGCCCACCCGCACCGACACGGGCGTGTGCGCCGCTTCATCACGGGAAACTTCGCCGACTGGCTCGATGTTTACTTGCGGCAGATTCAGCACCGTATCAACCTGATAAGTGGTTTGCGACTGTGCGCCGTCTTGCGAGAAAACGGTTTTGCCCTGAGCGTCTTCCACATGGGCGACCACACGGATGTGTCCCGTTTCCCGTCCCGCTTCCTGCACCTGCGCCAACACGCTGTTGGGGACGGACAAAGTCCAAGTGCTTTGGTCGGGAGCGAGGGTGGCGGTTTGGGACGTGCCGTTGATGTACACGGTAACGCCGACCCGCACCGCACCGGCATCAATGTCCGACACCGTACCGCGCAACACGGTTTCCTGCTGCGCATTGGCTTTGTTGATGTCGGCGACGGGCGCAACGGTAACGGCGGGCGGAGTCAATTCGGTGGGTGCGGGCGGAATCGGCGGATTCAAGGGCGCAAGCGTGTAATCGCGCTGTGCGCCGACACTGTCGCGGTTGCCCGCATCATCGCGAATATGGACGGTGGCGCTAAGCTGCGGCGGGTTTTGTGCCAGCAAATCGGCATTGGCAAGGTTCGCCGTCCACAATTGGCTCGCCGTGTCGAATGTCGCAGACACGCTTTTGCCGTTTACGTTCAGCGACACCGTTTCCACCTGCGCGTCCGCATCCAACGCGCCCACCCGCACCGACACGGGCGTGTGCGCCGCTTCATCGCGGGACACTTCGCCGACAGGCTCGATGTTTACCTGCGGCAGGTTCAACACGGTATCGACACGGTAGTGCTGCGGTGCGGAAGCGGCGGCGGCGTTGCCGGACGGGTCGTTGATGTTCAGATGGGCGGAAAGCTCTCGTTCGCCCTGCTCTGCCGCCAAATCGCGGTTGTTCAGATGCACATGCCAGCTTTGGCGGTCGGGGGCAACGGTGGCGGCGTGGCGCGTGCCGTTTACGGTTACGCTTACCGACACATTGCTGATGTCGGTGTCGATGTTGGTGAGTTTGCCGCGCAGGGTAACATTGTCGTTTTGGTTGGCGCGGTTGATGTCGGCAACGGGGTCGAGCGTGATGGTCGGGGGATTGATGTTGTAGTCGTGGTGGACGGTATAGTTTTGCGGCGCGGGGGCGGAAGTGGCGGTGTTGCCCGCACGGTCGCGCACGGTGGCGGTGGCGGTGAGCATGGTGTGTTCCGCCAACACGGCGTTGTCGAGCGTGAGCGTCCAAGCATGACCGCGCACGGTGGCGGAATGGGGCGAGCCGCCCACCATCACGGTAACACTTTGCACGACCGCGTCCGCATCAACCTGCGCCACCGTGCCTTCGATTTGCGTGGTTTTGCCCGGCGTGCGCGACACGGGTTCGAGCGCCGACACGCTGACCACCGGACGGCTCAACACGGTATCCACATGGTAATCAACGGATTTTTTGTCGGAAACGGCAACATTGCCCGCACGGTCGCGCACCTGCACCGACACTTCGATGTGCCGGCTGCCCTGCGCCGTCCATTCGCTGCCGTTCAGGGGCAGCGTCCACGCGGATTGCTGCGGATTGGGCAGGGTGAAGGTTTGGCTGCTTGGTTTGCCGTCCACCGAATGGGTCAAGGTCAGGGTGGCGGCGGCGACGTCGGCATCGATGTTGCCCAAGCTGCCGCGCAGGGTCGGGGTTTGGTGTTGGTTGCTTTGGTTGATGTCGGCAGGCGCTTCAAGCGTCAGCACGGGTTTGGAAACATGGGTGTCGGCAGGCGTGGGCGGCGGGGCGGGCGGGGTGGGCGGCGGCGGATTGGGGTCGGACGCGGCGTCTTTGCCGTCTTTTTTGCCCGACGATGCGGCAGCCGCCAAGCCCGCCAGCCCCAATGCGCCCAACGCGCCGAACAAGCCGAGCGGCACGCCCGCCGGCTTGCCGTGTACCGCACCGACCTGCGAAGCCAAAGCGGCAGCCGAATATTCGGGCGGCGCGGCGGTGGCAAACGTTCCGCCCATCTGCGCCAACTGCTGCATGTCCACCACAGGATAATTGAGCAGATAATTTTGCAAAACCACATCGGGCGCACCTTCGGCGGTGCGCCCCAAATACACCCACAAATCCATGCCCTGTTCGCGGGTTTGCGGCGTGGGGACAAACTCGCCTTTCGGATTGGTGATTTGATACAGCGTTTGATATTCCACCGGCACGGTCAAAGTTTTGCCCGCAGCCGTGTGCAGGACTTTTTCCGTTCCGTTGCGGACGATTTTCAGGGTGTAAGCGGCCATTTTTGCTCCGGTAATAATGTGGTTTTGGCGCGTATTATCGGCAACTTTGCCCGATGCGGCAAGAAATCCCGCCAAAATCCGCGCCCGTTGTAGCAAACGGCAAAACGGCACGCGGCGGGATTATAATGCGCGGTTTGCACTTGTTTGGAAAAGCGCCATGCTGCACCTGTATCAGTCCAACCGTTTGGAATACCTTGCCGAGCTGATGGCGGCGGTTACCGCAAACGACCCTTTGCACAACCCTTTGGCGGCGGAAGAAATCGTGGTGCAAAGTCAGGGCATGCGCCGTTATCTCGAGCATTTTTTGGCACGCAAACACGGTGTGGCAGCGAATCTGCGCTTCGCCCTGCCCGCAGGCTGGACGTGGCGGCTGATGCGCGAACACTTGGACGGCGTGCCCGAATTGAGCCCGTTTGCGCCCGACGTGCTGCGTTGGCGGCTGATGCGCCTGTTTGCTTCGGCGGCGTTTGCCGAAGATGCGGCGTTTGCGGCTTTGCGCGGGCAGTTGCAGCCGTATTTGGGCAACGGCGCGTTTGCGGCGTACCAGTTGGCGGGGCAGCTTGCCGACGTGTTCGACCATTATTTGGTGTACCGTCCCGATTGGATTGAGGCATGGCGCGAAGGGCGCACGGTGGCGGGTTTGCACGAAGACCAGCTTTGGCAGGCGCAGCTTTGGCGGCAGTTGGACGACGGCACGCAGCCGCACCGCGTGTTGCTGTGGCAGCAACTGCTGGCGCGTTTGGGAACGGGACGTTTGCCGCAACGTTTGTCGGTGTTCGGCATCGCCACGCTTGCGCCGATGTACCTGCAATTGCTGCTGCACGTTGCCGAACACGCCGATGTGTATGTGTTTGCCCTGAATCCGAGCAGGGGCTATTGGGGCGATGCGGTGGAAGCGCAAACGATTTTGCGGCAGGCGGGCGAGCCGGATTTGTCGCGGCAGGGACACCCCTTGCTGGCATCCTTGGGCAAGCAGGGGCGGGATTTTTTTGACGCGCTGGCAGAAGCGCCGTTGGCGGCAGACCATGCCGTGTTTGACGATGAAGCGGCATCGCCCGCGCTGCTGCACACGCTGCAACACCACATTCAGCAGCAGATTTTGCCCGCCGATGCTTCGGCGCAGTGGCTGGCGGAACACGGGGCGTGGTTGGCGCAAAGGGGCACGCACGCACAAGGCGCGGTGGCGCAAATCACTGCCGACCCGAGCGTGGAAATCCACAGCGCCCACAGCCCGTTGCGCGAGTTGCAGATACTCAAAGACCGCATTTTGGCGTGGCTGGACGCGCACCGCGACTGGCAGCCACACGACATCGCCGTCCTCACGCCCGACATTGCGCCGTATGCGCCGTTTGTGGAAGGGGTGTTCGGCGGCAGTGCGGACGGGCGCGTGCTGCCGTATTCGCTCTCGGACGTGCGCCTGTCGCGGCGGCAAACGCTGCTGTATGCTTTGGAACAGGCATTGTCGCTGTTGGCGGGGCGTTTTGAAACCGACAAGCTGCTGCCGCTTTTGGACAACGAAGCGGTGCAACGGCGTTTTGCCATCGGGCGCGAAGACCTGCCCCTGCTGCACGACACGGTGGCGCGTTTGAACATCCACTGGGGCGCGGACGCGGCACAGCGTGCCGAACACGGCGGCGGCGGCGGGCTGTTCACATGGCAGCAGGGGCTGGAGCGGCTGGTGTTGGGCTGGGCTTTGCCCGAAAACGGCGGCTTGTGGCATCAGATGAGCGCGTGGCACACCGCACCCGACCACACGGCGGTGCTGGCGCGTTTTGCCGCGCTGGTGCGCCTGTTGTCCGACACGCGCCGCTTGTGGCAAACGCCGGCAACGGTGGCGCAATGGGCGGAACGCATGCGCGTGTTGGCACAAGATTTGTGCGAAGCGTCTGCCGAAGACGGCGACGCGGCGGCGCAGTTGGCACAGGCGCTTTCCGACTGGACGGCACAAGCGGCGTGCGCGGACTTCGGGCAAACGGTGGCGATTGAAACGGCATGCGCCCACATGCGCCGTTTTCTCGGCAGCCAAAGCGATGCGGGCTTTTTGCGCGGCGGCATCACCTTTTGCAGCATGGTGCCGATGCGTTCGCTGCCGTTTAAAGCGGTGTGCCTGCTCGGTTTGAACGACGGTCAGTTTCCGCGCAACACCAAAGCCGTACCGTTTGACCTGATTGCCAAGCACCCGCAAAAAGGCGACCGCGCCCGCCGCGATGACGACCGCTACCTGTTTTTGGAAGCCCTGCTCGGGGCGCGGGAGATTTTGTATCTGTCGTATGTGGGGCGCAGCATCCGCACCAACGACGCGCTGGCGCCGTCCGTGCTGCTCTACGAGCTGGCAGACACGGTGGCGGCACTGGGCGGAACCACAACGGCGGAGCTGTTGCCGCACTGGGTGGTGCAACACCCTTTGCAAGGCTTTTCGCCGCGTTATTTCAACGGCACGCCGCGCTTGGCGGGCAGCCGCAGCGATTATGCCGACGCCCTGAACCGCACGCCCGCGCCCGCCGCCGCCTTTGCCGATGCCTGCCACGACGGTGAAACACCCGACAACGGCACGGTTGCCCAAGCCGATTTCGTGCGTTTTTGGCGCAATCCGCTCCGCAGTTATCTGAAAAACCGTTTGGACTGGCAAGCGCCGCGCCACGATGCGGCGTGGGACGCTGCCGAGCCGTTTGTGCCGTCCCAACCGCGCCTGCTGGAAAGCGCCTACGTCCGCGCCCGCGAGCAGGGTCGCGATTTTGACCGGCTTGCCGATGAATTGGCGGCGCAAAGCCTGATGCCTGCGGGCAAATTGGGCGAGCTGACCCGCCGCGACTACGCCGTCCGCACCGCCGCTTTGGACGGCACTTTGCTGCACAGCCCGCCCCTGCCCGAGCAAAGCGGGGTGTGGACGGGCGCATCGGGCGCGTTGGCATACCGTCTGCCGCACTGCCGCCAAGCCGGACAAATCCTGACCGCCGACGATTTGCCCCGTCCGCACCGTCAAGACGGGGGGCTGTCGTTTGCCGACCGCATCGAGCTGCTGCTGTACCACCTGATTTATTGTGCGGCGGTGGATGAAGCGCAGGCCAGCCATTATGTGAGCCTGTCTGCGCCCGTCGCCCTGCCGCCGCTCGATGCCGCCGCCGCCCGCGCCGCTTTGGACGTGTGGCTGTCTGCCTACCGTGCGGGGCAAAACGCGCCTTTGCCGTTTTTCCCGCGCATGAGCCTTCGCGCCGCCGCCAAGCTGCCCGACTGGGCGGCAGCCGAAGCCGAAGCCGCCAAAATCTATCACGGCGGCTATCACGGCTTCGCCCAAGCCGATTACCCCGAAGTGCGCTTGGTGTACGGGCGCGACCCCGAAGCCGAACCGCCCTACCGTTTGCCCGCATTCCGCCACCTGACCGAAAACCTGTTCGCCCCCCTGCAAAACTGCGTTGCCGCCTTGTGCGAACAGGACGACAAGGCTCACACGCGCTGAAAACGCCCGCCCGACAACGCCGCAATCCGCCCCGACAACTCCAGCTCCAGCAATTGCGCGTACACCTCATCGGCGGCCATGCCCAAACGTTCCGCCAGCGCATCGGGGTGGAAAGGGTCGTAGCCCAAAGCGGCGAGCAGCGGGCCGTGCGGTTCGGCAGGGCGTTGTTGCGGCGGCGGCGCGGCACGCACGGGCGGGGCAGCCGCCGACAGCGCGGGGCATTCCTGCACGATGTCGTCAATGGTTTCCGTCAGCTTCGCCCCCTGCTTAATCAACTGATGACAGCCCTTGCTGTGCGGATTGTCAATCGAGCCGGGTACCGCCATCACCTCCCGCCCCATTTCCGCCGCCAAACGCGCCGTAATCAGCGAACCGCTCGCCAACGCCGCTTCCACCACCAGCACCGCCCGCGCCAACGCCGCAATAATGCGGTTGCGGCGCGGAAAATTGCCCGCCACAGGCTTCGTCCCCAAAGGAAATTCCGACACAACCGCCCCCCGTTCGGCAATTTGGTGCGCCAAAGCGCGGTTGGCGGGCGGATACACGCGGTCGATGCCCGTCCCCCACACCGCCACCGTGCGCCCGATGCCGTCCAACGCCCCGCCGTGCGCCGCCGCATCAATGCCCGAAGCCATGCCCGACACCACCGTAATGCCCCGTCCGCTCAAGGCTTGGGCAAACTCGCCCGCAATGCGTACCGCCTGCGGCGTGGCATGACGGCTGCCCACCACCGCCACCGCCGGACGCGCCAACAAACCCGCATCGCCGCGCACAAACAACAACGGCGGCGGCGTCAGCCCCTCGCCGAGCAAAGGCGGATAATCGTCATCGCACAACAACAGCAAACGGCAGCCCGACTGCCGCGCCCATTCCAGCGCGGCATCGGCGGCGGCGCGCGCCTTATCGGTCTGCGCCCACCCCTTCGCCGCCTGTTTGCCGTTGCACGCCAGCCGCGCCACCTCGTCCGCATCCGCCCCCAGCGCCGCCGACGCCGAGCCGTAATGGCGCAACAGCCGCAAAAAACTTTCCGCCCCCACATACGGCGTCAATGCCAATTGCAACCACGCATAACGCTCCCGTTCGTCCATCGTCCCTCCCGAAAAATCTATATCTGACGCAAAAAAACGACATTATACAACGGCAGCGCGTGCTATAAACTGCCTATTTTTTAAGCAACCAAGCCCGCACCTTTTAAAATCAACTTTCTAACCCACTTATCCACAGGACTTATCCACAATTCCTGTGGATAGTTTTGATTTTTCCACAGCCTTGCAAATTGCCATTTTTTCTTTATCCGCATTTGTGGCGGTTTTTGAATTTTCTCCATTATTTTTGCAAAAACAAATTCTTGTAAAAACACGGGCGCACCCGTGCAGATGGTTGCAAACCCATCATTTCCGCCCGAAAATATTAGATTGCCTATTTTTTAAGCAACAAAGGTTTTTACAATGAAAATCATGGGATTAAGTATGCCTTTCAGACGACTTATCCACAGGTTCTGTGGATAGTTTTTCTATATCTGCGGCGGTTTTGCCCCGTTTGCGCTACAATGGAAAATTTTGCGGAGAAAAGACGATGGGCGCAATTTTGCAGGCAGTGGCGTGGCACGATGCGGGCGTGGACGAAGCCGGTCGCGGCTGTTTGGCGGGCAGCGTGTTTGCTGCCGCCGTGATGCTGCCGCCCGATTTTGCACTGGCGGGCTTGACCGATTCCAAAAAACTTTCCGAAGCCCGCCGCGACCGTTTCGCCGCCGAAATCAAGCGTTGTGCCGCCGCGTGGTGCGTGGCATCGGCGAATGTGGACGAAATCGATACGCTGAACATTCTGCACGCCACGATGTTGGCAATGCGCCGTGCGGTGTCGGGCTTGGGCAGGCTGCCTGAAAAGGTGTGGGTGGACGGCAACCGCATTCCCGATGCGCTGCCGTGCGCCGCCGAAGCGGTGGTGGGCGGCGATGCGCGTATTGTCCAAATTGCCGCCGCTTCGGTGTTGGCAAAAACGGCGCGGGACGCGGAAATGTATGCGCTGGCGGAACGTTTCCCGCACTACGGTTTTGAACGGCACAAGGGCTACGGCACGGCGGCGCATTTGGCGGCTTTGCGCGAACACGGCGCATTGCCCGAACACCGCCGCAGTTTCGCGCCGGTGAAAGCGGTGTTGGAGCGCGGCGCGTGAACGTGATTTTGCTGCACGGCTTGCTGATGAACGATTGGGCGATGCGTCCGCTCGGCAAACTTTTGGAAAAACAGGGTTTTACGCCCGTGTATTTCCGTTACGCCACCACCCGCGCCAATCCGCGCGAACACGCCCGCGCTTTGGCGCAACGGCTGCTGCGGCACCAACTCGCGCCCTGCCATTTTGTCGCGCACAGCTTGGGCGGGCTGGTGTTGCGGCATTTGGCGGAGATTTATCCCGATTTGACGGACGGAGCGCGGGTGGTTACGCTCGGCACGCCGCACGGCGGCAGCGCGACTGCGGCGGCGGTGCGGCGGTATTGTCCGGCATTGGTGGGACGGGCGTGGGATTGGGGCTTGGACGGACGCGTGCCGCCGCGTGCACGGGCGTGGGGCAATATCGCGGGAACGGCGGGCTGGGGCGCGGGGCGGTGGCTCGGCGTGTTGGCGCAGCCGAATGACGGCACGGTGGCGGTGGCGGAAACCGCGCTTTCAGGCAGCCTGCCTTTGCATCTGCCGTGCAGCCATACGGGTTTGCTGTTGGACAGGGAAGCGGCGGCGCAAACGGCGCATTTTTTGCGTTACGGGCAATGGGATTTGCACGGCTATCACAGATTGAAATAAAATTATGTTTTTTATAGTTAAAATTCTTTATTTTCCATACGGCGTTGGCTCGCCTTATATGATAGCCCAAAGTTTAAGGGGCTGTAAAACAATCTGATTTTTCTAAAGCCCCTTTATTTAACTAAATTTAGGGGCTTTAGTTATGTCTGAAATTTCTGAACAAGTTCTGAATCCCATTGATGAGAATTTGAGTTTTGAGCAGCGTTGGTTAGAAGACCAAATCATGAGTGAATATCGCGTATTCGCAGATGGAACGGTGCAAGATGTAGAAGAAGAGCCGTTTTCATTTATGAGTGATGATTTTGTGATTGTTCGCGCGCTTGATGAAGAACACGCCTATGCAATTTGGCAAGACAAGAATAAAGGACTGTATGATGGGTTATGAAATTGTAAAAACCGAGAGCGGCAAATACGCGCTCTACATAGACGGTTGCCATATCCACGATTACAGCCGCCGCCGCGATGCGGTTCGCCGCGTCCGTCAATTGCAGGAGCAGGGCGTAGCGGACGCACAAACAGACAGCCGCGAAGCGGCGGCAGTTTGTGCGGGCGCGCAGCCCGCCCCCGCTAGTAACACGGGGGGAACGGATTGCGCGGGTCAGGTCAGTCAATCTTACAGCCATACCGTTATGGTACGCGGCAAAGTCAAACGCATTCCGTTAAGACGGGGTGTTGGTACAGCAGCACATATTGACACTTTAACCTTAACCATGCGCGAGGACGTATTTGCCCAAGAAGTCAAAACCCATACAGATGAAACCAAAGCCGAACTTGCCAAAATCATTTCGCAAACCATACATACTCTGATGGGCTTTGGCATTTATGAAGAACGCAATGGCATCAATGGTTACAAGCATTCCTACCGTATGGGTACGGACAATGCCACTTACGGGGTTGTCGCCTTTGGCGGTACCAACCAAAAAGGCAGTGTCATGATTTACTTTTACGGCGATGGTTTGACTGCCGCTAAAGACGGTTGGGAAACCCGTTTGTATAACTGGCTGGGTGCATTTGCACCGTATGCCACGATTACCCGTTGCGACCTTGCTCACGATTTTTTAGACGGCGGCTATACCCCCGACCAAGCCTATCAAGACTGGCTGGGTGGTGGTTATACCGCCAATAACCGCCGACCGAGAGCACGCAAACACGGTTACGACTGGTTGGACGACCAACGCACAGGCAAAACCTTTTATGTCGGCACACCGCAAAGCTCACGGCTTTTGCGGGTATATGAAAAAGGTTGTGAACAGGGCGATTACACAAGCCCATGGGTACGGGTGGAATTGCAGCTCCGTAACCGTGAAATCATTATTCCACATGAAATCCTGCTCTATCCGGGCGAGTACCTGACGGGTGCATATCCCGCATTGGCGGCATTGTTTGCCGAATATACCCATACTCCTAAAAAAGTTGAGTACACAAAAAAGTTTATTGAAATCGGATTGGAACACTGTGTCCGTTACGCCAGCATGCAAGCATCAGGTACGGTTAATGCCCTCGAAGCATACGGGTTGGCAGACCACGAAATCGTCAAACTGCTTAAAGGCGGTAAAAAAAATTGCCCAAGCGGCTGATGGCTGACCGTTACGACTGCAACCATGCAGATGTTATCTATTTGCACGAACTGCTTGGCAAGCCTGATGTGGCAGTTAAAGATTATATGGACGGCTTATATCGTCAAGAGCAGGACGACAAGCGACAGAGCTATTTTGACCGACTGGCACAAGATGCCATGTTGTACCGCATGGAACAGAATTATCAACCCTGCTACATGAAGTTGTAGCGAAACAAAGGAAACCTGTAATGAGAACGTTTTTGCGTAAAGTCAAATGCAATAAAGGTGTAACCGATAACGGCATTGAGTACGACTACACCCGCATTCAAATTGAAATTCCCGTTTACGACAAACAGGAAAAAGAGTTTGGCGTTGATGTGCTTGAACTGGAATTCGGGCTTTATGAAGATTTCAAGAAACTGGAACACCTGCGCGGCAAATTGCCCGTTCCTGTCGATGTGGAATGGTATGCAGCCAAGAAAGGCAATGATGAAATCAATGTCGTCAGCCGTTTGGACGTGATACACGACAAACCCGCACCCAAATTGCAACAGCCGAATTGATATAACCGTTTTGCGTTAAGGGCGGCGGCGCAGAAAGCCCCTTATCCAGTCGCCCATTTGATTAACATTTTTTGGAGCTGAATCATGAAAATCATGAATATTGCTAAAAAGTACGCCCCGCGTATGAACAAAACCAAACTTGCTTTTGGTGGCGGTTTGATGTCAATGATGGCTGCTGTTCATGCAGCCGTACCGGCAGAAGTAACACAATCACTTGGTGAAGCCAAAACAGATGCTTTGTCGGTGGGTGGTATTGTACTCGGCATTGTTGTTGCCATCTTTGCCCTGATGCTGATGCGCCGGGTTCTCAAATAGATACGGACGGGCAGGGAAGGTAACTTTCTTGTCCGTTTATTGCGGGAGCTTTCTTATGGACCATATTGTAAACGGATTACAAACCGTATTTGCGGATATCAAGACCATCGGCTATTTAGTGCTGATTGCCTATATCGCTATATTCGGCATTACACTTGTTGCGGGTATTCTTAAAAAAGAAAAGCGTAGACAAAAAGAAGCTCAAAAGCTGCTGGAGCGGCAGAGACAACAGGCGGAACGGCAAAAATACATGGAAGAACGCCGCCAACAAGCTGCCGAACGTCATCAGATGCAACAGCAACGCCACAAGTTCTTTTTACAAGCACATGCCATGCGGCGGGTTGAGCATAAGCATAGAATGCGCCAAATGAGAGCACGCACACGATATTACGAAAACAACAAATCTGGCAACCGCTACAACAAGTCCAATTATCGCGGCAAGTCTTACAGGAAATGGAAATAATGGGATATCAAGTCGGTAATACTTGTTATGCAACAAAAGGCGCAGCCGAAAACGCCTATTTCAGCCAAGTTGTACCCGTGATTCAAAACGGCAGATTGGTTCAATTGCAATACAACGGCAATCCCAAACACATTGACGGCGGTTGGACACTTAACGGGCGGACTGTATCAGCCGGTTTACCCCAATGCAGCTCTGCCGAAAACTTTAAAGACGGCGCACAAGTCGGATTGGCATTTTTGAGTGTCGCTGTTGTTTTATGGGGAATTATCAATATCAAAACCATCTTGGATAAATTTGCATGATGGACTTTTATTTTTATTTGGGCTTCGGTTTTTGGCTGATGGTTGCATGTGTACTGTTGTGGAGATTGTGATGAAAAAAATCCTGCTCGCCGTCTTGTTGTTTGTGCCGCTCTGCCATGCCGAAAACGTTGCCCAAATCACAGGTGGAAACTATATCTTTGCCGATGCTGAAAATCAGCGACTGATTTTTAACTTTGAGCCGAGTACGTTTGAAAACCGACAATGGGACTTTGACGAGCAGAGCGATAACGCGACAACGCAGTTTACGATAGAGAATATGCCGCTTAAAACCCTGCATTCGTCAGAGTTTCATGCTTATGAGCGGGTAGCAGGTACTTACACTATTGTTGCAACTTATAATCCTGAACAGCATCGGGCAATGTTGATGCGACCTGTTTATCGTCCCAATGTCAATGACGGTGAGCGTGTTCGGGTTTGGCTTCCTGCTGCTGTGGGGTGGATTGTTCGCGTAGGCGGCACGGTGGCGCGCAATGTATTGCCACCAATTATTACACGTTGCTTATCTAACGATTTATGTAAGAGTGTTGCTTATGTAGTGCCAACTTACTTTTGTTTTATAGATGCCTTTTTTGGTGGTAAAGAAGGTTTTTTTAAAACAATCGGCTTTCCGCAGAGTTTTTGTAAAACCGCCGAAGAAGAAGGCTACAAACCCGAGCAGGTAACCAATCCGCAAACCGGCAAACAAGGGCAAACCTATGCCAAAGAATACCCCTATGTTATCAAAGGTCATTGGGGCAAGACAAATCCCAAAGATTGTGAACCCGGTCATGAAAAAGAATGTGCGCCCGAATACCGTCAAATATTGATTGGTGCAAACAGTGCGGAACATGCCAGAAGCATTGCAAACGATATGTGCAAAAAATTGGTCGGCACATCATACACAGGCATTGACCATAATAATCATGACAACTACGGATTAACGGGTAAGGTAAAAAGTGCGGAGCTGCTAAAAGACGGCAACAGCTTGACGTGTACGACATTGGCAACAGATGAGAACGGTGAAGATTTTATCGGACCGGGTTTTTCGGTCAAAGTTTTGAAAGAGAACCATAAAGAAATCATCAAAATGGTTGATGTGGTGAACTTGGTATCCAAAGACTTCAAGAAAAACCCTACACCCTACATCAACGATAAAGGTCAAGTAGGCAAAGAACTGCGGAATGCCATTAAACCGCAAGCCGCCGTTGCCAAAAAAGACGGCTCGGGCGGTTCCTTGACCGCATCCAGTCCCCCTTATCTAGACCCCAAAACGGGCAAAGCCGTGCAGGACAACGTACGCATCACAGCCACACCCGGCAAAAAAAGCGATTTGCCACCCCCATCATCGGGCGGAGCAGGAAACGGGGCAGGTGGCAACCCGTCAACAGGCAGCAACGGCAATACGGGTATCAACAATGGTGGCGGAAACACCGTAAACGTAACCACCACCCCCCGCCCCGACAAACAATCCGAAGCAGTCGCAGCCGGCAACAACACCCCAAACGGCACCAATCCGCCCAAAGGCAACGGACAAGACACCGGCAACACTTCAGGCTCGGGAAACGGCTCGGGTGGCAGTGGCGGCGGCAAAAAAGGAGACGGCGGCGGATTGGATTGTGCCGGCGAACACCGCAACACACTTGCATGCGCCCAAATGGGAACAGTTGATGAAGCCGAACAGCCCTTTGACATACCCACCACCCAAAACGACAAGACCTACCAACCCGACAACTTCATGCCGACATCGGGACAATGCCCGGCGCCCAAACACGTTGTCATTATGGGGCGCACCTACACAATCAGCTACAACTGGCTGTGCCAATTTGCCCAAAAAATCCGCATGATTATTGTCGGACTTGCCTACCTGATGGCAGCCTACATCATTTTCACGAGAAAAGAATGAACATGCAGCATACCGCCTTATTCCGCACTTTCCCTGCACACTACGCATACACCCCCCATCGGGATGGAGGAGGCAGAGAGAGGGGCATTTGCCTTATAGGGGCTCAATGCCCCTATAAGGCAAGCAACGTCCAGTGTAGCTGTGGCGTAGCCTGTAATCCATCGGTCTGTTATCGGCGTCGCTTCGGGGCGCGGTTGGACAGCGTTGCAGGTACTTCCAAGTAAAGGGGGAAGCTTTGTAAAGATTTTGTCAAAAATCTTTACGAATACCCCCTTTACTTGGAAGTACCTGCAACGCCCAATCCGCAAGCCCAGAAGCAGAGCCGATAACAGACCGATGGATTACCACAGCGAAACGGGTTCCCACCTGTTCCCTTAATTGTTTTAGAAACCTTTATTTTGCACCCAGCCCGCTTCCGGGAATGATGGAGAGCGGACGAAACGGGAGCTTAAGACATTGTACGCAGTACAAGGGCTTAAGCTTCCGGTTCGGAAGCGTACGGCAAACCGCCTTTTTCGCACCCAGCCTGCTTTCGGGAATGATGGAGAGCGGACAAAACGGGAGCTTAAGACATTGTACGCAGTACAAGGGCTTAAGATTCCGGTTCGGAAGCGTATGGCGCATTACTCTACTTAAGGAATTGACATGAACATTTTAATAAAAGCTTTTCAGTCCTTATTGGTGTGGGGCATCTCAAAGTTGATGTTGGCTTTGGGCGTTTCTTTTGTCATTTATAAAGGTTTGGATTTATCACTAGATGCCTTGAAAGGCTATATACAAAACAGCTTTAGCGGCGTGCCTGCCGATGCTTACAATTTGATGCTAATGGCAGGACTCGGACAAGCATTGGGGATTATTTTTGGTGCATTTGCATTCAATGCCGCGTTGGCTGCGGGTAACAAATTGGCGGCAGGTGTGTTGAAAAAATAAGTTTTTTGATGATTTAAGGAACAATTGTGATTATTCTGCAAACGGGCGTACCGGGCAGCGGCAAAACCGCCAGCGTGGTTGCCATGCTGATGAACGATGAGAGCTACACCTATTTTACCGATAAAGACGGCGTTAGGAAAAAACGTCCGTTGTTTGTGAGCGGTATTGACGAATTACTTTTGGAGCACACTCCATTAAATGATGAGCAAATTTTTGAGCAGCCTTTACAGGATTTTTTGCCGTATGGTTCATTAGTGGTCATTGATGAAGTGCAACGGTTAATGGGGACACGCTCGGCAGCCAGCAAAGTGCCGCATTATATTGAAGCATTGGCAACCCACCGCCATCACGGTTTGGACATTATCCTGATTACGCAGCACCCGAGCTTTCTTGACCCGTTTGTCCGCAAACTGGTGCAACGCCACATTCACATCAGCATTAAAGCTGTTGGCAGGAAATTATACGAATGGAACGAATGCGTAGACCAGCCCGACAGCTCTGTGAATATTGCCAAAGCAATTGAACGACAGTTCAAATTGCCCAAACAGGTTTTTGGACACTATAAATCCGCAGAAGTTCACACCAAGCCCAAACGCCGAATACCTAAAAGTTTAGTTTTTTTGATTTTATTTTTGCCCGTTTTAACAGTTTTTGGATATTACACATTTGCACGTTTGAAAAATAAATATATGGGTGATGAGCAAGCAATATCAGAGCAAGCAGCATCAGTGCCAATGTCGGCGGGCGGTACCGTCCATGACGTTGGCGGGCTGGTTGATGCACCTGCCGGACAATCATTAACTGCAGAAATGTTTGCCCCGACCATACCTGAAAAGCCCGAATCCAAACCCTTATATGACGGTGTGCGGCAGGTTAAAACATTTGAGCGCGTGGTGGCTTGTGTTGAAGGCGGAAAAACAGGCTGTACCTGCTACAGCGACCAAGCAACCGCACTGGTGGAAATCAGCAAAGCCCAATGCTTGAAATATGTTGAAAACGGCTTGCCGTTTGACCCTTACCGCGAGCCACAGGAACAGCAGCTACCGCAACAGGCAGAGCCGCAGCAGGAAGCAACGGCGGAGCAGATGGAGCAGCAAGTGATAACCTTATCAGGTGAGCCGCAAATGCCGAAATCGCAAGATTACCCAAAACGCTTACAGGACATTCAATAATGAATTACAGCACAACGGAAATGGTCAGCCGCAAATTGGCGGCTGATGCGGGCTGGGCAGGCTTGTATTTGACCGCATATGCAGGATTGGCACTTTTGGCAGCCTATTTGCTATTCAGTTATTTGGCACGGAAAAAACCGCAATATGAAGTAATTAGCATTATTGTAGTAGCGACCTTGCTAACCATGCTTGCTGTTTGCTTTAAGTATTTTATAAGGGTATGATGCGGGTTTTTTGGGTTGTTCTTAATGGTTACTGATATTCCACCTTATATTATTTTTATGGGGGCAACTTTTTGTTGTTGTGGCATTAATTGCATTTTCATTGCCGTATCGTGAGACAAAAGCAGCATTACAAGCACGTTACTTTGCTTTGTCGATAGCATTGACAATAGCAGCGTTAATGTTTTTAGCTGTTTTTAAGCTAAAAGGTGGATAAAGCCTTAGACTTAAAGCTATTTGTATCTATAGATGGCTTTGGGATTCGGGTTTGGACACAAACACGAATTAAGCCGCATAGTTAGCGGACTCGCCTGAGCTATCAAGCTGTCGGCAAGATGTAACGTGCGGCTTTATCCTTTATCAAGATTGACTATCATCAGAGCCGCCATCGGTAGGCTGTATATAAGGAGAATCTCCTTGACTGTAATCGGATTGGATATATCTCAGCATACTATAGACTGTTTCATCAAGCATCATGAGAAAACAGGAGTATTGCAAATTGAAAATAACCGTACAGGTTTTATCAAACTGCGGGAATGGCTGAAAACACACAAAATCAGAAAACCTTTAATTGCAATGGAAGCAACAGGGGTTTATTATGAAGCGGTTGCTGCCTATCTGTCCGCTTATTATAGTGTGTCTGTTATCAATCCGCTGAAAATTAAGAATTACGGCAAAGCCATGTTTTCCCGTACCAAAACGGATAGGGCAGATGCGGTGTTGATTGCCGAATATGCTTACCGTCATGCAGACAAAATACAGAAATACGAAACACCCACATATGAACAAAACAGGCTCGCCAAATTACTTGCCCTATTTGCTCAACTGAATCTGCAAATTAATCAGCAGCAAAACCGTCTGCATACTGCAAAAGATACATTTGTTTTAGCGGCACATCGGGCGGTACTTGATGTTTTACAAAAACAGTTAGCCGCCACCGAGCGGGAAATACGCACTTGCATTCAGCAGCAGCAAGGATTGAGTGAACAATACAACAATTTAAAAACCATTACAGGCATTGGCGAAAAAACCGCTCCCGTTATTTTGCATTACCTGAACTTAAAGCGGTTCCGCAATGCTAATGAATTTGTCGCATTCGCAGGTTTAAGCCCACGAATTGAACAATCAGGAACAAGTGTAAACCGACAGTGCGGCTTGGCACATTACGGACACAGGCGGCTTAAAGCAGCTTTTTATTTGCCTGCGTTGGTGGCATACCACCGCAATTATTTTCCTGCATTGGTGGACAATTTAACCAGAGCAGGAAAGCCCAAAATGGTTATTATCGTGGCAATTATGCGGAAGCTGGCAAAGATTTGTTTCTACGTCCATAAAAGCGGCAAGCCGTTTGACAGGTCGCGTTATCAGGAGAAAATTTAACGGATTGATGATTTTGGGGATTGACAAACATACTATCATCTTGCCGTATTAACCATACTGTCTGCGGCTCGCCGCCTTGTCTGAAAAATAAATCATTTCAACTATAGGAGAAAATGATGAACGCTACGGAACGCGCCCTCTACGGCGCATTGCTGGGCGGCGCGGCGGGCGATGCCTACGCGCTGCCGTATGAAGGACTGTCGCCGCGCCGTGCGGCAAAATGGCTGCGCCCGCGCCGCTATGCCTTGTTGCCGTTGGTGGGCGGCGGCATGGTGTCGGACGACACCGAACACGCGGTGATGACGGTGCAGGCGTATGCCCGCGCCGCCGGCGATGCGGAAGCGTTCCGCCGCGCCTTGCGCCGCCGCATGATGGGCTGGCTGGCGGCCTTGCCCGCAGGCATCGGCATGGCAACGCTGAAAAGCATTGTCAAAATGTATTTCGGCGTGCGCCGTTGCGGGACGTTTTCGGCAGGCAACGGCGCGGCGATGCGGGCGGCAGTATTGGGCGTGTTGTGTGCGGACGTGGCGCGTTTGCGCGAATGGTGCGCCGTCAGCAGCGAACTGACCCACACCGACCCGAAAGCCGTGCAAGGCGCGTTGGCGATTGCCTTGCTGGCGTGGGCGGAACACCGTACGCCCAATCAAAGTGTTGATGAAATCATGGCATTTGTTTGCGCGGAATTGGACGATGCCGAATTGTGCCGCCGTTTGCGCGATTATGCGCCCGACCCGAAGCGCGGCAATAGCGGCTATGTGTACCAAACCGTTCCCGCCGTGTTTGCGGCGTGGCGGCAATACCGCGATGCCCCGCTTGACGGCATGGACGCTTTAATCCGTCAGGGCGGCGACACCGATACCGTGTGTGCCCTGTTTGGCGGCGTGGCGGGCGTGCGGCACGGACAAGCCTTGTTTGACGGCATCGGCGGACGTTGGTACGAACCCGTTATCACGCCCGCATGGTTGGCGCGTTTGGCGGCGCAAGCCGTCCGCGCCGATGAAACCTGCACCCCGCAGCCCGCGCCGTGCTTTGGCGGCATCGTTACCTTGTTGCGTAATGTAGTGTTTATGGCGGTGGTGTTGGCGCACGGTTTGCGGCGTTTGCTGCCGCCGTATTAAGTTGATAAAAATAAAAACGACAAAAGGCGACAACGCCCGCCGCGTGCGGATAGTACATAAGGGCGTTGGCAACGCCGTATCGTTGCGATTTTAATCAACTATGGTACAGACGGGAACGAGCAAATAAAGGAAACGAGCCTGCCTGAGGGGGGATTCAGGCAGCCTAAAGATGGGAAGCGTTGGGTTTGCGCTGCGCTTCAATCCAACCTACGCTTGCTGGTAGGATTGTAGAGCGTTGCGATAATTGTACTAATATGTTTGGTGTTGAAAAATGAATTTAAATATATTGGACATTGGATTTATTTTATCCAATGATTTAGATTGGTATGCAAGAGATGGTCAAAAAATTGCACATTTTGCTTCGGGTGGTACTGACTTACTACCAAAATCTGTTGTAAACGACAGACTTGGTTGGGAAGAAATATGCACATACTTTGATGAACAAGAAAGCAATCCCATTGAAATTGAAGTCTGTGAAGATAATTTACCATATTTTAATAACGAACAAGAAAAAAGTCGTTATTTATCATCTTTTATTGTTATGGCTCATAAGGGATTGTATAGCCATGATATTGATTTTAAAGAAAATAATTACAAGTTAATAGCTTATCCAAAATATGAAATGCCGACCGTTGCAAAGCAGTCAATTTTAAGTAAGCTCCCTTGTATTAAATTAACGACAATAATAGAGAGTTTCATGATTATTGCAGCATGATTTTTGTGTGAAACTAAAGCAAGCGTAGATACCATCTTTCCAGTCAAGCTCCCGTAGCAGAAATTTCCAACTGACGGGACTGATAAACCGTTTGATGCTTCAATACGCCAAAGCAAATATGTACCAATTTACGCATCGCCGCGCCCAATGCCTGCATCGGCGTTTTTTGCCTTTGCAGCAGACGGGCGTATTGGGCGGCAATATCAGGGTTGTATTTCTTTGACACGACCGCAGGCAGATACAAGGC
>NZ_AUAP01000019.1 GCF_000428785.1 Conchiformibius kuhniae DSM 17694 | reverse complement strand
GGAAATCACCGAAGCGCTCGGGCAAGTCCCGCCACGGTATTCCTGACCGGTATCTGTACAATACCGCATCTACAAACAATCTGTTGTCTTTGGCTGTAACGCCGACGCTGCCTGACCTGCCGGGCAGCAGGTCTTTTATCCGTTCCCATTGGCTGTCTGTCAGTGCGTATCTTTTGGTTGTATTCATGGCTTGGGATTATAGGGTATTGGGTAATTGATGACACGCCCTAGTGAAATATAAAAAATCCGTCATTCCCGTGCAGGTGGGAATCCACTGCGCGATGACCTATAAGCAATGTTTTTTCAAGGTTTGTTTGAGTTTATTGTTGGATTCCCACCTGCGCGAGAATGACGGTGCAGAGATTTTTTGGTCAATTGATGACACGCCCTAAATAATGTGCCAGCCGTGTTCGCGACAAATTTCAAGCCATTGCTGCTCGGTATCACCACCGCGACCAATCAGGCGTACCGCAAATCCGCCATGTGCGTGCGCGGCAAGGGTGGTCAGGCGGCGGACGGTGCCGCGGTCGGGGGCCGTGGCCGCACGAATGCCCGTCAGCAGCATGATGTTTTGGCTCTGGCGAGACAGTTGTTCGACAAAATGATGAAACTCATCGCGTTCGCTCACCATGCCTTTGTCGCGCCAAATACGGTTGCAGGCGTTTTGAAACCAAGTGGCGGGCGCATCGGGCGCATCGAGTGCCACTGCCCAATATTGTTCGGGCAAAGCGCCGGAAGCGGCAGGCACCGCTACCGCATCATCACAAAAATCATGGCTGTGGTCGGTGATGCGGCGCTGCCATTGCCCGATGATGCTTTGGTAGTAGGGTAAAGTCAGGTCGATGGCGGGCGTGGAACGGTGCTGCTGCCAACGGCACGCCCCCCAAGCAAGCACGCGCGGCACAATACCGTAACAGGCAATGCTGCCCAACAGCAGTGCGCCCCAACGCGCCGCGTGAACCGCATCGGCACGGTTACGGTTGGCAAACACGGCATCGGCATCGGGAACAGACAAGCCCAATTGTGCCGGCAACCAACCCAACAGGCTCACCGCACGCGCAAAAGAACGGCCGTCAAGCAGGGTACTTTCCCAATTGAAGCTGTATTGGCGCACCGTCAGCAGCAGCAGCGCGGCGGCAAACATACCGCACAATGCCGACAAAGCCAAACGGTGGCTGAGCGCACTGCCCTGCCAAAAAAATGTGGGTTGGCGCACCGCTTGGGCATACAGCTCCGCCAAAGCAGACGGCACGGCTTGGGGCTGCCGTCCGAACAGCAGCGTGGGAAACAGCCAACCGCTTTGCGGATTGCGGCGTTTCAGATTCAACAGCCACCACAGCATCATCAGCGTATTCATGCCCAAAATCCCCGCCAAAACAAACAGGAAATTCAAATTGTGCTGGTGCATCAGCGTATAAGTGCCGATAAATCCGCACACAAACCACAACACGGTGGCAGCAGACAACAACCACACGGCACGTTGGCGGTGGTGTTCGAGTTGCCGTGCCAAATGACCGTCCGCGTCAATGAGCTCGGCACGGCGGTAAAGGCGTTCGACAAAACCGTCCGATGCGCCGCGCAAACGTTCGGTAATTAAAATCGGGTCGGTTGGAAAAGTGTGTCCGCGTGTTTCGAGCAGACGTACGAGTTCGGCAAGCTGATGCATGGGAAATACTGCTGTATATTGAAAACAGGTACTATTTTAACAGATATGTTTGCCGTGCTTGGGAGCTTATCATCATTCCGCCGCAAAGCCGTTGACGGAAAAGCCACAGTGCCGTCTATTTTTGCACAAGCAGCGCTCCGGACGGCAATGATGGCTTTGCCAATTTTGCGCCCAAATTTTCAACAAACATAACAATATGTATTTAATTGTGATTTTTTGGGAAAATTTTAATGTTTCACGTGAAACGGTTTGAAGTAAAAAAGATGCGGGGCAGGGTAAGTTTTACCGTCTGCCCCGTTTGCCGCAGCATCAGGCAAAGGAATGATTGCTAAAAATCTTTTTCAACAATACCTTGTAGAAGGCAAAGGCGTTTAAAGCACCGCGCAGGGCATCTTCGCGCTCCTCATCGCCTACGTTTAAGCCGTTTAAATGTCCGACAAATTCACGCCAGTGTTTGCCGCGCCCGTCTGCGTGGGGTGCCAAGTGGCGTGCGCCGTGTTCCGCTCCGAATCCGAGCTTTTCTTGTGCGTCTTTAAACAAAAATGCCGCACCGATGTTGGAGCCTTCGGCGCAATACAGCCAACCGATGGCTTCCGCGCCTTCCAAATGCGGCAGGGCAATGTCCAACTGTGCTTCTTGGGCATTCAAGTCTTGCAAATCCTGCATCACCGCATCATAACGCGCCAATGATGCCAAATCGGGAATGCGGCGGTTTAATTCGGGGTCGTGGTACACCGCATCAACAACTTTGTGAAATACTGCCTGCAATTGTAAAAAGCGGGCATAGTTTTCAGCATTGTCGAACGGTTGGCACGACATCACCATCTTGTCCACGCTGTCGTGGGTGGCGCGGCTGTTGGCTTTCAGGTATTCGGCAAAAGTCTGTTCGGACATGAGAGGCTCCTTGTGGGTGATTTAAAAACGTGCTTCAAAAGTCAGGTTGAAATTGCGTCCGGGCGAAGTAAAACGTTCGATGCCGGCATGGGTTTTGTTATCGACACGGTTTACCGTACCAAATTCGCGAATGCTGCGCAGGGCGTCCCAAGTGTAGTATTTTTTATTGGTCAGATTGTTGACGGCGGCACGCAGGGTGATGTGTTGCCCGAAATGGCGGTAGGCACTCAAGTCTGCCAGTGTGTAGGCTTTGCTGTGTTTGGCAAACGGCCAAGGTTTGTTCAAATCATCGTTGCTGCGGACGGTGTCTTGCGGTTTTTTACGCGCCGTGTGGCTGAGGTGGACACCGATGCCCCATTTTTTGGACGGTGCGTCGTAGCCGATGCTCCATACTGCCGACCATGGTGCCAATGTGTTGATGGGATAGTGTTGTCCGTTTGCCGCTTGGGCTTTGCCGCTTGTGTAGGTGGCGGTTAAGCCCGTGTGCAAACCTTTGGGCATGCCGATGCTGTCCAGTTGCCAACGGCTTTTCCACTCCAAGCCGCGCACGTAGGCGGCGGCGCGGTTTTGGTTTTGCCATACGGTGGAGGGGAACGACCCCCGTGAAAAAGGCATGACGCCCTGTCCCAAATACGCCAGCTCGATGAAATTGCGGTAGCGGGTGTGGAAGCCCGACAAGGTTGCCGAGCCGGCGCGTCCGTGCAGGGAGATGCCCAATTCGATGTTGCGGGCGGTTTCGCTTTTGAGTTGCGGGTTGGCTTTCAGGTAGAAATCGGGGTGAGGAAACAGCAGCCACAGTTCGTCGCTGGTAGGGGCGCGGAAGCCGTTGGAGGCTTTTGCCATCAGGGTCAGGTTGGCGGTGGGGCGCCAATCCGCGCCCAGCGAATAGCTGTTGCCTTTGCGGGTGATGCTGCTGCCCAAGCCCGGTAATAAGGTTTGTACCGCAGGGCCGTAGTTGTTGTCGGTTTTGGCGTGGCTGGTGCTGCGGTCGTGGCGGAAGCCGAGCGTCAGGCGCAGTTGTCGGCGCGCGCCGATGTTGAAGATGTTGTTCAGGTAGGCGTGGCGGTTTTTCGAGCGGGTTTTGATGAGAAAGATGTCGTCGTTGCGGTTGGAGGTGGCGTAGCCCGGGTAAAACGCCCGTACGAAATAGCTGATGTTGTCGTTGTCGTTGTCGTTGCTCATGCTGCCCGCGCCGTATTGAAGCTGCCAGCCGAGTTTGTCGAAGGCGAAGGTTTTGTCGGCTTGCAGGCTTGCTTGGCGGGTGGTTTGGTGGATTTGGCGGTACATGTGGTAGGCTTCGGCATTGTAGCCGCGACGGGTGTAGCTGGCAGGCAGGTCCCATGTCCATGTGGACATGGTGATGCGCTGTTTGTCCCAGTTGAATTTGAGTTTGTCCCAAGGGCCTTTTTCCAGCAGGCTGCGGTATTCGAAACCCACTCTGCGGCGGTAGCTCAGGTCGTTGCGGCGGCGCACGTCGCCAACAGGTTCGTCTGCGTTGCTGACGCTGGGCTGCCACAGGTTGGAAAGTTCTTCGGTAATCCGTTCGAGGCGGGATTCTTCAAATACGCCGCCGATGTAGTTGTTGGGGGTGATGTGGTAGCCGGTTTTGAGCAGGGTGGCTTGGCTTTCCCATACTTGCGGGTCGGGCAGGGTGCGGACGATGCCCACTGCTTCGTTGTTGATGTATTTGCTGCCCAAGCCGCTAAAGTCGGCAACGGCAGAGCCGCCTTTGGCAAGGTAGGAAGTATTTTCGGCACGGTTTTTGGTGGCCGCGCCTTGCCGGCGGGTATGCACCACCAAGGTTTCCCAGCCGCCGAGTTTGCCTGCCAGTGTGATGCTGGAGAAGCGTTGGCGGTTGCGGCTCAGGTAGCCCGCTTTCGCGCCGATGTGGTAGGGTTTGTCTTCGTGGACGTAGTCTTCGGCGGATTTGGTTTTGTAATTGACCGCGCCGCCGAGTGCGCCACTGCCCGATTTGAGTGAGTCTGCGCCTTTGCTGACGGTGATTTCGGAGAAGTTTTCGATTTCGGAGGTGTTGCGGTTGGCGTTGTAATTACCGTATGCGCCGAACAGTTCTTGGAAGGCTTCGGAGGAGCGGCTTTCGGCTTGTGCCAAGCCGTCTACGTTGATGGCGACGCGGTCTTTGTCGACGCCGCGAATGGCAAAGCCGTTGCTGCCGGCGCGTCCGCCTTCGACCACGCTGACACCGGTTTCGTAGCGGGTGAGGTCGTATTCGTCCTGCACCATTTGTTCGTCCAATGCTTTGCGTCTTTGGCGGGTTTCGCCGAGCTTTTGGCTGCGGTCGCGCCGTCCGACTGCTTCGATTTGGTGCAGGGTTTGCCCTTCGCTTTCGTTTGCCGACCATGCGGGGGCGGTAGGCACCAGCAGCAGGGTGGGCAATACGGCGGCAACGCCCCATGTTGTTTTGTCCGCACGGCAGGCGGTGCGGGCAAGGGGTGCGGCAGGGCGGTACACGGGCTGCGTTGCGGGTGCCGGCACGGACGGTTCTGCGGCAGGGCGCGGGGGGGTGCGTCCGCGCAGGGGGGCGGCGGATTTGTTGCGGATTTTGGCGGCGGCGGTGCCGGGCGTTTTGCCGATTTTGCGGCGGATGCGGTGGTGTTTGTTGCCGGACATGGTGTTCCCCTGAAAAATTACGGATTGAGCGGGGTCAAATCGGTGGAGGTGTCGTTGTATTGTTCGTTGGTGCGTTTGCCGCCGAATACGGTATCGAGGTGGCGGTGCCCGTCAAACACGATTTTGCCGCCGATTTCGTCGGTGGCAGGGCCGGTGATGCGTTTGTTCTCACCGTCGCCGTAGGTGCGCGGTTCGCCGAAAAAGCGTCCGTCCACCAAGCCTTGCCGCCCGCCCGATTGGGCAGTGCCGGAAAAGGCGTTGCCGTGAATGTCCACATCTTGCAGCACCACGTCGGCACCGAAATCTTGGTTGCCGATGATGGTGCCGCCGAGTTTGCCGGTGTTGAAGTTGGCGGTAAACAGCGACAGTACGGGTTCGCCTTTGTTGTTAAAGCCCAGTGCTTTGGGCGTATAGGACGATGTAACGAATGCGCCGTCTTTCACGCGCAATGCCCAAACTTCATATGTGGCTTTGCCTTTGGTGTTGCGTACCGCATCGTGGCTGCCGCCCGGCATCAGTGCCGCATCGGCGGTTTTGCCGCCGACAAACAGCTCTGCCATGCCGTTTTTCTGCCATGCGCCGAAGCGGACGTGTTGCAGCTTGGTGGCGGGCGCGTAACCGAATTGCGCCGAACGGGTACAGCACGCAAACAGCTTGCCGTGCCGGCTGTCTTGTCCGGGCTGTTTGGTGATGAATTGCCAAGACGGGCTGCCGTATGACGGCACAATCGGGTCGCTAAAGGCATTGAAGCGGTACACGGTGCCGTCCCGATGGCGGTACACCAGCTCGGGTTCGGTGATGCTCAAGCCATTGACGTTGCGGGTGGTGCGCACGGTTTCGACCGTGCCGCCGACATTGCCTGCCGTACGCAGCGTTTGCATGCGCGGTGCGGCTTCGGCATCAACGGGGGGATTGTCGCGCACAGGCTCGAGCAGGGGAATGGGAACGGGCGAAACCGGCTCGCCCAAATTGCTGCCCAAGCAGCCGCCCAACAAAAAGACTGCCGCCACAGCCGCACAAATCACTTTCATCAAAATTCCTTCCAACAGAACAAGCGCATTCCGCAACGCTTCAAGACACTGCACCTGCCTTGCACAGAACACGCCTGCCGTCAATCATATGAATGAGCGATAATAAATGATATGATTCCCATTATCAATAAAATAATCGACCATGCCCCATCTGATGTTGAGAACCGCTTGGCAAACCATCGTATTTTTCGGCTGCTGTGCCGCCGCCGCCGCTTCACCGCCGCCGCAAGGCGTGTGGGACGATGCGGCACTGATGCAACAACCTGCGCTGTTGGAAAACCTGCTGTACCGTGCATTGGACGGCGGCGATGCCCGACTGCTGGCATCGCTTGCCGACTCCTACCGCCGCACCGCTTCGCCCGACCCCGTCTTGCTGCTGCGGGCAGATGCCGTGCAACTGCGCCTGAACAAACGTTTGGACGAAGCCGAACAGGCATACCGCCGTTTGCCCGCCGCTTATCCCGATGCCGTGCGCGACCGTTTGGACTTGGCGGCGGTGCTGTTTGAAAACGGCAAAATCCGCGAAGCGGACGCCGAATTTGCCGCCGTATCGGCACAAAGCGGCTTGCCCGCCGCCGTGCGCGACAACATCAACGTGTTCCGCCGCGCCATCGACCGCCAAAAACAATGGCGTTTTGCCGCGACATTCCGCCCCGTGTACGACCACAACGTCAATCAAGCCCCGCCGCCGCACTGCATCAAAGATGCGTACTGCACCCGCACCCGCGCCCAACGCGCTTACGGCGCCGCCTATGCGCTGGGCGCGGAAAAACGCCTGCCCCTGCGCGGCAAACACGGCGTGCTGCTGCGGCTGCATCAGGGCGGGACGTTTTATTTCGGACACAAGGACCACAACGAAGCCGCCGCCCGTGCCGATTTGGGCTGGCAATACCGCGATGCGCGGCGCGAATGGGCATGGCTGCCGTTTTACCAAGCACATTTGGCGGGCAACGCGTCTTTTGATGCGCCGCGCCCGCAGCGTACCCTGCCCTATGCCTACCGCCACGATGCGGGCATGGCAGTGCATTGGCACGAACGGCTGACACCAAGCAGCAGCGCGCGCCTGACGGTGGAACGCCGTTTCAGCCGTTACCGCGAAGCGGCGCACGCCCGCCGTCTGAACGGCACGCAAGATGCGGCAACGCTGGTGTTGGGCAAACACTTCGGCACGCATACCGCCGTGTTCGGCAGCTACCGCGCCGTGCGCTTCCAACCGGCGCGGGAACGCATCGGCACGGCGCAAAACAATGCGGCATTTGTGTTTCACGGCATCGGTGCGGGCTGGACGCAATCTTGGCGCAACGGCTTGCACACGCAGTTGTCGCTGGATTACGGTGTGCGGCGTTATCGCGGCATTGCCGCATTCGACACGCAGCCGCAACGCAACCGCGAATACGCTTTCGGCGCGGGCATCGCCCACCGCAAGCTGCAATGGCGGGGCTGGCAACCGATGCTGCACTACCGCTACAGCCGCACCCGCAGCCCGCAGCCTTGGGCAGAACGCCGCCGCCATGATGCGGGCATCGGCGTGGCGGCGGATTTTTAGCCACTGTCGCAATTTGTCCCGCTTGGCAGGACAAACGCACAAATACCTTGTTTGCCGCCGTGTTTTTCGGCATAATCGCAGCTTCGTTTTTCAACCCTGCAAAGAAAGGACATTCAAATGATGATTGCCACAGCGTTTTTTCTTTGCAGCCCGAAGCTCTGAACGTTCACCCTTGTCCGCTTGAACCGTAATCGGGCTGCTTCCTTCCTACTGCCGCATCTGACATACAGATTCGGCGCACTTTTTGTGCCTTTTGACGGCACAAGGAAAGCACACGATTATGGGCAACCATTACGAAAACACCATCATCATTCAAAATCAAAATACATGGATTGAAGGCGCGGCAGTCGTGCAGTTGCGGCACACCGCCACCCTGAACGGCATGCGCCGCGTGGCGGGCATGCCCGATTTGCAGCCCGGACGCGGCTATCCGGTCGGTGCGGCGTTTTTCAGCACCGGCGTGTTTTATCCCGCCCTGATTGGCGGCGACATCGGCTGCGGCATGGGTTTGTGGCAAACCGGCTTGTGCGCGCGCCGCACACCGCCCGCCAAATTGGTCAAACAACTGGGCAGCATCGACGCCCCCGAAGCGGGCGACGTGCCGGCAACCATCGGCGGCGGCAACCACTTTGCCGAGCTGCAATGCCCCGACCAAATCTACCGCGCCGAACTGCTGCCTCCCGATTGGCACGGCAAACACCTGCTGTTGCTGGTGCATAGCGGCTCACGCGGCTTGGGCGGGCAGATTTTGCGCGAACATGTCGAACGTTTCGGGCATCAAGGTTTGGCGGAAAACAGCCCTGAAGCGGCGGATTATCTGGCAAAACACGACCACGCGCTGGATTTCGCCCGCCGCAACCGCGCCGCCATCGCCGCCCGCATGCTGGCGCGTTGGCGCAGCGAAGGCACTTGTCTGCTGGATTTGCCGCACAATTTTCTGCAACGCGCCGAATACGCGGGCGAAACGGGCTGGCTGCACCGCAAAGGCGCAAGCCCTGCCAATCGGGGCTTGACGGTGCTGCCCGGCTCGCGCGGCGATTACAGCTACCTGCTCATGCCCGCCGAAAATACCGGTTTCGCGCTGGATTCTCTGGCGCACGGCGCGGGGCGCAAATGGCAGCGCGGCGAATGCAAAGGACGCTTGTCGCGCAAATACCCCGCCGACAGCTTCCGCAAAACCGCTTTGGGCAGCGTGGTGGTCTGCGCCGACAAAGCCCTGCTCTACGAAGAAGCCCCGCAAGCCTACAAATCCGTTGCCGACACCGTTGCCGCTTTGGAACAGGCGGGTTTGGCAACGGCGGTGGCACGGCTCAAACCCGTTCTCACCTACAAAACCGCAGGAGCGTGCCATGACTGAAACCGTCTCATTGCTGGTGTCTGCGGCGCAAGGCCCTGCCGAATGCCGCCTGTTTGCCCGCTTCGTCTGCCAAACCCTGCTGCGCGAAGCCGCACAAGCGGGCTTGTCTGCCGAATACGCCGACCAAACCCCCTGCCGGCACGGCATCTTGTCTGCCGTTTTGACCGTGCGTGGCACAGGTGCGGCACGCGCCGCACAAAACTGGACGGGCAGTTGGCAATGGGTGTGCCGCAGCCCCCTGCGTTTGCAGCACCCGCGCAAAAACTGGTTTGTCGGCGTATCGCTGCTGCCCGAAGCCGTCCTGCCCGACACGGCGGGCGAAGTGCGCTTTCACACCTGCCGCGCAAGCGGCAACGGCGGACAACACGTCAATAAAACCGACAGCGCCGTCCGTGCCGTCCACACCCCCACCGGCGTGGCGGTCAAAGTGCAAAACCGCCGCAGCCAGCACGCCAACAAACAACAGGCAAAACGCCTGTTGGCAGACAAACTGGCACACCTGCGCCGGCACGCACAACAACAAGCCGACCGCCACACCCACCGCCAACGTCATCAGCTCGAACGCGGCAACCCCGTGCGCGTCTGTTACGGCAACCCGTTTACCGCAAAGTAAAAGGAACAAACATGAGCTTATCCGACAAAATCAAAAACCTGATTGCCCCCCGCACCGACCAGCCCTGCGCCGACGCCCCGCCCCTGACCGAAAGCAACGCCGCACGGCAACTGCTGCTGCACTGGGCATGGCAGATACTCTACGCACTGGACGGACAAAACAACTTCATCGACAGCGACGGCTTCCGCCACACCCCCATCGCCGAACTGATTGGCGCAGACGAATGGTTCGACCACCACGAAGCCTTCGACCCCGTTGCCGCCCGCCGCCACATCCGCCTGCACTACCAAGCCGCCCAAGAATACGACTTCGACATCTTGTGGCGCGAAGGCGTACCGCCCGTCCTGCGCCACAACGTTGCCCAATGGACGGAAATGTTCGACTTTAGCGAAACCGAATCGCGGGTACTCACCTTCGTCATCATGCTCTACACCACCCCCGACTTGGTACGCCTGTGCGCCCTGCTGGGCGAATTGGACGACAACGACACCTGCAACGCCCTCTCCAAACTGCTGGACACCCCCGAAAACGACATCGCCCAAGCCCTGCACTCGCGCGGCAAACTCAACACCACCGGCGTATTGAGCCTCGACCGCAGCGAAACCTACACCCTGCGCAGCAAAATCGACCTGCTCTCGCGCCAATTTGCCACCCAAATGGCAGAAGAGCCCTTAAGCCCCGCCGAAGTACTGAAAGAACACATCACCTCCGCCCCGCAAACCAAGCTCGAAGCCGACAACTTCAAACACTTGGGCGTGTTGGCGCAAGCCGCGCCCGCCCACCTGCGCCGCGCCTTTGCCGACAAACAAAAAGGCTGCAACATCTTGATTTACGGCAGCGCGGGCACGGGCAAAACCGAATTTACCCGCGTATTGGCACAACAGACGGGTGTGGAGCTGTTTGAAATCGCATGGGCGGACGAAGACAACCGTCCGCACAACCGCAACAGCCGCATCAACGCCCTGCGCATGGCGCAAAACATCTTCGCCGGACAAAAAATCATGCTGATGTTTGACGAAGTGGAAGACCTGTTCGACCGTGGGCAATCCGATTTCAGCCTGAACAAAGCATGGCTCAACCGCATGTTGGAAAACAACCCCGTGCCGACCGTGTGGATTTGCAACAACGTCCACCTGATTGACCCGTCTGCCGTGCGCCGTTTCGACATGGTGGTGGAAATGAAAGCCCCGCCCGTACCGGTACGCGCCGAAATGATTCGCGGCTTGGCGGGCGGCTACCTGCCCGCGCCGCAAATCCGCACTTTAGCGGAAAACGACGCCATCGTGCCCGCACTGCTGCAACAGGCGCACCGCGTTACCGAAAGCGCGGCGGCAGGCTGGCAGCCCGAACCCAAAAGCGAGCTGCTGCAAAAACTGCTGCACAACACCCTGAAAGCACAAGGACATTTTCACGCACTCAACAGCCGTGCCAAATTGCCCGAAGTGTATAACCCCGCGTGGATTAACTGCAAACAGGATTTGCAAAAGCTCTCGGCGGGCATTGCTGCCGCAGGGCGCGGCACCTTATGCCTGTACGGCGCGCCCGGCACGGGCAAAAGTGCGTTTGCTTCATGGCTGGCGGAATGCGCGGGCAAATCGCTGCTGTACAAGCGCAGCTCCGATTTGCTGTCGAAATACGTCGGCGAAACCGAGCAACTGATTGCCGCCGCGTTCGAACAGGCAAAGGAAAACGATGCGGTGCTGGTGTTTGACGAAGTGGACGGCTTTTTGCAGGACCGCCGCCAAGCACGACAAAACTGGGAAGTAACCCAAGTAAACGAAATGCTGACGCAAATGGAAGCCTTTGGCGGGATTTTCGTTGCCAGCACCAATCTGATGAAAAACCTCGACCAAGCGGCTTTGCGCCGTTTCGATTTCAAAATCGAGTTTGATTATCTGAAGCCCGAGCAGGCGTGGGACGTGTTTCAAAGCCATTGCCGCCAATTGGGCTTGCCCGATGCCGGCGATGCGGTGGTGAAAGCGGAATTGCTGTGTTTGAAGCAGTTGGCGTTGGGCGATTTTGCCGCCGTTGCCAAGCAGGCAAAGGTGCTGCCGCTTGCCGATGCCGCCGCCCTGCTGACCGCACTCAAGCACGAATGCTCGCTGAAAGAAGGGGCGAAAGGCACATTCGGATTCGTCTGACAACATACCGACCTGTCCGCAGGGAAAGGTCGGTATGCCGGCTGGTCGCCTATTGGTACGGCGTACCAAATTCAATGCCGGTAATATAACGTCTGCCGGCATGTGCTTTTAAATGAACGACAATATCAATGGTTTGTTTTAACAGCTTTTTAATGGTTTCAAATTCCAAACCGCTTCCTTCGGGGGACGCTTTAACCATCAGTGCCAGTTGGTCCCATGTTTGGGCAGTGCTGCCGGCATGGCAACTGGTAATCGAACCGGGATGTCCCGAAGCACAATTGCGGATGAAGTAAAATGATTCGTCTCCGCGCAGTTCGGCAAGAATGATGCGGTCGGGCTTCATGCGCAAACAGGCTTCCATGCAGGTTTTGGCAGAAATGTTGGCACGCCCCTGTCCGCCTTTGGAATACAGCAAGTGGACGACATTCGGATGGGGAATAAACAATTCGCGAGCATCTTCAATGCTGATTAACCGTTCATTGTGGGGAACATGATTGACCAATGCCTTCATAAATGTGGTTTTACCGCTCCCCGTCGCGCCCGAAACCACAATGTTTTTCCGATAGGCAACGGCTTTTTGAAAAAACATTTCGTAGTGTCCCTGCTGTTTCAAATGTGCCAATTCCTGGTCATGGGCTGCAGGTGCTGCGGTATGTTCCAAAATGTGTTGGAAAAAACCGTCCTGAGCATATTGCGACAAAGTTTTGGTGTGTTTGGACGGCAAACGGATGGTAATCGAAACCTTGCCCGCATCACAGGCGGGCGGAATGACAAATTGCGCCCTTTGACCTGTGGGAAAGGTGAGAGAAACCATCGGCTCGGTTTCGGTAATGCGCTGACCGGTATGGCTTTCATTGACCACCGATGTGCAAAATTGTCTGGCACGCTCAAATGTCAGGGAAGCCACGGAAACCTGCTGCCAGCCGTAGGGGGTTTCCAAAAATACCTCTCCGGGGCGGTTGATGCAGATTTCCGTTACGTCCGGATGCTGTAAAAAAGTGGAAATACCCAGTATTTCATATTGATAATCCAGAAACTCGGCGGAGATTCCGGACAGGGCGGCAGTTTCGTCCATGGTTTGGCTTGATGCGGGTATGGGGGATATTTGATGTCCGTACGGTACGGCAGCCGCACCGTACGGAGACGGGAAACAGCATCTGCCGTTTATTTGTCCGTTTTCTCGGGGCGCACCCAATGTTCGATGGTTTGCTGGCGGGCGCGTCCGAGTGTGAGCTTGTTTGCGGGGCAGGTTTTGGTAATCACGCTGCCTGCGCCGGTGGTGGCGCGGTCTTGGATTTCCACCGGCGCGACAATCATCGTACCCGACCCGACCCGCACTTCGTCGCCGATGACGGTTTTGTGTTTGTTTACGCCGTCATAATTGCAGGTAATCGTGCCGGCACCGATGTTGCTGCGTTCGCCGATTTGCGCGTCGCCGATGTAGCTCAGGTGGTTGGCTTTGCTGCCGCGCCCGATGCGGCTGTTTTTCACTTCGACAAAGTTGCCGATGTGTACGCCGTCGTCCAACACGGCTTTCGGGCGCAAACGCGCATAAGGCCCGATGTGCGCCCCCGCGCCCACCGTGCAGTTTTCCAAGTGGCTGAACGGGGCGATGACCGTTCCCGCGCCGATGTTGGCGTTGATGAGTACGCAATTTGCGCCCACCGATACGTTGTCGCCCAGCACGCATTCGCCTTCAAACACGCAATTGACATCGACGGCGACATCACGGCCGTGCGCGAGCGTGCCGCGCAAGTCGAAGCGGGACGGGTCGCGCAGGGTCAGCCCCGCCGTCATCAGGGCTTGCGCCTGTTCGTGCTGGTACACGCGCTCCAGCGCCGCCAGTTGGTTTTTGTTGTTCACGCCCGCCGCCAAGTGTGCGGCGCGTACCGCAACGGGGCTGACCGCCACGCCGCTTGCGCGGGCGAGCGAAACCACGTCGGTCAGATAATATTCGCCTTGCGCGTTGTTGCTTTGCAGTGCGCCCAGCCATGCCGACAAGTGGGTGTTGGGCAAAACGAATATGCCCGTGTTGATTTCTTTGATGGCTTTTTGGGCGGCATCGGCGTCTTTTTCTTCCACAATGGCGGCAACCGTGCCGTCCGCAGCGCGGATGATGCGCCCGTAGCCGTGCGGGTTGTCCGCCACATCGGTCAGCAGCGCCACGCCTTCGCCCGCCGCCGCCAGCAAACCGCGCAGGGTGTCCGCATCAATCAGGGGAACGTCGCCGTACAGCACCAAAGTGCGTCCGTGCGGCGGCAGATGCGGCAGGGCGGTTTTGAGCGCGTGTCCCGTGCCGAGCTGCTCGGTTTGTGCCACCCAATTGACCGGATAATGCCCCAATTGTGCCAATACCGCGTCCTTGCCGTGTCCGACCACCACATGAATCCCTTGCGGTTGCAGGGATTGCGCGGTTTCCACCACACGCGCCAACATCGCCTTGCCGCCGATGCGGTGCAGCACTTTGGGCAGTGCCGAATACATGCGCGTGCCTTTGCCCGCAGCCAAAATGACAATGTGCAGTTCCATCATATTGCTTCCTGATTATTGCTGATTGGGGGGAAGAACGTGCGGTTGGGGGCGCAAGCCGTGATAATGCGGATTTTGCGAAGCCGCGCCTTCCGAATAAAACACCCCGCTTCCGGCAGGATATTTCGGACGCATGCGCGTCTGCCCGCCCGCATCGCGATACGTTTCCCAAGTGCATGCGCCCAACGCCAGCGCACCAAACAAAACCAATGCCGTTTTCATCCGTATTCCTTCATTTTTGTGGCAACACGCCGGCGCGTATTGTAAAGGGTTTCGCCGCAAACAGGCAGAATTTTATCGCGCAAACGGCAGGGGCTGTCGCATTCAGCCCCTGCCTTTCAGCCACAAATACACCACCGCCGCATGCACCGCATCGTTCAGCGCGTCATGACGCACCGTTTCGGGCAAACGCAGCTTCTTGTTAATCGCCTCCAAACGCAAATCCACAAAACCGTCCTGCAGATTTTTCATCTCCTGACGGTAATAAATCGAAGAAATGTCCATTTGGCGGTTGGGCAGCTTCACCCCGATTAAGGGCTTGAGAAACTTATTCAGCATCGCCACATCGTATTCCAAAAAATAGCCCACCAAAGGTCTGCCGCCGATAAAGTCCAACAACTGCCGCAACGCCTCCTCCACCCCCATGCCCGCCGACAAATCCTGCGGACGTAAACCGTGCACGCTGATGTTTTCCGCCGCCATCTCGCCTTCGGGCTTGACCAACACATAAAACGACTCGCTGGTCAGCACCTGATTGCCGCGAATCTTCACCGCACCGATGGACACGATTTCCGCATCTTTCACCTCCAAGCCCGTTGTTTCGCAATCGATGCTCACCAACTCATCGGGGTGTTCGTCATACAAAAACGCATATTGCGGGTCGGAAAGCCTTTTGCGCTGCCAACGGCGCACCAATTTTTGCAACATTGTTTCCGCTCCGTCAGGCATTCAAATGAAAGTGGTGGCGAATCACGCCCTTGAAGCGTTTGACCACCGCCAGCGCGTCTTTGAGCAGGTCGCGCTCCAGCGTGGACAAATCTTTGAAATCCAACTGGTTGGGCTGGTGGTCGGTTTGCCCCGCCAAAATCGCCAAATTCGCTTTCAGGCGCAAATCCATCAGATAGCTCAAGGCTTCGGCGATGTCGCGCCCCAAGCCTTCGTTTAACACGCCTGCCTGCACCAGTTTTTGAATGCGCTCGAAGGTGTTGGTTTCTTCCAAACGTGCTTGCAGGCTCAAGGCGCGAATGCCGTGTACGATGGGGAATTGTCCCATTTTTTTCACATCGAGCCGTTCGGGTTGGCGGTGCAGCAGTTGGGCGAAAAAACCGTGGCTGTGGCTGTCGAACTGCTCCACTGCGCGGGCAAAGGTCATCAGCATGCCCGCATCGTTCATCATGTGGCGGTACAGGTGGTCTTTGACTTCCGCCAGCATGGACGCATCGCCCGCCACCACTTTGGCATCGATGAAAATCGCCAGATTCATCATGGCGGCGGGCGAGGGCGAACGGCACCAGCCCAACACCATGTTTTTAAATTCGTTGAGCGGTTTGCGCCATTCGGGGTTGCTGACCATGATGTTGCCCGCGCAGGGCGGATAACCCAAGCGGGTCAGGGTGGCGGAAAAGCGTTCGGCGGTTTCGCGGGCGATGTCGGCGTCTTCGGGACGGCGGATAATCAGGGCGTTGTCTTGGTCGGTTTTGAGAATTTGTTCGCCGCGCCCTTCCGAGCCCATGACAATCAGGCAGGCGTTTTGGTAAAGGTCGGCGGGGGCGAGAATGCGCCATACTTTTTCAAACAGTCCCGTGTTGAGCACCTGCATCAGTTGCGCCAGTTGCGGGGCGCGTACGCCGTTGTTGCGCAATAGCTGAATGGAGCGGGTCATTTGTGCCGCCAAGTCCACCAGTTCGTCGATGTCGGCGGCGCGGTCAAGCCTTTGGGCAATCAGGTGGCTGTGGTTGGAGAAGTATGCCAATACGTCGATTTGTTCCAGCGTGCCTACGGGCGTGCCGTTTTCGGTTACCACCACCCTTTGAATGTGGTGGCGCATCATGGTGAGCAGGGCAGTGAAAACGAAGTCGTCGATGTCGGCGCTGATGAGTGTGTAGGTGGCAACGTCGCCGATACGGGTGTCGGCAGGCATGCCGTTGATGAGCAGGTCGCGGAAAAATGATTCGGTCAGTACGCCGATTCTGCCTTCGTGCCGAACCAGCAGGGATTTGGTTTTGCGCTGTTTCATGGTTTGGGCGGCGGTCAGCACGGTGGCGCTGCCGTCCAGCCATGTGGGGTTGTTGTGGTAGGCATCACGCACTTTGGCGGTAAACAGGCTTTCGAATTCGCTTTCGTTTTTGATTTGGGCAAGGCTGGCGAATTTGTCGGCTACGCTGGCGTAGCAGTATGCGCCAAAACGCGGGTTGGAAGCGATGATTTCCTGCACGACGGCTTTGGGAATGGTGTACACCAGTGTTTGTTCTTCGGCAACAAAGGGGTGTTCGCACGCGCCTTCAATCAGTCCGCGTGCTTCAAAGGCGTCTCCCGGATGGCAGAGGGACAGGATTTCGCCTTCGCTGCCGGTTTCGCGCACCAAGCCTTTGATGACGACATACAGGTATTCGATGGGGGTGTGGGCGGCGATGATGGTTTCGTGGTTTTTGTAGTAGGCGATATTGACCGATTTTTGTATGCGGACGCGCTCTTGCGGACTCAGGTAGCTGAAGGGGGCATGGCTGAAATCAAAGGCTTGCATAATCCGTACTCGCAAGGGAAAACGATGCGGTATTGTCGGGCAATCGGGCGGCGGGGACTAATCGGTTTTTTGTATGGCAGGCATCAGTTTGGCGGATTCGACCAGCACGCTGCGGTTGCGGACGTAAAAACGGATTTCCCAACCGGCAATACGCGCGGCATAAAGGCGGTCGGGATTGCGGTGGTAGGCGGGGCGGGGGTCTTGGGCAAGGCTCTGCTCGATAAGGGCGCGCACGGGCTCGGGCGGCGGCTCGGCTTGGGGCGTCCATATCACGGGCAAACACGGCGGCGCGGCGGGCGCGAAACCGGCGGCAGCACCGGCACGGGCTTCGACAAAGGGCAAATAGGGTTTGATGTCGAACACGGGCGTGCCGTCCAGCAAATCCGCACCGCCGCAATGCAGCACCACGCGCCCGTTTTCGCTGCCGATGCGCTCGAGCGTGAGCAGCGACAAGCCCAAATGGTTGGGACGGTGCGGGCTGCGCGTGGCAAACACGCCCATTTTCGTCTTTCCGCCCAAACGCGGCGGGCGCACGGTGGGCGACCAGCCTTCCGCCACCGCCTCGTGAAACAGAAACTGCACCCAAATGCAGCCGAAGTGTTGTAAACCGCGTACGCACTCCGGTGGAAAATCCGCTTCCAACACAATGTCCGTCCACGCCGCAGGCACAAGCTGCGGCTGGCGCGGAATGCCGAATTTCTGCGTATAGGGCGAACGGACGCGGGCAATGGGCGTGATTGTGTGGGCATTCATGCGGAGCGTAGCGGACAAAACGGAAACGCGATTATACCCAACTTATTTACCGCAAATGCGAAATCACGGTTAAAATAGGCGCTTCACTTAATCACAGGTGCGATTGCGGTTTACGGTTGCGGGTGATTCCGTATGCGGCAGGCCGTTCTTTATGAGAAAAATTTTCGACTTGTTTTTGCTGGTTTCCTTACTGGCTGTGGTGTTTGTGGTGCTGCTGGCGTGCGTGAGCATGTGGCAGGTGCGCCGCGATGCCCGCCTGATTGCCCACCCGTCTGCCAAAGCCGATGCGGCGGTGGTGTTGGGCGCGGCGGCGTGGGGCAACAAACCCTCGCCCGTGTTCCGCGAACGCATTGCGCACGGCATCGACCTGTACCGCAACGGCACGGTCGGCAAACTGATTTTCACCGGCGGCACGCCGAAAAAAGGCTACCCCACCGAAGCCGAAGTGGGCAAACGCTTTGCCATAAAGCACGGCGTGTCCGAGCGCGACATCCTCACCGAACACGCCTCCACCAGCACCTACGAAAACCTGAAAAACACCCGCGCCCTGATGCGCCGCCACAAAATCGGCAGCGTCATCATCATCAGCGACCCCGCCCACATGGCACGGGCGCGGGCGATGGCGCAAGACTTGGGCATCAGCGCCGAATATTCCGCCCCCCCCCCCAGCCGCTACGCCGACAGCAGCAAGGCAAACGACTTTTTTGTCCGCGAAACCGTGTATTTGTGCCTGTTCCGGCTGTGGCAGTTGGCAAAGTGGCTGCGCGGCGGGCAGGACTGATTTTTGATGCAGCGCAAACAACAACGGCATTCTGATGCCGTTTTTGCGTTTTTGCCCCCGTCCTTGCGCTTGCACGGCACAAAACATTGCTATAATCCGCCCCGTTTTTCTTTTACGGATTTGCTCATGCCGCACCCCGCATCACTGCCGGAACGCCTGTTCCGATTGGAAAAAAACCGCACCAACGTCCGCACCGAGCTGATGGCGGGCTTGACCACCTTTCTGACCATGTGCTACATCGTGGTGGTCAATCCCCTGATTTTGTCGAACACGGGCATGGACTTCGGCGCGGTATTCGTTGCCACCTGCATTTCCGCCGCCATCGGCTGCTTTGTGATGGGGCTGCTTGCCAATTACCCGATTGCGCTGGCGCCGGGCATGGGCTTGAACGCTTATTTCACCTTTTCGGTGGTGCTGGGCATGGGGGTGTCGTGGCAGACGGCACTGGCGGCGGTGTTCGTGTCGGGCATTATTTTTATTCTGTTCAGCTTTTTCAAAATCCGCGAGCTGCTGGTCAATGCCCTGCCGATGGGCTTGAAAATGGCGATTGCGGCGGGCATCGGCTTGTTTTTGGCATTGATTGCGCTGAAAAACGCGGGCATCATCGTTGCCAGCGAAGCCACGTTTGTGAAAATGGGGCAGCTTTACGTTTTGGGCGAAAACGGCGCAAAATCGCCGAACTGGCCGGTGCTGTTGGCACTGCTGGGCTTGTTTGTAACGATTGCGCTGGATTATTTCAAGGTGCGCGGGGCGATGATTATCGGCATCGGCGCGGTCACGCTGGCGGCACTGGGCTTGGGGCTGACGCAGTATGAAGGCATTGTCGCGCCGCCGCCTTCTTTGGCACCGACCTTTTTGCAGATGGATTTTTCGGGCTTGCTCAACGGCAGTCTGCTGGCGGTGGTGTTTGTGTTTTTTCTGGTGGATTTGTTCGACAGCACCGGCACGCTGGTGGGGGTGTCGCACCGTGCGGGGCTACTGGAAAACGGCAAGCTGCCGCGTTTGAAAAAAGCCCTGTTTGCCGATTCGACCGCAATTGTTGCAGGTGCGGCACTGGGAACGTCGTCCACCACGCCCTACATCGAAAGCGCATCGGGCGTGGCGGCGGGCGGGCGCACGGGCTTGACGGCGGTAACGGTGGGCGTGTTGATGCTGGCGTGTTTGTGGTTTTCGCCTTTGGCAAAACTCGTACCCGGCTTTGCCACCGCGCCCGCGCTGCTGTACATCGGCGTGCAAATGCTGCGTTCCGCCACCGAAATCGATTGGGACGACATCACCGAAGCCGCGCCCGCATTCTTAACCATGGCGTTCATGCCGTTTACCTATTCGATTGCGGACGGCATTGCCATGGGCTTCATCAGCTACGCGGTGATTAAGCTTCTGTGCGGACGGCAGCGCGACGTGCCGGTGATGGTGTGGATTGTCGCCCTGTGTTGGGCGGCGAAGTTCTGGTTTTTGGGCGCGTAAGCCGGACGCCCGCAAAAACGACCGTTCCCTTTCAAGGAAACGGTCGTTTTGATGCAACGGCATCAACGGCGTTTTTTGCGGCAAACGGTAGCGGTTTTGTTGCCGTAGCGGTCGCGGAATTCGAATACCGCTTCGCCGTTTTTCTGATGCCATTCGGTGGCTTTGCCGTACAAGCCTTTGCCTGCCGTGTACAATTCGCCCGAAGCGGCACGGGTTTGTTTCAACACGGCGCGGGCGTTGCGGTCGGTGTTCAGCGACAAGGCGATGCGGCTGTTGCCCAAATAGCGCACGGTAACGCCCTGACCGGTGCGGCAGGCGTAATGCTCGTCGGGCATATTGACGGGACGGCTGCCGGTGTTGCCTGTCGGTGCGGCGAACGCGCCCGCAGCACAAACGGCGGCAAGGCTTGCCACAATCCATTTATTCATCTGTCGTTTCCTTATATGCAGTACGAAAAGATGCCATATTAATCACCACGCGCCGTTTTGTAACGCGCATTAACCGCAATTTACCCGCGCCCGCGCCGCCGCACCGTCTTTCGGCAAACCCAAATAATTGTTAAAATTCAGCTACCGCCCGCCTTGCACCGCCAAGGGCGTATTTTTGATTTACATTCTTTACACGGAAGCACACCATGACCGACCACAGCGCCACCGTCAATCTTTTCGAATCGCCCTTCCCCATGCGCGGCAACCTCGCCAAACGCGAACCCGCATGGGTGGCGCAATGGCAGCAACAGCAACGCTATCAAAAACTGCGCCAAAAAGCCGCCGGACGTCCCAAATTCATCTTGCATGACGGCCCGCCCTATGCCAATGGCGACATCCATATCGGACACGCCGTCAATAAAATTTTGAAAGACATCATTATCCGCAGCAAAACCTTGGCAGGTTTTGATGCGCCTTACGTTCCGGGTTGGGACTGCCACGGACTTCCCATTGAAGTGATGGTGGAAAAACTGCACGGTAAAGATATGCCCGCAGCGAAGTTCCGTGAACTGTGCCGCGAATATGCATCCGAACAAATCGCCCGTCAGAAGCAGGACTTTATCCGTTTGGGCGTCATTGGCGACTGGGATAAGCCCTATCTCACAATGGACTATCAAACCGAAGCCGACACCGTACGCACATTAGGTGAAATCTATAAGGCAGGTTACCTGTATCGCGGGGAGAAACCCGTGCAATACTGCTTGGACTGCGCCTCTTCTCTTGCAGAAGCGGAAGTAGAATACAAAGATAAGGTGTCGCATGCCATTGATGTGGCTTATCCCGTTCAAGATATGGGTGCATTGGCAAAAGCATTCGGGCTGCCTGAAATCACAGGTGAAGCCTTTGCCGTGATTTGGACGACTACGCCTTGGACATTGCCTGCCAGCCAAGCGGTTTCCGTTGGTGCGGATATTGTGTATCAATTGGTTGATACCAATAGAGGTCTGCTGATTGTGGCAAAAGACTTGGCGGAAAGCGTATTGGAACGCTACGGTTGTTCAGGCAGTCCTGTGCTGGCTGAAACCAATGGAGCAAAACTGGAAAACCTGCTGTTGAAACACCCGTTTTTGGAGCGTGATATTCCTGTTTTGAACGGCGACCATGTTACCACCGATGCCGGTACGGGCTTGGTTCATACCGCGCCCGCACACGGTTTGGAAGACTACTTTGTATGTCTGCAATACGGTATCAAACTGATTAACCCTGTTGATGCCAAAGGGCATTATTTCCCGTCTGTGGAGCGTGTCGCAGGTATGAATGTATGGGAAGCCAATCCTGTCATCATCTCGTGGCTGGCTGAAAACGGACTTCTGCTGTGCGAGAATAAAATTGAGCACAGCTATGCACACTGCTGGCGGCATAAAACGCCCCTGATTTACCGTGCTACGCCCCAATGGTTTATCGGCATGGACAAAGCGGGTGCAAAAGGACAGACTTTACGGAACACCGCTTTGAAAGCGGTGGACGATACGGAGTTCTTCCCTGCGTGGGGACGCGCCCGTTTACAAGCTATGATTGAAGACCGTCCCGACTGGGTGGTGTCGCGCCAACGTTATTGGGGCACACCGATGACCTTCTTCGCGCACAAGGAAACGGGTGAGTTGCACCCTGATTCTGCCTCCCTTTTGGAACAAGTGGCGCAAAGAATTGAGCAAGGTGGCATCAATGCCTGGTTTGAAATGGATAAATCGGAACTGCTTTCTCCTGAAGACTGCGACCAATACGACAAACTGCCCGATACGATGGACGTATGGTTTGATTCAGGCAGCACGCATTTTTCCGTGTTGAAGCAACGTAACGAGCTGGCATGGCCTGCGGATTTGTATCTGGAAGGCAGCGACCAGCATCGCGGTTGGTTCCAATCGTCCATGCTGACGGGCTGCGCGACTTTGGGACGCGCACCCTATAAGCAATTGCTGACGCACGGTTTTGTGGTGGACCAGAACGGACGTAAGATGTCCAAATCCGTTGGCAATGTGGTTGCTCCGCAAGAAGTGTACAACGAGTTTGGTGCGGACATTCTGCGCCTGTGGACGGCAGCGACCGATTACTCAGGCGAATTGGCGATTTCCAAAGAGATTTTGAAACGGGTTACAGAGTCCTATCGCCGTATCCGTAACACCTTGAGCTTCCTGTTTGCCAACTTGACGGACTTCAACCCGATGGAACATGCCGTACCGCAAGCAGACATGGTGGAGATTGACCGCTATGCGCTGGTGCTGGCTCGTAAGTTGCAGGAAAAAGTTGCGGGCGAATACTATCCCCGTTATGCCTTTCACTTGGCGGTGAAAGACATCGTGCATTTCTGTTCTGAAGACTTGGGTGCGTTCTATCTGGACATTCTCAAAGACCGTTTGTACACCACCAAGACAGATGGCCATGCACGGCGTTCCGCACAGACTGCCCTGTACCACATCACCCGCAGTTTGGTGCTGCTGATGTCGCCGATTCTGTGCTTCACTGCAGAAGAGGCGTGGGAGTTGATTGGCGGCGGTTCGGAAGACAGTGTGTTGTACCATACTTGGCATGACTTTCCGTCCATGCCTGCAGCGAGCGAAACCGAGTTGTTGAACAAATGGGCGGTTGTAAGGGAAGCTCGTGCGGTGGTGAATGCGGCGATTGAGCCTTTGCGTGCCGACAAAACCATCGGTTCGTCCTTGCAGGCAGACGTGGTGCTGACCGCGCCGGAAAGCCATTTTGCCGCTTTGGAAACTTTGGGCGCGGAACTGCGTTTCGTGCTGCTGGTGTCCAAAGTGGCACTGCGTGAAGGCGCGGAACTGGCGGCGGCGGTGTCGCCCAGCACCGCGCAAAAATGTCCGCGCTGCTGGCATTATGTTGATGAGATGGGCGCAGACGGCGTGTGCGGACGTTGCGCCGACAATATCGGCGGACAGGGCGAGCAGCGCGACTATAGTTGATGTTTTTTTAATGTTCATACTGTGTTGGTTCGCCTTGCCGTACTTTTGTACTGCGGCTCGCTGCCTTGTATGAAAAATAAATCACACCAACCATCGCTCCATCGCTGACAAGCGACTAAAAAACAGCACCGTTATGAAACGGTGCTGTTTTTTCAGTGAAATGATGATGTGTTCTCGGGTGTGTCATCAATTGACCGAAAAACCTTCGTACCGTCATTTCCACGTAGGCGGGAATCCAAATCGAAGCACGACAAACCTTGATAAAACATCGTTTGCCAAGCATCGTACAGTGGATTCCCGCATTTGCGTGAATGACGGCGGTTTTTATATTGTGCTGATTTTCATGAAAAATTAAATGATGACACGCCCTAGACCTGCTTCAGGGCATCGGTAAGCTGCGGCACAAGCTCGAACAGGTCGCCGACCAGTCCGTAATCGGCAACGGCGAAAATCGGCGCATCGGGGTCTTTGTTAATCGCCACCACGGTTTTGCTGCCCTGCATGCCCGCCAGATGCTGAATCGCGCCTGATACGCCTACGGCAATGTACAGCTCGGGGGCAACGATTTTGCCGGTTTGTCCGACTTGGTAGTCGTTGGGGGCGTAGCCTGCGTCCACCGCCGCCCGCGATGCGCCGATGGCGGCACCAAGCGTGTCTGCCAACGGGGTCATCAGTGCGTCAAACTGTTCGGCACTGCCCAAGCCGCGTCCGCCCGACACCACTACTTTGGCTTGGGTGAGCTCGGGGCGTTCGGATTCGGTCAGGTCGCGGCGCACGAAGCGACTGAGGTTTTGGGCGGCGGTGGCGGGGACTTCGCGGATGTCGGCACTGCCGCCTGTGTCGGCGGCGGCATCGAAGGCGCTGGCACGGAAGGTCAGCACCAGTTTGCCACCCGGATTGCGTACGGTTGCCAAAACGTTGCCTGCGTAAATCGGGCGCACGAAGGTGTCGGCAGCGATGATTTCGGTCAAATCGGAAATCTGCGGGCAGTTGAGCAGGGCGGCGGCGCGGGGCATGATGTTTTTGCCGAAGCTGCCTGCCGCCGCCGCCAAATGGTCATACGGTTCTGCCAGCGACACCAGCAAAGGGGCGATTTCTTCGGCAAGTTGGTGGGCGTAGTGCGGTGCTTGCGCCAACAATACGGTGCGGACGTGGGCAATGTTTGCCGCCGCTTGCGCCACGCCGCGCACGTTGTCGCCGGCAACCAGTACGTCCACCGCGCCCAAACGCGCTGCGGCACTGATGGCGTTGCGTGTGGCGGCTTGCAGGGTTTGACCGTCGTGTTCTGCCAAAACGAGGGTTGTCATCGTGTTGCTCCTTGGTTCAAATGGCTTTGGCGGCTTTGAGTGCCGATACCAGCTCGGCAACGTTTGCCACTTTCACGCCGGCTTGGCGCGGTTGCGGTTCGGCATAGGACAGGGTGTGCAGACGCGGGCTGATGTCTGCGCCCCAGTCGGCGGGGGTGCTTTTTTCGAGCGGTTTTTTCTTTGCCTGCATCAGGTTGGGCAGTTTGACGAAGCGCGGTTCGTTCAGGCGCAAATCGGTGCTGACCACCGCCGGCAGACGCAATGCCAGCGTTTCCGTACCGCCGTCGATTTCGCGGACGACGGTGATTTCGTCTGTGCCGATATCGATTTTGCCGGCAAAGGTGGCTTGCGGGGCGTTGAGCAGGGCGGCGAGCATTTGCGCGGTTTGGTTGGCATCGTCGTCAATCGCCTGTTTGCCCAACAGTATCAGCTTTGCCTGTTCCTGCCGCGCCACCTGTGCCAGCAGTTTCGCCACCGCCAAAGGCTCGATGGCGGGGACGTCTGTTTCGATGTGCAGGGCGCGGTCGGCGCCCATTGCCAAGGCGGTGCGCAAGGTGTCTTCGCATTTTTTGCCGCCGATGGAAACCGCCACAATTTCGCTTGCCTTGCCCGCTTCTTTCAGGCGCACCGCTTCTTCCACCGCGATTTCGTCAAAGGGGTTCATCGACATTTTCACATTGCCGGTGTCCACGTCAGAGCCGTCGGGCAGGACGCGGACTTTGACGTTGAAATCCACCACCCGTTTGACGGCAACCAGAATCTTCATTATTTCAGTTCCTTTTCTTTTTGGTTTGCTTGGCAACTTGCGCCCCAAGCCCTTTTGATGTGTCGGACAATCCGCGCTATTCTAATGCAAACGCCCCTGCTTGAACAGATTGGAGCAGGAAAACTATTCGGGCGCGGCGCAAACGGCGCGTCCGTGTCATCGGGCGGGTTTCTCGGTTATAATCGCGGCGTTTTTATCAGCCGCACCCTGCCATGAGCCAAACCATTGCCGCCATCGCCACCGCCGCCGGACGCGGCGGGGTGGGCATCGTCCGCGTGTCGGGCAAAAACCTGCTGCCCTTTGCCCGCGCCTTGTGCGGCAAAACGCCCCAACCGCGCACCGCCCTGCACACCGATTTTTTAGACGAAAACGGTGAAGCCCTCGACAACGGACTGCTGCTGTATTTTCCCGCGCCCGCCAGCTTTACCGGCGAAGACATATTGGAACTGCACGGACACGGCGGTACGGTGGTGATGCAGATGCTGTTGGCGCGCTGCTTGGCACTGGGGGCGCGGGTGGCGCGGCCGGGCGAGTTCAGCCAAAGGGCGTTTTTAAACGGCAAACTGGATTTGGCACAGGCGGAAAGCGTTGCCGACCTGATTGACGCCGACAGCCGCGCCGCCGCCCGCATGGCAGTGCGCTCGCTCAAAGGCGCGTTTTCACAACACATCCGCAGCTTGGCGGACGGCTTGGTGCATGTGCGCATGCTGGTGGAAGCCGCTTTGGATTTTCCCGAAGAAGACATTGATTTTTTGGCAGAGCTGGACATCGCCGCACAAGTGGCGGACTTGCGGGCGCGGGTCGCCGCCGTCCGCGCCCAAGCAGCGCAGGGCGCGATGCTGCGCGAGGGCGTACAGGTGGTGCTGGCGGGTGCGCCGAATGTCGGCAAATCCAGCCTGCTCAACGCACTGGCGGGCGAAGAAGTCGCCATCGTTACCGACATTGCCGGCACCACCCGCGACACCGTGCGCGAACAAATCACTTTGGACGGCATACCCGTCCGCATCACCGACACCGCAGGGCTGCGCGAAACCGGCGACCGAGTCGAACAAATCGGCATCGGGCGCAGCCGTCAGGCATTGGCACAGGCAGACATCGCACTGGTGCTGATTGATCCGCAAGAAGGCATCAACGACACCCTCGCCCTCACCCTGCATCAGCTTCCGCCCGAATTGGTGCGCGTGGAAATCCGCAACAAATGCGACTTGCGCGGCGAAGCGCCGTTTGTGGCAGACGGAAGCGGCAGCGTGTGCGGCGCAGCGGCGGTGGTGGGCTTGTCCGCCAAAACCGGCGCGGGCTTGGACTTGCTCAAACACACCCTGTTGCGGCAAATCGGCTGGCAGGGGCAGAGCGAAGGGCTGTTTCTCGCCCGCAGCCGCCATTTGGACGCGCTTGCCCGTGCCGATGACGAGCTGGCGCACGCCGCCGCGCTTGCCGGTGCCGGCGCAAACGCCGAACTGCTTGCCGAACACCTGCGTTTGGCACAAAACGCCTGCAACGAAATCACCGGCGAATTTACCGCCGACGACCTGCTCGGCGTGATTTTCAGCCGTTTTTGCATCGGCAAATAATCCCCTTTTCCATCAAAACGCAAAGGAATCATGATGAAACTGTTGAAAACCCTGCTGCTGTTGTCGCTGCTGACCGTACCGGCCGTCCGTGCCGCGCCCGTGGAAGTGCGCCTTGCCGTACACGACAGCTTCGAGCTGCCCAAAGCCCTGTTGGTGCGTTTCGAGCAGGAACACGATGCCAAAATCGTGCAGGTGAAGGCGGGAGACGGCAATGAGCTGCTCAACCGTTTGATTCTCACCAAAAGCAAGCCGATTGCCGATGCGGTGTACGGCTTGGACAACGGCAATGCCGACAAGGCGCGTACGGCGGGCATTTTGGCGGCGCGCCAGCCTGCGGGGGCGGACACGGTGGTGAAGCTGCCCGGCATGCTGGCGGTGGACTACGGCTTTGTCGCGCTCAATTACGACAAGCAGTGGTTCGCGCAGAAAAAGCTGCCCCTGCCCAAAAGTCTGCATGATTTGACTTTGCCGCAATACAAGGATTTGACGGTGGTGCCGCACCCCGGCACGTCCACGCCGGGCATGGCGTTTCTGCTGGCGAACATCGGCGGTTTGGGCGAAAACAAGGCATTTGCATGGTGGGCGCAGATGCGCCGCAACGGGGTGAAAATCACCAAAGGCTGGTCGGAAGCCTACAATACCGAGTTTTCGCTCAACGGCGGTTCGCGTCCGATTATGGTGGGCTATGCCAGCAGCCCTGCGGCGGAAGTGTTTTACAGCAAGGGCAAATTGTCTGCGCCGAATATGGGCAATTTGTTTTTGGAAGGCGGGGTGTACCGCCAGATTGAAGGCGCGGCGGTGCTGAAGGGGGCGAAAGTGCCGCAATTGGCGGAAAAGCTGGTGCAATACCTGCACAGCCCCGATGTGCAGGCAGCCGTGCCGACGGCGATGTGGGTGTATCCCGCCGTGTCGGGCACCCCACTTCCCGCCGTGATGAAACACGCGTCCGTGCCGCACCGGCACTGGTCGCCCAACGACCGGCGTATTGCCGACAACCGCAAAACGTGGGTGGCGCGTTGGACGAAAACCGTTTTGAGATAATTTGAGCAAAAGGAAGCAAAATGAAGATTTTGGTCATCGGCGGCGGCGGTCGCGAACACGCTTTGGCATGGAAGCTGGCGCAGTCGCCCAAAGTGGACACCGTATTTGTCGCGCCGGGCAATGCGGGGACGGCGCAGGAAGCGAAGGTGTGCAACCTCGCTTTGGGCAAACACGATGAATTGGCGGATTTTTGCCGCAGGGAAAACATCGCCTTTACCGTGGTCGGGCCGGAAGCGCCCTTGGCGGCGGGCATTGTTGATGATTTCCGTGCGGCGGGTTTGGCGGTTTTCGGCCCGACCCGTGCGGCGGCACAGTTGGAAAGCTCGAAAGATTTTGCCAAAGCCTTCATGCTGCGCCACAATATTCCCACCGCCGCCCACCAAACCTTTACCGATGCCGCCGCCGCTTGCGACTACGTACGCCGCAAAGGTGCGCCGATTGTGATTAAGGCAGACGGCTTGGCGGCGGGCAAAGGCGTGGTGGTTGCCCAAAGCGTGGACGAAGCCGTCCGTGCCGTGAACGACATGCTGCTGGGCGGCAGCATGGGCGGCGCGGGCGCGCGCGTGGTGATTGAGGACTTTCTGCAAGGCGAAGAAGCCAGCTTCATCGTCATGTGCGATGGCGAAAACGTGTTGCCGATGGCGTCCAGCCAAGACCACAAACGCCTGCTGGACGGCGACAAGGGCCCCAATACCGGCGGCATGGGCGCGTACAGCCCCGCGCCTGTGGTTTCCCCCGCCGTCCACCGCCGCGTGATGGACGAAATCATCTTGCCGGCCGTGCGCGGCATGCGGGCGGAAGGCACACCGTTTACCGGATTTCTCTATGCCGGACTGATGATTGACGACACGGGCGCACCGCACACCATCGAATTTAACTGCCGTTTCGGCGACCCCGAAACCCAGCCCGTATTGAGCCGTTTGGACAGCGACTTTGCCGAACTGGTACAAAGCGCCTTGGCGGGCAAACTGGACGGCGCGTCCGCACAATGGAAAACACAAACCGCAGTCGGCGTGGTGCTTGCCGCCGAAGGCTACCCGCAGCAGCCGCGCAAAGGCGACCCGATTGAAGGCTTGGACGAAGCCGCCGCCGCAGGCGGAAAAGTGTTCCACGCCGGCACCCGCCAAAACGGACAAGGGCAAACCGTCAGCGACGGCGGACGCGTGTTGTGCGTGGTCGGTTTGGGCGACGATGCCGCCGCCGCCCAAGCCCAAGCCTACCGCGCTGCCGGAAAAATCCGCTTCACCGGCATGCAGTACCGCCGCGACATTGCCGGCAAAGCCCTGCCGCGCTGATTGGGGTGTGCCGTCATCTGAATCTTTCTTATGAAAACCGGTCGGGTATAAAAAACCGTCATTTTTCCGCCAAACAAAAAACCGTATCTGCACAGATACGGTTTTTTAATATAGTTGAAATGATTTATTTTTCAGAAAAGGCGGCGAGCCGCAGACAGCATGGACAATACGGCAAGGCGAGCCAACGCTGTATGGAAAAAGCATTTCAATCATATCGCTCACACGGCTTCGGCACAGCCCATATGGCACACCGTCTGCCCCATGCCCGCGCTGCCGTTTAAAAACGACACCGCCAAATCGGCACAACAGCCGCAACAGCTTGCCACCCCCAAACGGTCTTGCAAATCGTTTAACGACGCCGCACCTGCGGCAACAGTGTCTTGGATTTGGCGGTCGGTAACCGCATTGCAGATACAAACGTACATGGCGCGTTCCTTTTTCCGACAGTTTTAGAGACGGGGTGTGCGTGTAATGATAATACTGTTTATTTCGAGCCGCAAGGGGCATGGGGGTTTTTGTTGCGGCGGGTAATGCTGATACAATGGGCGTTTTTGTTTCAGGAGCCTGCATCATGCACACCCGCACCATCAGAAAAGCCGTTTTTCCCGTTGCCGGAATGGGCACGCGCTTTTTGCCCGCCACCAAAGCCAGCCCGAAAGAAATGTTGCCGATTGTGGATAAACCGTTGATTCAGTATGCCGTGGAAGAAGCGGTTGCCGCAGGTTGCCATGAAATCATCTTTGTTACCGGACGCAGCAAACGCAGCATCGAAGACCATTTCGACAAAGCCTACGAATTGGAAACCGAATTGGCATTGCGCGAAAAACACACGCTGCTGGAAACGGTACAAAACATTTTGCCCGCAGGCATTACCTGCCTGTACATCCGTCAGGCGGAAGCCTTGGGCTTGGGGCATGCGGTGCTGTGCGCCCAAGCGGCGGTAAACAACGAACCGTTTGCGGTGGTGCTGGCAGACGACCTGATTGACGCGCCGCAAGGGGCATTGAAACAAATGGTGGACGTGTATCGGGCAACGGGCGCGAGCGTGTTGGGGGTGGAAACGGTCGAGCCGAGCCAAACCGCTTCCTACGGCATTGTCGAAGTGGCGGATTGGCAGCAGTGCCAACGCGTACGCAGCATTGTGGAAAAGCCCAAGCCCGAAGACGCGCCTTCGGATTTGGCGGTGGTGGGGCGTTATGTGCTGACCCCGCGCATTTTTGAGCTGCTGGCGGGCTTGGGGCGCGGCGCGGGCAACGAAATCCAGCTTACCGACGGCATCGCCAAGCTGCTGGAATACGAACCCGTGCTGGCACACGCCTTTACCGGCACGCGCTACGACTGCGGCAGCAAAATCGGCTATCTGGAAGCCACGCTCGCCTACGGCTTGAAACACCCCGAAACGGGCGCGGCGTTCCGCGAACTGCTGCGCCGTTACGCGGCGGAACAATAAGCGCTTGGCAAGGTGCGCCGCAAATGCCACACAGGTGCGGGCGCGGACGGCTTGCGGCACGAAAAAATGCTTTGCCGCGAACAAGCTGTGTTAGAATCACGCACCTGCCTTTGCGGCGGTTTCAAAACAAAACTCTCAGGAGCATGTGATATGGATAAAAAACTTACCGCCGTTTTGGTAACGGCAGTGTTCGGATTGGCGGCTTGCGGCAGTGGCGGCGGCGGAAGCGGTGTGATTACCACAGGCAGTGGCGGAAGCAGTGGCGGCAAGGGCGGTGCGTCTGCGGGCGGCAGTTCTGCCAACAACACCGGCGCTTCTTCGTCTGCGGGCAACCAATCCGGCAGCAGCACCGGCGGCAGCGCGCCCGCAATCAAAGTACTTGCCGGCTTGCACGCCTCTTTGGACGTGAATCCCGCTTCCGAACAGGCAGGAAAATTTGTTCCTGCGCACGGCGATTGGAAGTTGTCGAAAAGCATGGAGGCGGTGGAAATCGAAGGGCGCGTTATCCAATTGATACCCACCGGCAAAGGCGATGCCGCAGACGGTAAAGAAGACGGCTTTTATGAAGGCAGCAACGAAAAAATCTATACCGGTACCAGTACCGCACCCTACCATCAAGACCCGAGCAACTCGTGGCGCATGATTGGCACCCATCTCAAGCACGCCCGCTACGGCGAAATATACGATGAATACGAAAAACGCCACACCCTGACGGTCGGCGATGCCACACCCGAAGACAAAATCAAACAAATGACCGAAGCCAAAGGCGCAATCGACAAAGAAATCAAATACACAGGCAAAGCCCTGCATGTGGAAGCCGCACCGTATTTTAATGCGGCAGCATTTTTACAAGAACGCAGACAACAGCTTGACAATGCCGAAAACAATGTCAAAGGCGCGTATGCCGCTTGGGAAGGCGCAGTAACGGCAGTGGAAAATGCCAAACTGGGCGGTGATGCCGTTGCCATTGCGGCAGCCGAAACCGAACTCGGTCGCGCCCATAGCAATTTGCAAACGGCGGCAGATGCCCTGAACGGCGCCCGACAAGGCTTGGCAACCGCGCAAGAAGGCGTCAAATCCGCCTTATCGGTCAAACCCGTTCCCGTGCAGTCCGAATTTTTCGTTAATTTTGGCAACAAAACCGTAGTCGGCACGATTAAGGACGAAAACAACCCCGATTTCAAAATCAATTTGAAAGGCACGTTTGGCAAAAAAGCCGATTACAGCGATACCGACCCCTACCGTTTCGGCGGCAAGGATTCCGCTTTGGGAGAAGCGGGTGCGATTATGGAAGGCACGTTCCACGGCGACAATGCCGAAGAACTGACCGGCATTTACATCAACGGCACCAGCCACGGCACATTCGGTGCGGCGAAAGAATAAGCCTGCCCCGCCGTAGGTTCAGCCATTATCCCATCTGTACCGCCAAGCGTGCAGATGGGATAATCCGTTTTTGTTTTTCTGCGAATGCATCATGATAACGATTTGCTCCGAATACGATTTGCAAAACTGTTCCACCTTCCGCCTGCCCGCCCGTGCCGCGCATTTTTGTGTGCTGGACGATGCGGCGCGGTTGCCCGAAATCTGCGCCCTGCCCGAGTTTGACCGCCAAACGGTGCTGTGGCTCGGCGGCGGCAGCAATATTCTGTTTACCCGCGATTATCGGGGCTTGGTGGTGAAAATCGCCAACAAGGGCATCCGCGTGCTGTCGGAGCAGGGCAATACGGTGCTGGTGGAAGCGCAAGCGGGCGAAGTGTGGCACGATTTTGTGTTGCACACCGTGCGCGAAGGCTGGTGCGGCTTGGAAAACCTGAGCCTGATTCCGGGCACGGTCGGGGCAGCGCCCGTGCAGAACATCGGCGCGTACGGGGTGGAAGTGAAAGATTGTATCGACCATGTGCATTGCTTTGATTTGGCAACGCAAAAATTTGTGCGTTTGGGGCGGGAGGCGTGCGCCTTCGCCTACCGCGAAAGCCTGTTCAAACAGGCGGGCAAGGGGCGTTATGTGATTGTGTCGGTGGTGTTTGCCCTGAAGCGGGATTTTTGCCCGAATGCGGGCTACGGCGATTTGGCGGCGGTGTTGGCACAACGCTGCGGCACGCGTGCGCCGACTGCCGCCGACGTATCGGAAGCGGTGTGCGCCATCCGCCGCAGCAAGCTGCCCGATCCCGATGACACGGGCAATGTCGGCAGCTTCTACAAAAACCCGATTGTGGACAAAGCACGGGCAGACGACCTGCGCCAACGCTTCGGCGACATGCCCGTGTATCCCCAGCCGGACGGCACGGTCAAACTGGCGGCAGGCTGGCTGATTGACCGTTGCGGGCTGAAAGGGCGGCAAATCGGCGGCGCGGCGGTACACGACCGTCAGGCGCTGGTGTTGGTCAATCGCGGCGGCGCGGGCGCGGCAGACGTACTGGCATTGTCGGCGCTGGTGTGCGAAACGGTGCGCGAGCGTTTCGGCGTGGTGCTTGTTCCCGAGCCGAATATTTTATAATCAATTGCCTTATTTAAAAAACTCAAGGAACAGACATGAACCAAGACCAACGCTGCCGTTTTTTGTTTGACCACCACCCCGCGCGCGGTTTGCACGTGCGCCTGAACGTGGTGTGGCAGCACATTCTGCAACGCAAAAACTACCCGCCCGCCGTCCGCCGCGCTTTGGGCGAACTGCTTGCCGCCGCCGCCCTGCTCGCCGAAGATTTGAAATCCGACAGCACCCTCACCATTCAGGTGCAAGGCACGGGCGCATTGAAAATGCTGGTTGCCGAAGCCGCTTGCGGGCAAACCTGCCGCGCCACCGCCCGTTGGGACGAACACGCCGACATTGCCCGTGATGCCCGCCTGAGCGACCTGCTCGGCAAAGACGGCATCTGCGCCATCACCGTCCAACCGCGTCAGGGCGAAGCGTGGCAGGGCATTGTCCCCCTTGACGGCGACAACATCGCCCAAATGCTGAGCGCCTACATGCGCCATTCCCAACAAATCGACACCCACATCGTTTTGACCGCAGACGAACACCGCGCCAACGGCTTTTTGTTGCAGCGTTTGCCCGCCGGCAGCGAAGACGCATGGGCGGAAGTGCTTGCGCCCGCGCAAACACTGAGCCGGCAGGAATTGCATGATTTAAACACCGAAGCCCTGCTGTACCGCCTGTTCCACCAAACCCCGCCGCGCCTGTTTCCCGCCGAAGAGCTGGAATTTGCCTGCACCTGCTCGCGCAGCAAAGTGGCGGACATGCTGTTGCTGCTCGGCTGCAAAGAAGTGGGCGATGCCATCGGCACGGAAGGCTCGATTGGCGTAGACTGCGATTTTTGCGGCGAACGTTACACCTTCGACCAAGCCGATGCGGACGCGCTGTTCGGCACAGACGTGCTGGCGGCGGCGCAAGCCATGCGCAACATGGTTTAGGGCGTGTCATCAATTAAACTTTTATGCTATAAATCAGCATAATACAAAAACGCCGTCATTCCCGCGAATGCGGGAATCCACTGTCTGATGTTTGTGAAGCGATGTTTTATCAATGCTTTTTGAAATTTGTTTTGGCTTCCCGCCTGCGCGGGAATGACGGTGCAGGGATTTTTCGGTCAATTGATGACACGCCCCAAGGGCGCACCATCAGCGAATCCGCCAACCACCACACACAGGAAAACCGTATGGACAAACAAAACCTGCTGCACCTGCTGCAAACCCGCTCCACCTGCAAACAATACGACCCTGCCCGCACCGTCAGCGATGACGATTTTGCCTTTTTGCTGGAAGCGGCGCGGCTTTCGCCCAGCTCGTTCGGCTTTGAGCCGTGGCGTTTTGTGGTGGTGCAAAGCCCCGAATTGCGCCAACTGATTGGCACGCACGCATGGGGCGCGAAAGACAAAATCGGCGCGTGCAGCCATTTTGTGCTGATTTTGGCGCGTTTGGCAAACACCCTGCACGCAGACGCGCCCTACATCATGCACATGATGCAAAACGTACACGGCATCGCCCGCGAAGCTGCCGAAGCCCGCCGCGAGCGTTACCGCACCTTTTGCGAACAGGATTTCGCTCTGTATCCGCACGAGCCGCGCAGCTTTTACGATTGGGCGTGCAAACAGTGCTACATTGCTTTGGGCAATATGCTGACGGCGGCGCAAGCCGCAGGCATCGATGCCACTGCCGTGGAAGGCTTTCCTTTGGAAACGCTCAACCGTGCTTTGGCAGAACGCGGCGTGTATGACGGCGGCACGTTCAAACTCGCCGTGATGGCGGCGTTCGGCTACCGCGCCGACCCGCCGCGCCCGAAAACCCGCCAAAGCCTTGACGACATCGTGGCATGGGTTTGACAAAAAAATCTTGACAAACGAAACGGCGGCGCGTATAGTCTCGGCTTTCGGGTCGTTAGCTCAGCTGGTAGAGCAGCGGACTTTTAATCCGTTGGTCGAGCGTTCGAATCGCTCACGACCCACCACATTTTCAAGCCCGAACGGTGTTCCGTTCGGGCTTGTTTCTTTTGCTGCGGCAGGTCAGTGCGCCGCTTCCCAATCCGCGCCCGCGCCCACTTGCGCCGTCAAAGGCACGTCCAGCACGTCCGCGCCCGCCTGTGCCATCAGGTGCGGCAGTTCGGCACACACGCGTTCTTGCTCCGCTTCGGGCACTTGCAGCACCAATTCATCGTGTACCTGCATCACCGTCAGGCTGGCGGGGCTGTGTTCGCCCAGCCAACGGTGTACGGCAATCATGGCGCGTTTCATCAGGTCGGAAGCCGTGCCTTGCATGGGGGCGTTGATGGCGGCGCGTTCGGCGGCGGCGCGGGCAACGGCGTTGCGGCTGCGGATGTCGGGCAGATACAGCCGTCTGCCGAACAGGGTTTGCACATAGCCTTGTTCGGCGGCCTGTTCTTTGGTGCGCCGCATATAGTCTGCCACGCCCGTATAACGGGCGAAATAACGCTCGATGAAATTTTTTGCCGACAAATTGTCGATGCCCAAGGCTTTTGCCAAGCCGTATTGCCCCATGCCGTAAATCAAGCCGAAATTGATGGTTTTGGCATAACGGCGCTGTTCCGTGCCGACCTGTTCGGGGGCAATGCCGAACACTTCGGCGGCGGTGCGGCGGTGGATGTCTTCGCCCTTGCGGAAGGCTTCCAGCAGTGTGGCATCGCCGCTCAAATGCGCCATGATGCGCAATTCGATTTGCGAGTAGTCTGCCGACACCATGATAAAGCCCGCAGGTGCGGTAAAGGCGCGGCGCACCCGCCGTCCCGCTTCGGTGCGTACGGGAATGTTTTGCAAATTGGGGTTGCTGCTGGCAAGCCTGCCGGTGATGGCGACGGCTTGGGCGTAGGTGGTGTGGACGCGCCCCGTGTGCGGCGACACCATTTCCGGCAGTTTGTCGGTGTAGGTGGATTTGAGTTTTGCCACGCTGCGGTGCTGCAAGATGAGTTTGGGCAGGGGGTAGTCCAAAGCCAGTTGTTCCAATACGGCTTCGTTGGTGGACACGCCGCCCGATGCGGTTTTTTTCAGCCCTTTGGTGGGAATGCCCATTTGGCGGAACAGGATTTCCTGAAGCTGTTTGGGCGAGTTGAGGTTGAAGGGCTGACCTGCCAGCGCATAGGCTTTTTGTTCCAAATCCAGCAGCTCGCGCCCCAAATCGCGGCTTTGCGCCGCCAGTTCGCGGGTGTCGATGTGCACGCCCGCACGCTCCATCGCAAACAGCACTTCGGCAACGGGCAGTTCCATGTTTTCGTACATGTGTTGTTGTGCGGCGTCCATTTGCGCGCGCAGGTGGGTTTCGATGCGCAGGGCGAAATCGGCGTCTTGGCAGGCGTAGTCGGACGCTTGTGGCAAAGGCACGTCGGCAAAGGGGATTTGTTTGGCGCCTTTGCCGCACAGGTCTTCGTAGGATACGGTGGGCAGCCCGAGCCAGCGTTGTGCCAATTCGTCCAAGCCGTGTCCCAAGTGGCTTTCGACAATGTACGATGCCAGCATCGCATCGCCGGCAATGCCTTGCAAGCCGATGCCGTGGTTGGCGAAAACATGGCGGTCGTATTTCAGGTTTTGTCCGATTTTGTGCAATTGGGGGTTTTCCAAATGCGGTTTGAGTGCGGGCAATACGGTGTCGGCATCGAGCTGGTGTTCGGTGAGCGCGGGGTTGTGGGCAAGCGGAATGTAGGCGGCATCGCCCGCCGCAAAGGCAATGCTGATGCCCACCAGGCGGGCGCGCATGGCGTCCAAAGAGTCGGTTTCGGTGTCCAAGCCGATGCGGGTGCTGTTTGCCAAGCGTTGCAATAAGGCTTGGAAATCGTGTTCGTTGGTGATGGTGCGGTAGTGCAGATGGGCAACGGGTTGGGCGGGTACGGGCGTTGGCGGTGCGGACGGTGCGGCGGGCGTGTCCGTTCCCTGTCCGTGTTCGCGGGCTTCTTTGAGCCAGCTTTTGAAGCCGAGCCGTTCGAAATGTGTTGCCAGTGCCGTCCAATCGGCATCGCGGCGGCGCAGGCTATCCAAGCCTTCGGGCAATTCGGCGTGTAAGTCCACATCGGTTTTCAGCCGCACCAGTTGTTTGGCAAGCGGCAGGTGTGCCAGTGCGCCGCGCAGGTGTTCGCCGATTTTGCCGCCAAACGCATCGGCGTGTGCGATGATTTGGTCTAATGAGCCGTATTGTGCCAGCCATTTGGCGGCGGTTTTCGGGCCGCATTTTTCCACACCCGGCACGTTGTCCACTTTGTCGCCGACCAAGCTCAAATAGTCGGCAATCTGTTCGGGATAAACGCCGAATTTGGCATATACGCCGTTGCGGTCGAGCGTTTCGTCCGACATGGTATTGACCAGTGTGATGTGCGGATTGACCAATTGCGCCATGTCTTTGTCGCCGGTGGAAATAATGGTGTGCCAACCGCGTTGTTGCGCTTGTGTTGCCAGTGTGGCGATTACGTCGTCGGCTTCCACGTCGGGGGTTTGCAGCACCGTCCAGCCGAGCAGGCGCACCAGTTCGGGCAGCATTTGTGCTTGCGGACGCAAATCGTCGGGCATGGGCGGGCGGGTGGCTTTGTAGTCGGGATAAAGACGGTGGCGGAAGTTGCTGCCTTTGGCGTCAAACACGCAGGCGCAGTGGTCGTGGGCGATTTCGCTGCGGGCGCGGCGCAGCATGTTGAGTACGCCGTAAACGGCATTGGTGGGCGTGCCGTCCGGTGCGGAAAGGTGGGTCATGGCGTAGAAGGCGCGGTAAAGATAGGACGAGCCGTCTACCAGCAGCAGGGTGGGTGCGGACATGTTGGGTGGGGCGGGAATCAAAACGGCGATTATACCCGTCTTTGATGATTGTGCGCGTTGATGCCGCGCATCACAAAAACCGAAGGGGCTGGCATTGTGCCAACAGGCGTTTTAATATCAAACCGCCCACAACCACACACATCAGGAGCCTGATTTATGAAGTACGCAGCCCCCAATACCCCCGACAGCATCGTGCAATTCAAAACCCGTTATGAAAACTACATCGGCGGACAATGGATTCCGCCCGTTGGCGGGGAATATTTTGACGACATCAGCCCGATTACCGGCAAGCCGTTTGCCCAAGTGCCGCGCTCGCAGGCGGAAGACATCGAAAAAGCCCTTGATGCCGCGCACGCCGCCAAAGACGCATGGGGCAAAACCTCCGTTGCCGAGCGCAGCCGCATTCTGCTGCAAATCGCCGACCGCATCGAGCAGAATCTGGAAAAAATCGCCGTTGCCGAAACATGGGAAAACGGCAAGCCCGTGCGCGAAACCCTTGCGGCGGACATTCCGCTTGCCATCGACCATTTCCGCTACTTTGCCGGCGTGATTCGCGCCCAAGAAGGCGGCATTTCCGAAATCGACCACGACACCGTTGCCTACCACTTCCACGAGCCTTTGGGCGTGGTGGGGCAAATCATTCCTTGGAACTTCCCGATTTTGATGGCGGCGTGGAAAATCGCCCCCGCGCTGGCGGCGGGCAACTGCATCGTGTTGAAACCCGCCGAACAAACGCCCGTGTCCATCTTGTATCTGCTGGAAATCATCGGCGACCTGCTGCCGGCGGGCGTGCTGAACGTGGTCAACGGCTACGGCATCGAATGCGGCAAACCGCTCGCGCAAAACCCGCGTATTGCCAAAGTCGCCTTTACCGGCGAAACCGGTACCGGCAAGCTGATTATGGGCTATGCGGCGGAAAACATCATTCCGGTCACGCTGGAGCTGGGCGGCAAAAGCCCCAGCATCTTCTTTGCAGACGTGATGGACGAAGATGATGCCTTTTTAGACAAATGCTTGGAAGGCTTTGCCATGTTTGCGCTCAATCAGGGCGAAGTGTGTACCTGTCCTTCGCGGGTGCTGGTGCAGGAGTCGATTTACAAAAAATTCATGGAAAAAGCCGTTGCCCGCGTCAAAGCCATCAAAGCGGGCGACCCGCTCGACACCGAAACCATGGTGGGCGCACAGGCAAGCCAAGAGCAGTTTGACAAAATCGAAGGCTATCTGAAGCTGGGCAAAGAAGAAGGCGCACAGGTGCTGGCGGGCGGTACGGCGCGGCAGGAAAGCGGCGATTTGGCGGGCGGTTTCTACATCGAGCCGACCATTTTCAAAGGCGAAAACAGCATGCGGATTTTCCAAGAAGAAATTTTCGGGCCCGTTGTTGCCGTAACCACGTTCAAAACCGCCGAAGAAGCCCTTGCCATTGCCAACGATACCGCGTTCGGCTTGGGGGCGGCGGTGTGGAGCCGCGACATCAACACCGCCTACCGCATCGGTCGCGGCGTGCAGGCAGGACGGGTGTGGACAAACTGCTACCACCTTTATCCCGCCCATGCCGCTTTCGGCGGCTACAAAAAATCGGGCATCGGCCGCGAAACCCACAAAATGATGCTGGAACACTACCAACAAACCAAATGCTTGCTGGTCAGCTACTCGCCCGATAAGCTCGGTTTTTTCTAAAGCGCATCATCACTTGAATGTTTACTGAATACGGCAACGATGCTTCAGCACATGAAGCATCGTTTTTGTTTTGCCGCTTCTGTTACAATAAGCACCGTGCGGCAATTGCGCCGCTTGGTATGAATTTTGAGGAACAACTATGTGCGGAATTGTCGGCGCGATACGCGCCCCCCAAAACAATGTGGTCGATTTTCTGACGGACGGACTCAAGCGTTTGGAATATCGCGGTTATGATTCTTCGGGCATTGCCGTGCATACCGCCGAAGGCATCTGCCGCGTGCGCCGTGTCGGGCGCGTTGCCAATATGGAAGCCGCCGCCCAAGCGCAAAAACTGTGCGGACAAACCGGCATCGGGCATACCCGTTGGGCGACACACGGCGGCGTTACCGAACCGAATGCCCACCCGCACGTTTCCGGCGGATTGATTGCGGTGGTGCATAACGGCATCATCGAAAACTTTGAAGCCGAACGCGCCCGTTTGCAACAACTGGGCTATGCTTTCGAATCGCAAACCGACACCGAAGTCATCGCCCACAGCGTGCATCACGAATACACCGCCAACGGCGGCGACCTGTTTGCTGCCGTGAAAGCAGCCTGCGCCCGCTTTCACGGCGCGTATGCCATCGGCGTCATCAGCCGCGACCGTCCCGAACACATGGCAGTGGCACGCATGGGCTGCCCCCTGCTGGTCGGCTTCGGCGAAGGCGAAACCTTTATCGCTTCCGATGTTTCCGCCGTCATCGCCTTCACCCGCCGCATCGCCTATCTGGAAGATGGCGACATCGCCCTGCTGAACACACAGGGCATCGTGCGCCTGTGCGACAAAAACGGCGAAGCCGCAGAACGCGCCGTCAAAACTTCCGAACTGTCGCTCGCATCACTGGAGCTGGGGCTCTACAGCCACTTCATGCAAAAAGAAATCCACGAGCAGCCCCAAGCCGTTGCCGCCACCGCCGAAGTGTTTCTCGATGGCGGCTTCGTGCCGGAAAACTTCGGCAGCAACGCCCGCGAAGTGTTCCAAAGCATCAACAGCATCAAAATCTTGGCTTGCGGCACATCATATTACGCCGCGCTCACCGCCAAATACTGGCTGGAAAGCATCGCCAAAATCCCCACCGATGTAGAAATCGCCAGCGAATACCGCTACCGCGATGTCATCGCCGACCCACAGCAACTGGTCATCACCATCTCCCAATCCGGCGAAACGCTCGACACGATGGAAGCCCTGAAATACGCCCAATCGCTCGGACACTGCCACTCACTGTCGGTTTGCAACGTCATGGAATCCGCCCTGCCCCGTGCCAGCAGCTTGGTGCTGTACACCCGTGCGGGCGCGGAAATCGGCGTGGCGTCCACCAAAGCCTTTACCACCCAACTGGTCGTACTGTTCGGCTTGGCGGTAACGCTGGGCAAACTGCGCGGACACATCGATGCCGAACGCGAACACGCCCACACCGAAGCCTTGCGCCAACTGCCGGGCAGCATTCAGCACGCCCTGAACCTCGAGCCGCAAGTGGCGGCGTGGGCGCAAAAATTTGCCCAAAAAAGCAGCGCCTTGTTTTTGGGGCGCGGCATCCACTACCCGATTGCGCTCGAAGGCGCACTCAAGCTCAAAGAAATCACCTACATCCACGCCGAAGCCTATCCTGCGGGCGAACTCAAGCACGGGCCTTTGGCACTGGTGGACGAAAACATGCCGATTGTGGTCATCGCCCCCAACGATGCCCTGCTCGACAAAGTCAAAGCCAATATGCAGGAAGTCGGTGCGCGGGGCGGCGAACTGTTCGTGTTTACCGATTTGGACAGCCATTTTGAAGCGGCGCAGGGCGTTCATCTGATTCGCACCCCGCGCCACACGGGCGCATTGTCGCCGATTATCCACAGCATTCCCGTACAACTGCTGGCGTATCACGCGGCACTGGCGCGGGGCACGGACGTGGACAAACCACGCAATTTGGCAAAATCGGTTACGGTGGAATAAAACCGAACGGTATGGTGTTGCACAATAAAAACGCCATACCGTTTTGTTAATTAAAAATTAATTTTTTTGACAGATAATTTGATTTGAAGTAGTATGGAACGGCTGCGTGGTTTTGAACGGCTGCGTGGTTTTGAACGGCTGCGTGGTTTTGAACGGCTGCGTGGTTTTGAACGGCTGCGTGGTTTTGAACG
>NZ_AUAP01000018.1 GCF_000428785.1 Conchiformibius kuhniae DSM 17694 | reverse complement strand
TCAAAACATAAAAAATTCACTACCGCAACAAGAAACTTCTGCGCCGCAGCAGCGAAAAACCGAACTATACGCACATAAACAAACTTTGTCAAAGGGTTTGACGGGAAATTTGGGAGAAAATGGTATAGTTATTGTTTTTATTTGGTATTTTGTTGGGCGTTTTGTGGGGTTCAGCGCAGTTTTTGTCCGCTTTGCCATTCGATGATTGTGCTGGGCTGTTTTCTGTTGCCGGTTCTGCCGCGAATGATGTGTATGCGGCAGCCGAATTGGCGGCGCACTTCGCGGGCGGTTTTGCAGGGTTTGCGTCCGCTACGGTTGCAGGAGGTGGAAATCAGGGCGTTGCCGAGCATGCGGCACAGACGGCGCGCGCCGGTGTGGTCGGGAATGCGTACCGCCAGTTGTTTGCGCCGCCGTCCGCGCAGGGCGGGCAGGACGTTGCCGGCATCGAGCAGGTAGGTTGCGGGGGCAGGCCAGATGTTTTGCAAACGGGCTTGGGTGGTCGGGGAAAGCGGGCGCAGGTAGGGGGTGAGCCGCGACAGTTTGTCGGCGATGACAATCAGTCCTTTGTGTTGCGGGCGTTGTTTGAGCCGCAGGATTTTGCGCAGGGCGTCGGCACGGTGCGGCAGTCCGCCCAGGCCGTAGCAGGATTCGGTGGGATAGGCGACGATGCCGCCGCGCCGCAGATGGCGCACGGTTGCGGGGTTGATTCTCATAAAGCACCTGAAAAAACGCCCCGAACCGTGTGGATTCGGGACGTTGCATTTTAGCGCAAAACGGGTTTAACGGGGCAAGGTAATGCCTTGATTGCCGTTATTGCCGCTTGCGGAAATGCCGTTTACTTCGATTTCCACGCGGCGGTTGGGTTGCAGGCAGGCAATCAGTTCGGTGCGGTTGCCGTTGTTGGCACATTGTTTGACCGGATAGCCTTCGCCCATGCCGAATGCGAGCATCAAGCCGCGCGGCACGCCGCGCTGGTAGAGATAGCGGCGGACGGTTTCGGCACGTTGCTGCGACAACATCATGTTGTAGTAGTCGCTGCCCAAATAGTCGGTATGACCCATGATGCGGATTTGGTCGATGCGCGGGAAGCGGCGCAATTCCACTGCCAATTGGTCGAGTTCGGCTTTGCCTTTGGGCAGCATGTTGGCTTCATCGCCTTTGTCGAACACGAACAGGGCGTCTGCCGACAGGGTGAAGCGGTGCGGTGCGGGCTGCTCGGGCGTGGGCGCGGGAACAGGCTTGGGCTGCGGCAATTCGGGCGGACACACGGCATTGACGGGGTCTACCGCTTTCCAATAAAAGCTGCGGGCAAATTTGTTTTTGTCGAACAAAACTTTGTATTGGCAAGTGGTTACGCCATCCGTGCCTTGTCCGGGCGTGTTGAAGTGGAACAGGTAGTTCCATTCGGTTACGCGGAAGCCTTCGTTAAACTGGGGGCGACCAATCAGGTAATACAGTTGGTCTTTGCTCATGCCGCTACGGATTTCTTTCAGGTTCGCCACGTTGGGAAAGGTGCCGCGGTCTTTGTTAAACGCGGTGCTTTCGGGGTTGGGCCAAACCAGTTGGTCGGCGCTGCCGTCTGCGTGGACATAGGTGCCGGAAGTGCCGCAAGCCGACAGTGCCAACGCAGCCGCCAACGACAATGCCCATGGTTTCATAGTGTGTTTCATTTAAGATTCCTTGTTTGTCTTGCAAGCGGTCTGCGCTTTGGCACAGACCGCCCGCATTACAGTTTGCGCATTACCACTGGTAACCCGCACCGACAGTCGCGCCGAAGTGTCCGCGCGTATGGCCGTTCACCGAGCCTTTGATGACCCAGTTGCCGCCGTCGCTGATGGCGGAGAAGCCTACGGCGTAACCCTGCTTGCCGCGATAGGTGCTGCCGGCAACGGAAACCATGCTCTTGCCGGGCAGATACGCCTGCGGCAGACCTGCGGTCGCCATGGCGGCGGCGGTACCCGCATCGGCCTCATCGGCGATGTCGCCCAAACGGTTGTGGATTTGGGTCAGACCCGCTTTGAGCTGGTCAACGTTCACCGCGTCCGTACCGCGTTTGCCCGGTGCGACATTGTGAATCGTTACCGGTTGCAGATTGCCTTTGTCGTCTTTATTGACCACCAAGCTCACCGCATCGGCTTTCGAGCCGTCCTCATTGTAAACGTGTGCCAGAGGCGTATCGATTTTCACGGTCGGCTGCGGCGCGGTTTTGTCCAGCGACACGGTCGTACCCTGACCATCGACAAATTTCACCGTTGCCGGCGCGTTGCCTGTGGGCTTGACGGTTACCGGCGCTTCATCGTTCACGCCCAGATTCCAGCCCGCGCCCGCTACGGCGTTGACGTTGTTTACAGTGGACTACAGTGCGTACAACTGGCTGCCGTTTACCGCATCGGTGCTGTTTTCGCCAATCATGCCCGGCGCCACGTTTTGAATGCGGCGGGTTTCACCGGCATTGCCCACGCTGACCACGCCGACCACCTTGTCGCGTCCGGCATAGGCATTGTCTGCCACGTTTGCCGCGTCTTGGTTCAAGGCTTTGGACGAATCGTGTTTGTCCGCGCCGCCGGTCGAGCCTTGCGTGTCGCTTGCCGCAACATAAGCGGATTTATCGCCCAAGAACACCGAATTGTCGGCAGTGGTTTCCACATTGCTGCCCAACACGAACGTACTGTTGGTGGCGACTTTATTGTCGTTGCCGATGGTGTAGCTGCCGTCTCCGGACACTACGGACGGGTCGCCGATGGCACCCGAGCGTTTGCCGGTAACTTGGTTGCCCACGCCGATGCTGATGCTGTTGTCGCCAATCGCACCCGCGCCTTTACCGATGGCAATCGCATTCGCACCCGAAGCATTGGCTTCATTGCCGATGGCCAGCGTGCTTTCGCCCGAAGCATCGGCTTTGTAACCGACTGCGGTGGCGTATGCGCCGCTCGCGCTCGAATCATTGGTGCTCTTGCCCTGCTCGACCGGTTTGACCACGCCGTCATTGGTGTGGAAGAACTTGATGCCTTCCTCATTCATGCGTCCGACCGCTTCAATCACGTTGTTGGTCAAGTATTTGCCACGGTCTTTCACATTATAGGTTGTCAGCGTGTAGCCGTTGGACGAAGGTACTTTCTGTTTGGTAACCGAACCGTCCGGCTGGACAACGTCTACCTCAAGCGTGGTGAAGTTGGTTTTCGCGGGGTCGCCGCCCACCACTTGGTACACCTGATACAACTGGCTGCCGTTTACCGCTTCTTTGCTGTCGGGCGCGACTTTGCCGTCTGCAACATTGACAATCTTATTGCCGCCGTTGTCCAAGCCCGTGCCGGTGAGGCTGACCACACCGCCGGTTGCCGGCGTAATCGTCAAGCCGTTGCCGTCCAGCTTGGTGGTTTTGTCGCCGTCTTTGGCGGTAACGCTGACCACATTCAGATTGTCGCTGGTGGCAACCGAGAAGCCGTTGTCGATTTGGGTAATTTTGATGTTTTTACCCGCATCGAGCGTCATGGTTTCGCCGTTGCCGATGCGTTTGTCGGTGGCCTTGCTGTCGCCCAACTCGCCGCCTTCGGACTTGCTGGCATTCAGGTTGAAGCCCGTATTGCCCGCAGCCGTGTTGATGGCTTTGTTCAGGTTTTGCAGGTCTGCCACATTCACCGCATTGTTCAGTTGCGAACCGGTCGCATTCTCCAAAGCGGTAACAAAGGCATCGTCTTTCAAGTTTTCACCCACACCACTGGCAACGTTGTGCAGACGTACGGGCGCATCTTGGTTTCCGCCAATCAGGGTAATGCTGTTGGTCGGTTCGCCCATGACTTTGTTACCAACGTTCTTCACGTCGGCACCGTCGGTGTAGCTCAACGGGGTGTCGATGCGGATGCTGCTGGTTTTGCCGTCTTTGTTGTCGATGACGATGTTGCTGCCGTAGCCGTTGACGAAGTCGACGGTGTCGCTGTGGCGTACGAAGTCTTTGGCTTCGCCGTTGGCTTTGAGGTTCCAGCCGGCGTTGACGACGTCGCTTACGGTGGCGGCGTTGTTGGCTTTCAACTCGGGTACGGCGGTGGACTCGGTGCGGTTGCCCGCTACTTCTTTCTCACCGGTGGCGTCGTACACTTTGTTGCCCGCATCGTCAACGACGTTGAGGTTGCCTTTGACGTTGGCAAGGGTGGTCGGTGCTTTGGTGTCGTCGCCGCCGCTGTTCATGGAGGCGATGACGTCATCGGCATTGACTTTGTCTCCTGTGCCGTCGGGCTGTTTGGTGAAGCTGCCGTCGGGTTGTTTGTAGACTTTGTTGCCTTCGGTATCGGTGTACACGACGGGCAGTTGGGCGTGGTTGGTGATGTTTTGGGCATCAAGGTCTACGGTGATGGTGTGGACGCCGTTGTCGTTTTTGCCGCTGACTTTCACGAGGTCGCCGCCGCTGATTTTGACTTCGCCGGCGTTTTTCACTTGTCCGCTATAGGGGGTGTTGTTGATGCCGTTGTCGTCTTGGGTTTTGTCGGCGCTGATGACCCAACCCATGTTGCGCAGGTCGCCTACGGTGGCGGCGGTGTTGTCAGCCACGGGGGCGCCGTTTTTGCCGTTGCCGGTCAGGTCGAGCAGTCCTGCGGGTTTGCCGTCGGCATGGGTGTTGAGTCCGCTGCTGACGTTGCTGATGCTGACGGGGGCGCCGTCTGCATTGCTCAGTTTGAGTCCTTCAGGGGTACTACCGAGTTTGACGGTGTTGCCGCCGTCTTTCAGGTCGATGCCTTTGAACTCGGGGTTGTCGGCAAATTTAACCTTCAGTTTGCCGTTTTCGTTGGCAATGTAGGTGTTTTTGTCGCTAACCGCTGCGCCGTCGTTGCCGCCTTCGAGGTTGAGGGTTTCGCCGAGTTTTTTGTGAATCTCGGCGCCGTCGTTGCCGGCAAATTTCATGCCGGTGTCGATGAGGTGGTCAACGGCTTTGTTGGTGACGTTGGCAACGTCGCCGGTTTTGGCGAGTTTGTTTTCGTCGGGGGTCGATGCTTTGCCGTCTGTGAAGGTGACGTCGCCGGTCAGGGCGGCGGTGTTCACTTCGTATTTGACGGTGGTGGCGCCGTTGTCTTCGCCGATGGTGACTTTGGTGCTGTCGCCGTCGATGAAGTTGACTTTGCTGCCGGCTTTGATGTCGGCTTTGTCGGCGCCTTTTTCTTGCAGGGTCCATGCGACGTTGTTGACGGCGTTGGCGACGTCGCCGACGGTGGCGATTTTGCCGCTGTCTTCGTTGGCTACGGCTTTTTTGTCTTCACCAACGGTAACGCTGCCGGTCTTGACGTCGAAGCTGACGTTGACTGTGCCGTTTTCGCCCGCTTCAACTTTGCTGGCGGTGTTGTCGCCGTCTTTGAAGTTGAGTTGGTCGGTCGGGGTCAGTTTGGCTACTTCGGTACCCGCATTGTCGCCAACTTTGATGCCTTCGTTGATGTAGGCGTTCAGGTTGGTGAGGGCGTCTTGGACGTTACCGGCTTTGTTGCCGTACGGGCTTTGGTCTTCTTTGCCAACTTGGAAGTCAAAGCCTTGGACTTTGCCGTCTTCAAATTTGGTGTCGCCGCCAAGTACGTTGCGGATGCTGTCGCCCAGGGCGTACAGTTGGCTGCCGTTGACGGCATCGGTGCTGGTTTCGCTCAGGTCGGCAGGGGCAACGTTGGTGATTTTGGCTGCGGCGCCGTCGTTTGCTTCAACTTTGAGGACGCCGTCCTTCGCGGTCAGGGTAACGGGATTGGCGGTCGCAGGGTCGCTGCCTTTGCCGATGGTGACGGTGTTGCTGTTCACTCCGGTAAAGGTGACGGTTTCTTGGGTGCCGAAGGTGAAGTTGTTGCCGTCTTGCTTCACTTTCAGGTTCTTGCCCGCTTGCAGGGTCACTTTGTCGCCCGCTTTGACCAGTTGCGCTTGGTCGCCGCCTTCGACAACGCCGCCTTCAACCGCACCTGCCTGCGCCAACCAGCCGCTATTGTTGATGGCATTGGCAACAGTGGTGGCATTGACGGACTTACCGCCTTCGGCTGCGCCGGGATTCACCACTTTGCCATCACCGCCCACGCTCAAATCGGCAAAGCTGACTTCCGGCACATCGGCAGAAATGGTTACTTTGTTACCGTCTTTTTTCACGCCGATGCCTTTGCCCGCCACCACGGTTACCGTGCCGTTGCCGACTTCGCTTGCGCCTTTTCCGGTCGCCGTGCCGCCGTCTTCATCAACGTCCAGTTTCCATTTCAGCGCATTCAGTTGGCTTACGTTCACGGCGTCTTTACCGTCCACACCGTCTGCCACATTGCTGATGGTTACGGGCGCGTTGGTATTGCCGCCGCCCAATTTCAGCTTGTTGCCTTCCACAGGGCTCAGATTGACGACATGGTTACCGTCTGCCAATTTCACCCCTTTAAATTCGGGATTTTCGGCAAACTGCACCAGCAATTTATCACCGTCTTTGGAAACGTAGGTGTTTTTGCTGCTCACGCCCGTGCCGTTGTGTCCGCCCTCGATATTCAGGGTTTCGCCCAATTTTTTATGCACGGGATTGCCGTCGTTGCCGGCAAACTTCATGCCCGTATCCACCACGTGCTTCACAGCCGCGTTGGTTACATTGGCAACGTCGCCCGCTTTGGCAACTTTATTGGCATCGGGTGCTTTGGCTTGATTGTCTGCGGGGTCGAATTTCACTTCGCCCGTATCCACGCTGTATTTCACCGTGGTGGTGTCGCCCGCATGGGTAACGCTGACTTTGGTGTTGTCGCCGTCAACAAAATCCACTTTGCTGCCCGCTTTCACGTCGGCTTTGTGCGCGCCTTTTTCCTGCACGCTCCACGCCACGTTGTTTACGGTGTCCGCCACATCGGCAACGGTGGCAATTTTGCCTGCCGCGTCATCGGCAACGGCTTTTTTGTTTTCGGCTTTGACTTTGCCTGTTTTCACGGCAAAGCTCACATCAACCTTGTCGCCGTTCGCCGTTACCGTGCCGGTAACGCTGTCGGTGTCTTTAAAGTTCAGTGTTTCGGTCGGCGTCAATTTGCCCTTATCGGCATCGTTTTGGGCAACTTTAATGCCTTCGTTCACATAATCATTCAGATTTTTGAACGCATCGGTAACATTGTTTGCCTGATTGCCGTAATTGCCGTTTTCTTTACCAACTTGATATTTGAAATCTTTCACCGCACCGTTTTCAAACTTGGTATCGCCGCCAAACACATTACGCACGCTGTTGCCCAGCGCGTACAGTTGGCTGCCGTTTACCGCGTCTTTGCTGGTTTCGCTGATGTCGGCGGGGGCGACATTGGTGATTTTCGCCGCAGCATCGTTGTTGCCCGCCACTTTCAATACGCCGTTGTTTGCCGTCAAGGTTACGGGATTGGTGGTCGCGGGGGTGCTGCCTTTGCCGATGGTTACGCTGTTGCTGTCCACATGGGTAAAGGTTACGTTTTCTTGCGTGCCGAAGGTAAACTTGCCGTCTTCTTGTTTGACTTTCAAGTTTTTACCGGCTTGCAGGGTAACTTGGTCGCCCGCTTTCACCAGTTTGTTGGTGGGGTTGCCGTCTTGTGCGCCGCCGTCTGCGGTGCCGGAAGTTACTTTCCAGCCACTGTCGTTGATGGCTTTGGCTACGGTGGTGGCATTAACGGCTTTCGCGCCGTCTGTGTTGCTCGGTGTGGCAACTTTGCCGTCCGTACCGACATTCAAATCGGCGTATTCCACGTTTTGCACGGGCGCACCGGGCTTGACGGTGGACGAAATGGTCAGATTGGTGCCATTTTTTTCCACTTTAATGCCGTTACCCGCCAACACGGTTACGGTTTGGCTGCCCACTTCAACCGCACCTTGTCCGGTTGCCGTGCCGCCGGCCGCATCAACGTCCAGTTTCCATTTCAGGTCTTTCAACTGGCTGACGTTTACAGCATCGCTGTCCTGCACGCCGTTTGCCACATTGCCGATGACCACAGGCGCATTGTTGTTGCCGCCGCCCAAGTTGAGCTTGTTGCCCGCTACGGGGTTCAGATTCACGGTGTTGCCGTTATTGACCAGCTTCACGCCTTTAAATTCGGGGTTTTCGGCGAATTTCACCACCAAATTGCCGTTTTCGTTGGCAACATAGGTGTTTTTGTCGGAAACGCCTTGTCCGCCGTGTCCGCCTTTAACGGTGAGCTTCTCGCCCAAGTTTTTATGAACCGCACCACCCGTATTGCCTTCAAAGTTCATGCCTTTTTCAATCAGGTGGGTAACGGCTTTGTTGGTTACGTCTGCCACGTCGCCCGCTTTGGCGAGTTTGTCGCCGTCTTTGCTTGCCGTGCCGTTTTCAAATTTTACTTTGCTGGTTTCGGCATTGTATTTGACGGTGGTGGTGTCGCCCGCATGGGTAACAACGGCTTTGGTGTTGTCGCCGTCGGCAAAATTCACTTTGCTGCCCGCTTTCACATCGGCTTTGTCTTGACCGTTGCCTTGTGCTTTCCATGAAACGTTGTTGATGGTTTGCGCCAAGTTGCCCGCTTGCACGTAGGCATCGCCTTGTGCGGGGTTTTGCACTTTGCCGTTTTGTACGTTCAGGTTGGTGTTGGTGATGGCGGGGCCGCCTTGCTGCGGGGTTGCGCCGATGGTAATCACAGTTTCGCCGTTTTGTTCTTGGGCAACATTCACGGTTGCGCCGTTGCCCGCCACAAATTTCACTTTGTCGCCGGGGGTAACTTTGGCTTTTTGACCGGTTTTGTCGTGAACTTCCCAGCCTTCGTTGATGTAGTTGTTGAGGTGGGTGAAGGCGTCGCCGACATTATTGACGTTGCGGCTTTGTCTGGGATTGGATTCGTGAACAATGCGGTAAGTCGGGGCAGTGAGATTGCCGTCATCATTTACTTTTGCGTTTCCGCCCAAATGCTGCGCGGTGGTTTTCGCCACATTGCCCAAGCGGTCTTGCGTCCAGTACAATTGCGAGCCGTTGATGGCATCGGTGGAGTTTTTGTCGATTTTGCCCGCCGCCACGTTGATGATTTGGCGTTCGCCGCCCTGTTTGCCCACGCTCACCACGCCTTTGGCGGGTGCGCCTTGTCCGGCAAAGCCACTGTATTTCAAGCCGTTTACATTGGCGGTGTTTTCGGTGGTGGCGGCGCGGTCGGTGGAGCTGTCGCCCAAAATCACGCTGTTGTCCTGCGTGGGATTGACGCTGTTGCCCACCACGAAGGTTTTGTTTTTGCTGTTTTGGTTTTTGTTGCCGAACACGCCCGAATCGGTGCCGCTTACTTTGTTTTCAAAGCCCACTGCCAAGGAGCGTTCGCCCGATGTTTGGGTTTTGGTGCCGACTGCGATGGCGTTTTTGTTGCTTGCTTCGGCTTCCGAGCCGATGGCGGTGGCGGTTTCAGCGCTGTTTTTGGCTTTGAAGCCTACGGAAATGCCTTTTACGCCCGATGCTTTGGCTTCGTTACCGAAAGCGATGGTATGGTTGGCATTGGGTTCGGCATCGGCAAAGGCGCCGATGGCGATGGAAGTGTAGGAATCGGCTTGGGCGCCGCTACCGAAGGCGATGGCATCGTCGCCGGAAGCGCGGGCTTGGCTGTCTTTTTGGTAGTTGGTGCCGGCTTGCGTGCCGTATGAGCCGACCGTTCCGCCCGCATCATTGATGTTGGACGAGCCGATGGCGATGGCGCGGTAGCCGGTGGCGTTGGCGGAGTGTCCGACTGCCAGCGAGCCTTTGCCGGTGGCGGCGGCAACGTTACCGATGGCTTGGGCAAAGTCGGCGTCGGCAGCCGATTGGCGGCCGAGTGCCAAAGCGGTGTTGCCACTGGCGTAGGCGGAAGGGCCGATGGCGATGGTGGACGTACCTTGGTTGGCTTTTTTCACGGCATGGGCATTCGCGCCGATGGCAATGCTCAAGCCCGAGCCTGATTTGGCGCGGTCACCCAATGCCACGCCGCCGTTGCCGCCGGTGGCATCGGCATTCGGGCCGATGACCACGCTCACGGAAGAGGTATTGCCTTCAATACCGGCATTGGTCGCCAGCATCGAGCCGGCGTTTTTAATCACGTAGACGCTGCCCGATTTTGTCAAATTCTCTTGTTTTGACAACGGGTTGAACGGATTTTCGCGGTCAAGGTGGCGGCTGCCGCCGTCCGAGCTTTTCGCATTCCAGCCGATAACGACCGCACCGTCAGTGCCTCTTGCGGCGCTCGCGCCCGCACCCAAGGCAACGGTTGCCAAGCCTTGTGCATCTGCTTTCGTACCGATGGCGATGGCATCGGCTTTGTCGGCACCCTTCTCGCTCAGCCTGCTGGTATTCGATTCGCCGTTGCTGCCCGCCATCGCGCCATCACCGATGGCGATGGTTTGTTTGGAATAGGCAACCGCGCCCGCGCCCACAGCAGTGGCATTGGCGCCGCCCGCCATGGAATTGGTACCCACAGCCGTGGTGCGGTCGGAAGCGGCGAAGCTTTGCGAACCGATGGCGGTTGCCTGAATACCCCTAATCGAGTCCAGATTCAAATCGTTGGTGTTAAACGTACCCGACACCACTTTACCCATGCCCGCAACCGCGCCCGCGCCGATGGCGGTGGCACCGTGGTGCAGCGATTGGGTGTGTGCGCCCAAGCTCAATGCGCCACTGCCTTGCGCCACAGTGGAAATATAGGTATCGGGATTGTTTTTGTCGGTGCGGACAAAGCCCTCGCCCTTACGCTGTTTGTCGTCGCCGTCCACCAAATAGCGGTGGGAAGAAACGATGGTTTGCGCGTTGCCCGGCGTTTGGGCAGTGCCGGTGTCGTCCGTACCGATGGCAATCGAGCCGAAGCCGCCCGCGAAAGTGTCGTTACCTGCGGCGATGCTTTGGTTGCCGATGGCTTGGTTGCGCGTACCCAATGCCAGCGCCTGCGTGCCTTTGGCGATGGTTTTCGGGCCTGTTGCGCCCATCGTGCCGAGCGCAACCGATTCTGCGCCCGCCGCTTCCACCTGACGACCGATGGCAACGCCGAAACGGTCGTTGGCTTCGGCAGCATGACCGATGGACACGGTGGAGGTGTGCCCTTTGGTGCTGGCGCCGATGGCAATCGAATTTTCACCGCTTACAGAGGGAGCTGTACCGCCGTTGGGCTTGATTAAGATATTGGTTCTACCCGAACCGCCGGCGATACTGTCGGTCATCAAAGCAGATGCCATGCCCGATGCGCCGCCGAAGGTCAGTGCCACGGCAGCAGCCACCGCCGTTTTCACCGATTTGCTTTTTTTGCCGCGTGCCGGTTCGTTTTCCGACACGGCGACATAGGTATTGGTGGTTTCGTTATAAACAACCCGATAGGTATGGTTCATAATGCAAAATCCTTTATAAACATTGCTCGGTTGCAGACACGCCCCGCGTGCCGCAGATACGCCCCGACACAGACCGTATGCCTTGAGTCGCGGCTGCGTACCGCGCCAAGCGGCACGCAGATTCGGAAACCGCCCGTTTGCCCGCCCTTTGGCGGCGCTTGGGCGCCAAAGGCAAGAATAAGCAAACGGCATACCACCCGCAAAAAGGCGGAACGGCTTCCGGTTGTGGGTTTGTCGGACGAGTTGCCCGCACCTTGAATTTTCGAGTACGGACTCTCGGTAAGTACTTCAGTTTAACACCGCACGAAAAAGGCATCAACATACGGCGGCAAAATCCCGCGCGCGCACACAGCCATGCCGCCGCGCCGTCCTGCCCGTGCGGGCGCATGGTTCTGCGGTTTCTGCTGATTTGCCGCAGCCGGAAACGGCACGGCAGCGCACCCGAATGCCATTGCAATTTTGCTTATCATACCATTAGATTTTATCAATAGAAAAAAGACGGGGACATGTCATCATGCACCTGTGGCGCGTCATTAAATTAACCGAAAAAACACCACACCGTCATTCCCGCGCATGCGGAAATCCAAGTCGAAGCACGACAAACCTTGATAAAACACGGCTTACCAAGCATCGGGCAGTGGATTCCCGCCTGCGCGGGCATGACGGCAGTTTTTATGCTTCGTTGATTCGCAATGAAAGAAATGAAAGAATTTAAATGATGGCACACCCTGGCAAGCCGTCAATCATGGGGTTGTGCTTCGGGGCGCATCATTTGATTTTTATACCCCGACCCCGTGCATGACCACCAACCAATTTATCAAGGACACAATCATGAACATCAAAATCGCCGTAACTTCCGGCGAACCTGCGGGCATCGGGCCGGATATTTGTCTGGCATTGGCAGATGCGGATTTGTCCTGCCGCACGGTGGTGCTGGGCGACAAAAATTTGCTGGCAGAGCGCGCTGCCATGCTCGGCAAAAACACCGTCCTGCACGACTTTTGCGCCGGTGCGCCCGCGCCCGCACAGGGCTTGGAAGTGCTGCACCTGCCACTTGACACGCCCTGCACGGCGGGCAAGCCCGACCCGCGCAATGCGGAATACGTGCTGCGTCTGCTCGACAGGGCGCATCAGGGCATCGCATCGGGCGAATTTGCGGGCATGGTTACCGCGCCCGTGCATAAGGGCATCATCAACGAAGCGGGCAGGGCGGCATTTTTTAGCGGACACACCGAATATTTGGCGGAAAAATCGGGAACGGAACAGGTGGTGATGATGTTGGCGGGCGGCGGTTTGCGCGTGGCACTGCTCACCACCCACCTGCCGCTCAAAGACGTGGCGGCGCAGATTACCCGCGAACGGATTGTACGGATTGCCCGCATCGTCCACGCCGATTTGCGCGACAAATTCGGCATTGCCGCGCCGCGCATTTTGCTGGCGGGGCTGAACCCGCACGCGGGCGAAAACGGGCATTTGGGGCGGGAGGAAATCGATGAAATGCTGCCCGCGCTGGCGCAATTGCAGGGCGAAAGCATCGACATTCGCGGGCCCTATCCTGCCGACACGCTGTTTCAGCCGTTTATGCTGGACGGGGCAGATGCGGTGCTGGCGGCGTATCACGACCAAGGTTTGCCCGTGTTGAAATACGCATCGTTCGGGCGCGGAGCAAACATCACGCTGGGCTTGCCCTTCGTCCGCACATCGGTAGACCACGGCACGGCGGCGGATTTGGCGGGAACGGGGCGGGCAGACGCGGGCAGTTTGTTGGAAGCGGTGCGGGTGGCGCGGGCGATGTGCGGGAATTAGGGTGCGTCATCATTTAAATTTTTCTACCGAAAATCAGTGGCAGGTTGGGTTGGAACGAAGTGAAAACCCAACGATTTCACGATAAAACAATGTATTGTTGGGTTTGCGCCATGCTTCAACCCAAGCTACGCAGGAATGAACTGTCCTTTAGAGTGCGTCATCAATTAGCCAAAAAAACGCCGCACCGTCATTCCCGCGCAGGCGGGAATCCAAGTCGAAGCACGAGAAACTTTGATAAAACATGGCTTGCCAAGCATTGGGAGGTGGATTCCCGCATAGGCGGGAATCCAACAATAAACTCAAGCAAATCTTGATAAAATATCGCTTGCCAAGCATTGCACAGTAGATTCCCGCATTCGCGGGAATGACGGATTTTTTATATTGCACTGAATTTTCAGCATAAAAAATCAATTGATGACACGCCCTAATCCGTCCAAATGTCTTTGTCGCGCTTCAGGTAAACCTCATCGCTGAAGGTTGCCAGCAAACGCGGGGCAAACGACAGCAAAATCGCGGCAAACAATCCGCTTAAAAACGCTTCGCCCCACGCCAGCAGCACAAATACGCGCAGCACCGCAGCGCCGTGCCAATATTGTGCCAGCACGCCCGTCAGCAGCATACCCGCCGCCGCCGCCAAAAAGCCGTACACAAAGATGTACACAAACACGTTCGGCGGCAGATACCGCGTACCGATGCGCCGCACCGCCACGCCCACCGCCCAAGCGGGCAGCACCGTCAGCAGCGACTGCAGCGGCCACACCGCGACAAAGCCCGTGCCGTAGCGCAGGGTTTCCGCCACCAGCAGCCAAAAGCACGCCACGCACCACGCTGCCCGTCCGCCCAGCATCAAACACGCCAGATTCACCCCGAGCAAATGATACGCCGCACCGCCGTAACCCGCCGGCACCTGCGCCAGCAATGCCCCCGCCGACACCAGCGCGCCCGCCCCCAACAAATCCGCCCGCCCGCGCCACAAACGCACAAACGCCGGAGCGCACCATGCCGTCAGCCCCAAGCACAACACCGCCGCGCCCGCCAGCACCTGCCAAGAAAACCACGCCGCATCTGCATTCACATCATCACCCCCGAAGCCGTTATCGCGGCAGTATAGCCGATTTTGCTTGCCCTTTGCGGCAAACACGGTTACAATCCTCGTTTTCCGTCTCGGAGAGGTGGATGAGTGGTTGAAGTCGCACGCCTGGAAAGCGTGTATACGTGAATAGCGTATCGAGGGTTCGAATCCCTTCCTCTCCGCCAGTTTGCTGCAAGCCTTTCGGTATTCCGAAAGGCTTGTTTTGTTTCCCGTCCCACCGAATCGGGGTACAATCCGCCCCCAAATCTTTTTTTCCGGAGAACAATCATGTCGGCATGGTCCTACGGCTACGTCAGCAACGTCGGCTACACCTACGGCTACTATCACGAACTCAACCCTTTACGCGCCATCGTGCCCATGCTTCAGGAAGGTTTGGCGGTTCCCGAAATCAAAAATGCCTGCGAACTGGGCTTCGGGCAGGGCGTGTCGCTCAACGCCCATGCCGCCGCACAGCAAATCCGTTGGTACGGCACGGATTTCAACCCCGCCCACGCCGCTTTCGCCCGCGATTTGGCAAGCACCTGCGGCAGCAACGCGCTGATTACCGACCAAGATTTCGCATCGTTTTGCAGCCGCGACGATTTGCCCGAATTTGAATTTATCGGCTTGCACGGCATTTGGTCGTGGATTTCCGATGACAACCGCCGCATCATCGCAGACTTCGTCCGCCGCAAGCTGGCGGTCGGAGGCATACTCTACATCAGCTACAACACCCTGCCAGGCTGGTCGGCACACGCCCCCATCCGCCACCTGCTTGCCATGCACGACAACGTCCGCTCGGTTGGCGGTCAAAGCCACGAACAAAACGTGCAAAACGCTTTGGCATTCGGCAGCCGCGTGCTGGCACAAAGCCCGCTCGTCCAACACAACGCCCCCAACATCGCCAAACGCTTGGACGAAATCGCCAAGCAAAACACCAACTACCTCGCCCACGAATACCTCAACCGCGACTGGCACCCGATGTATTATGCCGATTTGGCACAGTGGCTCGAACCCGCCAAAGTGGGCTTTGCCTGCTCCGCCAATTATCTGGACGATTTCAATCTCTGCCTGTACACCGCCGAACAGCAAAAGCTGATGGACGAAGTGGCGGGCACGCCTTTGGCACAAACCGTGAAAGACTTTTTGCTGAACAAGCAGTTCCGCCGCGATTTGTGGGTGAAGGGCGCGCGCCGGCTCAACAACGTGCAATTGGCACAACAGCGCGGCAAACAACGCTTCGTGCTGACCGTGCCGCGTGAAAGTGTGGAATTGAGCGTGTCCAACCACGTTACCGTCGGGCTGATGCCGGAAGTGTTCGAGCCGGTGCTGGAAATTTTGTCCGACCACCAAGTCCACCGCACCGCCGACATCACCCAAGCACTCGCAGGCAAAGCCAATCCCGCCCAAGTTTTTGCGGCACTGACGATTTTGCACGCCAAACACCAAGTGGCACAGGTACAGGACGAAGTTTCGGTGGAAGCCGCACGCGGACGCTGCCGCGCCTTCAACGAATCCGTTATCGCCGCCGCCCACAACAACGGCGAAATTTACTACCTGACCAGCCCGCTCTCCGGCGGCGCGGTCTCGGTTTCCCGCATCGACCTGCTGTTTGCCGAAGCCCACAACCACGGCTTGCGCGAACCGCAACAATGGGCGGCACACACTTGGCAGATTCTGCAAGCGCAAGGACAAGCCATGCTCAACAAAGACGGCGAAGCACTCACCACCGAAGCCGACAACCTTGCCGAGCTGACGCGTTTGGCAGAAGAATTTGCCAAACAACGCCTGATTGCACTGAAAGCCCTGCAAATCCTGACCGAGTAAACCGCACACGCGCTGCCGTATGCCGCTTCGGCGGCGCATCTGCCCCACCCGAGCCGCAAAGGAATGCCGATGAAATACCTGCCCTACTGCCTGACCGCACTGACCGCCATCTTGCTCGACCAATTGAGCAAATACATCATCTTGCAAAATTTTCAAGACCACGAACGCCTGAACGTCATCCCGAATTTCTTTGACCTGACGCTGGTGTACAATCCGGGCGCGGCGTTCAGCTTTCTTGCCGACATGGGCGGGGCGCAGAAATACATTTTTACCGTCTTGGCATTTGTGATTAGCGGCTACTTGGCACGCGCCATCGTCAAAGGCGAATTCGGACGCTTGGGCAACTGGGCGGCAGCGATGATTATCGGCGGCGCGTTCGGCAACGTGATTGACCGCTTCGTACACGGCAAAGTAGTGGATTTTCTGCTGTTTTACTGGCAAAACTGGTATTACCCCGCTTTCAACATTGCCGACAGCTTTATCTGCGTGGGCGCAGCCTTGCTGATTATCGAGGGCTTTACCCAAAAGAAAACGCAGGCTGCCTGAAAGAAAACCTCATGAATCAAAAAACCATCATCCTCGCCAACCCGCGCGGCTTTTGCGCGGGCGTCGACCGCGCCATCAGCATTGTGGAACGCGCTTTGGAAGCATACGGCGCACCGATTTACGTGCGCCACGAAGTTGTCCACAACAAATTCGTGGTGGACAATCTGCGCGACAAAGGCGCGGTTTTTATTGAAGATTTGGCAGACGTGCCCGAAGGCGCAACGCTGATTTACTCCGCGCACGGCGTATCCAAAGCCGTGCAGGACGAAGCGGCGGCACGCGGCTTCCGCGTGTTTGACGCCACCTGCCCGCTCGTTACCAAAGTGCATAAGGAAGTGGCGCGGCTGGACGCGCAGGGCTACCAAATCATCATGATTGGCCACGCCGGACACCCCGAAGTGGAAGGCACGATGGGACAGCTTTCCGAAGGCGCGATGCTGCTGGTGGAAACGGTGGACGATGTGGCGAAACTGGACGTGCGCGATGCGGAAAAACTCGCCCACGTCAGCCAGACTACGCTGTCGGTGGACGAAACCCGCGACATCATCGCCGCACTGAAAAGCCGTTTCCCGCACATCAAAAGCCCGCACAAGGAAGACATCTGCTACGCCACCACCAACCGCCAAGAAGCGGTGAAAGATTTGGCAAAACAATGCGATGTGGTGATTGTGGTCGGCTCGCCCAATTCGTCCAACAGCAACCGTCTGCGCGAAGTGGCGGCCTTGCGCGGCGTGGACGCCTATATGGTGGACAACGCTTCGTATTTGCGCGAAGCGTGGTTTGCGGGCAAACAATGCGTGGGGGTCACGGCGGGCGCGTCCGCGCCGGAAGTGTTGGTGCAGGAAGTCATCGCGCAAATCCGCGCGTGGGGCGCGGACACGGTGCGGCAAAGCGGCGACGTGGAAGAAAACATCGTGTTTGTGCTGCCGAAGGAATTACGCGAAAAATCGGGTAAAGAATAAAACTGTGCCAGTCCGATGGTGGGAAAATACGCGTTTTGAACGAAAGGTGTCAAAATATGAAAGCCAAAATCCTGATGTTGTCCGTTGCGCTGTTGGGCGCGTCCCTGCCCGCGCTGGCCGCGCCGAAACAAAAAGATACGGTGGTGCGCGAATTTACCGCCGCAAGCGGCGACGGCAACAACGGCTGGCGTGCGGTGGTCAAAGGCAACCGCATGGCTTTGGAAACCGTCCGCAACAGCCTGTATTATCCGAATTTGCGGGTGCAACGTTCCGCCTATGCCAAAGGCGTGGAATTTACCGCCAAAACGCCGCACGGCGAAGCGGTGTTGAACATTCGCGGCCAGCGTTGCCGCGACCACAACGGCAAGATGAACGAATTTACCGCCGTATTGCATTATCGCGGTAAAAGCGTGAAAGGTTGCGCGGTGCGCGGGGCTTACGGACACGCACCGACTTGACGGCTTAAACGGTCGGCGCGGGCAAGCATTTCGGGAATCCGTCCTTTACCCGATAAACCCCGCACCCATTGTTTCGCTTCTGCCAAGTCCGTGCCAACTGCCGTAACATACAAAGGTTTGCGGCTTTGTCCGCGATACACGCGATACGTTTCCCCCATATCGCGAAAAGGTTTTTTGGCAATGCCGATAACGGGATAACGTCCGTTTAGGCTACGATGCAAATGTGCGCCCAAACCTTCCGAACCCTCATCGTCCAGATACACGAAACCGTCAATCGCAATTTGGTCAAAGCCCTGATTGACCTGCGCCAGCACCGCCAACAAACACGGCAGTTCGCGCAGATAAAATTTACCGGACTGATACGGTGCAACGGCATCTATATCAGTTTGGTAATTTGCCAGTTCGCACCCGTTGCCGTCAAACAGCACGGCGGCGGCGCGGGCGCGGTCAAACGGTTCGCCGTGTTCGTAAAATACGTCTAAAACCAAAGTTTTCATTTTTCATCGTCAGGCTGCCTGAAAGCCTGATTATAATCCCCATGCCCGACTTTGATTTAAACCATTTTCTCGCCACCCTGCCCGCACTGCCCGGCGTGTACCGCATGCTGGCTGAAAACGGCGCGGTGCTGTATGTCGGCAAAGCGGTGAACCTGAAACGGCGCGTGTCCGGCTATTTCCACAAAAACGCCCATTCCCCGCGTATCGCGCTGATGCTCAAGCAAGTGGCGCGGGTGGACATCACCGTTACCCGCAGCGAAGCCGAAGCCTTGATTTTGGAAAACAATCTCATCAAGTCGCTCGCGCCCAAATACAATATCCTGTTTCGGGACGACAAATCCTATCCTTATTTGAAATTGAGCGCCCACGCCTTCCCGCAACTGGGCTACCATCGCGGCGCAACGGTGAAACCGCACCGCTATTTCGGGCCTTATCCCGACGGCAACGCCGTGCGCGAAAGCATTGACGTATTGCAAAAAGTATTCCGCTTGAGAACCTGCGAAGACAGCGTGTTCGCCCACCGCAGCCGCCCCTGCCTGCTGCACCAAATCCAACGTTGCCACGCGCCTTGCGTGGGCGCGGTGTCGGAAGCTGAATACGCCGTCCACGTCCGCGCCGCCACCGATTTTCTCAACGGGCGCACCGCCGAACTCACCCGCAAACTGGAAACACAGATGCAATCCGCCGCCGATGCGCTGGATTTTGAAGCCGCCGCCCGTTTTCGCGACCAAATCCACGCGCTCGGCACGGTGCAATCGCGCCAGTTCGTGTCGGACGGCGGCGCGGCGCGGACGGACGTGGTGGCGGTGGCAGCGGCGCACGGCACGGTGTGCGTGCATTGGGCGGCGGTGCGCGGCGGTCGCTATAGCGGCGATTGTAGCCTGTTCCCCGACACCCGCCGCGACCCCGCGCCCGACCCGCAAGCCTATGCCGAAGCCTTTGTCGCGCAACGTTATTTGCAAGCGGAAAACGCGCCCGAACTGCTGGTGTGCGCTCTCCCGCTTTCAGACAGCCTGCGCCAAGCCCTGCAACCGATGCGCGTGGTCGTGCCTGTGCGCGGCGAAAAACGCAAATGGCTGGAAATGGCGCAACACAACGCCGAAATCGCTTTGGCGCGGCACATCGGCGGCACGCAAGACCGTTTGCGCCGCCAAGACGAATTGGGGGAAATTTTGGGATTTGCCGTCAAGCGTTTGGAATGTTTTGACATCAGCCACACGCAGGGCGAGGCGACTGTTGCCGCCTGTGTGGTGTATGACGGTTTGGCGATGCAGCCCGCGCAATACCGCCGTTTCAACATCCGCAGCACCGCTTGCGGCGACGATTACGCCGCCATGCGCGAAGCCCTGACGCGCCGTTACGCCAACGCCGACACGCTGCCCGATGCCGTGCTGATTGACGGCGGCACGGGGCAAATCAATGTGGCGCGTGAAGTGTGGGCGCAGTTGGGTTTAAACGTACCGCTTGTGGGGATTGCCAAAGGCGAAAGCCGCAAAGCGGGTTTGGAAGAAATCATCTTGCCGTTTCAAAACAAACGTTTCAGGCTGCCTGAAACCTCTGCCGCGCTGCATCTGCTGCAAACCGTGCGCGATGAGGCGCACCGTTTCGCCATCACCGGACACCGCAAAAAACGCGACAAAGCGCGTTTGCAGTCTTCATTGGACGACATCGCGGGCATCGGCGCGAAACGCAAAAAAGCCCTGCTGACCCGTTTCGGCAGCGTGCGCGGCGTGGCGGCGGCGGGCGTGGACGAAATCGCGCAAACCGAAGGCATCAGCCGTGCGCTGGCGGAGAAGATTTATGCGGCTTTGCATGGAAATTGACAAACCAACGGCAAAAATCTATGCTTGAACAAACTTCTCCGAGAACAACCATGCTGATACACACCGTTGAAATTCAAAAACCTTTACAAAAAGCCGGCACCTATCCCTTGCCCTGCCCGCTTGACGAAGCCCAATTGTGGCAACAACTGAAACACCATTATACTGAATTGTCGCTGGGCGGATATTTTCAAATCAAACAAAACAATAACGAAAACACCATGATGGTGGGCATCAGCAGCACCCCTCAGCCCGACACCCCCGCTGCCAACATCGCCGATGCACTCGCCGCCGACCACGCCACCGCCGCCATAGATTGGGACACATGATGACTTTCCGCTATCTGTTGGACACCAATGTGTTATCGGAAATCCGCAAAATCAAAAACGGACGTGCCAACACGGGCGTGGTGCAATGGGCGCAGACGGCAAATAAGGCAGAACTGTGTGTCAGTGTCATTACCGTATTGGAACTGGAAAAAGGCTGCTTGCTCAAACAACGCCACGACCCGCAACAAGGCAGCTTGCTGCTGCATTGGTTTGAAACCGTATTTTTGCCCGAATTTGCCGATAAAACCTTGCCCGTGAATACCGAAATCGCCCGTCTCTGCGCCCGTTTGCACGTTCCCGACAAAAAGCCGCAATTCGATTCCCTGATTGCGGCAACCGCATTGCACCATGATTTGATTTTGCTGACACGCAATACCAAAGATTTCAGCGCAAGCGGCGTCAAGCTGTTTAATCCGTTTTCATCATAAAGCTGAAACGCCACACCGCATCATCATTTCTCACCCCCCGCTATTGAGTTTGACCACTCTCCCCCCATATTTGCGCCAACTTGTTTTCCCAAATAGCACGGCACATACCATGAGCAACCAAGATTTTTACGAAACACTGGGCGTCGCCCGCAACGCAAACGACGACGACATCAAAAAAGCCTACCGCAAGTTGGCGATGAAATACCACCCCGACCGCAATCCCGACAACAAAGAAGCCGAAGAAAAATTCAAAGAAATTCAAAAAGCCTACGATATATTGTCCGACCCGCAGAAAAAAGCCGCCTACGACCGCTTCGGCCATGCGGGCATCGACCCGAACAATATGGGCGGCGGCGGCGGATTTGACGGCTTCGGCAACTTCGGCGGCGCGGGCGGATTCGACTTCGGCGACATCTTCAGCCAAATGTTCGGCGGCGCAACCGGCAACGGCGGACGCCAACAGCAAAGCCGGCAAGGCGCGGATTTGCAATATTCAGTGGAAATTTCGCTGGAAGAAGCCGCACAAGGTCTGAAAAAACAAATCACCATTCCCACCTACGAAGAATGCGACGTGTGCCACGGCTCGGGCGCGAAACCGGGCACCAGCGCCAGCACCTGCCGCACCTGCCACGGCACCGGCACGGTACACGTGCGCCAAGCCATTTTCCAAATCCAGCAAACCTGCCCCACCTGCCACGGCTCGGGCAAAGAAATCAAAGACCCCTGCCACAAATGTCGCGGCGACGGGCGCGTAAAAACCACCAAAACCGTGGAAGTCAATATCCCTGCGGGCATCGATGACGGACAACGCATCCGCCTGAGCGGCGAGGGCGAACCGGGCAGCGACGGCGCACCGGCGGGCGACTTGTACATTCACGTCGGCGTCAAAGAACACAAAGTGTTCCAGCGCGACCCGAACAACCCCACCGACCTGCATTGCGAACTGCCCATCAGCTTTCCCACTGCCGCGCTCGGCGGCGAAGTGGAAGTGCCGACCCTGAACGGGCGCGTGCAAATCAGCATTCCCGCAGGCACGCAAAACGGCAAACAACTGCGCGTTAAAGGAAAAGGCATCAAGCACTTACGCAGCAACCAAATCGGCGATTTGTATTGCCATGTGGTGGTGGAAACCCCCGTAAACCTCACCGACCGCCAAAAAGAGCTGTTGGCGGAGTTCGACCAAATCGCCACAGGGCTGAACCGCAGCCAAACGCCGCGCCAACGCGGTTTTCTCGACCGTTTGAAAGAAATGTTTGACTAGGGCGTGTCATCAATTAGCCGAAAAAACGCCGCACCGTCATTTTTGCGTGGGCGGAAATCCACTATCTGATGTTTGTGAAGCGATGTTTTATCAATGCTTTTTGAAATTTGTTTTGGATTCCCCCCTCGCGGAAATGACGGCGCGGGTTTTTTTCGGTTAATCGATGACACGCCCAAATCATCTGCGGCACTGTTTGACAGTGCCGTTTTTCCGCCCCATCACATTGAAAAAAAAAAAAAAAAAAAAAAAAAAAAAAAATAGAAAATGCCGCAAACGGTAGAATAGAACGTCAATTTCTGTGGCAAAAACTCGGTTTTTCCCGTACAATTTTTACACATCACAACATTCCGTGCCAAAACGCACGGAATATCCGTCAAACCATCACACCCATAGGTAGAAATATGGACGCACGCCATCTCAACTACACTGCCCAAGACGGCACGCAATTGCACAGCCGGTTGTACCTGCCCGCCAACACCGACCAAGCACATGCCGGCGTGTTGGTCTTCCCCGAATGGTGGGGCGTGGGCGAACACGTTTTGCACAGTGCTGAGCGTTTGGCACATTCGGGCTACGCTGCGCTCGCCGTAGATTTGTACGGCAACGGTTTGTTGACCGATAAAGCCGAAGAAGCCAACCGCCACATGAGCCATCTGCTCAGCCACCCCGAAAAATTGGTCGAACGCTGCGATTTGGCATTGGCGGCGCTGCGCCATGCCGACAATGTGGACGGCACACGCATCGCCGCCATCGGCTTTTGCTTTGGCGGACGGGTGGTGCTGGACATGGCGCGGCGCGGGGCAGATGTGAATGCGGTGGCGAGTTTTCACGGCATTCTCGCCACCGACACGCCGGCACGGGCAGGTGCGGTGAAAGCCGCGATTTTGGTGGAACACGCCGGCGGCGACAGCATGGTCGGCATGGACGATGTTGCCGCTTTCCGCGCCGAAATGGACGCGGCGGGCGCGGATTACCGCATTGATGTGTTTGAGCACGCCAAACACGGCTTCACCAATCCGCAAGCCACTGCCAACGGCGAGCGCAACGGTGTGGATTTGGCATACAATGCCGATGCCGCCGCCGATGCGTGGGTCAATATGCTGGCATTTTTCGGCAAGCATCTTTAAGGGTGCGTCATGGTTTGACGGGAAAGCCGCAGCACCGTCATGACACACCAACAAAACGGCAGAACCGGAGTTCTGCCGTTTTTATGGCTACTGGGCTTCGCCAAACAGGGCTTCGACAAAGGCTTCCGTGTCAAACGGGCGCAAATCGTCGATTTTCTCGCCCACGCCGATGTAGCGCACGGGAATGCCGCGCTCCGCCAACGCCGCCAACACGCCGCCTTTCGCCGTGCCGTCCAGCTTGGTTACCACCAAGCCCGTTACCCCCAATGCACTGTCAAACGCCGCCACTTGGTTCACCGCGTTTTGCCCGATGTTGGCATCGAGTACCACCATCACTTCGTGTGGTGCATCGGGAATCGATTTTTGCAATACGCGTTTGACTTTTTTGATTTCTTCCATCAGGTGAAGCTGGGTGGGCAGGCGCCCTGCCGTGTCTGCCAGCACCACGTCGATTTTGCGGGCTTTGGCAGCTTCCAAGGCGTCAAAGCACACGGCCGCCGAATCCGCCGATGCTTGGGAAATCACGGTTACGCCGTTGCGCGCGCCCCATTCTTGAAGCTGCTCGCGGGCGGCGGCGCGGAAGGTGTCGCCCGCCGCCAGCAAAACTGTTTTGCCCTGTGCCTGAAAGTATTTTGCCAATTTGCCGATGGAGGTGGTTTTGCCCGCGCCGTTGATGCCCGCCATCATAATCACAAACGGGCCTTGTCCTTCGGGAATCCGCAGGGGCTGTTCCAAAGGACGCAACAGGTCGCACACGGCATCTTTCAGTGCCTGACGCAGTTCCGCGCCGTCTTTCAAGCCGCTCAAGGACACGCGGTCGCGCACTTGCGCCATCAGTTTTTCGGTGGCTTCGATGCCCATGTCGCTGGTCAGCAGCACGGTTTCCAGTTCTTCGTACAGGTCTTCATCGATTTGCCCGCCGCCGAATACGGCAGCCAGCGATTTTGCCATTTGGTTGCGCGATTTGGTCAAGCCTTCTTTCAAACGCGCTGCCCAGCCTTGTTTGTGCGGGGCGGCGGCATCGTCGGGGGTGGCTTGGTTTGTTTCGCGGTCGGTTTGCGCCGATGCCGTGCCGTTGTCTGTGTCGGCGGGCGCGGTTTCGCCGTTGTCGTCTGACGGCGTTTCGGGGCTTGCCTGTGTTTCGGGAATGTCTGTTTGAATGTCTGTTTGCGCGGGTGTGGTATCGGTATCGGCAGACTCGGTTGGGGCATCATGCCCGTCCGCCGCTTCAGGCTGTGCCGGTGTGCCATCGGAAGCGGTTTGGTCGTTTTCTTTTTCCGCCGGTGCGGTACTTTCATCGGCTTCGATGTCGATGTCCGACACTGCCGTTTCGTCCGCTTCACCCTCGTGGTGTCCGGCAATTTCCAAAGACACGGATTCGTCCGTAACCGTATGTTCGGTTTTTGTTTCTTCTGCAAGGGGACGGTGGTCTTCTTCCACTTCCAGCGAGATTTCGGGAAACGGCGGCTCGATGGGCGGGCTGTTGGCGGCTTCTTCCATTGCCAGCATTTCCGCTTCGATTTCGTCTGCATCAACGGTTTCGGTGTCGGGCTGCAATACGGGGTCAAGCTGCTCGTCTTCGGCGTACAAGTCCACCACGTCTATGGAAAACGGTGCTTCGCCCTGTTGTTCCGATGTGCCGTCATCGGGCAGGGCATCTGTTTCTTCTTCGCTAAATTCAAATATTTCTTCGCCCGATTCTTGCTGCATCGCTTGCACGGCGGCTCTGATGGCTTCGGCATCGACTGTTTGCGCCGTTTCCCCCAGCAGCTCGGCACCGATTTCAAATTCGTCTACGTCAGGCGCATCGTGTCCGTCAGGCGGGGTGTCTTCTGCCTGTACGTCCACTGCCTGTTCAAATGCGGTGGGCGCATCGTCTGCCGTTTGTCCGTTTTCTTCCGTTGCCGATGCCGATGTGCCGTTTGCAGTGTCTGCCGGCTCGGGCGGCGGTGTGGGGTCGGTGCGGGCGGCACTGCCGTCTTGTTCGTTTTCACCGGCTTGCGGCGGCGCATCGGGCAAAGTTTCGACCCCGCCGTCCTGCTGCTCCTGTACCGCAGGGGCAGCCACGTCCACATCAAACGAATCCGCCGTTGCCGGCACGGCATCTTCTTCCGCCCGCACATCGGTTTCGTTCGGCTGGGATTGGGACGGCACGGATTCGGTTTGCCCACTGGGCTGACGGCGACCGAAAAGACGTTTCAAAAAATTAGACATGTCGGTTTTCTTTGCTGATTTGTCAATCGGGGAACATAGCGGGCTATTGTAGCCCAACACGCGCAAGTAGAAAACGTTTTTGTCTGCAAATAACAGAAAATGTTGGCATTCCGCCGCCCGTGTCAAAAACGGACGACACGCGCTTCATCCACACGGACACAACAGCGTGCGGGCGGCGCAATGCCCTGATACCAAACGGACAATTCACCCCAATGCGGGTGCGCCAGCAGCAAACGCCAGCCTTCGGCCGCACGGTGGGCAGACAAAACGGTGCATTCGCAGCCGGATTCGTCCCAACAAACCGCTTCGGGCGGAACATAGCGCGTATCGCTGACATTCGCACAACCGAGCAAACGGGCGGCAGCAGCCGAAACGGGACGGCGGTACACCGCATCGGGCGTGCCTTGCTGCAACACCCGCCCCCCGCCGAGCAACACCAATTGCCGCGCCATACGGCACGCCTCTTCCGCATCGTGGCTGACCAACACGGCGGGAATCCCGCGCTGCCGCACCAAATCCGATGTCTGTTTTTGCAAACGCCCGCGCAAAGCCGCGTCCAACGCCGAAAACGGCTCATCCAGCAACAACAATTTTGGCTCTGCCGCCAAAGCCCGCGCCAATGCCGTGCGCTGCTGTTCGCCACCCGACAAATCCGCCACCCGCCGCGCCGCCAAATCCGCCAAGCCCACCTCCGCCAACACCGCCAAAGCACGGCGGCGGGCTTGCGCTTTGCCCACGCCGCGCAAACGCAGGGGCAAAGCGGCGTTGTCGCACACATTCAAATGCGGCAGCAGGGCAAAATCCTGAAACATCATCGCCACATCACGGCGCTCCGGCGGCAGCCCGTCCAGCCGCACCCCGCCCAAACGCACCTCACCGCCGTCGGCTGCGGTCAGCCCCGCAATCATGTTCAGCAAAGTGGATTTCCCGCTTCCGCTCGCCCCCAGCACCGCCGTGATTTCGCCCGCCGCCACCCGAAACGAAATCCCGTCCGCCACCGTGCGCTTGCCGAACGATTTACGGATTTGGCACACTTCCAGCATCGCCACCCGCACTACTCGCGTTCAAACGAATGATGCAATTGGCGCATCTTCACCGTATCCGCCAACAGGGCATCGGCGCACTGCTTCGCATACCGCGCCGCCGTTTCGTGCGCCAAACGGTAATTGTCGGCTTCCCACTCGTTCAGTGTTTTTGCCACACCGCCCTGTTTGCACACATAATTAAATGTGCCGTAAATTTCATTGGGCTTGACAAACTCGATTTCCGAAACCAATTCGTACTTTCCGCCCCTGCCGTCGGCAAACTTTTCATACACCAAAAACCAATGACGGCCGCCCACATACAGGGGAAAATACGCCGCACCGTCTTCCCCGCCATATTTACCCAACACATAATCGCGCACGGGACGGTAGGCAGCCGACAAAGAACGGTTCGGCACATTCGGCAGCGAATCGCCTTTCAAATCCTTCTTGTCCGAGCCTTGATAACTGCCGCCCAACAACAAACCCAGCGTTTTCAAAGCCACCACCTGCGTGGAATGGGACGGATGAATAATACGCAAATGCTTGGCGGGCATTTCCGTTTTGCCGCTTGCAGTAAAACGCGTCCAACCGTATGCCACCGTTGCCGCACCCTTGCGCTCTTCCGCTACGGTTTCATACTGCGCTTTGATGCTTGACAAACGTTCTGCACGGGTGGGTGGCTCATGGTTGCGCGAAGCGCACGCCGACAATACCGATACAGACAACACGGTTAGCAAAATCTCTTTTTTATTCACACTCGTCTCCCAATATTTAACGGTGATAATTCGGTGCTTCTTTGGTAATCTGCACATCGTGGACGTGCGATTCGTTCATGCCCGCCGCCGTGATTTCCACAAACTCTGCTTTTTCGTGCATCTCGGCGATGGTCGCGCAGCCCAGATAGCCCATGCTGGAACGCAAACCGCCCGTAAGCTGATGGATAATCTGTACAATCGGGCCTTTGTACGGCACGCGCCCCTCAATGCCTTCGGGAACGTATTTGTCGGCATTGTCCTGCTTGTCTTGGAAATAACGGTCGCTCGAACCTTGGCTCATCGCCCCCAGCGAACCCATGCCGCGATAGGATTTGTAGGAACGCCCTTGATACAGTTCAATTTCACCGGGTGCTTCGTCCGTACCGGCAAACATACCGCCCAACATCACGCAGTGCGCCCCCGCCGCCAACGCTTTGGCGATGTCGCCGGAAAAACGGATACCGCCGTCCGCAATCACCGACACGCCCGTGCCTTTGAGTGCTTCGGCAACATTATGCACCGCCGTCAGTTGCGGCACGCCCACGCCCGCCACAATCCGCGTGGTACAAATGGAACCGGGCCCGATGCCGACTTTGACCGCGTCCGCACCGGCGGCCGCCAAATCACGCGCGGCGGCGGCGGTGGCGATGTTGCCGCCAATGACCTGAATATGCGGAAAATGCTGTTTCACCCAACGCACGCGCTCAATCACGCCCTGACTGTGGCCGTGCGCGGTGTCCACCACAATCACATCCACGCCCGCTTCCGCCAAAGCGTGTACCCGCGCTTCGGTGTCCGCGCCCGTGCCGACCGCCGCGCCCACGCGCAAACGACCCTCGCCGTCTTTATTGGCATTGGGAAATTCGGTGTTTTTCAAAATATCTTTGACGGTAATCAGACCGCGCAACTCATCGCGTTCGTTCAACACCAATACGCGCTCCACTTTGTGCGTGTGCATCAGTTCGCGGGCTTCCTCGATGGACGTCCCCTCGCACACCGTTACCAAACGCTCGCGCGGGGTCATAATCGCCGATACGGGCAAATCGTGGCGGCTTTCAAAACGCAAATCGCGGTTGGTTACGATGCCGATGACCTTGCCGTTTTCCACCACAGGCAGCCCCGACATTTTGCGTTTGCGTTTGGCGCGTTCCGCCAGCAATTCGCCAATTGGCTTGTCGGGCGATACGGTAATCGGGTCTTTCACCACGCCGCTTTCGTGGCGTTTCACTTTGCGCACGGCCGTTGCCTGCTGTTCGGGCGACATGTTTTTGTGAATAATGCCGATGCCGCCTTCTTGCGCCATGGAAATCGCCAAACGCGCTTCGGTAACGGTGTCCATCGCGGCAGAAAGTAAGGGGAGGTTCAAAGTAATCGAGCGGGTGAGCGGGGTTTGAAGCGAAACATCGCGGGGAAGAATTTGGGAATGGGCGGGAACGAGCAACACATCGTCAAACGTGTAGGCTTTTTCAATGATTCTCATGATGCATTTACCTGTAAAGTCAGCTTGGAAAATGCACGCCATTGTAACACAAACAGGCGTTTTTTGGCAAAAAAGATGACAACAACAACAAGATACGTTACAATCGGCAGATTTCCTACCGCAAGGAAAACCTCCCGACCAAATAACACAATACAAACAAAAAGGAATGATGATGAACAAATCCCCATGGGCAATCGCAGCAGTATTGGCTTTATTTGCCGGCACCGCATCCGCAGCAGCCGTGTACAACTGGAAAGAAGGCGGCACCACCAAATATTCCGACACCCCGCGCGGCTTGAAAATCGGCAAATCCAATGTCATGAACGTCCGCACCCAAACCGTCATCCCCCAATCGGCGGCGCGTCCCACCATGCCCGAATCGCTGGCAGACCGTCAGGCACAACTGAGTCAGGAAATCGCCATGCGTAACCGCCAAGTGGAAGAACAAAATGCCAAAGCATTGGAGCACAATCAAAAAATCGAACAATGCAACAATGCCCGCAGCAGCCGCCGTTTGGCAGAAGGTGCGCGTAACCGCGAACAACTGATTCAAAAATACGATGAAGAAATCGCCCGCCACTGCAACGGCTAAATAAAAAACCGCTTGGAAACAAAAATCTCCACGCGGTTTTTTTTAAAAAAACCGGAACGGCACTGCATCAGACCGTTCCGATGGCTGCACCGGCTTACGCTTCGGCTGCTTCCGCAACTTCCGCTTTTTTCTCAACCAATTCCACCAAAGCCAAAGGCGCATTGTCGCCCTTGCGGAAACCGTATTTCAGAATGCGGACGTAGCCGCCGTTGCGGGCGGCGAAACGCACGCCCAATTCGTCAAACAGTTTCACCACCACATCGCGGTCGCGGGTGCGGTTGAACGCCAAGCGGCGGTTGGCCACAGACGGCTTTTTGCCCAAAGTAATCAAGGGCTCCACCACGCGGCGCAACTCTTTGGCTTTCGGCACGGTGGTTACGATGGTTTCATGGGTGAGCAAAGAATTTGCCATATTCCGCAGCATGGCAGCGCGGTGGCTGCTGGTGCGGTTCAGTTTACGGTTACCATTACGATGACGCATGTCATTATCCTTTAATCTTCAAAGCTTACGGCTTTTCCAAACCGGCGGGCGGCCACGCTTCCAATTTTGAGCCGAGCGTCAAACCTTTTGATGCCAACACTTCTTTGATTTCGTTCAAAGACTTGCGACCCAAATTCGGGGTTTTCAGCAGCTCGGTTTCGGTGCGCTGAATCAAATCGCCGATGTAATAAATGTCTTCGGCTTTCAGGCAGTTGGCCGAACGCACGGTCAGTTCCAAATCATCAACGGGGCGCAGCAGCACGGGGTCAATCGGCGGGGCTTTTTCTTCTTCCACTTCCACCGGCGTGCCTTGCAAATCGGCAAAGATGGACATCTGGTCAATCAAAATCCGCGCGGCGGTACGCACCGCTTCTTCCGGGTCAATCGCACCGTTGGTTTCAATGTCCAGAATCAGGCTGTCCAAGTCGGTGCGCTGCTCCACACGCGCCATTTCCACGTCAAAGCTGACACGGCTGATGGGCGAAAAACTCGCGTCCAACTGAATCGCACCGATTTTGCTGTGGTCTTTACCGTGCTGGCGGCGGCGGTCGGAAACAGGCTGGTAGCCGCGACCGGCTTCCACCTTGATTTCCATGGCAATGCTGCCTTTGTCCGCCAAATGGCAGATGACGTGGTCGGGATTGACAATCTCCACATCGTGCGGCAGCTCGATATCGCCGGCACGCACCACGCCCGCGCCTGATTTGTTCAGGGACACGGTTACTTCGCCGCGCCCGTGCAAGCGGAACACCACGCCCTTGATGTTCAGGAGAATATCAACCACATCCTCCTGAACGCCGTCTAAAGTGGAATACTCGTGCAAGACGCCTTCGATACTCACTTCGGTCGGGGCAAAGCCGTTCATAGATGACAGTAAGATACGACGCAAAGCATTACCTAAAGTATGACCGAAACCGCGCTCAAACGGCTGCATGGACACTTTGGCGCGGGTGGCGGACAAGGTATCCACATCAATCTGACGGGGTTTCAAAAATTCGGAAGTGCTGTTTTGCATTTAACTGTCCCTCGCTTCGCCGGCATTATTTAGAGTAGAACTCTACCACCAGCTGTTCATTAATATCGCTGTACAATTCAGCGCGGTCGGGCATATTTTTGAATACGCCTTCCATCTTGGCGGCATCCACCTGCACCCAGCCCGGAAAACCGATTTGGCCGGCCAAGCCCAAGGCTTCCTGAATGCGTACCTGTTTTTTCGCTTTTTCGCGTACCGCGACCACATCGCCCGCCTTCACTTGGAAAGACGGAATGTTCACCACCTGACCGTTTACGGTAATGGCTTTGTGCGATACCAACTGACGCGCTTCGGCGCGGGTGGAAGCAAAGCCCATGCGGTAAACCACATTGTCCAAACGCGATTCCAAAAGCTGAAGCAGCAATTCGCCGGTAGAACCTTTGCGGCGGTCGGCTTCGGCAAAATAACGGCGGAACTGGCGTTCCAACACGCCGTAGATGCGGCGGATTTTTTGTTTTTCGCGCAACTGCAAACCGTAGTCGGACAAGCGCGGTTTTTTCGCACCGTGCTGGCCGGGTGCGGATGCCATTTTGCACTTGGAATCCAAAGAGCGGCGCGCGCTTTTCAGATACAAATCGGTGCCTTCGCGGCGGGCGAGTTTACATTTCGGTCCAATATAACGTGCCATTCTCAATCACTCCTTAAATACGACGTTTTTTCGGGGGACGGCAACCGTTGTGCGGAAGCGGGGTAACGTCGGTGATGCTGGTGATTTTGAAACCCAGCGCATTGAGCGCGCGCACGGAAGACTCGCGGCCGGGACCGGGCCCTTTGATGCGTACTTCGAGGTTTTTCACGCCGTATTCTTGGGCAACTTTACCAGCGGCTTCTGCCGCAACCTGCGCGGCAAACGGTGTACTTTTACGCGAACCTTTAAAACCTGCGCCGCCAGAGGTAGCCCAAGACAACGCATTGCCTTGACGGTCGGTAATGGTAATGATGGTATTGTTGAACGATGCGTGAACATGTGCAATACCTTCACTCACGGTTTTGCGTACTTTTTTGCGTACACGTGAGGCTGTGTTTGCTTTAGCCATCAATTAATCCTTCAAAAATTATTTTTTACCTGCAATCGCTTTGCGCGGACCTTTGCGGGTACGGGCATTGGTACGGGTGCGCTGGCCGCGGCAGGGCAATCCGCGACGGTGGCGGAAGCCGCGATAGCAGCCCATATCAATCAAGCGTTTGATGTTCATCGTTACTTCACGACGCAAATCGCCTTCCACTTCGTATTTGGCAACTTGTTCGCGCAAAGCTTCCAGTTGCGACTCGTCCAAATCTTTCACTTTGGTGCTGCCTGAAACGCCTGCGGCTTCGCAGATGTTTTTCGCACGGGTCGCGCCGATACCGTAAATGGCTTGCAAGCCGATAACGATATGGGCATTGTTGGGGATATTCACCCCTGCAATACGGGCCATATTTTTTCCTTAAAGGCAAAAGTGCGCACTATATCACAAAATCAGGGCAACATCAGCCTTGAACTTGTTTGCTGCGCGGGTACAAACGACACCAACCGCAAGGCTGCCGGAACAGCCGTGCCGTCAGCGCGCGCGGAACACGATACGCGCCCGCGACAAATCATAAGGGGTCAGCTCGACCGTTACCTTGTCGCCCGGAGAAATGCGGATGTAGTGCATGCGCATTTTGCCGGAAATGTGTCCCAAAACGACGTGGCCGTTTTCAAGCTGGACTTTGAATGTTGCATTGGGCAAGGTTTCCAGAATCTCGCCCTGCATTTGTATGGTATCTTCTTTAGCCATAATCACTTACGCAAAGGTTTCACATCGGTTCGCCGAATCAGGTCTTCGTATTGCTGGCTCATGCGGTAGGAAGCGAGCTGGGTGTTGAAATCCATCGTTACCACCACCAAAATCAGCAATGAGGTGCCGCCCAAATAGAAGGGAATGCCCAAGCCTGTGGTCAGAAACTCGGGAATCAGGCAGACCACCGTAATATACAGCGCACCGTAAAAGGTCAGGCGCAACACCACATTTTCCAAATAACGCGATGTTTGCTCGCCCGGACGGATGCTGGGGACAAACGCCCCGCTCTTTTTCAGGTTTTCCGCCATTTCTTTCGGGCTGAATGCCAATGCGGTGTAAAAATAGCAGAAAAAGATGATGCTGGCAGCAAACAGGATAATGTATGCCGGTTGGCCGTGCTGCAAATAGCCTACGGCGCGGCTCACCCAGCCGGTCGGGTCGGAATTGCCCAGCCAGCCTGCCAACATGCCGGGAAACATGATGATGCTGGAGGCGAAAATCGGCGGAATCACGCCTGCCATATTCAGCTTGAACGGCATGTGCGAGCCTTGCCCCGACAATACTTGGCGTTTGGCATACTGCACCGGCACTTTGCGCAGCGCACTTTCAAAATACACCACGCCGTAAGTCAGCAGCAATGCGCCCAAAACCACGCCGATGGCGGTCAAAGGCCCCAACGCGCCCTGTGAAGTGAGCTGCCAAAGCTGGACGATGCCGGAAGGAATGCCCGACACGATGCCGGCAGTAATCAGCAGGGAAATGCCGTTGCCGATACCGCGCTCGGTGATTTGTTCGCCCAGCCACATCAGGAACATCGTTCCGCCCACCAAGCAGGTTACGGTGGAAATGAAAAACTCAAAGCGGTTAATCACCACCACGCCTTCACCGTAAACGAAGTTCGCCACCATAAAGCTTTGGGCAGTCGCCAGCAGCACCGTCCCCATACGGGTGTATTTGGTGATGATTTTGCGTCCGGCATCGCCTTCTTTTTTCAGTGCTTTCAGCGAGGGCACGATTTCCGCCGCCAATTGCATGATAATTGAGGCGGAAATGTAGGGCATGATGCCGATGGCAAACACGCTGAAACGCTCGAGCGAGCCGCCCGAAAACATATTCAGCATGCCGAAAATGCCTTTGCCGCTGCTTTCGGCAAGCCTTGCGGCAAGGGCGGCGGCGTTCACACCGGGCACGGGAACGTGCGCGCCGATGCGGAACACAATCATCGCCCCAAGCAGAAACATCAGGCGTTTACGCAAATCCGGATTCGACAACAGACCGCTTTTCGCCGATGAAGACAGTTGCTTAGCCACTTGTCGCTGCCTTATTCTTCTACTTTGCCGCCTGCGGCTTCAATGGCGGCTTTCGCGCCTTTGGTCGCTTTGATGCCTTTCAAAACAACGGCTTTGGACAATTCGCCCGAAGCAATCACTTTGACGTTTTGTGCATCGGCGGCGACCAAGCCCGCTTGTTTCAATACCAATACGTCGATTTCGTCCACCGCAACATTGTTCAGGGCAGACAAACGCACTTCGGCATTAAAAGGTGCGGTCATGGATTTGAAACCGCGTTTGGGCAGACGGCGTTGCAAAGGCATTTGACCGCCTTCAAAGCCGACTTTGTGGAAACCGCCCGCACGGCTTTTCTGACCTTTATGACCGCGACCGCCGGTTTTGCCCAAGCCGCTACCGATGCCGCGACCCACGCGGCGTTTGGCATGTGTCGCGCCTTCGGCGGGTTGAATCGTATTCAAGTACATGATTAACCTTCCACTTTCAGCAAGTAGCTGATTTTGTTTATCATACCGCGATTTTCGGGCGTATCCAGCACTTCAACGGTGTGCTCGCGGCGGCGCAAGCCCAAGCCGCGCGCGCAAGCGCGGTGCGATTCAATCGTACCAATCAGGCTGCGTACCAGCGTTACTTTGATTTTCTTTTGCTCACTCATGGTTTGCTCCGAAAATTTCCTCTACCGTCAGGCCGCGTTTGGCGGCGATTTCGGCAGGCGTGTACAGCTTGGACAAACCGTCCAAAGTGGCACGCACGATGTTGTAAGGATTGGTGGAACCGTGTACTTTGGCGGAGATGTTGTGCACGCCCAAAGCATCAAACACCAAGCGCATCGGGCCGCCGGCTTTCACGCCGCTACCTTCTTTGGCAGGCTGCATGAACACGCGGGTTGCGCCGTGTTTGCCGATGACTTCGTGATGAATGGTGCCGTTTTTCAAAGGCACCTTAATCATGGAGCGGCGGGCTTGGTCCATCGCTTTTTGCACCGCAACGGGTACTTCGCGGGATTTGCCTTTGCCCATGCCGATACGGCCATCGCCGTCGCCGACTACGGTCAGCGCGGAAAACGCCATAATGCGGCCGCCTTTAACCACTTTGGTTACGCGGTTTACGGCCACCATTTTCTCAATCAGGCCGTCGCCGCGCTCTTCTGTTTCATGTTTTGCCATATTTTTGGACTCCGAATCTGATTAGAAGCTCAAGCCGTTTTCACGCGCCGCTTCCGCCAAGGCTTTCACACGGCCGTGATACTGGAAACCGGAACGGTCAAACGCCACTTTTTCAATACCGGCGGCTTTGGCTTTTTCGGCGATGCGTTTGCCGACCACGGCAGCCGCTTCTACATTGCTGCCTGATTTCAGGCTGCCGCGCACTTCCGCCTCAACGGTGGAAGCCGATGCCAGCACTTTGTCGCCTTCGGCACTGATGACTTGGGCATAAATATGGCTGTTGCTGCGGAACACGCACAAACGAACCATTTTCAAATCTGCGATGCGGGCGCGGGTTTTACGGGCGCGGCGCAGTCTTGCAACTTTTTTATTCATGATGAGTGCCTCAATTATTTCTTCTTAGCTTCTTTCATGACCACCACTTCGCCAACGTAGCGGACACCTTTGCCTTTATACGGCTCGGGCGGACGGAAGGCGCGGATTTCGGCGGCTGCCTGACCGATAACCTGCTTGTCGGCACCGCTCAACACGATTTCGGTTTGGGTCGGGGTTTGCACACTCACACCGGCAGGCATTTCATACTCAATCGGGTGGGAAAAGCCCAAAGCCAGATTCAGCTTGTTGCCCTGCGCTTGGGCGCGGTAGCCCACGCCAATCAGTTGCAGTTTTTTCTCAAAACCTTCCGACACGCCTTTTACCATATTGGCAACCAAAGCGCGTACCGTACCGGACATGGCGCGGGCGTGTTTGCTCTCATCAGCGGCGGCAAAAGTCAAAGCACCGTCATTGAGTTCCACTTTCACCGCAGCAGTCAAAGGCAGCGACAACGCGCCGTTTTTGCCTTTAACGGTCAAAACGTCTGTTCCGAAGTTTACTTCTACGCCAGCAGGAACAGTTACTGGATTTTTCGCAACGCGAGACATCTTCGCTCCTTTAGGCAACAATACACAGCAGCTCGCCGCCGACACCGGAAGCGCGCGCCTTGCGGTCGGTCATCACGCCTTTGGACGTGCTCACCACGGCGATACCCAAACCGTTCATCACGGCGGGGATTTCGTCCGCGCCCTTGTACACGCGCAAACCGGGGCGCGACACGCGCTTGATTTGCTCGATAACAGGGCGGCCGGCATAGTATTTCAATTCAACCGACAACACGGGTTTCGCATCGGCGGACACGGAAAAATCTTCGATATAACCTTCTTCTTTCAAAACTTTGGCAATCGCGCATTTCAGTTTTGAAGAAGGCATGGCAACCGACGTTTTATTGGAACGTTGCGCGTTGCGGATGCGGGTCAGCATATCGGAAATAGGGTCGTGCATACTCATTTTTTATACTCCCATTACCAAGAGGCTTTAATCACGCCCGGGATACCGCCGCGCATGGCGATTTCACGGATTTTGATGCGGCCCAAACCGAATTTGCGGAACACGCCGCGCGGACGGCCGGTCAAAGCGCAACGGCGGCGTTGGCGCACCGGTGCGGCATTGCGCGGAATGGACTGCAATTTCAGACGGGCTTCAAAACGCGCCTCGTCAGTTGCATTCGCGTCATTGATGACGGCAAAAATCGCAGCACGTTTGGCAGCGTATTTTTTCGCCAAAGCGACACGCTTTGCTTCACGATTAATAAGTGCTTTTTTAGCCATGATTAGCCTTTAAAGGGAAACTTGAACAAGGACAGCAGCGCTTTGGCTTCTTCATCGGTTTTGGCGGTGGTGGTGATGGTGATGTTCAAACCGCGCAACGCATCGATTTTGTCGTATTCGATTTCGGGGAAGATGATTTGCTCGCGCACACCCATATTGTAGTTGCCGCTACCGTCAAACGCTTTGCCGCTCAAACCGCGAAAGTCGCGCACGCGCGGCAGGGCGATGGTTACCAAACGGTCGAGAAACTCAAACATGCGCTCGCGGCGCAGGGTCACTTTGCAGCCTACGGGATAGTTGTCGCGGATTTTGAAGCCTGCGATGGATTTACGCGCTACGGTAACCACCGGTTTTTGACCGGCGATTTTTTGCAAATCGGCAACGGCGTGTTCCATCACTTTTTTGTCGGCAACCGCTTCGCCCACACCCATGTTCAGGGTGATTTTTTCAATGCGCGGCACTTCCATAATGGATTTGTAACCGAATTGCTTCATCAATTCGGGCACCACAACATTTTGATAATGCTCTCTCAAACGTGCCATGTTTATTTACCTCGCTTGGGGGTGGGCACTTCCGCGCCGTTGGATTTGAACACGCGGACACGTTTTACTTTGCCTTCGCCTTCAACCAGCTTGATGCCGACACGGTCTGCTTTTTGGGTTTCGGGATTGAAGATGGCAACGTTGGAAATCGCCAAGGGCATGTTTTTCAAAATAATGCCGCCTTCAATACCGCGCATTTGGTTGGGTTTTTGGTGGCGTTTGGCAACGTTTACGCCGTCCACGACCACTTTGTCGCCCAATACGCGCAACACTTCGCCCTGTTTGCCTTTGTCTTTGCCGGCAATCACGACCACGCGGTCGCCTTTAATGATTTTGTTCATTATTTGCCTTTCTTACAGCACTTCGGGTGCCAGCGATACGATTTTCATAAAACGCTCGGTACGCAATTCGCGCGTTACCGGGCCGAAAATACGCGTGCCCATCGGCTCAAGTTTGTTGTTCAACAATACGGCGGCATTGTTGTCAAACTTGATTAAGGCACCGTCCGGACGGCGGATGCCTTTGGCGGTACGCACCACCACCGCATTGTATACGTCGCCTTTTTTCACGCGACCGCGCGGTGCGGCATCTTTTACCGCCACCTTGATGATGTCGCCCACGTTTGCGTAGCGACGCTTGGACCCGCCCAACACTTTGATGCACATCACGCGGCGCGCACCGGAGTTGTCAGCCACATCCAAGATGGTCTGCATTTGAATCATGTCTGTAACCTATTTATTAAAAAATCCAACTTAATCTGCCATTTTCAGGCAGCTTGGCAACGTGTTTGTTGCGGCGGCTGCCTGAAACCTTGCGGTTCGAGCAAATCAGTCTTGGCTCCGAAGGGAGAACGCTCTGTTAAAGCAGAGCCGAAAGAAGTCGGCAAGTTTAGCGCATACGCTTGGGGAAAGCAAGTTTTTTGTTTCAGGCTGCCTGAAAATCAACGTGCCAGCCATTTGTTTTTGATTTTTTCCAAAGTGCCGTCCGCTTTAATCGCCGCCAAACCCGCATTTACCTGCGCCAATAATTCCGTATCGCCCTTGCGGATTAGGAAAATAAATTGATGTTGTTGCGCTTTCGGGTCGGCACTCAAACGCAAACCTTCGTCTTTGAACTGGTTGGCATAATAGGTCAAAACCACTTGGTCGCCGTACACCACATCCGCTTTGCCGCCAACCACTGCCTTCACGCCTTCGTAAATGCTGTTAATCGGCACGATTTTAATTTCATCGGCATAAGACAGGCTGCGGATTTCGCGGTCTGCCATTGATTTGGCAAACACCGCCAACCGCTTGCCGCGCAAATCCGCCAAACCATTGACGATAATACCTTTTGCCGAAAGCAACGCGAAACGGGTATCCATATATGAGTCGCTGACTTCAAAACGGGCGGCGCGTTCGGGATTGGGATACATCGCCGCCGACAACAAATCCGCCTGCCCGCTTTCCACACTTTTGAACAACACGTCCCAAGCCGCCAGCATGGGAGAAAACTCAAAACGGATATTTTGCTTTGCCGCCACCGCCTGCAACACTTCGGTTTCAAACCCGCCCACTTCGCCTTTACTGTTGCGGATAACAAACGGCGTGTAAACATAAGAAGTTACTTTATAAGTTTTGACGGCGGCGAACGCAGGGGCAGACACTTCGGCAGCCGAATCGGTTTTGTCTTTGCCGCAAGCTGCCAGCAGCACGGCACAAGTAAGGGAAACAATTAATTTTTTCATCAAAATTCCTTTTCGGTTTGAAATGCCGCCATTGGCGGCAGTAAAATCAGCCTTTGTTCGGGCGTGGCACAACCCCGTCCGCATCAGGGCAACACATGGGGCTATGCTTTATGTTTAGCCCCGCGAGTTGAAACATCATGATTCTAAAAGACAAAAGAAGCGAAGCATTGCTTGTTGCAATTGCTTCACTTCTGTTTCAAACCAAATAACGCTTACACGGTACGCGCTTTTTCAACCAGCTCTTTGACCACCCAAGCTTTGGTTTTGGACAAGGGGCGGGATTCCTGAATCACCACCACATCACCGATACCGTATTGGTTTTGTTCGTCATGGGCATGGATTTTGGTGGAACGGCGCACGATTTTGCCATACAAGGGGTGTTTTACCTTGCGCTCAACCAGTACGGTTACCGTTTTGTCCATTTTGTCGCTCACGACTTTGCCTTGCAGGGTGCGGACAGTTTTTTCAGTACTCATTGCTTGCTGCCTTTTTCAGTAATGACCGTTTTGATGCGGGCGATGTTGCGGCGTACTTTTTTCAGTTCGCTGCTGTTGCCCAGTTGTCCGGTGGCATGCTGCATACGCAGGCTGAATTGGTGTTTCAGTTGGTCAAGCAGGTCTTTGTTCAACTGCTCCACTGATTTTTCTTTCAATTCTTTGGCTTTCATTATTTACCCACCTGTCTGGTTACAAACGTGGTTGCCACAGGCAGCTTGGCAGCCGCCAACGCAAACGCTTCACGCGCCAACGCTTCGGGAACACCATCCATTTCATACAGCACTTTGCCCGGCTGGATTTCGGCAACATAGTATTCTACCGAACCTTTGCCGCCGCCCATACGCACCTGAATCGGTTTTTCGGTAATGGGTTTGTCGGGGAAAACGCGAATCCAAATACGGCCGCCGCGTTTGATGTGGCGGGTCATGGCACGACGCGCCGCCTCAATCTGACGCGCGGTCAAACGGCCGCGACCGACCGCTTTCAAACCGAAATCGCCAAAGGCAACGGTATTGCCGCGCGTGGCGATACCGGTATTACGGCCTTTGTGCTGTTTGCGGTATTTCATTCTAGTTGGTTGCAGCATGACGACCACCCTTTCTACGACGGTTTTCTTGCTCGGGTTTGGCTTGAACCTGACCGGCCTCGCCCTTGTACACCCAAACTTTCAGGCCAATCACACCGTAAGTGGTGTGGGCTTCGCTGGTTGCATAATCCACATCGGCACGCAAAGTGTGCAAAGGCACACGGCCTTCGCGGTACCATTCGCTACGCGCGATGTCCGCACCGTTCAAACGGCCGGAAGTCATGATTTTGATGCCTTTGGCACCAGAGCGCATGGCGTTTTGCATGGCGCGTTTCATGGCACGGCGGAACTGCACGCGTTTTTCAAGCTGCTGGGCGATGCCGTCTGCAACGATTTGCGCGTCCAATTCGGGTTTGCGGATTTCTTCGATGTTCACGTGAACGGAAACGCCCATCAGCTTTTCCAATTCGCGTTTCAACACTTCGATGTCTTCGCCTTTTTTGCCGATGACCACACCCGGACGGGCGGAATGAATGGTAATGCGGGCGGATTTTGCCGGACGCTCAATCACCACGCGACCGACCGATGCGTTTGCCAAACGTTTGCGCAAATATTCGCGAACATCGATGTCTTGTTTCAAAACGGCTGCAAAATCATTGCTTTTGGCAAACCATTTTGACGACCAATCTTTATTTACAGCCAGGCGGAAGCCAACCGGATGAATTTTTTGTCCCATTGTTGTTCCTTAATTGCCCACTGTCACATTGATATGACAAGTTTGTTTCTCAATACGGTTGCCGCGACCTTTGGCACGGGCTTGAAAGCGTTTCAGGCTGGGGCCTTTGTCCACAAACACGGTAACCACTTTCAGCTCGTCAATGTCGGCGCCTTCGTTGTGCTCGGCGTTGGCAATGGCCGATTCCAGCACTTTTTTCAGCAGTTCCGCGCCTTTTTTCGGGCTGAATGCCAAAATGTCCAACGCTTGGGCAACGTCTTTGCCGCGAATCAAATCTGCAACCAAACGGGCTTTTTGTGCAGAGATACGGGCATTTTTATGTTGTGCAGATACTCTCATGCTTCACCTTATTTCTTCTTGGCCTTTTTATCGGCCAAATGACCTTTGAAGGTACGGGTCAGTGAGAACTCGCCCAATTTGTGTCCGACCATATTGTCGCTGATGAACACGGGTACGTGGGTACGACCGTTGTATACGGCGATGGTCAAACCGATAAAGTCGGGCAGAATGGTAGAGCGGCGCGACCAAGTCTTAATCGGACGCTTGTCGTTGTTGGCGCGTGCCGCATCAACTTTTTTCAACAAATGCAGGTCTACGTATGGACCTTTTTTCAGTGAACGAGCCATATCAATTAACCTTTATTTGAGTAACGGCGGCGGACAATCATATTATCCGTACGTTTGTTGTTGCGGGTGCGGTAGCCTTTGGACGGCGTACCCCACGGGCTGACGGGTTCGCGCGCTTCGCCGGTACGGCCTTCGCCACCGCCGTGCGGGTGGTCTACGGGGTTCATCACCACGCCGCGAACGGTCGGGCGGATACCGCGCCAACGGTTGGCACCGGCTTTACCGATTTTCTTCAGGCTTTGCTCTTCGTTGCCCACTTCGCCGACTGTGGCGCGGCAATCGATGTGGATGCGGCGCACTTCGCCGGAACGCAAACGCACTTGCGCGTACGCGCCTTCTTTTGCCAGCAGCACGGCAGACGCACCGGCAGAGCGGGCGATTTGCGCGCCTTTGCCCGGTTTCATCTCGATGCAGTGAATGGTGGTACCAACGGGAATGTTGCGAATCGGCAGGGTGTTGCCGGTTTTAATCGCCGCTTCCGAACCGGAAACCAAGACCGCACCGGCTTTGATGCCGCGCGGGGCGATGATGTAGCGGCGTTCGCCGTCCGCGTAGCACAGCAAAGCGATGTGGGCGGTACGGTTGGGGTCGTACTCGATGCGTTCCACTTTGGCGGGAATGCCGTCTTTGTTGCGCTTGAAGTCAATCACGCGGTAGTGGTGTTTGTGGCCGCCGCCTTTATGACGGGTGGTGATGTGGCCGTTGTTGTTGCGGCCGGCGGTGGAATGTTTCTTTTCCAGCAGGGGCGCGTAGGGTGCGCCTTTGTGCAGACCTTCGGTAACGACACGCACCATGCCGCGACGGCCGGCGGAAGTCGGTTTCATTTTTACGATAGCCATGCTTACTCCTTATCCGCAGTAGCGGCTGCGGCTTCCAAATCCAGCTCCTGACCGGCAGCGAGGCTGACATAGGCTTTTTTCACATCGCTGCGGCGACCGAGCGTGCGACCGAAACGTTTCACCTTGCCTTTGGTGGTGGTGGTGGTAACCGAAGCGACTTCCACACCGAACAGCAGTTCAACCGCCGCTTTGATTTCGGGCTTGCTGGCATCAGACAGCACTTTGAAAGCCATTTGGTTGCGTTTTTCGGCCAGCAGATTGCTTTTTTCCGACACGATGGGTGCCAGAATGACTTTCATCAGGCGTTGTTGGTTCATACCCATTGCTCCTCCAACTGTGCGACCGCGTCTTTAGTCAGCACGACTTTTTTGTAGCGCAGCAGGCTGTAGGGGTCGGCTTGCGTGGCTTCCAAAACCAGCACGTTCGGCAGGTTGCGTGAAGACAGATAAACGTTTTCGTCCAACTGCTTGGTAACAAACAGCACATTTTCCATACCCAAGTTTTTCACCTGTTCGGCAAACGCTTTGGTTTTGGGCGTGGCGGCGGACAACTCTTCCACCACAAACAAACGCTCATCGCGCACCAGTTGCGACAAAATCGCCGCCATACCGGCACGGTACATTTTGCGGTTTACCTTTTGGGTAAAGTTTTCATCGGGTTTGTTCGGGAATGCGCGGCCGCCTTTGCGCCACAGGGGGGACGAAGTCATACCGGAACGGGCGCGGCCGGTGCCTTTTTGACGCCACGGTTTTTTGGTGGAATGCTTCACTTCGGCGCGGGTTTTCTGGGCGCGGTTGCCGGAACGGGCGTTGGCCAGATACGCGGTAACCAGTTGGTGCACCAAGGCTTCGTTGTATTCGCGGGCGAACAGGGCATCGGAAGCGTTCACGCTGCCTGAAACCTGACCGTTCGCATCAATCAATTTCAATTCCATTACGCACCTACTTTCACGGCATGACGGACAACCACATTGCTGTTTACCGCGCCGGGAACGGCGCCTTTGACCAACAGCAGATTGCGCTCGGCATCAACGCGCACGATTTCCAGATTTTGCACGGTGGATTTGGTATTGCCGTATTGGCCGGCCATGCGCTTGCCCGGAAACACGCGGCCGGGGTCTTGCGCCATACCGATGGAACCCGGCACGCGGTGCGAGCGCGAGTTACCGTGGGACGTGCGTTGTGCGCCGAAGTTGTGGCGTTTGATGGTACCGGAGAAACCTTTACCTTTGGAGGTGCCGGTTACGTCCACCAACTGCCCCGCTTCAAAGATGGCAACGGTTACTTCGTCGCCCGCTTTCAATTCGGCGGCTTTTTCTGCGGAAACGGCAAATTCGTGCAAACCGCGACCGGCTTCCACGCCTGCTTTGGCAAAGTGTCCGGCTTCGGCTTGATTGACACGGTTGGCCTTTTTCCGACCGAAGGTAACTTGCACGGCGTTGTAGCCGTCAGTGGCTTCGGATTTGATTTGGGTAACGCGGTTGGCGGTCAATTCCAGCACGGTTACGGGGATGGAAGCACCCTGTTCCGTAAACACGCGGGTCATGCCGACTTTGCGTCCAACCAGACCTAAAGTCATGATTTTTTCCTTGTATAACAAAGGGGTCGGCTGCGATTGGCCGACCTGTGGCAAAAAATAATGCTTGGCGTAACGCCAAGCCCGTTAATATAACACAGTTTTTCCAAAGGTTTCAAGCAAAAATTGCCGATTCCGGCACAAATGCCACCCCTTCCACTATAATCCCTCCTTACAAACACCCGTTCAGGAACGCACAACATGAAATCCCCCCACAACCTTTGCTGGCTCGACATGGAAATGACGGGTCTGAACCCCGACACCGACAAAATCATCGAAATCGCCATGATTATTACCGACAGCGATTTGAACGTGCTGGCACAATCGCCCGTGTATGCCGTCCACCAAAGCGATGACATTTTGAACGCGATGGACAAATGGTGCACCGACACCCACACCCGCACCGGCTTGGTGGAACGCGTGCGCCAATCCACATTTACCGAAGCGCAGGTCGAACAGGCATTGCTCGACTTTATGGCACAATGGCTGCCGAAAAACAGCACCCCCATGTGCGGCAACACCATTCATCAAGACCGCCGCTTCATGGTGCGCCACATGCCCGCGCTGGAAGCCTATTTCCACTACCGCAATTTGGACGTTTCCACCCTGAAAGAGCTTGCCAAACGCTGGCACCCCGCTGTGCATCGCGGCGTGGTCAAAAAAGGCGCGCACAAGGCTTTGGACGATATTCTGGAAAGCATTGAAGAATTAAAATATTACCGCCGACACTTGTTTAAGCTGCCCGATTAAGGCATGTCGTCAATTAAACTTTCCTACCGTCAATCAGCACAATACAAAAACGCCGTCATTCCCGCGAATGTGGGAATCCACTGCCTGATGTTTGTGAAGCGATGTTTTATCAATGCTTTTTGAAATTTGTTTTGGCTTCCCGCCTGCGCGGAAATGACGGTGCGGTGTTTTTACAGCAGTTTGTCGGGAAAACCCCGCACCGACTGCCATATAGCGGGCGCGGATTTTGGCTGAAAATACCGCCGCATAAGCCAATCACGGCACGCCCCGATGCCGCAAGGGCTTGCGGGCGCACGAAAACTGTTATATTATCGTAACTTTTACCGAATTTTAAGGAAGTTTCCCAATGAAAGCAGGCATCCACCCTGAAAATTACCGTACCGTGCTGTTTTACGACAGCAGTGCGGAAACCGGCTGGCTGATTCGCTCCTGTGCGCCGACCAACCGCACCATGAAATGGACGGATGGCGAAGAATACCCCGCATTTATGTTGGATACGTCTTCGGCTTCCCACCCTGTTTACACCGGCAAACAGCGCGAACACAATAAAGAAGGTCGCGCCAGCCAATTCAACCAACGTTATGCGGGCATGATGGGCGCGCTGAAAAAAGGAAAATAATCATGCAAATACTCTCTTCACTCAAAGCAGCCAAACAACGCCACCGCGATTGCCAAGTGGTACGCCGCAAAGGCAAGGTGTATGTGATTTGCAAATCCAATCCGCGTTTTAAAGCGCGTCAGCGTTGAAGCAGAATCCCCGAATGTTTTGATTCGGGGATTTTTTATTGCCCAAGCAAGGCGCAAGCGCGCTGCCCGAACCGCAAACAGTTCGGGCAGCCGTAGCTTAATCAGTCATCATACGCAGACATCGGCGGGCAGGAGCAAACCAAATTGCGGTCGCCGTAAACATCGTCCACGCGCTTGACGCTCGGCCAGAATTTGTTTTCGCGCACATAGGGGAGCGGAAACACGGCTTCTTCGCGGCTGTAGGGGTGCGTCCATTCGGCGGCGGTGATGTCGGCGGCGGTGTGGGGCGCATTGACGAGCGGGTTGTCGTCTTGCGGCCACACGCCATTTTGTACTTTCAATGCTTCCTGCTTGATGGCTTTGAGTGCGGCGATGAAACGGTCGAGTTCTGCCTTGCTTTCGCTTTCGGTCGGCTCAATCATCAGCGTCCCCGCAACGGGAAAGGACACGGTGGGCGCGTGAAAGCCGTAGTCCATCAGGCGTTTGGCAATGTCGGTTTCGGTGATGCCGCTTGCCGCTTTCAGGGGGCGCAAATCCACGATGCATTCGTGCGCCACGCGTCCGTTTTTGCCGGTGTACAAAATCGGATAGTCTTCCGCCAACTGCTTGGCAACGTAGTTGGCGTTCAGCAATGCCCAACGGGTTGCCTGTTCCATGCCCTGTTTGCCCATCATGGTGATGTACATCCACGTAATCGGCAAAATGCCGGCAGAGCCGTAGGGGGCGGCGGAAACCGCGCTCATGCCTTCGCTTGCGCCGCAAACGGACACCACGCTGTGATTGGGTACAAACGGGGCAAGGTGCGCTTTCAAGCCGATGGGCCCCATGCCCGGCCCGCCGCCGCCGTGCGGAATGCAAAACGTTTTGTGCAAATTCATGTGCAACACGTCCGCGCCCACTTCCGCAGGCTGCATGATGCCGATTTGCGCGTTCATGTTCGCCCCGTCCATATACACCTGCCCGCCGTGTTCGTGCACGATGCGGCAAATGTCGCGAATGCCTTCTTCATACACGCCGTGCGTAGACGGATACGTAATCATCAACGCGCCCAAATTGGCGTGATGCGCTTGGGCTTTCGCCTGCAAATCGGCAACGTCCACATTGCCCTTATCGTCCGTTTTCACCACCACCACATTCATGCCCAACATTTGCGCGGTGGCGGGATTGGTGCCGTGCGCCGATTGCGGAATCAGGCACACATTGCGTTCGGGCTGACCGTTGGCTTCGTGGTAGCGGCGAATCGCCAGCAAACCCGTGTATTCGCCCTGCGCGCCCGAATTGGGTTGCAGGCAAATGGCGTCAAAACCCGTAATGGCTTTGAGCTGTTGCGTCAAATCGCGCAGCAGTTGCGCGTAGCCCTGCACCTGTCCGCGCGGGGCAAACGGGTGGATGTCGGCAAATTCCGCCCATGTAACGGGCAACATTTCGGCGGTGGCATTGAGCTTCATGGTGCAGCTTCCCAGCGAAATCATGCTGCGGTTCATTGCCAAGTCGCGCTCTTCCAGTTTTTTCAGATAGCGCAACATTTCGTGTTCGGTGTGGTAGCGGTTGAACACTTCGTGGGTCAAGATGGCATCTTGGCGCAGCAGGGCATCGGGCAGGACGGAAGCGGCGCGGTCGGGCAAAGCGTGCGCCGTGCCGGTAAACAAGCGGGTCAGGTCGGCAAAATCTTCGGCAGACGATTGTTCGTGAAACGCCACCGCCAACACCGTTTCACCGACTTGGCGCAGGTTGTAGCCCGCGTCCGAAGCGGCTTGGTAAACGGCTTGGGCATCAGCGCCGCAATCCACGGCAACGGTGTCGAAAAACACGGGATGAACCACGCTGCGGCTGCCCGCCACCGCGTCCGCAAAAGCGGCGGCAAGCGCGTGAATGCGGGTGGCGATGCGCTTGACCCCTGCGGGCCCGTGATAAACGGCGTACATGCCCGCCAAGTTTGCCAACAGTGCCTGCGCGGTGCAGATGTTGGACGTGGCTTTTTCGCGGCGGATGTGCTGTTCGCGGGTAGACAGTGCCATGCGCAGCGCGGGTTTGCCCGCCGCGTCTTTCGACACGCCGATGATGCGTCCGGGCGATGAGCGTTTGAATGCGTCTTTAAAGGCGAAATAAGCGGCGTGCGGCCCGCCGAAGCCCATCGGCACGCCGAAACGCTGAGTGTTGCCCAAGGCGATGTCCGCGCCCAGTTCGGCAGGGGATTTGAGCAGCACCAAGCTCATTACGTCTGCCGCCACCGCCACCACTGCGCCTTTGGCTTTGACGGCGGCAACCGTGTCTGCCAAATCCGCCACGTCGCCGTCTTTGCCGACATATTGGAACAGTGCGCCGAAAAATTCGCCCTGCGCGGCAAGGTCGAAACCGCCCACCACCAGCTCGAAACCGAAATATTTGGCGCGGGTTTTCATCACGTCCAGCGTTTGCGGGAACACGCGCTCATCAACAAAAAATTGATTGGATTTGGCTTTGCTCACGCGCTTTGCCATTGCCATCGCTTCGGCGGCGGCGGTGGCTTCGTCCAACAGCGATGCGCCCGCCACGTCCAAGCCGGTCAGGTCGATGCACATTTGCTGGAAGTTGAGCAGGGCTTGCAAACGCCCTTGTGCGATTTCCGCCTGATAAGGGGTGTAAGCGGTGTACCAACCGGGGTTTTCCAACACATTGCGCAAAATCACGTTGGGCAGACGGGTGGGGTAGTAGCCCAAGCCGATGTAGCTTTTATTGACTTGGTTTTTGGCGGCAACGGCTTTCAGTTTTGCCAAGGCATCGGCTTCGCTCAAGGCTTCGGGCAAGTCCAATTCGGACGGCATGCGCACGCTTTGCGGCACGGTGTTGTCGATGAAGCCGTCCATATCGCGCTCGCCCAAAGCCGCCAGCAAGGCGGATTCGTCTGCAAAGCTGATGTGGCGCGAGGCAAATTCATGGTGGTGGAACAGGTCGTTGAAGGTCATGTTTTGTCCTTTGTACAGAAAACGGGATTATTTCAAGCGAATCAGCTTGCCATTTTTTTCAAGAAAATATACGGTTTGGCAAATGCCGGTGGAAGAATGGGGAATATACAATTCATGACCGCCGCGCACTTCCAACAAACGGCTGTCGGGACGCATTCGGACGTATCCGTACGTACCGTCCGCACACCCATAGTCGGGATTGACGATTAAGTCAAACTCATATGGCTTGCCGGTTGCCACATTTAAAAAACGATGATCAAAACACGCCACGCCACAACCTATTACCGTATAAGTATATTTGCCCGCAAAGGCAATGGGTGCCTGACGCATTTTGCGGTAGGTGGTGCGGTAAAGTCTGGTTTCGGGATTTTTCTGCAAATGGCGTTTGCCGGTGTATATTTTGACCGGATAATCGGCAAATTTGGGCGCGGCAATCGCGCCGGCAGAACAAACGGCAAAAACCGTTATCAAAAGTCCTTTGATGTTCATGGTTCAAGCCTCCGGCGCGGCGCGGTTGTAATGCCCCGCCAAATACACATAATGCGCCGCCGAATAACGCAAAAACGCCAATTCTTCTTCGGTGAGCGGGCGCACTTCGCGCACGGGCGCACCGATGTAGAGCCAGCCGCTTTGCAAGCGTTTGCGCGGCGGCACAAGGCTGCCTGCGCCAATCATCACATCGTCTTCAATCACGGCATCGTCCAACACGGTCGTCCCCATGCCGACCAACACGCGGTTGCCCACCGTGCAGCCGTGCAATACGGCACGATGCCCCACCGTAACGTCGTCGCCGATGATTAAAGGCGAGCCTTCGGGTTTGGCTTCGGTTTTGTGGGAAACGTGCAGCACCGACAAGTCTTGAATGTTGCTGCGTTTGCCGATGCGGATGAAATTCACGTCGCCGCGAATCACCGCGCCGGGCCACACCGATGCTTGGGCGTCTGCCGCCACATCGCCAATCACGACCGCACTTTCGTCAATGTAGCAGCCGTCGCTGATTTGCGGGAAAGTATTGAGATAAGAACGCAATGCCATGGTTTACCGCCTGATGGTTTCAAAGCGGCATATCATAACAAATTTTGTTACAATCCAGCGTTTTTTTCGGAACGGGGACAAATATGTGGTTTGATTTGAACCGTTATTCCCGCCGCGCCTTTGCCAAAGAAGCCCGCCGTCTGCTGCAATTGGCACTGCCGATGATGTCGGCGCAAATTGCGGCGGTGGGCGTGGGCGTGGTGGATACGGCGATGGCGGGCGGCGCGGGCAAAAACGACCTGACGGCAGTGGCACTGGGCGCATCGGTATTTGTTACCGTATTCGTTACCTTCTTGGGCGTGATGAACGCGCTCAACCCCATCATCGCCCAACTGTACGGCGCGGGCAAACGCGAAGCGGTCGGCGAAACGGGACGGCAGGGCTTGTGGTTCGGCGCCATACTGGGCATGGCGGGCATGCTGTCCGTCATGCTGCTGATTGCCCCCCTGCAACGCTATTTGGACATGCACGCCGACGTGGAAACCATGCTCGGCGATTATTTGTTCTACGTTGCCCTCGCCCTGCCCGCCGCCATGCTCTACCGCGCCCTCTACGCCTACGCCTCCAGCTTGGGCAAAACACAGGCGATTATGTGGATAAGCTGGGCGGCACTGCTGCTGAACATTCCCTTCAACTACATTTTCGTTTACGGCAAGCTCGGCATCGCCGCCATGGGCGGCGCCGGCTGCGGCTTGGCAACCGCGCTGGTGTTTTGGTTCAACGCGGCGGCACTGGGCGCATACGTTGCCAAAAACCGCTTTTTCGCCCCGTTCGGACTGACGGCGCGTTTTTCCCGCCCCGACCCCGCCGTATTGAAACATATCTGGCAACTGGGCTGGCCCATCGGCTTATCCTACTTTTTGGAAGTGAGCCTGTTCAGCTTCGTGGTGTGGCTGATTGCCGACTTGGGCGCAGACACCGTTGCCGCCCAACAAATCACCCTCAACATCGGCAGCATCACCTACATGATACCCTCCGCCATCGGCGCGGCAGCCACCGTACGCGTGGGCTACTGCGTGGGCTTGCGCCAATTTGCGCGGGCAAAATACGTTTCCGGCGTGGCGCTGCTGCTGTCGGCGGCATCGGCACTGCTGTGCATGCTGCTGCTCATCTTGTTCCGCGACTTCTGGGCGCAACGCTACACCAACGATACAGACGTATTGGCGATTGCCGGACAACTGCTGATACTGTGCGCCGTCATGCAGTTGTTCGACTTCACCCAATGCGTTGCCTCCTACGCCCTGCGCGGCTACAAAATCACCCGGCTGCCCATGCTGATTCACGCCATCACCTTTTGGGGACTGGGACTGCTGCCCGGCTACTGGCTCGCCTACGGCGCACCCGCCATGGGCATTTACGGCTTTTGGACGGCACTGCTGCTGTCGCTCGGCACGGCGGCGGCACTACTCATCGGATACCTGCACCGTTGCAGCACATGGCTGGCACGCAGCCCGCGCCACTGCTGAAAGCCCGCCGCAAAAACACCGTGCGCCCGACAACACGCGGGCGCACGGCACATATCCGCCATTAAAAATTAAACAACACCAAACTCAAAGCCATCACCGCCATACCGATACACAAACCATACACAGGCTCATGCCCCGTAGAATAACGCTTCGCGGCGGGCAACAGCTCGTCCAGCGACAAAAACACCATCACCCCCGAAATAATCCCGAACACCGTACCGAACACCATCGGCGACAAAAACGGCTGCAACACCGCATAGCCCAACAACGCCCCCAAAGGCTCCGCCAAACCCGAAGCCAAACACGCCAAAATCGTCAAACCCTTCTTGCGCGTGGCAAAATACACGGGCGCGGCAATCGAAATGCCTTCGGGAATATTGTGAATCGCAATCGCCAGTGCCAAAGGCAAACCGATGGTCGGGCTTTCGAGCGTGGCAAAAAACGTTGCCAAACCTTCGGGAAAATTGTGCGCGGTAATCGCCAGCGCCGCCATAATTCCCACCCGCGCCACCGCATTGCGGTTTTTCTCATGAAACATCGGGTCTTGCGGGTCGAGCGTTTCGTGCGGGTTGGGCACGAAATAATCAATCAGCACCGTCAGCATCAGCCCCGCCAAAAATGCCAAAGTCGCATACGCCATGCCGTGTTTGTCGCCCGCCGCTTCGGCAAACGCTTCGGTGGATTTGGTCAAAATCTCCGTCAGCGACACATACACCATCGCCCCGCCCGCAAATGCCAAGCCGAAAGCGAGAATGCGCGGATTGGGCGTTTTGGAAAAAAACACCAACGCGCTGCCCAATACCGTTGCCAAACCTGCGGCAACGGTAATCCCAAACGCCGTCATGACGTTGTAACTGAACCATTCCATGATGAAAAGGACACCTTTTGTGATAACCTGAAAAAGTGTAAGGTTATCACAATTCTCCCGCCCCGCACAACTAAATGATAATGAAAATCATATGCGATTGGTTTTATTTGTTCAAGGTATGCCAAAATACCAGCAAAATCGCCGCAGGGGCAAGCCAGCGCAAGGCAAGATACCACGCGCCGAGCAGCTTTTCCGGCACGCTGCTGCCTTCGCGCATGTGCGCCAGCACGGTTTCACGCGGCTGCGCCCAGCCGACAAACGCTGCCGTTGCCAATGCGCCCAAGGGTATCATCCACGAGGTAATCAGGTAATCCCACAGGTCGAACACGGTTTTGCCCATGATTTTCCATTCGCCCAACACGCCGAATGAAAGTGCGGACGGAATGCCCACCAGCAAGATGGCAAGGGCGGTGAGCAGGGTGGTTTTGCGGCGTTTGCTTTCGTTGCCGCGAATCAGTGCCGCCACCACCGTTTCCAGCATGGCAAAGGCGGAAGTGAGGGTGGCAAAGGCAATCAGCACCATAAATACGGCAAACAGGGCGGTGCCGAACGGGATTTTTTGGAATACTTCGGGCAGGACGATGAAAATCAGTCCGGGCCCGGCATCGGGCTTCATGCCGAAGGCGAACACGGCGGGGAAAATCACCAGCCCCGCCAGCAGCGATACCAGCATGTTCAGCCACATGACGCTGTTGGCGGAGCGGAACAGGTCTTGTTTGTTGTCGAGATAGGCGGCGTAGGTGAGCATGGCGGACACGCCCAAGCTCAAGGCGAAAAAGGCTTGCCCCAAGGCGGTGAGCAGGGTTTCGCTGCCAATTTTGCCAAAATCGGGGGCAAGCAGAAAGGAAACGCCCGCCATTGCGCCGGGCAGGGTCAGCGAGCGCACCGCTAACAGCAAAAACATGACAAACAGCAGGGGCATCAGGTAGCGGCTGGCGCGTTCGATGCCCTGCGAAATGCCGTTTTGCACCACGGCGGCGGTAATCAGCATAAACAGCAGTTGCCACACCACCGCAGGAAGCGGCTCGGCAATGGTTTTGCCGAACAATTCGCCAAAATCCGCGCCCGCGTACACGTTGCCGCCAAAGGCGTGCCACACATACGCCAACACCCAGCCGCCGACCACACTGTAAAACGACAGCAGCAGAAAACACGCCGCCACGCCCGCCATGCCCACCGCTTTCCATGCGGGGGTCCGGGGGGCGAGTGCGCCGAAAGCGTCTAGGGCATTGCGTTGCGATTTGCGCCCGACATAAAATTCCGCCAGCAAGACGGGCAAACCAATCAGCAGGGTAAACACCAAAAAAATCAAGAAAAAAACCGCACCGCCGTTGTTGCCTGCGGTGTAGGGAAATTTCCAAATCGCGCCCAAGCCGATGGCAGAACCCGCCGCCGACAATACGAAGCCGATTTTGGACGACCAATGTGCCTGTTGTGCCATGCCGTGTTTCCAAAAGCAAAAGTGCGATTATAAAGGATTGTTGCGCCCCAAATGCTTTTTTACGGGAAAACCCCGCAAGCCTTGCCGATAAAAAGCACAAAATGGCAAGATGCTGTGTTTGCACCCCACAAGTCGGCACGCTTGGCGTGTATCGGCACACAAGTAGGGCACGGGGCGGCGCAATCGGCAACAAAATGCCCTGCGCGGCAAGCCCTGCCCGCAGATGCGCCGATGCCGTTAAAATGAACTGATTTTCATACATAAATATCAAACCTGCCAAGCAGCATTTGATTTTTTCCGCAAAACATCTATAATGGGCAGGTTAAACACGGGGCGTTTGCCGCCCCGCCCTTATTCCGAACGGTCTTGCAAAAGACCTCTGTTTTTGTTCTTTTAACCTGCTCTTTTAAGGAATTGCCTCATGGCTAAAGAAAAGTTTGAACGCAGCAAACCGCACGTAAACGTCGGCACCATCGGTCACGTTGACCATGGTAAAACCACCCTCACCGCCGCCCTGACCACCATCTTGGCGGAAAAATTCGGCGGTCAAGCACGCGCCTACGACCAAATCGACAACGCCCCCGAAGAAAAAGCGCGCGGCATCACCATCAACACCGCCCACGTGGAATACGAAACCGAAGGCCGCCACTACGCACACGTCGATTGCCCCGGCCACGCCGACTACGTGAAAAACATGATTACCGGTGCCGCCCAAATGGACGGCGCGATTCTGGTTTGCTCCGCCGCAGACGGCCCCATGCCGCAAACCCGCGAACACATCCTGCTGGCACGCCAAGTGGGCGTTCCCTACATCATCGTCTTC
>NZ_KE386801.1:21111-56250 GCF_000428785.1 Conchiformibius kuhniae DSM 17694 | reverse complement strand
CTAGGGCGTGTCATCATTTAAATTTTTATACTGAAAATTCAGTGCAATATAAAAAAATCCGTCATTCCCGCGAATGCGGGAATCCACCTCCCGATGCTTGGCAAGCCGTGTTTTATCAAGGTTTCTCGTGCTTCAACTTGGATTTCTGCCTGCGCGGGCATGACGGTACGGCGTTTTTTCGGCTAATTGATGACACCCCCTAGATAAGGAAAAACCATGTTTCAACCCACAGGGCTGCACATAAAAAACAGCCCCATGCCTTGCCCCGATTCGGACGGGGGTTTACCGCGCCCGAATAAAAAAACCATTTTACCGCCGTAAATGGCGGATTTTCCAACTGAAAAGGAAGCCCGATGAAAACCAAGCAACGTTCCCGTTCCGCCGCCGTCCTGACACTGGGCGCGGCACTCCTTTCCGCCGCCGCTTCCGCCGCGCCCGTACCGTTTTTTCCCGGCTTGGGACGCTCCGGCGGCGCCACCAGCCACGGCGACACCCTCTCCTCCGACACCAGCTACCGGCGCGGGCCGCAAGGCGGCGGCAAACTGCAACTGATTTCGCTTTCCGCCGCCTGCCCGAACCTGATGGTGCTGTCGGACGGCAAAGTGGCCGCCATGTGCGTGGACTACATCACCCGCAAGCCCAAGCTCACCCTGTTTGACCAAGACGGCAAAAAACTAGCGCAAACCATGCTCAGCTCGGCCAGCCTGCTCGGCAGCGTGTATGCCTATGCGGACGAAAAAGACAATATTGTTTATGTGGACGCAAACCACAATCTGAATTTCGTGCATATCGTGCGTAACGGCAATAGCTGGGCGTTGAAAGAAAATTCCTTTACCGCCATTCATTTGGGGCGTGCGGTGGTGGCGCATTGCGGCGGCGGAACGTGCGACAGCGTGGTCGCGCTCAATCCGGGCAGCAGTGCGGACGATGTGTGGTTTGTTACCCAAAACGCCGTTGTCGGCGTGGCCAACCGCAAAACCAGAAAAGTCATCTACACCAAATTAAGCAATTACGAAACCGTTGCCAACTCCTTCTCCACCGCTTCGGGCGACCGCACCAGCATCGCCACCAACCACAATCTGTATATGCTGGCGAAAGAAAACGGCAAAATCGTGGTGAAATGGAAGCAAAAATACGACCGTGGCACCGCCCGCAAACCCGGCCAGTTAAGCTGGGGTACGGGCGCAACGCCGACCTTTTTCGGCACCAATGCCGGCAACGACGAATTCGTTACCATCACCGACAACGCCCAACGCATGAACCTGCTGGTGTACCGCAGCGACAACGGTCAGCAGGTGTGCAAAGTGCCTTTGTTCGGCAGCGACAATTCGGGCACGGAAGATTCGTCCGTTGCCATCGGCCGCGCCATCGTGGTCAATTCCACCTACGGCTATCCCTATCCCAAATATCCCAAAGGCGCGGGCAAATCCGTTCCCGAAAAAGCGCCGTTTGTCGGCGGCATGACCCGCGTGGACGTGAAACCGGACGGCAAAGGCTGCGTAACCAAATGGACGAACAACGTGCGTTCCGCCGCCCTGCCCAAACTCTCCACCGCAGACGGGCTGCTGTACACCGTGGAGCGCACCGGCCCTTCGCAAAACGCGGGCGCTTTGGACACCTACAAATTCGTTACCGTGGATTGGAACACGGGGCAAAAACGCTCATCGGTGCATTTCAGCTTCGGGCTGCTGTCCGACCCCCTGCAAACGGCGGGCAATTTCGGCTTTGACCGCAGCTACTGGCAAGGCACGATGAACGGAATTATCCGCGTCAAGCCCTAAGTCGTGTCATCATTTAAATTTTTCTACTGAAAATCAGTGAAATATAAAAATCCCGTCATTCCCGCGCAGGCAGGAATGACGGTGCAAAGGTTTTTCGGTCAATTGATGACACACCCCAACACCACTTTCACCAAAAACAACAAGCCGTTATGTCTTAACACAACGGCTTGCTCTCTGTTTTTGTCAAACTTTCTTATCCGCGCCTTGTTGCTCCAATAGAGCCACCAGCTTTTTCAAAGCCGCCAACTCATTTTTCACCGCTTGCAATTCATTGTTTTTATATTCAATCACCTCATCTTTGTGCGCCAAAACCAATTTCAGCCTGTCCAATTCCGCATAACCTTCCGTTGCCGCATAATGCGTATGATGGCAAGCATTTGCACCCATATAATTGTAATCACAACGTTCGTTCATAAAAAAGACCACGCCTTTATCGGTGGTCATCAACTCCAGCACATCAACCTTAAACACTTCGGCGATTTGGGTCAGCTTGTCCAAATGCAGCTTGGTTTCGCCGCGTTCGATTTTGGCATAGCCGTTGGGCGACATATTCAGCCTTTTTGCCATTTCCTCTTGCGACCAACGGTTGATTTCGCGCATCAGGCGGATTTTGTCGTGTACGCTCATCGGCTTCTCCACAATTCGGGTTGGTTTGCCCCACAAACTCGGCAGCAAAAACACACGGTTTGTTGGTGGTACGGTTAAACGGGGCAATTTAAAATATTTAATGAACCGTGTGCGGCACGGATTCTAACAGGTTTCCCCTGCCCCAAACAAATTTTTATCCACCACCCAAAGGATTCAAGCATGAAAAAATTAATGTGCATCACCGCCGTATTGTTACTGTCTGCCTGTGCGGGCGACGGCGCGGGTACGACCAAAACACCTGACGGCGATAAAATCGACCTTTCCGGCAGCCCGCTTGGCTTGGTCGAAACCGATACCATCAACGGCACGCTGACCGGCTACAACCAAAACCATTCGTTCTACGGCATTTGGGAAGACAAAAGTTCCGACCAATACCAATTGCGCTATCAAGGCAAAGAAGCCTATGACGTTCCCACGTCCGGCACAGCCGTGTATCGCGGCAACGCCATGCGCGTAAACAGCTTGACGGGCGAACTGGTAACGGACGGCAAAAGCCGTTTGAACATCGATTTTGGCAACCGTACCGTTCACGGCGAAATCACCATGCCCGGACTGCAACGCGACATCACCCTGCACAAAGGCAATTTGCACGGCAAAGAATATTCGGGCAACGCCAGCGTGTTGGGCAACAACGGCGGACATTACGAAGGGCAATTGTTCGGCAAGGGCGCAAAAGAAACCGCAGGCACGGTGGAGTTTAAAAACAACCCTGCTTTGGACACGGTATTTGGCGGCGTGAGATACTGATATGCTCAAACACATCAACCAATCCGCATGGATTTTGGCACTGGCATCGGGTTTGACGGCATGCGTGGTTGCCCACGCACCATCGGTTTCGTCCAGCGTTATTGAAACAGACGAACAAAAAGGCTCGCTTATCGGCATCAATGCCAAATACTGTTTTCAAGACTGCGATACGCTGATGCTGGATAAAGTGAAAGAAGTGTGCGCGGCGGGCTACACCATTCAAAGCCGCGAAATAACACAAGCATTGAGGTCTGGAAACATGGTCGTACGCTGCCGTCCGCCCGCCAAAGCCCAGCCGCAGCAAGGTTCGACATTACAGCCAATCCATTAAAAAATCCTTTCCGTTCAAACAACGCCGTTTGTTCAGCCAAACGGCGTTTTGCCCACATTTGCACCGTCAAAATCCCCCAAATCCCGCCAAACTGTCTGAAAAACAAAACACTCCGCCACACATCGCCGCCACGCCGTAGCCCCCCGTCCGCAAACATGGTATGATTCGCGCCTTTGACACGACACATTTCATTTTATTATTTAAAATCATAAGGAAAGCAAACATGACCCAATTAACCGAACAAGATTTGCAAAACTGGGACGGCCCCGAAGACGATTACATGAACGACGCACAACTGGCGTTTTTCCGCAATCTGCTCAACAAAATGCAAGATGATTTGATTGAACGCGCCGCCGAAACCACCAGCAGCATGCAAGACCACGAAGCCGCTCCCGACCCCGCCGACCGCGCCTCCCAAGAAGAAGAATACGCACTCGAGCTGCGTACCCGCGACCGCGAACGCAAACTGTTGGCAAAAATCCAATCGTCTTTGCGCGACATCGACGAGGGCGAATACGGCTTTTGCAAAGATACCGGCGAACCCATCGGGCTCAAACGCCTGCTCGCCCGCCCCACCGCCACCTTGTCGGTAGAAGCGCAGGAACGCCGCGAACGCCTGAAAAAACAATTTGCCGATTAAGCCAATGGGCGTGAATCATTACGAAAACTTTCCGGTCGGCTCGCTGGTGCTGCCGCGCCGTTTGCGCCGCCCCGTCCACGCCGTGTACGCCTTCGCCCGCACCGCAGACGACATCGCCGATGAAGGCGATGCGCCCGCCGCACAACGTTTGGCGGCACTGGACGCGCTGCGCGGCGAATTGGCGAAAATGGCGGCGGGACAAACGCCCGCCACCGCACTGATGCGCCGTTTGCAAAACGAAGCCATTGTGCCGTTTGCGCTGCCGCTTGCGCCGTTTGAAGACCTGCTCAGCGCGTTTTCGCAAGACGTGGTGAAAACCCGTTATCAAGATTTCGGCGAACTGGCAGATTACGCCCGCCGCTCCGCCAACCCCGTCGGCAGGCTGATGCTGCACCTGTACGGCGAACACGACCCGCGCAGCCTCGCCCAAAGCGACGGCATCTGCACCGCGCTGCAACTGATTAACTTCTGGCAAGATGTCGCAATAGATTGGCAAAAAGGACGGGTGTACCTGCCGCAAAGCGATTTGCAACGCTTCGGCGTGGACGAAGCACAAATCGCCGCAGGACGCGCCGATGCCGCATTTCAAAAACTGATGACCCACCAATGCGAACGCGCCTTCAAAATGCTCCAAGCGGGCGCACCGCTCGGGCGCACGCTCAAAGGGCGCATCGGCTACGAATTGCGCCTGATTGTCTTGGGCGGGCAGGCCGTTTTGCAAAAGCTCGACGCCGTGCGCTACGACGTATTCCGCCACCGCCCCGTGCTGGACAAACGCGATTGGCTGAAGCTGGCGTGGCGGGCGTGGCGATAAAAAAATCATTTCAATTTTATCATCAAGATAAATTTATGCTATAATCCTGTTCCCAATCACAACTTTTCAGGAGCAGACGATGGCAGAATCCAAAAACAAAGCCCCTGCCCATTTGGGTACGTTCAATTCGGACGGCAATTTCCGTCCGCACGGCGAACACGCCCAAGCCGATACCCGCATCGACAAGTTTACTTTTTTCGGCGTATTGGTGATTTTATTGGGCGTTACCCTGCCTTTGGTGGCGTTTCCGCAACAGGGCGCGGACTGGGTGGCGTTGGCAAAAGCATTTGTTACCGACAATTTCGGCGTGGCGTATTTGGCTTTCGGCGTGTTGTCGGTATTGTTTGTGGTGTACATCGCCGCTTCCGACATCGGCAACATCAAGCTGGGCAAGCCCGAAGACGCGGTGGAGTTTCAAACCGGCTCTTGGGCGGCGATGATGTTTTGCGGGGGCATCGGCGCGAGCATTCTGTATTGGGGCATTGTCGAATGGATGTATTACTACCAGTCGCCCCCGTTCGGCGTGGAAGCCAAATCGCCCGATGCGGTGCGCTGGGCAAGCACCTACGGCATGTTCCACTGGGGGCCTGTGGCGTGGGCGATTTACCTCGTACCCGCTTCGGCAATCGCCTATTTTGCCCATGTGCGCAATTCGCCCGTATTGAAAGTCAGCCAAACGCTGATGCCCCTGCTGGGGGAAAAACTTGCCAAAAGCCGTTGGGGCAAAACCATCGATATTTTCTTTGTGTTCGGCATGATTGGCGGCGGGGCGACCACTTTGGGTTTGGCATCGCCGATGATTGGTCAGGGTTTGCAGGAGCTTGCGGGCATACCCAACCATTTGTGGACGCAGTTGGGCGTGCTGCTGGTTACAACGATGATTTTTGCCTACAGCGCGTATCAGGGTTTGCGTAGCGGCATTCAGTTTTTGTCCAACATCAATTTTTACTTGTCCATTGCGTTTTTGCTGTTTGTGCTGCTGGCAGGCCCGACCGTGTTTATTCTGAATGTGGGCTTGGAAAGCATGGGGCGTGCCGCCACCCATATGGTCAGCATGATGACGTGGATGGAATCGTTCGGGCAGTTTGAACAACACGGTTTCCGACACACCAATTTTCCGCGTGATTGGACGGTGTTTTATTGGGCGTGGTGGCTGGTGTTCGCGCCGACCATCGGTTTGTTCATCGCCAAGATTTCCAAAGGGCGCACCATCCGCCAAATGGTGGTGGGGTCGATGTTTTTCGGCTCGCTCGGTTGTGCGGTGTTTTTCATCGTGTTGGGCAATTACGGTTTGTGGCTGCAGTTGTCGGGCAATTTGGACGTGGTGTCGGTGCTGAACGAGGGCGGGGCGACGGCGGCGATTTTTGCGGTGCTCAAAACGTTGCCCATGCCCAAGCTGGTGATGGCGGTGTTTGTGTTGTTGTCGGTGATTTTTACGGCAACGACTTTCGACAGCATTTCTTATATTCTGGCTTCGGTGGTGCAGCATGAGGTGGAAGACGAGCCGCACCGTTGGAACCGTTTGTTTTGGGCGTTTGCTTTGTGCTTTATGCCTGCGGTGCTGATGTTTTTGGGCGGTTTGTCCACGCTGCAGACGGCGTCGATTTTTGCGGGTGCGCCTTTGCTGGTGATTATGTCGCTGATGATGTTGTCGCTGATTAAGGCGGCGAAATACGATTTGCATTACCAGCCCGATTATTCGCTGAAAACGATTTATATTGAGGAGTTGCCCGACAATTCGCCTTGGGAACACGGGGAAACTTCGGAAGCGCCCGAAGGCTCGGTGTTGGCGCAGCAGGCGGAGTTTGAGGCGATGCGCCAGCAAAATCAGGCAGACGGGGAGGGTGAGGCGCCGTCCGCTCCACCCAAAGCGGATTAGGTATTTATCATTTTAATGAATCAAAGTGTGCCACCGTTGTTTCCGCATGGGCGGGGCGGTGGCGCGTTGTTTTCTCTTTAATGAATGTTGTGGTTTGATTATGTCGCTTTCCCATATTCAAGGCTTGGCTGCCGACACGGTGTCGGCGGTGGCGCAGGGGCGCAATTTGTCTGACGAATTGGCGTTGCTGTACGCGCAACACGCCGGTTTGCCGGCGCAGGACAGGGGCATGCTGCACGATTTGGCACACGGGGTGCAGCGTTTTTACGGCAGTTTGGATTTTATGTTGGCGCGTTTGCTTGCCAAATCGCCGCCGCCACGCGTGCGGGCGCTGCTGCTGGTGGCGATGTATCAGTTGCAGCACACGCGCAATGCGCCGCATGCGGTGGTCAATGAGGCGGTGCGCCACATCGGGCGCATCGGTAAGGGGCGTTACCGTGCTTTGGGCAATGCGGTGCTGCGCCGTTTCCAACGGGAAATGCCCGCGCTGCTTGCGGCGTGTGCGGACGATGATGTGGCGCGTTACAATCTGCCCGTGTGGTGGCTGGGGCGTTTGCGCCGCGATTATCCCGATGCTTGGCGGCAGATTGCCGATGATTGTTCGGCACATCCGCCGTTTACGCTGCGGGTCAATCCGCGCCGCAGCAGTGTTGCCGCTTATTTGGCGGAATTGGCGGCAGACGGCATCGCCGCCACGCCTTTGGGCGGCGCGGCGGTGATGTTGGCACACGCCCTGCCCGTTCACAAATTGGGCGGTTTTGCCGAAGGGCGCGTGTCGGTGCAGGACTTTGGCGCACAACGCGCCGCCGTGCTGCTCGCCCCGCAAGACGGCGAACGCATTTTGGACGCTTGCGCCGCACCGGGCGGCAAAAGCGGACATCTGCTCGAGCTTGCCGACTGCCGCCTGACCGCGCTGGACATCAGCCCGCAGCGTTTGGCACGGGTTGCCGACAATCTGCAACGGCTCGGCTTGACGGCACAACTGCATTGCGCCGATGCCGCCAATCTGCCCGCATGGCACGACGGCGTGCCGTTTGACGCGGTGCTTGCTGACATTCCCTGCACCGCTTCCGGCACGATACGGCGCAACCCCGACGTACGCTGGCTGCGCCGTCCCGACGACGCCGCCAAAACCGCCGCCCAACAAATTCCCCTGCTCGATGCCCTGTGGCACACCGTCCGTCCGGGCGGGCGCATGCTGCTGGCAACCTGCTCCCTGTTCCGCGAAGAAAACCAAGACCAGTGCCGCAACTTTCTCGCCCGCCACCCCGATGCCGTGCTGCAACACGAAAGCATTCTGCCCCCCGATACCCGTCAAGACGGCTTTTACTACGCCCTGCTGCACAAAAGTGTTGCGTAAACCCCACCGATTCCGCCCCCGAATGCCGTCAAACCGTGCATCGGGGGCGGAATTGTTTTACCCTACGCTTTGTGCGCGGAATGTGTCGGACACACTTTCGCCGCACGATTTCACTGCATTAAATGTTGTTCAAGCGGCTTTCATGCCCCCATGCCCCGCACCAAAATATTAAAAAATTTTACGCATTTTCCCACAAACAGCCGGCACACCGAACCTGTACAGTTGTAACCGTTGTATCGGAACGCCGCCCCATGCCCGCACAATACGACAACAATGACCCATCTTGCCCACCTGCTCCAACGGCTGCTGCTGCCCGCCCTGCTGCTGTGCATCGCCTGCAGCGCCTGCACCGCCGCCCGTGCCGCCAACGGCGAAACCATCACCGCCGTCCGCCGCGACGCCCACATTCTGCCCAACGGACAACTTGCCATCAGCACCCGTTTTCACACCGAGCTGCCCGGCCAACTGCAAAACGCCCTGCAACAAGGCGTGCCTTTGGATTTCGACCTGAGCTACCGCTTGGAAAAACCGCGCCTGACCGCCTACCGCTATAAGCTTGCCAAATTCGTCGGCAGCGACAGCGAAAACAATACCGTGCGCTACCGCCTTGCCTTCCAACCGATTACCAAACGCTACCGCCTCAGTGCCGACACCTTCTCCAACGAATACGAACAATTGGACAGCGCACTGAACGGCATCGGCGCGATTGCCGGCTGGCAAGTGCTGCAACCGGGCGCACTCACCGACACCCCCGTCAAAGACATACGCGTCAAAGTACGCCTGAAACTAAGCACCGCACAGCTTCCCAAGCCGTTTCAAATCAACGCACTTACCAAAGGCAACTGGCAACTGGACTCCGACTGGCAACGGCTGCACATCCACCGTTGAAGCCACATCGGGCGCGACTTTCGCCCGAGCTTGCCGTAAAATAGGGTTGATGTGGTTTATTTCTCAAATCAGGCAAACCGACGCCACATAAAAATTACAGCACACCAACCATAATGCCCTTCAGTGGCGTTTTATTTTCCATTCAAGGTATCCGAACCCTATGCAGCGTTTTTTCATCTATGCGGGCATCACGGCATTTCTTTCCCTGTATGCGCTGACCTTCCTCACCGGCAGCAACCACGAATATTCGGTGGTATTTTGGGCGGCTTTTGTGATGTGCGCGGTTTTAACTCTGATTTTGTTGGGCATTATTTTCAAATACATCGTCCGAATCGTCCGCAACCAACACCGCCACATTTTCGGCTCGCAAATCGCCCGCAAGCTCTCCGCCATGTTTGCCACCATCACACTGGTGCCGATGCTGTGCATGTTTGCCGTGTCGATGTCGATGATTCAACGGCACATCGATTCTTGGTTTACCCCGCACGCAAGCAACGCTTTGGACAGCAGTGTCGAGCTGGGCAAACGCGCCATCGCCCATTCGGTGGAAAAAAGCTTGGCACAGGCAGGCACGGTGCGTAACGGCATCGCCGCCGCGCTGGCACAGGAACACGACATCGACCCCGCCCTGCTCACCAAACAGGCACAGGCATTCGAGCAATTGGCTGTGGTGAACCTGAACACCATGCGCCCGCTCAAGCAAACCGATTCGCACCTGCCCGCCCCGCCGCCGCTCGATGCCACCACCCTCACCCACATCAACAGGGGCGGCACGGCACACGACACCGAACACATCAACCACCGCCTGTACGCGCACGGCTGGCTGAAGCTGCCCGACATCAACGGCGAAGCACACGCACTGTTTTTCCGCCAAACCATTCCCGAAAGCATCGCCGCACCCGTTGCCAACATCGAAAAAGCCTATGCCGACCACGCCGCCGTCCTGTTTGCCCACGACGGCATGAAGCTGATGTTCGGCACCACTTTGCTGATTTCCTCGCTGATGGCATTGCTGTTTGCCATTGCCGCAGGGCTGTATTTCGCCCAGCGTTTCATCGAGCCGATTCTGCATCTGGCGGCGGCTGCCAAAGCCGTTTCACGCGGCGATTTCCAACAACGCCTCAACACCGGACGCAAAGACGAATTCGGGCGTTTGGCAAACCTGTTCAACCACATGAGCGAAAAATTGGCATTTGCCCAAGCCGCCGATGCCGAGCACCGCCGCGCTTTGGAAGCCTCGCACCACTACCTCGAGCGCGTTTTGGAAAGCCTGAGCTCGGGCGTGATTACCCTAGACAGCAAAGACAGATTGAAAACCTACAACCGCAGTGCCGAAATGATTCTGGATTTGCCTTTGGACAAGCTGGTCGGACGCGACAGCCGCGAATGGGTACGGCAATCGGCACAACACACCGTGTTGGCGGAAACCGTCCGCGTCCTGCTTGCCGCCGAACCAACGGGCGAAGCCGTCGAGCTTGCCTACGCCGGTGCCGATGAAACCCGCACCCTGCTGGGCAAAGCCGTGCGCCTGCCCGCCGAAAACGGCAACGGCACGGTGCTGATTTTTGACAATATTACAACACTTGTTCTGGCACAAAAAGAAGCCGCTTGGGGCGAAGTTGCCAAACGTTTGGCGCACGAAATCCGCAATCCGCTCACCCCGATTCAGCTTTCCGCCGAACGGCTGGCACACAGACTGCGCGACAAACTCGATAACAAAGATGAACAATTCTTAACAAAATCAACCAATACCATCATCAAACAAGTTGCCGCGCTCAAAGAGATGGTCGAAGCCTTCCGCAACTACGCCCGCGCCCCCTCGCTGAAGCTGCACGAGCTGGAGCTGAACCAACTGGTGTCGGAAGTGCTGGTGCTGTACGAAAGCAGCTCTTGCACCTTTACGTCCGAATTGAGTAATATACCCTTGTGGTTAAAAGCAGACACCACCGCCATGCGCCAAGTGCTGCACAACCTGCTGAAAAACGCTTCCGAAGCCGCCGAAGCCGACCCCAAACCGCACGTGTGCATCCGCACCCATGCCGACAACGAAGGTCGCGCCTGCCTGAGCATCACCAACAACGGCAAAAGCTTCAGCAATGCCATGCTGCAAACCGCCTTCGAGCCCTACACCACCGACAAAGCATCGGGCACGGGCTTGGGCTTGTCGGTGGTCAAACGCATTGTCGAAGACCATCACGGCAGCATTACGCTCGCCAACGGCGAAAACGGCGGGGCGTGCGTACACCTCAAATTCACTATGGAAAACCCCTAATCATGCGAAGTACCGACATTCTGATTGTGGACGATGAAATCGGCATCCGCGAAGTGCTTCAGGAAACGCTGGAAGACGAAGGCTATTCGGTTGCTTTGGCGGAAAACGCCGAACAGGCGCGCAAAATGCGCAACCAAGTACGTCCGGCAATGGTGCTGTTGGACATTTGGATGCCCGACAGCGACGGCATCACCCTGCTCAAAGAATGGGCAACCAACGGTCAATTGACCATGCCCGTGGTGATGATGAGCGGACACGGCAGCATCGACACCGCCGTAGAAGCCACCAAAATCGGCGCATTGGATTTTTTGGAAAAACCCATTTCGCTGCAAAAGCTGTTCAGCGCGGTCGAACGCGCCCTCAAAGCGGGCGAAATGCAGTCGGCGGCGGGTTTTTCGCCGGACAAATTGGGCAACAGCCCCGTCATCAAAGAATTGGGCAAGCAATTGGAACGCGCCGCCCGCCATGCCGGCCCGATTTTGCTGCTGGGCGAATCCGGTTCGCCCTTTGAAGCGGTGGCGCGCTTTTTCCACAAACACGGCTCGCCGTGGATAGAACCGGCACGCCCCGACCACATCATCGATTCGCCTTTGGAAATTTTGCAAAAGGCAACGGGCGGGGTGCTGTATTTGGGCGACATTTCCCAATACAACAAAAGCGTGCAGCAAAGCATTGCCTTTTTGCTGACCAAAGCCGAGCGTTACCACACCCGCATCGTCTGCACCTGCAGCCAGCCCTTGTCGGAGCTGGTCAGCTCGCCCGCGCAGGACAACCGTTTGTTGAACGTACTTTCATCGCTGGTGGTGTCGCTGCCGCCCTTGCGCCAACAAATTGACGACATTCCGTTTTTGGTCGGGCAAATCACCAAAGAGCTGGCACAGGCGCAAAAATCCGTGCCGATGCGCTTCAGCGCGGACGCCATCGGGCGTTTGTGCCAATACGATTGGCCGGGCAATTTGGAGCAGTTGAAAAACGTGGTGAAAAACCTTGCGCTCAACAGCGACGGCGGCGAAGTCGGGCAGCAGGCTGTGAACAAAATGCTCGGGCAGTTCATGCAGCAAAACGACGGCGAAATGGTGAACGGTTTTGATTTCAATCTGCCTTTGCGCGAATTGCGCGAGGAATTGGAGCGGCGTTATTTCGAATACCACATCCGCCGCGAAAACCAAAACATGAGCCGTGTGGCGCAAAAAGTGGGCTTGGAGCGCACGCATCTGTATCGGAAACTCAAGCAGTTGGGCATCAGCGTTACCCGCCGCAGCGCGGCTGCCCGCCAAGAAGCCGCCGAAACCGAAAAATCCGATTGAAAAACGACCGCAGACAATTTCGTGCTGCGGTCGTTCGGGCTTGAAAGCGGATTATTTGCGGCGGCAAACGGTTTCGGTTTTGTTGCCGTGCGGGTCGTGGAACAAGAATGCGGCTTCGCCGTCTTTTTGGTGCCATTGGGTCGGCTTGCCGTACAAGCCGTTGTTGGCAGCGTACATTTCGCCCGATGCGGCGCGTACTTGCGGCATCACGGCAACGGTGCGGTTGTCGGTATCGATGCTGACGGCGATGCGGCTGTTGCCGACATATTTCACGGTGGCGGTCATGCCGTTGCGGCACACAAACTGCTCATCGGGCATATTGACGGCTTGGGCTTGGTGGTTGCCGGTTTGCGTGCCGTGTACGGTATGACCGGGTGCGGGCGACTGGCAGGCAGCCAAAGCGCAAACGGCGGCGGCAGAAGCGGCAATCAATTGAATCTTCATCGTAAAATCCTTTGTCTGAAATTGTGGGAAAACGGCTGCACAGGCACAACGCGCCCGTAGCGTTGCCGAAAAACCGTCATCTTAAACGCGAACCGCGCCGCGTGCAATGCGCTTTAACTTGAATTTACGCGCCGCGCCACACCCCAAACCAAAAAACAAATTACCAAACAAAGCATTAAAAATACAAGCCTTACCAACACCCCGCCCTTGCCACTATAATACCGCGTTTTACCCGCACGGCACACCGTTTTCCCATGAACCTGCACATCATCAAACACCCCCTTGTTGCCCACAAACTCACGCTGATGCGCGAAGCCGACTGCAGCACGGGCAAATTCCGCACCCTCACCAAAGAGCTGTCCCGCCTGATGGCATACGAAGCCACCCGCGACTTTGAAACCGAACATTGCGACATCAACGGCTGGTGCGGACACATCAACGGCGAACGCATCAAAGGCAAAACCCTGACGGTCGTACCGATTTTACGCGCCGGCTTGGGCATGCTCGACGGCGTACTCGACCTGATTCCCACCGCCAAAATCAGCGTGGTCGGCTTGCAACGGGACGAAGAAACCCTGCAACCGGTTTCCTATTTTGAAAAACTGGTGGACAAAATGGACGAACGCCCCGCACTGATTCTCGACCCGATGCTGGCAACGGGCGGCTCCATGGTGGCAACCATCGACCTGCTCAAAGCCAAAGGCTGCCGCAACATCAAAGCACTGGTACTGGTTGCCGCACCCGAAGGCGTGCAAACCGTGCATCAGGCACACCCCGACGTACCGGTTTTCACCGCCGCACTCGACAGCCATTTGAACGAAAACGGCTACATCATTCCGGGCCTGGGCGATGCGGGCGACAAAATTTTCGGCACAAAGCACGGCTAGAGCGTGTCGCCACTTAAATTTTCTTAATGAAAATCAGTGCAATAAAAAACAGTCGTCCTTTCCGCGCAGGCGGGAATCCAAGTCGAAGCACGAGAAACCTTGATGAAACACGGCTTGCCAAGCATCGGGCAACGGATTCCCGCCTGCGCGGGAAGGACGGTATTTTTATATTGCCCTAATTTTTTAAGTATAAAAATCAGCATAGCGAACCCATAAGGAACCACCATGACCACTTTTTCCGAAAACTTGGCGGCGATGCCCGACATCGTCCATTTGCGCGGCTTGGACGTGTGCGACAATGAAAACAAAGTCTTGCACCACATTCCCGCCATCGAAGGCAAGCTGGGCAGCCTGAAGCTGTACCACGCGCTGGCACAGCGTTTTGACGGCGTGCTGAACGCCGAAGCCGCCGAACAGGGCTTGGCGTGGTTTGCCGAACACACTGCCGATGCGCTCGCCCATGCGGGCAAGCACCCGAACGTGGATTTGTTGTTGCGCGTGCGCGATGAAGGCTTGGTGCTGCAACTGAAACCGCTTGCCGCCTAGAGTGTGTCATCAATTAAATTTTTATATTTTTATAATGAAAATTCAGTGCAATATAAAAAAATCCGTCATTCCCGCGTAGGCGGGAATCCAAATCGAAGCACAAAAAGCTTTGATAAAACATCACTTGCCAAGCATCAGGCAGTGGATTCCCGCATTCGCGGGAATGACGGCGCTGTGTTTTTTCGTTTTACACCTCGCTGCCGCCCACCGTCAGCCCCGCATCAATCCGCAAAGTCGGCTGCCCCACGCCCACCGGCACGCTCTGCCCGTCTTTGCCGCACACGCCCACGCCCGTATCCAGCGCGGTGTCGTTGCCAATCATGGAAACATGTTTCAATACTTCCGGCCCGTTGCCGATAATGGTCGCGCCTTTAACGGGATATTGCGGCTTGCCGTTTTCCACCCACCACGCTTCCGAAGCGCAAAACACAAATTTGCCACTGGTAATGTCCACCTGCCCGCCGCCGAAATTCACCGCGTAAATGCCCTTGTCGATGCTGGCAATGATTTCCTGCGGGTCGTGGCTGCCGTTTTCCATAAAGGTGTTGGTCATGCGCGGCATCACGGCGGACGAGTAACTTTCGCGGCGGCCGTTGCCGGTAACGGGCATACCCATCAGCCGCGCATTGGTTTCGTCCTGCATATAGCCGGTTAAAATGCCGTCTTCAATCAACACGGTGCGGCGGGTTTCGTTGCCTTCGTCATCGATGTTCAGGCTGCCGCGCCGTCCGGCGAGGTCGCCTTGGTCAATCACGGTAACGCCTTTCGCCGCCACGCGCCCGCCCAGTCTGCCTGAAAACGCGCTGGTTTGCTTGCGGTTGAAATCGCCCTCCAAACCATGTCCCACCGCTTCGTGCAGCAACACGCCCGGCCAGCCGTTGCCCAGCACCACCGTCATTTCGCCGGCGGGCGCGGGACGGGCTTCCAAGTTAATCAGGGCTTGTTTGACCGCCGCGTCCACATATTCTTTCAATTTGGCATCGTCAAAATACGCCAAGCCGAAACGTCCGCCGCCGCCCGCGTGTCCCTGTTCGCGGCGCGTGCCTTGCTGGGCGATGACGGTTACGCTCAGGCGCACCAGAGGACGGATGTCCGCCGCGTGTTTGCCGTCCAAACGGGCGATGTAAATCATGTCGTGTTCGCACGCCAAACCCGCCATCACTTGCACGATGCGCGGGTCGGCGGCTTTGGCGAGTTGTTCCACGCGGTTGAGCAGGGCGACTTTGGCGGCGGAATCCATGCCGCTAATCGGGTTGTCGCTGCCGCACACCGCCCTGCCCGCCGCCACTTCCGCCACGCGCACCGGCACGGCATTGCCCGCCGCGCCAATCATGCGCACGGTGTCGGCGGCGCGGCGCACGGCTTCGGGGGTAAGGCTGTCGGCGTAGGCAAAGGCGGTTTTGTCGCCCGCCACCGCGCGAACGCCCACGCCCTGTTCAATTTGGAAACTGCCCGATTTTACCGTGCCTTCGTCCAAATGCCAGCTTTCAAAGGCGGTGCGCTGGCAATAAATATCCGCATAATCAACATGGTGCTGACCAATGTGGGCGAGATTGCGCGCCAAAATATCGGGGCAAAGGCGGTTGGCGTGCAGAAGCTGTTGCGAAACGGTGGGGTAAACGGGCGTGTTCATGGTGTTTGTCGGTTTTTGCAAAAAGAAACGGGCGATTATACGCGAATCAGCCTGCCGGTACGGCTGGATTCGGGCGTTGTTGCAACGCACAGGGCGGCACGGCAAAGCACGGCCCCATGAAACGTTAATTTTTCTTTACATAAAAATCAGCCATTTGAAGTGTCTTGCCTGATAAAAGCGTTGTTCAGTGTTGATAGTTGTTATTATTTCGGTATAATGCGGGGTGTCGGCAGTTAAGCTGTTGATACCTATATTTTTGTCATTCCCTTATTCGTTCTTTTCCCGCCGTTGGAACGGGCGTTGCGCCTGTTTCCGCTCCCGTTTGAAACCCCGAACCCCGCCAACCGTCCGTTTATTCGGACGGTTGTGTGTTTTTGGGCAGGGGTGGGGTTGAGGTTTGGACGGCGGAACACGCCGTATCAACACGAACGTTCAGGCACATTGACGATGTGCCGATGGCGCGGGCAGATGCAGTGTTACGGCGGGCAAGCCGCCGCTTGCAGGCAGGGCAAGCGCACCGTGCCGCAATAAGCCGTCATGCAATCTCTGCGCCGCTTCGGGGAAGGCGGTTGCGGGGTCGGGCAAGGGCGTTGCGGGCGCGTCAAACGGCGTGTCCGCACGCGACAGCCGCCACCAAATGCCGGTTTCGCGCTCATGCGGGCGGCGCGGTTCGTACAGCCAGCCCGCCAAGACGGTGTCCGCCGCGCCGCCGTGCAGTGCCAGTGCCGCCAAGCGCAGGTGTTGGGTCAGCCCGTCCGTTTCCGCCGCCAGCAAGATGCTTTCGCCACAAATGCCCGCCGTTTGCGCCAAATGAAACAGGGGCGCATTGTGCAGTTGGGCAACAAAATCCAAAGGCGAAGGCACGCCCGCTTGAAATTTGTCGCACAGTCGGGCGAAGCGTTGTGCCGAGCCGAAAGGCGAAACGGCATACAGGGCGGTGCGGGCGGGCAAGCCGCCGCACAGGGGCAGTGCGCCCGCCAATACCAGCAGGGTGGCGCGGCTCAGGCGGCGCGTGTCGGTGTGTTGCAGGCAGTCTGCCCGCTCCGGCACGGACGGCGCTTGCGATGTGCCGTCAATTTGAACGTAAAGCGTGGTGTTCATGATGCGGTTTGCACGACCCAAGCGGCGTGGCTGCCGCCAAAGCCCGGAAAATAGTCCAACACGGAATCGGGGGCGGGCGTACCGTCCGGCAAGTGACCGCGTTGCAGGCAGCCGACAAGCAAAACGGTTTCCGCCACGCCCGCCGCGCCGAGCGTATGCCCGATATAGGGTTTGAACGATATGCGGCGGCGGAACGCGGCAAACGCCCGTTCTTCCGCCGCGTAGTTGCCGCCGCCGTGTGTTTTGACCGCACCGATGCCGTCTGCCGTCAAAGCGGCGCGGTGCAGACAGTCGTCCGCCAAACGCGTCAAGGCGCGGGGACAGGGCGCGGTCAGCGCGGCGTGGTCGGTGCGGGCGGTGATGCCGCGCAAAACCGCCGTCCCGCCCGTTTGCGCCGACAAGACGACGGCTGCCGCCGCTTCGCCCAACACCACGCCCGCTTCCGACAAACCCATCGCGTCAAAATGGGCAAGGGTCAGACGGTTGAAACTTTCCACGCCCGCCGCCACCGCCGTGCCGCTCCACGCCGCCGCCCGCGCCGCTTGCACGATGGCTTGCGCCGAAGCGGTGCAGGACGTTGCCAGCGCAAACACGTTCGGATTGGCAAAGCGGCGGCGCAAACGGGCGGCGGTTTCGTCCAAAGAATAAGCGCGTGCGCCCGCCGTGCCGCACCGTTCGCGGTCGGAAAGCACATACGCGCCCGAGCCGATGAAAACCGGCACGCGGCACAACTCTGCTTGCGGCACGCCCGCATCGTCCGCCGCCGCACGGATTTGCGCTTCCAACACGTCAAACAAGGCTTGCGCCGTCAGCAACTCCTCCGCAAACGCGGCAAAATACGGCAAGCTGCGGCTTTGTCCCAACACCGACAAACGGCGCGGCACGCTGCGTCCTTGCGCGAAATCCAAGCCCGCCAAGCCTGTGTTCAAACGTGCCGCGCCTTGCGCGCACACCACGCTGCCGCCGCGTACGAACACCGTTTCAGCCATGATGGCCGCGCACAAACGCCGCCAATGCCGCCACGTTTGCCATGTGTTTGCGTACGGCACGGTCGCCGCTCAAACGCACGCCGAACTGCGCCTGCAGCGCAATGCTGATTTGCAGCGCGTCCAGCGAATCCAAACCGACACGGCTGACCCTGCCGAACAAGGCTTCGTCATCGGCGATGTCTTCGGGGTTCAGATGGTGTTTTTCGGTTTCGCGCACAATCAGGCACTTGAGCGCGTATTCCAGCGCGGGCGTGTCAAGGTTCAATTCGGACATAATCGGCTTTCAACAGATTAAAAACGCGCCGACAACGCCAGTTGGCGGCGGTACAGCCACACGGCAACGCACAGCGCGGCGCAGCCGAAGCACGACAATTTGAGCAGTTGCGGGGCGATTTGGGCGGCGGAATAATGGTTGAGCAACAGCTTTTGAAACGCTTCCAAGCCCCAGCCCATCGGCGAATAAGCGGCGATTTGGCGCATGATGTCGGGCATCACATGCACCGGCACCATAATCCCGCCCAAAGCCGCCATGATGATGATGCCGCCGCCGCCCAACACTACCGCTTGTTCGGTACTCCGCGCCAACACGCTCACCAGCAGCCCGTAGCCCAGAGCCGCCGCGCTCACCGCCGCCGACAGCAACAGATACGGCGCAAGGCTGCCTGAAAGCGCAAACGCGGGCATATCCAACGCAGGCAGCACGGTATAACCGAGCAGCACCATGCCGACAAACTGCAACTGGTTAATCAGAAAATACGGGATGATTTTCGCCGCCAACAGCGCCGAAGCGGGCGCACGCGCCATGCTCAAACGGGTGAGCGTGTTGGTCTGCCGCTCCGCCGTCATCACATTGGAAAGCGGTATCATAATGAAAAACATACCGAAAATCAGCCACGCGGGGACGCTGTGCTGCACCGAATTGGGGCGTTGCACCGCTTCGCCGCGCCGGTTGAGATAGGTTTCCCGCCACGCCGTTTGCGCCAAATATTGTTTGACCGCATCGCGGGTTTGGTCAAAAGATGCGTTGGCTTTGCGCTCGATGTCGCGCACGGGAAAGCGGGGGTTTTTGGGCAGGGTGATGCGTTGTTCCGCCAGATAGCGGTCGAGGCGGATGCGGGTGTAGTGTTGGCGCAAGATGCCTTTCGCCGCCGCCAGCCATGCGCGGTCGGCATCGGGGCTGAGCCACAGGTGCAGGGGTTGTTCGTCTGCCAAGGGGGTGTCGGCGCGGTTGGGGTTGTCTATCAGCAGGTCGGTGCGGCCGTTTTGCAGGGCGCGTTGCTGTGCCGCCGCTTCGCCGTGTGCCGCCGTTGCCACGTTCCAGCCTTCGCCGCGCAGGGCGGCGGAAAGGTCGCGGGTGTTGGCATCGTCCGCATCGCCGAGCAGGACGATGCGGGCATCGGGGCGCAGGTTGTCGCCGTCTTGGCTCAGTGCCGCCGACATGATGAGCATGAACACGATGGGCATCACAAACAGCACCGCCACGCCGTGCAGGTCGCGTGCGAGCAGTTTCAGTTCTTTGGCAATGGCGGCAATCAGCATGGCGGCGGCTCCGCACGGCGGTGCAAAAAGTCCAGATAAAATTCTTCCAGTGAAGGTTTGCCGAAGCGGCAGGCGGTGATGCGGTAGCCCGCCGCATACAAAAACGGCAAAACCTGTTCGGGGGTGTGGTGTGCGGGCAGATACGCGCCGCCGCCGCTTGCTTTGCCGCCCAATGCGTTGATGTGTTTTCCGCTCAAGGGCGGCTCGGTTTGCACGAACATTTGCGCTTGCGCGGGCAGCTCGGCAAGGCTGCCTGAAAACGCCAAACGTCCGCCGTCCAGCAGCATCAGGCGGTCGCACAGGGTTTCGATTTCCTGAAGGTAGTGCGAGGTGTACACCACCGTTACGCCCTGCCGCCCCAGTTGCGCCACGCTCTCCAGCACGAAACGGCGCGATTCGGGGTCAATCCCGACCGTGATTTCGTCCAGAAAAATCAGGCGCGGGCGGTTAATCAGCCCGATGGCGAAGTTCAAACGCCGTTTCAAGCCGCCGGAAAGGTGTTTGGCGGGTTTGCGCCGGTGCGCGGTCAAGCCCGTTTGTTCCAAAAGCTGCGTTTGCCATGCGCGGTCGCGCACGCCGTACAGGGCGGCGAAAAACGCCAAATTGCCCTGCACGCTCAATTGCGGGTAAAAGGCGAAATCCTGCGGCACCAGTGAAATGCGGCGGCGCACGCGGCGGGCAAGCCGTTGTACCGGCACGCCGTCCACAGCAATCAGCCCGCTTTGCACGGGCTGCAAACCCGCCAGCAGCGACATCAGCGTGGTTTTGCCCGCGCCGTTGGGCCCGAGCAAGCCCAAAACCGTGCCTTCGGGCAGCGTGAACGAAACGCCGTTTAAGGCGTTTTCCGCCGCGCCCGCGTAACGGTGCGACAGGTTTTCCACCGCAATCATGATGCCGCCGCCAAGCCGCGCCACAGGCGTTCTTCGCGCTGTGCCAAGCCGTGCAACTGCGCCGCCAAGTCCGCCAAACCGTCAAGCGGGCTTTGGCGGCAATGGCGCACGCAGTCGGCGGCAAACTCGCGCCATGTGTCGCCGATGGCGGTCAATTCCTGCGAAGCGCGTTGCCAAGCGGTTTCGCCGCACACATCGGCTGCCTGTTGCAAAAAACAGGCATACAGATAGCGGAAACCCGCTCCGCCCGTGCCGATTTCTTCCTGCATGCGCACGATGTGTCCGAGATAACGGCGGCAATGGGCTTCATCGTGTTTTTCAGGCAGCACCGCCAAACGGCGCGACAGGGTACGCATGCCGCGCACGCCGACAAAAAACACGGGCGCAAGCATGCTGCGGGCGTTTTTCGCCACTGCGCGGCGCAACAGTTGCGGCAAACGCTGCGGCACGTCGTGCAAGGCGGCGGCGTCTGCCAAAGTGTACATCAGCCCTTTGGGCGCGAGTGCGCCTTTGGCAAAACGGGCGCGTTGCAAATCTTCGGCGCGGCAGCGTTGCGCTTGTTCGAACACGGGGTCGCTGATGAGGTAGTCCGCGCCGTCTTTGCCGTACACCAGCAGGTTGTGGGCATTGAAATGAAAGCGCATTTCGGCGGGAAAATACGGCAGCCAAAACACGGAAGTCTGCAAAACCGCCACATCGCCCGCGTCCAGCACCGCGTCCAACGCCGCCATGCCTTTTTCGGGCGAGGCAAAACGTTGCCGTTGCACCCGCAAATTCAGGCTGCGGCAAACGTTGGCGATGATGCGCCCCGGCGGAATGCGGTAGGAAATCAGGGGCATGCCCGCCAGTTTGACGATGGGAATGTAGGCAAAGGCAAGGGCGCGTCCCAGCCCGAACACCATCGCTTCGTCCAAATCGCAGCCGTGCCGGCGCAGCAGCGCCGACAGCGTGCCGCTTTCGCAATGGGCGGTGTGGCGGTGGGGAAAATCGTCCGTCATTCGGCATCTCCGGCAAAGGGGTTGAGCGGTGCGGGCGGCAGCGTTTGCAAGGCGGCAACGCTCACGTTCAAGGCGCGGGCGTAACGCCGCAGCACGCTTTCAGGCAGCCGCGCAAACACGTCGGGGCGGAAATGGCGGCGCACGCGCCAACGCCACACGCCCGCACTTTGCGCCAAAGACGTTTCATCGTGGCGGTAGCAGTACATATAGTAATAAAGCGGGGAACGTTTGCCCGATGCCGCTTCGCGGTAGGCGGCGAGCGATTGCGCGTGCAAATCCGCCACAGCCTGTTCGGTGGCGTATTCTTCCGCCGCCCAGCCGTTGGACGGCGCGGCTTCGTAACGGCCGTTGCGGGTGGCGTACAGGATTTTGTGATGGCCGCGATAGGTGCGGCTTTGGTCTTGCGGCACGTCGTCAATCCGCATAAACCGCCTCCAACAACATAAAGCAACTGGAAAAACGCCCGCTTTCGGGAATGTAGCACAACACCGTTTCGCCCGCACAAACATCGCCGCGCCGCATAAATTCTTCCAAAATAATGTAGATGGAAGCCGAACCCGTGTTGCCTTTTTCCGCCAGATTGGTAAACCATTTTTCCTGCGGCAGCGCAAAGCCGATGCGTTGCAGCCCCGCCGCCACGCGCGGGCGGAAAAATTCGGAAGAATAATGCGGCAAAAACCAATCGATACGTTCGGGCGCAAGGGCGTATTTGTCTGCCAGACGGCGCAGGGGCTGCTCCACCGTGCGGGCGATGATTTCGGCGTTGAGCAGCTTGACGTTTTGCTTGACCGCCATGATGTTGTCGGCGCGAAAACCGCTTTTGAAGCCGTGCAAACGCCCTTGCGCGTCCGTGTCCGCGCCCGCATACATGCACACGGGCATTTCGCCCGCATACGACACGGTTTCAATCCAACGGATTTTGAAATTCAGGCTGCCTGCAAGCGGCGCCGCCGACAATGCCGCCGCGCCCGCACCGTCCGACAGCATCCAACGCAAAAAATCCTGCTCAAACGCCAATTCGGGGCTTGCCGCGTCCCAATCGCGCCCTGCGGCGGGGGCGAAACACTCGCCGCGCATCACCGCCGAAGCGTTTTCCGCCGCACACGCCACCGCCGTGCCGCCGTTGCAGCACACGGCGCGGAAGGCGTGCAGCATCGCCGTCATGCCCGCCGTACACACGCCCGCCGCCGTTGCCACTTCGCAAGGCGGAATTTCCGGCAACAAACCGTGTACCATCACCCCGTGTCCGGGCATGATTTGGTCGGGATACGAGGTGGCGCACGCCAACACCGACACCTCATCGGGGCGCACGCCCTGCGTCCACAAACCGCGCACCGCTTCGGCAGCCAATTCCGCCGCCGTGTGGGTGGCGGCGCGGCTGTCGGGGTCAATCGCATAATGACGGCTGCGGATGCCGTTGGCACGCAAAATCATTTTGCGCACGCGGGACGGCACGCCCCCTACCCTGCCCAACACCGTTTCCATTTCATCGTTGCCGACGGCGCGGTTGGGCAAAAACGCCGCCACGCGGTTCAGATAAACATCGTTGCAAACCATCATTCGTTACGCCCCTGATTCATTCGCCCGAAGGTGCGGCATAATACGCCTTCTCGCGGCGGATACGCGCCCGCAGCACGGGCGCAAACACCCGTTTCAACACGGCGGCAAGCGGCACCACCGTTAAAATAACCGCCACCAAAAACACAATATAAACATACAGCAACACCCACCGCAAGCGCAACGACCGCCGCCCCGCCGCCATCAGCAGCGCACCCCACAAACGAAAACTGCGGCGGGCGAAACGCTCGCTGAAAATCAGCCGCTCGTTTACGCGCACCGCACCCATGCCGCGCCACATTGCCGCATCGGGCCTGCCCTGTTGCAACACCTGCGCCGTTTTCGCACCGAAACGCGCCACATCGGCGATTTCTTCATCGGCAATGCCCGCTTCAGGCAGCCACGATGCTGCCTTGCGCTTGCCCGTCAGCAGCCACAAAGGCGTGGTAACAAAGCTGGCGGCGGTGGTGCAACGGTCGGTTTTTACCAGATTGCCCACCAGCTCCGCCCCCGCGTCTGCCAACAGCATTTTGACTTGTTCCTGCGCCATCAGCCACATATTGCGGCAACCGATGATGGTTGCCACCGGCGTGCCTTGCAACACCTGCCGCGCCTGCGGCGACTGCAAAAACGCGCACACCGGCTGCGAAGGCGACAAAAACCACACCGTATAAGCCACCACCACCAAATCATAACGCTCATGCCGCAACACGGGCGGCACAATCGGCGCGGGGCGCAAATGCACCGTTTCGGGAAAGGCATCGAAAAATCGGGCAAACGGCCAAGGAAACGGAAACGGCTCGGCTGCCTGCAACACGACTTCTTCCACTTCCGCACCGCCATCACGCAAGCCCCTGCCAAACGCCGCACACAGCCGCGCCAACTGCCCCGTTTGCGAATACGACACCAGCAATACCCGTTTGCTCATGATTCACTGCCGCAAAAAACGCACATTCTAACACGGCACATGGTTTTCAGTCGTATTGGCGCAGGTTTTTAAACGGCGCGGAATATCCCGACAAATCAGGCTCTTCTCCACCCTTATCCTGACGCGCTTTCCAATAACGCTTGGCTTCTTCCACCATCTGCGCGGTTTCGCTGTTTGGGTGGGCTTGGACAAAGCGCGTCCACTCTTTTTCCACTTCGGGCAATAAAATACCGTCATCTTCGGCAACGGGGGTGTTGTCTTCACCAAAAAGATAGGTGCGGCGGTAGTTTTTCAGCGTGTCGGCAACCTGTTTGTTGAACGTGCTTTGCGGATATTCGCCCGCCCAGTTTTCCCATGCCGCGATGCGGTTTGCCAAATCGTCCCAAGCCACTGCCAATGCGCCGTCGTTGTAAATCAGTTGTTTGTTGTCGTCTGCTTCCAGCTTCAGAAATTCGCGCAAGTCTTTGTCTGCCGCTTTGCCGAACAGTTTGACGTAATAATCGGCAACGGGGCGGATTTCCACCATGCCTTCGCCCAAGTCCCAGTATTCCAAGCCCACTGCCCGCAATTGTTTCTGCTGTGCGCGCAGTTCGGCGGTGGGTTTGTCGTTTTGCCAATTGGCATCATCGTGATAGTTTTCCAAAAAATCTTGTTTGGCAGTACTGATTTTTTCAACCAGTTTTTCCACGTCGGCGCGGTGGCGGGTGTAGCTTTTTTCGACATTTTTGCCGTTTTGCAATTCGCCGCGCACTTTTTCGGTCAGGTCGGCAAATTCTTGCAGCAGCGGGTCGTTTACCGCCACGCCTTTGCCTTCGGTTTCGCTTTCGGCTTCTTCTGTTTCTTCGCTTTCGTTTTCAGCCGCTTCGCTTTTGTCGGCAGACGGGGCGGTTTGGGCGGTGTCGGCTTTGGGCGCGGCGGGGGCTTCGGTTTTGTCTTGGCACGCGCCCAGCAGCAGGGCAGTCAGCAGGGCGTAGGCGGGGGTTTTCAGGTTCATGGTGGTGTCGTCCTTTTAAAAGGGGTTAAAAAAACGGTATTTTACGCGGTTTTCAGGCAGCCTGAAACCGTGGCGCGGTTTGCAAGCGCGATTTGGAAAAGCATCGGATTGTAAAAAGGGAACACGGATGCCCGCATTCGCGGGCAGGACGGCGCACCCTAGGACGTGTCATCAATTGACCGAAAAAACACAGCATCGTTATTCCCGCGCAGGCGGGAATCCACATCGAAGCATAATAAACTGTGATAAAACATCGTTTGCCAAACATCGGGCAGTGGATTTCCGCCTGCGCGGGAATGACGGAAGTTGTGATACTTCATTGATTTTCAATGAAAGAATTTAATTGATGACACGCCCTAAACAAAATCCCCCCACAAAGTCTGCATCGCCGCAACCGCCGCCAACGCCGCCGTTTCGGTACGCAATACGCGCCCGCCCAATGTAAACGCTTGGCAGCCGTGCGCCCGCGCCGCCGCTTCCTCTTCCGCCGTCCAACCGCCCTCGCAACCCACCAACAATGCCAGCGACTGCGGCGCGTCCAAATCTTTCAGGCTGCGGGCTTGGTTCAGGCTCATCATCAGATGCGGCACGGGCGCGGCGTTGCGCCAATAGTCCGCCAACTCCAGCACGGGCAACACGGGCGGCACGGTATTGCGCCCGCATTGTTCGCACGCCGAAACCACGATTTCCTGCCAACGCGCTTGCCGTTTGTCGGCGCGTTCCCCGCTCAAACGCACCACGCTGCGGCGGCTGATAACCGGCTGAATGGCGTTCACGCCCAATTCCACGCTTTTTTGCAAAGTAAATTCCATGCGCTCGCCCGCCGACACCGCCTGTATCAGCATAATATTTAAAGGACTTTCCGCCGCGCCGTCCGCCCGCCCGATGATGCGGCAGACGGCGCGGCGTTTGTCCAATGAAACCAATTCGGCAGACACGGCATTGCCCGCGCCGTCAAACAGCACCAACGCATCGCCGACACGCAAACGCAAAACGTGAATGTGCCGCAACACTTTGTCGGACAAAAAAATTTCGCCGCTTTCGGGCAGCGCGGGCAGGTAAAATCGGGGCATGGTTGTTGCCTGTGTGAAAAATCGTTAATATCGCGGCTATTTTAACAAACGATATTGCTTTGCGGCGTTTTTCAGGCTGCCTGAACGCCCGCCGCAGCCCGCCCGCCATGCTCGAACAACTGCAAACCCTTATCCGCACCACCGCCGAAAACGAAATCATGCCGCACTTTCTCCGCGCCGAAGGCTTGCGAAAGGCGGACGGCAGCGCCTTGTCGGTGGCGGATTTGGCGGCGCAGGCAGCGTTGGAACGCGGTTTGCCAAGCATCATCGCCGCGCCCGTGTTGGGCGAAGAAATGCCCGCGCCTCGCCAACGCGAATTATGGCAGCAGGCGCAAACGGGCTTGTGGGTCGCCGACCCGATAGACGGAACCAGCAATTTTATCAACGGCATACCGCATTTTGCCGTATCAGTGGCGTATGTGGAACGCGGTTTGCCGCAATTCGGCGCGGTGTACAACCCCGCCACCGGCGAAATGTTCGCCGCCGCACGCGGACACGGCGCCACGCTCAACGGCACGCCGCTTCCCCTGCGCCAATCCCCCGACAAGCTGAACCGCGCGGTGGCGGGCGTGGAAGTAAAACGGCTGCGTTCGGGCAATTTGTCCAGCCGCATCCACACTTTATCGCCCGTGCGCACCATTCGCAGCATGGGCAGCAGCACGCTGGATTGGTGTTATTTGGCGGCGGGACGTTACGATGTGTATGTGCACGGCGGACAAAATCTGTGGGACTATGCGGCGGGCGCATTGATTTTTCAGGAAGCGGGCGGACAGCTTGCCACGCTGGAGGGCGATGAATTTTGGAGCGGCAAACACGCGTTCCAACGCTCGGCGATTGCCGCGCTGCGGCCGGAATTGTTTGCGGCGTGGTTGAAATGGATTAGGGAAAATCAGTAAGCACCGCGCTGGCGCACTTGTTCAAACAAGCACACCGCCGCCGCCGCCGCCACATTCAGCGATTCGGTCTGCCCCGCCATCGGAATCACGGCGCGGGTGCTTGCCTGTTGTTGCAGCGCCGCGCTCAAGCCCGCGCCCTCGTTGCCGAACAGCCAAGCGGTGTCGCCACGCAAATCCAGTGTGTAAAGCGGACGGCTGTCGGGGTGCAGGGCGGTGGCGATGCTTTGTCCGCGCCAAGTGTTCAGCCAATGTGCCAAATCGGCACATTCGTGCAGGTGCAGGGCAAAGTGTGCGCCCATGCCCGCACGCAATACTTTCGGCGACCACGCATCGGCACAGTTCTTGCTGAAAAGAATGTGCCTGATGCCCGCCGCCGCCGCACTGCGCATCATCGTGCCGACATTGCCGGGGTCTTGAATGTCTTCCAAAACAAGGCAGTCGCCCGTTTGCGGCAGGGGGGCGGACTCGGGCAGGGCGATGACGGCGGTGATGTCGTCCGCTTCGGTCAGGCTGCTGATTTTTGTCAGCGCTTTTTCGGCGGTGATGCACACGCTTGCAGGCGGCAGGCGCGTGAGCAGGGCGCGGATTTCGCGGTGGTGCAACCGCGTTTGCGGCACATATACCTGCTGCGGCGGTTTGCCGGCGTTCAGGCAGCTTTCCAGCAGATGCACGCCCTCCAGCACCGCTTGGGCGTGGCGGCGGCGCATTTTGGCACAGGCAAGCAGCTTGGCAAGGTGTTTGAGCGCGGGATTGTGGGCAGATACGATGGTTTTCACGGCAATTCCTGATGCGGCGGCGGGCGGGTGTGTTGCAAATGCACGACATTTTTACACGCACAGCCGCCAAACGGCACGGATTATACTGCTATAATTGCGGCTTTAACACGGACAACAGCATGATGATTGCTTGGCATTGTGCGGTGGGCGCGTGAAAATCCTGATTTTGGGCGGCGGACAAGTCGGCTCCGCCATCGCGCAGGAATTGGCGACCATGCCCGGACACGACATCACCGTCATCGACACCGACGAACACACCCTCAAAACACTGGGCATACAGTTCGACGTGCAAACCATCACCGGCAACGGCGCCTCGCCCGTGTCGCTGGAGCGTGCGGGCGCGGCAGATGCCGACATGCTGCTGGCACTGACCCGCAGCGACGAAACCAACTTGGTGGCGTGCAAAATCGCCGCCGCCATGTTCAACGTCCCCAACCGCATTGCGCGGGTGCGTTCGGCAGACTATCTGGGCAACACGGCGGAAAACGCCCTGCCCGAAGCGCTGGGCGCATTTGACGTAACCGACTCGATACACCCCGAAGAGCTGGTTACCGAACACCTGAGCGGACTGCTCAACTACGTCCGCGCCCTACAGGTGCTGCCCTTTGCCCACGAGCGCGTGCAGATGATTATCGCCCAAGCCAAAAGCCGCGATGCGCTCATCGGCAAAAACATCGCCGACATCCACAGCCTGCTGCCCGAACACACCGATTGCCAAATCTGCGCGATTTACCGCAACAACCGCCTGATTGTTCCGCAAGCGGCAACGGTGGTGGAAGAAGGCGACGAAATCTGCTTTGCCGCCGATTCGCGCCATGTTTCGGCGGTGATGGGGGTACTGTTCCACTACGAACAAAAACCCCGCCGCGTGATGATTGCCGGCGGCGGCAACATCGGCTTCCGCTTGGCACGCCAGCTCGAAGAACGCTTCAACATCAAAATCATCGAGCTGAACCCCAACCGCGCCGAATGGCTTGCCGAACGGCTCGACCACGCACTGGTGCTGCAAGGCTCCGCTTCCGATGAAAACCTGCTCGCCCGCGAATACATCGACGAAATCGACATTTTCTGCGCCCTGACCAACGACGACGAAAACAACATCATGTCGGGGCTGCTGGCAAAAAACTTGGGCGCCAAACGGGTGATTTGCATCATCAACCGTTCGCGCTATGTGGACCTGATTACCGGCAACCAGATTGACATCGTCGTCTCGCCGCACATGATTACCATCGGCAGCATTTTGGCACACGTCCGGCGCGGCGACATCGCGGCAGTGTACCCCCTGCGGCGCGGCACCGCCGAAGCGATTGAAGTGGTGGTACACGGCGACCGGCGCACCTCCTCGCTGGTGGGGCGGCGCATTGACGAAATCAAATGGCCTGCCGGCTGCCACATTGCCGCCATCGTGCGCGGCGACAACGTCATGATGGGGCGCAACCACCATGAAACCGTAGCAGAAGGCGACCACCTGATTTTATTCGTTGCCCGCCGCCGCATTTTGCGCGAATTGGAAAAGCTGATTCAGGTCAAAATGGGCTTTTTCGGCTAGGGCGTGTCATCAATCAGCCGAAAAACGCCGCACCGTCATTCCCGCGCAGGCGGGAATCCAAGTCGAAGCACGAAAAACCTTGATAAAACACGGCTTGCCAAGCATCGAAAGGTGGATTCCCGCATTTGCGGGAATGACGGATTTTTTATATTGCACTGAATTTTCAGTATAAAATTAATTGATGACACACCCTAACCCACCCGACAACACCACCACACACAACCACAACACACCTCAAATCCGCAATGATGCTTACCCTGATTCTCCCCGCGCTGTTGCGCCCCGATGCCGAACAGCTTCCCGACTTGGAAACGCCGTTTTTGGACAATCTGCTGCGTTTTGGGCGTTTTGAAGCGCATGCGGCGGATTTGTTGCACCTGTATGCCCAATATCTGCACCTGCCCTTCGTGCTGCCCGAAAACTTTGTGTACGCCAGCCCCGTGTGGCAGCAAATGGGCATGCACAGCATGAACCTGACCGACGGCGCATCGGTGGGCATCACGGCGGAAGAAGCCGAATCCCTGTGCGAAGGTTTGAACGAATTTTATCGCGGACAAGCGCGTTTCCGCCCCCTGCGCCCCGATTTGTGGCGCGTGATGCTGCCCGCGCCGCCGCAATGGACGGTTGCCCCCGTGTTTGACGTACTCGGTCAGATAGACGGCTCAGTGCGCGCCGAAGGCGAAGGCGCGGCACAATGGCTGAACATGCAGACCGAAATCCAAATGTGGCTGCACGACCACCCGATGAACCGCCACCGCCACCAGCACGACCAAGCCCCGATTAACGGCATTTGGCTGTGGAACGCCCCCGCCAATCTGCCGCAGCCGTGCGAACCGCCCGCCAAACTGGTCGGCAGCAACAGCGTGTGGGCGCAACACAGCCCGCTCGAGGTGCTGGAAGCGCCCGATGATTTGCCGGCGTGGCAAAGCGTGTGTCAAGCCCGCGACACCGACATCAACCACACCGTTTTGTGGCTGGACAACTTGCTGCCTTCGCAGTATGCCCACGACTTGTGGACGTATGGCGACATCGTCCGCCAATGGGACACACGCCTGTTCGCGCCGCTTTGGGACGCTTTGAAAAACCGCCGCTTGGATTGCGCCCGCATCATCACCGACGGCGCCAAAGGCGGAACATTGTGGCTCAAACCGCCGCCTTTGCTGTCGTGGTTCACGCCCAAACGCCGTTTTGACGGACGCAGCCTGTGAGCGGAGGGACGGTGTGGGCGTTGGCACTGGGCATGTCGATGGACGCCTTTGCCGCATCGCTTGCCCAAGGCGCACGGGCGCAACGTCCGCACTGGCGGCGCATTGCCGCAACCGCCCTGCTGTTTGGCGCGGTGGAAGCGGCAATGCCCGTGCTGGGCTGGCTGGCAGGTCGTGCCGCACACCATATCATTGCCGATTGGGACCACTGGGTGGCGTTCGGGCTGCTGTGGTTTTTGGGCATACGCATGATGTGCGGCGGTTTGCGCCCCGACCACAAACAGGAAACGGCAGCCATGCCTGCAAACGGCATCTGGCCGATGCTGCTGACGGCGGTGGGAACGGGCATCGATTCGATGGTGGCGGGCGTGGGTTTGGCGTTTTTGCAGGCGGACATCGTGGCTGCCGCGCTCGCCATCGGCACGGTAACGGCACTGATGTGCGCTTGCGGCATGGTGTTGGGGCATTATTGCGGACGCAAAGCGGGCAAACGCGCCGAAATTTGCGGCGGCTTGATGCTGATGGGCATCGGTGCCGCCATTTTGTCGCAACACCTGCGCGGGTTGGCATAAAAACCTTGACAAACCGCACCGTTTGCAGTAGATTTCGCCGCTTCAAAAAATACACGCCGATTTGACACAGCTTGCGGGCGTTAAAGTTTATGCCGAAAAACAGCATAAACGGCAAAACAGCTAAAGCGTTGGTTTCCCTCCCAAGCCCGATGTGTCGCACATCGGGCTTTGTTGCATGGGAAAAACAGCATGATTATTTTGGAAAATGTTTCCAAACACTATCAAAACCGCGACAAATCGCGTTTTGCCGCCGTTGCGCCGACCGATTTGCACATCCGTGCGGGCGAGATTTTCGGGCTGATGGGCTACTCCGGCGCGGGCAAATCCACCCTGCTGCGCCTGATTAACCTGCTCGAACGCCCCGACACCGGCAAAGTATTGGTGGACAAACAGGATTTGACGGCGATGAACGATGCCGCCCTGCGCCGCGCCCGTCAAAACATCGGCATGATTTTTCAGCAGTTTAATCTGCTCGCCAACCGCACCGTTGAGCAAAACGTGGCGTTTCCTTTGGAAATCGCCGGCTGGACGGCGGAGCAAATCCGCCCGCGCGTGGCGGAATGTTTGGAGATTGTCGGGCTGACCGAACGCGCCGGACATTATCCCGCCCAGCTTTCCGGCGGACAGAAACAGCGTGTCGGCATCGCCCGCGCCCTGGCACCCAAGCCGCACGTGATGCTGGCGGATGAGCCGACTTCCGCGCTCGACCCCGCCACCACCCGCAGCGTGTTGGGCTGTTTGCAGGACATCAATGCGCGTTTCGGCGTAACCATCGTCATCGTTACCCACGAAATGAGCGTGATTCGCCGCCTGTGCCACCGCACCGCTTTGTTGGACAAGGGAAAACTTTTGGAAGTGGCGGACGTGCAAAACGGCGAAGTGTTGGCGCAATCCGACATCGGACGCGAATTGCTGCGCGAAGATTAAAAACGTTGGCAGGCTGCCTGAAAAATGATTGCCGACAATCTTCGAGCCACATAGCCCGTCATTCCCACGCAGGCGGGAATCCAATCCGCAAATAAACGGCGTTGTTTTTTTATTGCCCACATTATTGAATTTTGATAAAAATCATGAATACCGAAAACCTCATCAAACTGCTTCCCGATTTTTACACCGCGCTGCTGCAAACGCTGACGATGGTGGGCGTGTCCGCCGCATTCAGCATTGTGGCGGGCGGGCTGCTGGGCGTGTGGCTGTTTACCAGCGCGAAAGGGCAGATTTTCGCCAATGCCCCGCTCAACCGCGCTTTGAGCTGGCTGGTGAGCTTTATGCGGGCGTTTCCCTTTGTGATTCTGATGATTGTGCTGATGCCTTTGACGCGGCTGATTGTCGGCACGTCTTTCGGGCCGATGGCGGCTTCGGTTTCCTTGAGCATTGCCGCCAGTTTTTATTTCGCCCGTTTGGTGGAACAAAACCTCAACGACGTTCCCAAAGGCGTGATTGAAGCGGCGTTGGCAATGGGCGCATCGCCGATGACGATTATTTTCAAAGTGTTGCTGAACGAAGCGCGGGCGGGTTTGGTGTTGAGCATCACCATCTTGATGATTGCCATTTTGGGCGAAAGCGCGGCGGCGGGCTTGATTGGCGGCGGCGGCATCGGCGATTTGGGCATCCGTTACGGACACCAGCGTTATATGCCCGATGTGATGATGGCGGTAGTGGCCTTGCTGACGGCGTTGGTGGTGGCGATACAGGCGGCGGGCAATATTTTGTCTGCCAAATTGGACAAACGTTAAATTTGCAGGCTGCCTGAAAACGGCTTCCCTCCCCTGCTTGCGGGAGCAAAATTGGTTTCAGGCAGCCTGAAAATCCCATTTTCCCTTTTCTAGGAGCAAGTTATGAACGCAATTTTCAAACTTTCATTGGCAGGCGCGGCGGCATTGGCATTGTCGGCGTGCGGACAACAGCCCGCGCAGCAATCCGCCCCCGCCGCATCAGGCGCGGCTTCCGGCGGCGCGGCGGCGGTGGAAAAAAGCGAAATCCGCATCGGCACCACGCCGGGCGATTTTGCCGAGATGGTGAAAGACCAAATCCAGCCCGCTTTGGAAAAACAAGGCTATAAAGTTACCCTGACCGAGTTCCCCGACTACGTTACCCCGAACAAGGCATTGGCGGAAAACTCGATTGATATCAACGTGTTCCAACACAAACCCTATTTGGACAGCTTCAAAGCCGAACACAATCTGGATTTGACCGAAGTGTTCCAAGTACCCACCGCGCCTTTGGGCATCTACGCGGGCAAACTGGCGAAGCTGGAAGACGTGAAAGACGGCAGCAGCGTGGCCGTGCCGAACGACCCGTCCAATTTCGCCCGCGCCTTGGTGATGATGAACGAGCTGGGCTGGCTGAAGCTCAAAGACAATGTCGACCCGCTTAAAGCCGCCAAAACCGACATCGCCGAAAACACCAAAAACATCAATCTGGTGGAAATGGAAGCCGCCAATCTGCCGCGCAGCCGTCAGGACGTGGATTTTGCTGTGATTAACGGCAACTATGTGATTTCGTCCGGCATGAAGCTCACCGACGGGCTGTTCCCCGAAGCCAGCTTTGCCTATGTGAACTGGGGCGTGGTACGCAGCGCCGACAAAGACGCCAAATGGGTGAAAGACGTGGAAGCCGCTTACAACAGCGATGAATTCAAGTCTTACGCCAAAACCAAATTCGCGGGCTACAAATATCCCGCCGCTTGGGGCGAACAGGGCGCGGCGGCGGCCGTTGCCGAAGCGTCCGCCGCTTCCGCCGCCAAATAACATTTTGGCGTAACAAAAAATCCCCGTGCCAAACGGGGATTTTTGCGTCATCATACAGACACTTCCGCCCTAATATGCGGGTGCGGGTCGTAACCGCACAACTCAAAATCGGCAAAATCAAATGCAAACAAATCATCAATGTGCGGATTGAGCTTCATTTGCGGAAGCGGGCGCGGCTTGCGTTCAAGCTGTTGTTTCGCTTGTTGAAAATGGTTGCGGTAAAGATGAGCGTCGCCGAGCGTGTGGACAAACTCGCCCGCTTGCAGCCCGCACACCTGCGCCACCATCATCGTCAGCAGCGCATAGCTGGCGATATTGAACGGCACGCCGAGAAACACGTCCGCGCTGCGCTGGTAAAGCTGGCACGACAGCCGCCCGCCCGCAACGTAAAACTGAAACAGCGCATGGCAGGGCGGCAGCGCCATTTCGTCCACCAGCGCGGGGTTCCACGCCGACACCATCAGGCGGCGCGAATCGGGATTGCTTTTTATCTGGTTGACGATATTGGAAATTTGGTCGATATGACCACCATCGGGCGCGGGCCACGAGCGCCATTGGTAGCCGTAAACGGGGCCCAACTCACCGTGTTCGTCCGCCCATTCGTCCCAAATGGAAACCTGATTGTCTTTCAGATATTTGATGTTGGTGTCGCCGCGCAAAAACCACAGCAGTTCGTAAACAATGGAACGCAAATGCAGTTTTTTGGTGGTGAGCAGGGGAAAACCTTGCGCCAAATCAAAACGCATTTGGTAGCCGAACACCGAGCGCGTGCCGGTGCCGGTGCGGTCGGCTTTGTCGGTGCCGTTTTCAAGAATATGGCGCATCAAATCCAGATAGGTTTGCATAACAATCCGTCAAAAGCGCGGATTTTAACAGCAATCGGCGGCGGCAGCGCGTTTTGTCGCCATCGCCACACCGGCAACAAGGCTTGACAAAGCGGCAAAAAACGCTAGAATCGCACTTTCTTTTTCTGCTGTGGAAAGCATGCTTCCGACCATGCTTCTTCGGTCTGTGAGTTCATTAAAAATTGTTTATGTTTGTTAAGATTTTGATTTACGAAATCCATACAAATAATAAATTGATTTTAAATAAAAAGACAAGACTCCGCAGTCGGAAAACCTGCCCCATCATTAGGGGATTAAGAC
>NZ_KE386801.1:0-20531 GCF_000428785.1 Conchiformibius kuhniae DSM 17694 | reverse complement strand
GCCGCCGCAAGCGTCGGAAAACCTGCCCCATCATTAGGGGATTAAGACTGTTGTGAGCCATGATATTTATCCTTTTGCCACTGTCGGAAAACCTGCCCCATCATTAGGTGGCTGATTTGCGGCTCGGTTTACCGGCAACACGAAAAGGCAATAAAAAAACACCCTGCTAAGCAAACAGGGTGTTTTTTATTTTTCGATTTCACGCAGTCTGTGCCGCGTTTTCCAGCGCGTTCACAAATTCTGCCGCAACATCATATTGTTTTTGTTTCATGATTTCTTGAAAACCGGTGGGGCTGGTAACATTTACTTCGGTCAGGCAGTCGCCGATAATGTCCAAACCCGCCAGCAAAATGCCGCGCCGTTTCAGTTCGGGCGCGAGGCTGTCGGCGATTTCGCGGTCGCGCGGGGACAACTCCTGCGCCACGCCGCGCCCGCCCGCCGCCAAATTGCCGCGCGTTTCACCCTGCTGCGGAATCCGTGCCAAGGCGTAAGGCACGGTTTTGCCGTCAATAATCAATACGCGTTTGTCGCCGTGTACGATTTCGGGCAGGTAACGCTGCGCCATAATGGTGCGGCTGTCCAGTTGCATCAGCGTTTCCAAAATGCTGCCGGTATTGGGGTCGTTTTCGCGCAGGCGGAAAATGCCCATGCCGCCCATGCCGTCTAGCGGTTTGACGATGATGTCGCCGTGTTCGCACAAAAATTCGCGCACTTCGGCGGCGCGGGTGGTAACGAGTGTGGGCGCGGTAAATTCGGCGAAGTTCAAAATCGCCAGTTTTTCGTTAAAGTCGCGCATCGCCTGCCCGCTATTGAACACTTTCGCGCCTTGTTGCGCCGCCAGCGTAAGCAATTGGGTGGCATACAGATATTGCAGGTCAAACGGCGGGTCGGTGCGCATGATGACGGCATCAAAGCCGTTTAATTCGGCATCGGCGGGCGCATCGCAGCGAAACCATTGTGCGCCGTCCAAAAAATCAAAGGCGGCGGCACGGGCAAACACGCGCCCGCCGCGCACCGACAAATCGCCGCTCAAAGTGTGAAACAGGCGGTGTCCGCGCCGTGCGGCTTCGCGCATCATGGCGTAAGTGGTGTCTTTGTGGGTTTTGAAAGTGTGGAGCGGGTCGGCGATAAAGAGTAGGTTCATCAACATTCCTTTTCGGTTTGAAACCCCGCCATGGTCGGCGGTAAAATCGGCTTGTGTTCGGGCGGGACGTAACGCCGTCCGCATCAGTGCAAGGCATGGGGCGCATCATCGTTTGACCCGAAACGCCACTGCACCGTCATTCCCATCTGCGCGGGCATGAGGGCATTTTTCTGATTTTCAGCAGAAAAATTTAAATGATGGCGCAGCGCCATGCACGAAAACACATTATCCGCCATCAGGGGCAGAGTTTCAAACCGAAACGGCAGTTTCATAAAGCTGCCCTTGATGTCTCCCTGCACATCGAAATATGAACAGACACCTGCCGCGCCATTGGCAAAACCACCCTTTTCCGCAACTGGCGCACACCCGCATCGCTTCCCCCACCGCCGAATACCGTGCCGAAGCCGCGCCTTATTTGGCAAAAGCACGCTTGAACGGCGCGGAACACCACCGTTTTGCCCATATTTTGTGCGCCGACGACGGCGAAGCGGCACAACAGGCACATTACCGCCGCCATTTGTGCGCGGCGGCACGGCTGGGCAACGCCGCCGCGCTGTATGATTTGGCGTGTTATTTTCGCGGCGGTTATCCCGATTTGGCACAAATCGTTGCGCCCGATGCGGCATTGGCGGAACGGCTGATGGATTTGGCGGTACGCAAAGGCTATCCGCACGCGCTGTTCGAGCGGGCGTGGCAGCATCTGTATCACACGGGCGACAGCGCACGCGGGCGCGAATATTTGCTGCGGGCGGCGGCGGGGCGTTCGCAAGCAGCTTTGCTGCTGTTGGCGGATTGCCACGCACGCGGGCGTTTCGGCTTCCGCCGCAGCCGCCGTTTGGCAACGTTTTACAAGAAATCCGCGTGGCGCGATGACGTGCTGGGAACGTGATGCCCGATGCTTGGCAGTGGGGATTCTGTTAAAATACGGCATCGGCACGGATTCGGGCGGTATAGCCGTTTTTTCTTGCGTCCGCCCCATTTGAAAATTCCAATATCATGATTGAAAAAAAGATTTTCCACAATACCGCACTGCGCGACATTCGTTTTGCCCGCGAAGGGCGCGACTTGGTGTTGTTTTTCGACAATGCGGCAGACGGACACCACTATGGCGAAATCCATTGCATCGGCTTGTTGGAATTTGCGTATCAGAGCTTGGGCTTTATCCACTATGCCGACGACGGCGACAGCCTGTTTCCGCTTTTCGTGCGCGATGTGCTGGTGCAGGACACGGCACACGGCTACACGCTGCGCATTGAAGCGGGGCTGGTGTTGCAGGTGTCCTGCCTGAACGTCCGCTTGGAGCAGGCGCTGGAGTTTGACGGCGCTTCACTCGTCGGGTAAAACAATGCGTTCGCCGCCGTGCTTGGCGGTTTTGCCCGTCCACACGTCCCAAAACATTTTCAAGCGTGCGCCGTATTCGCGGACGCGGGTTTTGATGCCGGCGTATTGACCGACATCGGCAGCATTGTAGCCGTAGGCTTCGATGCCGTGCGCCCGTGCCAGATAAACGGCGCGTTCGTTGTGGAATTTTTGCGAAACGACAATATAGCCGTTTTGCCCGAAAATGTCCCGCATCCGCAGCACCGAATCGAGGGTACGCAAACCCGCATAATCGGGGGTAATCTTGCCGGCAGGCACGCCCTGCGCCACCAGCGCGGCAATCATGGCATCGGGTTCGTTGTAGCCGTGCCTGCTGTTGTCGCCGCTTGCGATGATGTGGCGGATTTTGCCCTGACGGTAGAGCTTGGCGGCCGCGCCGATGCGGTAGTCGAAATAAAGATTATTGCGCCCGTCTGCCAGCTTCGGCACGGTGCCGAGCAGCAGCGCGGTTTTTTGCTCGGGCAAATCGGCGGGGTTGTCGTAAAGATAAGGCGCACTCACGCGCCCGACCTTTGCCGATGCCAACCACGCTGCCGCCGCCAGCACCGACACGGGAATCAACAGCAAAACAAACAATTTCATTTTCATGGCGCGGTGTGGCGGATTTTTGCGAGCAAGCGCGTGGTGGAAGTATCGTAGATGAAAGGAATGGCGCGGACGCTGCCGCCGCGTGCCAGCGTTTGCGCCGCACCGACAATCCGCTCCACCGCCCAATCGCCCCCCTTGACCAGCACATCGGGGCGGACGCGTTCAATCAAAGCGGCGGGCGTGTCTTCGTCAAACCACGTTACCCAATCCACGCTTTGCAAAGCGGCAACCAACGCCGCACGATGCGCCAAAGGATTGACGGGACGGTCATCGCCCTTGCCCTGCCGCCGCACCGAAGCATCGGTGTTCAATGCCAGCACCAAACACGCGCCCAACGCCCGCGCCTGTGCCAAATACGCGGCATGACCGCAGTGCAGAATGTCGAAACAGCCGTTGGTAAACACCAAAGGGCGCGGCAGCTCGGGCAGAATCTTGTCAAGCTGTTCGGGAGCAAGGATTTTTTGCTCGAAATCGGGGGCGGGCAAGGCAGACATAACGGCAGCAATGTTGCGGAAAAGCCGCATGATACCATAAGATTGGGCAGTGGTCGGGTCAAGCGCGTATGTGTGCGGCAAGCGGTGCGCCCGCCGCCCGTCTGCGATTCATAGCCCGCTCGGAAAATAAGCTATAATGGCGCGTTTTACCGATTTGGCAAAGGACACAAAGCATGTTTCTACAAGGCAAAAAAATCTTAATCACCGGCATGATTTCCGAACGCTCCATCGCCTACGGCATCGCCCAAGCCTGCCGCGCACAGGGCGCGGAGCTGGCGTTTACCTATGTGGTGGACAAATTGGAAAACCGCGTACGCAAGCTCGCCGAAGGTTTCGGTTCGGAATTGGTGTTCCGTTGCGATGTGCAAAGCGATGAAGAAATCGCGCAAACCTTCGCCGGTTTGGGCAAACATTGGGACGGTTTGGACGGCTTGGTACACGCCATCGCCTTTGCGCCGAAAGAGGCTTTGAGCGGCGACTTTTTGGACAGCATCAGCCGCGAAGCCTTCAACACCGCGCACGAAGTTTCCGCCTACAGCCTGCCCGCGCTCGCCAAAGCCGCCCGTCCGATGATGCGCGGGCGCAACGCCGCCATTGTCGCGCTATCCTACTTGGGTGCGGTACGCGCCATTCCCAATTACAACGTAATGGGCATGGCAAAAGCCAGCTTGGAAGCGGGCATCCGCTTTACCGCATCGTGCGTGGGCAAGGACGGTATCCGTTGCAACGGCATTTCCGCCGGCCCGATTAAAACCTTGGCAGCTTCGGGGATTGCCGATTTTCACAAGCTGTTGGCGCACGTTGCCGCGCAAAATCCGCTCCGCCGCAACGTTACCATTGAAGAAGTGGGCAATGCGACGGCGTTTTTGCTGTCGGATTTGGCATCGGGGATTACCGGCGAAATCACTTATGTAGACGGCGGCTACAGCATCAACGCCCTGAACGACGGCGACCAAGAATAAACCCTGCCGCGCCCTTATTTCGCCAACGCAGACAAAAAAGCATCGGATTGCACCGATGCTTTTTTGCTTTTGCGTTTGGGGCGTGTCGTCAATTGACCAAAAACCAGCGCACCGTCATGCCCGCGCAGGCGGAAATGACGGCATTTTCATCACACGGTTTTCAGTGGAAAAATCCCAATGATGACGCACCCTGCACGCGCTTGCTTATTTGAAACCTGCTTTTTTCATCAGCATGATGGCTCGCGCCTGATTCGAGCCTGCGATGGATACGTTAATCACGTCTTGCTTGAATTTGCCCCAAGATGCCACTTGCGGGTGCGCCGCCACTTTGGCATTGGCGGGGTATTCGCGGTTGTTGTCCACAAACAGGTTTTGCGCTTCGGGGCTGCTGAGCCACTCGATGAATTTTTGCGCTTCGGCAGCTTGTTTGCTGTGTTTGGTTACGCCCGCGCCCGACACGTTCACGTGCGTGCCGCGTGCTTTTTGGTCGGCAAAGAAGGGCTTGACTTTCACGTTCGGGCGTTCTTTGAGCAAGCGTCCGTAGTAGTAGGTGTTGGTGATGCCCACTTCGCATTGTCCCGCATCAATGGCTTTGAGCAGTTCGGTGTCGTTTTTAAACGGCTCGGCGGCAAGGTTGTTCACCCAGCCTTGCACGATGCGTGCCGCTTCCGCTTCGCCTTTGTTGGCAATCATGGTGGCGACCAGCGATTGGTTGTAAACATTGTTTGAGGTACGCAAGCACAGTTTGCCTTTCCATTTCGGGTCTGCCAAATCCGCGTAGGTGGAAAGCTGCGAGGGCTTCACTTTGGTGGGGTTGTACATGATGGTGCGGGCGCGGACGGACAGCCCGAACCAACGGTTGGCGGGGTCGCGCAGGTGTTTGGGGATATTGGTGTTCAATACGTTGGACTGAATCGGACGCAGCAAGTCCATTTGCGTGGCCTGCCACAAATTGCCGCCGTCTACGGTGATGAACACGTCGGCGGGGCTGTTGCTGCCTTCGGCTTTCAGCTTCGCCATCAGGGGGCCGGCTTTGTCTTCCACCAGTTTGATTTTGTGTCCGGTTTTTTGCTCGTATTTTGCCGCGATGGGCTTGAGCAGCTCGGTGGCGCGTGATGAATACACCACCAGCTCGGCGGCAAAGGCGGGGGCGGCGGCAAACAGGGCGGCGGCGGAAAGGGCGAGGGCTTTCTGAATCATAAGGCAATCCTTGCGGTTGGGTTGGGAAATCGGATAAGGCTTCGTATTTTAATGTAAACCTTTGTTGCAAACAAGAGACGTTATCATTTTTTTCCGCATTGTGCGCTTGACAAGCTATAATTCCGTTTTTTTCAAACAGGCTGCCTGAAACGATGTCTGCTTTGTTGCGAAACCCTTTGCCGCGCCTGTGGCTGGCGGCGTGCGTGTTGCTGACGGTGATTCCGCTTGCGGTGGTGGCGGGCGCGTTCGGCTCGTTTGACCGCGAAATCTGGTCGTTTTTGCTGGAACACCAGCTTCCCCTGCTGCTGAAAAACACCGCGCTGCTGGCTGCGGGCGTGGGTTGCGGCGTGGTGGTGCTGGGCACATCTTTGGCATGGCTGACGGCGGTGCATGATTTTCCTTTGCGCCGCCTGTTTTTTTGGGCGTTGATGCTGCCTTTGGCGGTACCGGCGTATGTGTTGGCGTTTGTGCAGACGGGCGCGTTTGACTACGCCGCGCCCGCCAGTACTTGGCTGCGCGAGGTACACGGTTGGGAAAAAGGTTTGCCGAACCTGCGTAACGGCTTCGGTTTGACGCTGGTGATGAGTTTGACGTTTTATCCTTATGTTTACCTGTTGGCGCGGAACGCGTTTGCGGGTATGGGGCAACGGGCTTTGGAAGCGGGTGCGTCTTTGGGTTTGTCGCCGTGGCGGGCGTTTTTCAAAATCGCGCTGCCGATGGCGCGTCCGTGGATTGCGGGCGGGGCGGTGCTGGCGTTGATGGAAACGCTGGCGGATTTCGGCACGGTGTCGGTGTTCGGCTACGAAACGTTTACCACTGCGATTTACGAAACGTGGTTCGGTATGTTTTCGCTGGACACCGCCAAGCAGCTTGCGGCGATTTTGATTACCGCCGTGTTTGTGCTGCTGGTGTTGGAACAATTCAGTCGCGGCGCACGGCGTTTCCACCGCAACGACAAAAGCCGTACTTTGTCGCGCCGTCCTTTGCAGGGCCGGCTGAAATGGGCGGCAACGGCTTATTGCGGCGTGGTTTTGCTGCTGGCGTTTGCGCTGCCGGTGTTGCAACTGGGCTGGTGGGCTTATGAAACGTGGGCGGAGGTGTTTAACGAGCGTTTGTGGGAACAGGCGTGGCATTCGTTTGCGGGGGGCATGGCGGCGGCGTTGCTGACGGCGGCGGCGGCGGTGTTGCTGGCGTTGGCGAAACGGGCGGACGGCAGCCGTTTTGCCGCCGTGTGCAGCCGCGTGGCGACTTTGGGCTACGCCGTGCCGGGGACGGTGTTGGCGGTGGGCGTGTTTGTTCCCGTTGCCGCTTTGGACAATTTCCTGCTGGCGCATTTCGGTTTCCCCGAAGGCACGACCGCCGTGTTCAAAGGCACTTTGGCGGTGATGCTGCTGGCGTATTTAATCCGTTTTCTGGCGGTGGCGTACGCTTCGGCGGAGGCGGGTTTGGAACGCATCAGCCCCAGTCAGGGCGAGGCGGCGCGGTCGTTGGGCTGCACGGCTTGGGGCGTGTTGCGGCGGGTGTATCTGCCCTTGCTGCGCGGGGCGGGGGCAACGGCGGTGCTGATGGTGTTTGTGGACATTATGAAAGAAATGCCGATTACGCTGATGATGCGCCCGCACGATTGGGAAACCTTGGCGGTGCGGATTTATTCGTTTACCGGCGAAGGCTTGTACGCGCAAGCCGCTTTGCCCGCGCTGCTGATTGTGCTGACGGGTTTGATTCCGGTGATTTTGTTTTCGCGTGCGGAGCAGTAAGATGATTTTGGACGTTGCCAAATTGAATTTGTCCTTCGGCGGCAAGCGGGTGTTGAACGATTTTGGTTTTACCTTGGAGGAGGGGGAAACCGCCTGCCTGCTCGGGCATTCGGGCTGCGGCAAAACCACCGCCCTGCGCTGCATTGCCGGTTTTGAAACCGCCGCTTCGGGCAGCATCGCGCTGAACGGGCGCACCTTGTTTTCAGGCAGCCTGAACGTGCCGCCGCACCAACGGCGCATCGGCATGGTGTTTCAGGATTACGCCCTGTTTCCGCATCTGAACATCGCCGCCAATGTCGCCTTCGGCATCGCCAAACAGCCCGCCGCCGAACGCAAGCGGCGCGTGGACGAACTGCTGGCTCTGATTGGCTTGCCCGACTACGGCAAACATTATCCGCACCAACTTTCCGGCGGACAACAACAACGCGTTGCCCTTGCCCGCGCCCTTGCCCCGCGCCCCGATTTGATTTTGCTGGACGAACCGTTTTCCAGCTTGGACGCGGATTTGCGTACCCGCCTGTCGCAGGAAGTCGGCAAGCTGCTCAAACAGGAACGCACCAGCGCCATTCTGGTTACCCACGACCAGCACGAAGCCTTTGCCATGGCGGACAAAATCGGCATGATGGCGGACGGCACGCTGCACCAGTGGGACGACCCGCAAACGCTGTACCGCCGTCCCGCCACTCCTGCCGTTGCCGCCTTTGTCGGACAAGGCGCGTGGCTCACCGCCACCGCCGATGCGGACGGCAGTGTGCAAACCGCCATCGGGCGCACCGCCGCCCTGCTCCCCGAAAACCATCACGGCACCTTGCGCCTGCGCGTGCGCCCCGAACACCTGCGCGCCGACCCGAACGGCAAAACCAATGCCCGCGTTGCCGAATGCGCCTTTACCTGCGGCGGCTTCCAATACACCCTGCAACTGGACAACGGCGAAACCCTGCATTGGCTGGACGGCAGCCACCGCACCCCCGACAGCCGCATCGCCCTGCGCTTTGCCGACACCGCCTGCCCCGCCGCATTTCACAATTAAGACAGGCTTGGTGCGTTGTGGCATAATCCCCCCATGCCCATACCGTAAGGACGCGCCATGTCCATTTCTTTGCTGCAATATTTTCTGTATTTGAAATACATGCTCGGCAGCGTGGCGATGCTGGCTTTGTTCGGCATCGCATACGTCCGCATCACCCCCGCCCGCGAGCTGTACCTGATTCGCAACGGCAACCTTGCCTGCGCCCTGTCTTTCGGCGGAGCGTTGGCGGGCTTTGCGCTCGCTCTGTTTGCCAGCATTGCCAACAGCCTGTCTTTCCCCGATTTCGTGTTGTGGGGCTTGGCGGCTGCCGTGATTCAAATTGCCGTTTATTTCACCGCATCGCGCCTGATTCCCCAAGCCGCCGCCGAATTGGAAAACAACAATGTCGCCGTGGGCGCGTTTTTGTGCGCCTTGTCTTTGTCCATCGGGCTGCTGAACGCCGCCTGTTTAAGCTGAAAGGAAACCACCGTGTTTGATTTTATCCGCAAGCAGTTTATCGATGTTATCCAATGGGAAAATCCGGACGAACACACCCTGATGTGGCGTTTTCCCGTTGCCGACCAAGAAATCCAAAACGGCGCAAGCCTGACCGTGCGCGAAGCCCAAGCCGCCCTGTTTGTCGATGAAGGACGCGCCGCCGATGTGTTTGCGCCCGGACGCCACACCCTCACCACCCAAACCCTGCCCGTTCTCACCAATCTGAAAAACTGGGACAAATTTTTCCAATCGCCCTTCAAATCAGACGTGTATTTTTTCAACACCCGCCAACAGCTCGGACGGCGCTGGGGAACGGCACAGCCCGTTACCGTGCGCGATGCCGAATTTGGCGTGGTGCAGCTTCGCGCCTTCGGCATGTTTGCCTACCGCATCAGCGACCCCGCCGCGTTTTTCAAAGAAGTAACGGGCGTGGCGGCAAGCTACACGGGCGAACAGCTTGAGGCGCAATTGAAAAACATCGCCATGACCCAACTTGCCGCCGTATTCGGCACATCGGGCATTTCCTTTCTCGACATGGCGGCGAATCAGGTTTTGTTGTCGCAAACCCTGCACGAGCGTTTGCGCCCCGAGTTCGCCAAGCTGGGCGTAGCACTGGAAAGCTTTACCGTTGAAAGCGTTACCCTGCCCGAAGCGGTGCAAAAAGCACTCGACAGCCGCATGAGCATGGGCATTGTCGGCGATTTGGGCAAGTACACCCAGTTCCAAACCGCCCAAGCCATTCCCTTGGCGGCGCAAAACGAAGGCGGCATTGCCGGCATCGGCGCGGGATTGGGCGTGGGCGCAGGCATCGGACAGGCAATGGCGGGCGCAATGGCAGGCATGATGCAACCTGCCGCCGCACCGCAATCCGCCGCACCGGCCGAGCCCGCCGCCGACCCGCAAGCCAAACTCGCTAAACTCAAAGCCCTGCTCGATGACGGACTGATTTCGCAGCAGGACTACGACCATGCCAAAAATGAAGTATTGAAACAACTGATTAACTGAAACGAAAGGAAAAACCATGCGCAAACTGCACCGCTCCCAACGCAACAAAATGCTGTTCGGCGTATGCGGCGGCTTGGCGGAACATTTCAACACCGACCCGAGCATCGTCCGCATCGCCTTCGTGCTGCTGTGCCTGCTCAGCTTCGGGCTGCCCCTGCTGATAGTGTATCTGGCGATGGCGTTTATCCTGCCACAGCAATAAACGGCGGAACCTGCGGACGTATTGCCTTAAATTTTCAGGCTGCCTGAAACGGTGTTCAGGCAGCCCGAGTATCATTGGTGGAAATAATTAATCAAATTATTATTTCATCAAACGAACAACTATGGCAATTGTACATACTAGGAAAGAATACAAACCCGTGAATGGAAAAACTACAGCCAAACCTGCTGCAATCCAGGCAATAGTGAAATCTGGGTCTGATGTCTTTGTAAGTGTTGGGTCAATAATAATCATTGCAAGCCATGCATAAACAAAAGTTGCTGCTCCAAAAGCAAGGCGAGCAAAAATACCATATTCCTTTTCCATTTGGTGTATCTCCATAAAAGTTGTTAAAATTAACCAAAATTTTAGCGAGTGTAAGCTATAAGTTTCCAGATGAAAAAATGCTGATATTTGGCTATTTTCATCATATTTCCACCGTTTTTAGGAAGTCCGTATGCAAATCTCTGAAAAAATCCGCTCCCTGCGCGAAATCAACCAATGGTCTCAAGAACAAATGGCAGAAAAAATGAATCTTTCCCCCACCGCTTACGCCCGTTTGGAACGTGGCGAAACCAAAATGAGTTTGGAACGTTTGGAAAAAATTGCCGAGATTTTCCAAATCAGCCCTTTGGAATTGATACAAGTTTCCGGAAAAGGGCTGTTTTTTCTCATCAATGAAAACAGTGCGTATGGTTCAAACTATTGCGGCGGTATGGAAGCTTCTGTAATTGAAAACGAAAAATTAAAACTGACGGTTCAGCACCAACAAGAAATGCTGAAACAAAAAGATAATGAAATAGAAACATTGAAAACACTGGTTGCCGTTTTGCAAAAAGAATAGAGATGAATTTCAGGCTGCCTGAAAATATGTATGTGGAACACCCTCCCACGCAAACGTGGGCGGGAATGTTTTTGGCGCAGGCTGCCCGAACGCGCAAATATGCTAAAATCCCGCCCTTTCCCAATCTTTTCAGGAACAACAGCATGAGTTTGAAATGCGGTATTGTCGGATTGCCGAATGTGGGCAAATCCACCTTGTTCAACGCGCTCACCCAATCGGGCATTGAAGCGGCGAATTATCCCTTTTGCACCATCGAGCCGAATGTCGGCATCGTGGAAGTCCCCGACCCGCGCATGGACGCGCTCGCCGCCATCGTCAAACCGCAAAAAATGCAGCCCGCGATTGTCGAGTTTGTGGACATTGCCGGCTTGGTGGCGGGCGCGAGCAAAGGCGAGGGCTTGGGCAACCAATTTCTTGCCAATATCCGCGAAACCGATGCCATCGTGAACGTCGTCCGTTGTTTTGACGATGACAACATCGTCCACGTTTCCGGCAAAGTGGACCCGATTGCCGACATTGAAACCATCGGTACCGAATTGGCATTGGCGGACTTGGCGAGCGTGGAAAAAGCCCTGATTCGCGAGGGCAAACGCGCCAAAGCGGGCGACAAAGACGCGCAAAAACTGGTCGCGCTGCTGGAAAAACTGCTGCCGCACCTGAACGAGGGCAAACCCGTGCGCAGCTTCGGTTTGGACGCGGACGATAAAGCCTTGTTGCGCCCCCTGTTTTTGCTGACGGTGAAACCCGCCATGTACGTTGCCAACGTTGCCGAAGACGGTTTTGACGACAATCCGCATTTGCAGCGTTTGCGCGAACTGGCGGCGAAAGAAAACGCGCCCGTGGTGGCATTGTGCGCCGCTTTGGAAAGCGAAATCGCCGAATTGGAAGCCGGTGAAAAAACGGAATTTTTGGCGGAAATGGGCTTGGAAGAGCCGGGCTTGAACCGCTTAATCCGTGCGGGTTACGACCTGCTCGGGCTGCAAACCTATTTCACCGCAGGCGTGAAAGAAGTCCGCGCATGGACGATTAAAAAAGGCGACACCGCCCCGCAGGCGGCGGGCGTGATTCACACCGATTTTGAACGCGGCTTTATCCGCGCCCAAGTGATTGCTTATGAAGATTTTATCGCGCTCGGCGGCGAGGCCAAAGCCAAAGAAGCGGGCAAAATGCGTGCCGAAGGCAAGGAATATGTGGTGCGCGATGGCGATGTGATTCATTTTTTGTTTAATGTTTGAAATATCAGGCAGCCATTCAATTGGCTGCCTGATTTTTTATAAGGAGCGGTTATATGGATTTTATCGCACACACCTATCAGGACAAAAACGGCGAATGGCAGATTCACCAAGTGCATGAGCATCTGTACAAAGTTGCCGAATTGGCAGCCCGTTTTGCAGGGGAGCGCGGGGCGGCTTTTGCCCGTTATGCAGGCTTGCTGCATGATTTGGGAAAGTTTCAGGAAGACTTTCAGAAATATATTAAAAGTGTTACGGGATTTGATAAAGAAAACGCCCATATAGAAGATGTGGATACCGTCAAACCTAGCAAAATTCCCCACTCCACCGCAGGTGCCAAATATGCGGTACAACATTTTGAAACTTTATGCGGTCATATCTTGGCTTATTTGATTGCGGGGCATCATGCGGGTTTGGCGGATTGGCAGGACAAAGGCAATTTGGTAAAACGTTTGAAACAAGCGGATAAAGAGTTGGCAGATGCCTTGTCGGGTGTGAAACAAGACGCTTTTAACACAGATTTGAACAGGCTTTGCGATGAAGATTTGTTTACGGGCTTTCCTGAATTTTTGTGCAATAACGAACAATTTAACGTAGAAGTCCACTTGTGGATGCGTTTTTTGTTTTCCTGTTTGGTTGATGCCGATTTTTTGGATACCGAAGCCTTTATGAACGGTTACGGCACTGCGGACGAAGCCAAGCAAGCGGGTATTCGTCCGACTTTCCCCGATTTGGCGGAATTAAACTGGCGTTATCGGGCGTATATGGACGGGCTGGCTGAAACGGCAAACCAAGAATCCGAAATCAATCAAGAACGAAACCAGATTTTGGCACAATGTTTTCAGGCTGCCGGGCTGGACAAGCGGCTGTTCAGCCTGACCGTGCCCACAGGCGGCGGCAAGACTTTGGCAAGCTTGGGATTTGCACTCAAGCATGCTTTAACATTCAATAAAAAACGCATTATTTACGCCATTCCGTTTACCAGCATTATTGAGCAAAATGCTGGCGTGTTTCGCAGGGCTTTGGGTGATGAAGCGGTATTGGAACACCACAGCAATTTGGAAACAGATGAAAAAAAAGAAAATGCACGCAACCGCCTTGCCACCGAAAATTGGGATGCACCTTTAATCATTACCACCAATGTACAATTTTTTGAAAGCCTGTTTGCCGCCCGCACCGGTCGTTGCCGCAAAATCCACAATATTGCCGACAGCGTGGTGATTTTGGACGAAGCCCAACAAATCCCGCGTGAATTTCAAAAACCGATTACCGACACAATGCGTGTGCTGGCACGCGATTACGGCGTAACCTTTGTTTTGTGCACCGCCACTCCGCCCGAATTGGGGCGGGAAACCAATGTGTTCGGTCAAACCGTTTTTCAGGGTTTACCTGAAATTCATGAAATCATGGAAGACAAAGCGGCGTTGGCGCAACGCTTGCGGCGGGTCAATGTCAGGCTGCCTGAAAAAGATGCACCGAAACAAAGCTGGCAGGAAGTGGCTGATGAAATTGCCGGACACGATTGCGTGTTGGCGGTGGTCAATACCCGCGCCCATGCCCGCAAGTTGTTTGCCGCTTTGCCGAACACGGGCATCAAACTGCATTTGTCTGCCAATATGTGTGCGGCGCACCGTGCGGAAATCATTGCCTTGATTCGGCGTTATTTGCGGTTTTACCGCGCAGGGTTGTTGGAGCAACCTTTGTGGGTGGTCAGCACCCAACTCATTGAAGCGGGTGTGGATTTGGATTTTCCGGTGGTGTATCGGGCGATGGCGGGGCTGGACAGCATTGCACAGGCGGCAGGGCGTTGCAACCGTGAAGGACGGTTGCCCAAACCGATGTTGGGCGAAGTGGTGGTGTTTCGTGCCGAACAGGGCGCACCAAGCGGCAGCTTGCGTCAAGGGCAGGACATTACCGAAGAAATGCTGGCTGCGGGTTTGTTGTCCGACCCGTTGTCGCCCCAAGCGTTTGCGGAATATTTCCGCCGTTTCAACAGCAAGGGCAGCCGTGATAAACACAACATCACCGCTTGTCTGGCGGCACACAGTTCTCAAGACGAACCGTTGCACATCAAGTTCCGTACGGCGGCGGAAAAATTCCGCTTGATTGACAACAACGGCGTTGCCCTGATTGTGCCGTTTATTCCGTTGGCGCGGCAGGCAGAAGGTAAAGCGGCAAAAGTGGTTAAAACCCAAGATTTGCCCGAATTTTTTGAACAGTGCCTTACCGATGTACCAATTAAAGAATGGTCATCAAAATTAGACGAATACCGCTATCCCTCGCCGCGAGATGAACGTTTCGGGCAAACCGACAAACCGCCTTTGCCACAACCATTTGAAAAATGGTTTGCCTATTTGGAAAGCGATGCTTTGAAAAACAAATGGGTTTATCGGGAATTGCAGCGCTATACGATTACGGTGTATGAACAGGAATTGAAAAAGCTGCCTGAAAATGCGGTATTTGAACGGGCGGGGCTGTTGGTATTGGACATTGCCTACTACGACAAAGTATGGGGTGCCAATACCGATGACAATATTCCGCTTTCCGCCGGGCAAACTGTTTTGTAAACAAACGCCCCTGAAAAGGGGCGTTTTTCTTGAGAATTAAATGCATAGTTTCAACTCACTGCCGTCTATAACGGCAGACAAGCGGCGGATTGTACGGCAACAATGTATCAAGTACAAAATTTTCTTGACACCACTGCTATGGTTATATAGAATTAAAAGCATAGAATTTAAATAAACCATGCGAAACCAAATTTAGGAGCAAAAATGGCTTTTATCTTGGAGATAGAAGGTGATTTCGCCTGCTTTACACGTCCGGAATTAAAGGTTGAGCGCGTCAGCTATCCGGTCATTACCCCGTCTGCCGCACGCAATATTATTACGGCAATATTGTGGAAACCCGCCATCCGTTGGAAAATCCTGAAGATTGAGATTCTGAAACCGATTCAGTGGTTCAATATACGCCGAAACGAAGTTGGAAGCAAGATGAGCGGACGCAGTCAAGCACTTTATATTGAAGACAGCAGGCAGCAACGTGCTTCTATGGTGTTGCGTGATGTGGCTTACCGTATTTATGCGGATTTTGAAATGACCGAACAAGCAGGGGAAGGCGATAACCGCATCAAGTTTGTTGAGATGTTCAAACGGCGTGCCTCTAAAGGGCAGTATTTTCATCAACCTTATTTGGGTTGTCGTGAATTTCCCTGCCACTTCCGTTTGCTGGATAAGGCGGAAGATGGTTTGCCAATTGCTGACATTACTCAAGATTTTGGTTTGATGCTGTACGATATGGATTACAGTCAATCGGATAAAGGTGATTCCAACCGTGCCGAACCGATGTTTTACCATTGTCGGGCGCAAAACGGTGTGATTATCGTGCCGCCGTTTGACAGCGAGGAGATAAAGCGATGATTTTGCATGCTCTGGCGCAATATTATCAGCGCAAAGCGGCGGCGGGCGGCGATGTGGCACCCGAAGGGTTTGAGCAAAAAGAAATTCCGTTTGTTATTGTCTTGAATAAGCAAGGTTGTTTTATCCAACTGGAAGATACCCGCGAATTGCAAGGCAAAAAGAAAATCGGGCGGTCTTTTTTGGTGCCGAAAAGCTTGGTGCGCAGTGGTGTAAAATCCCATACGGTCAGCAACCTTTTGTGGGACCATTACGGTTATGTTTTGGCGTATGCGGGCGATAAAGGGCAGGAACAGGCTGATAAACAACATGCCAGTTTTAACGCCAAAGTCCGCGAATTGCAGCAAGCTCTTCCTAATGATGCGGGTATTGCGGCAGTAGCAGCATTTTTGGCTTCGGATACGGAAAAGCAGAAGGTTATACAGTCGGACAACTGGGCGGAATGTGCCAAAATTAAAGGCTGTAATTTAAGTTTCCGTTTGGTGGATGAGGCTTCGGCATTGGTGTGTCAATCCAAAGCGCTTCAGACATATTTATTACAACAGGAAGAAAATCAGGAAAACAAACATTACGGGATTTGCTTGGTTACAGGCGAAAGAACTCAAATTGCCAATTTACATACGGATATTAAAGGGGTAAATAAAACACCAAAATCTCCTTTGGTTTCTGCCAATCAAAAATCATTTGAATCTTATGGAAAAGAGCAGGGTTGGGTTTTTCCAGTCGGCGAAAAGGCGATGTTTGAATACACCACAGCCTTAAATACCCTGTTGGCAAGCGATAATCGGTTTCGTGTTGGTGAGGTAACGGCAGTTTGCTGGGGTGTCAAAGCCACGCCTTTGGAAACGCGTTTGCCCGTGATACTGAACGGTGGCGGCAAAGACAATCCCGATGCCCACATTGATGCGGTAAAAGCGCTTTATAAAAGCCTGTATAACGGTCAATACCAAGATTCTGACGGCAAAGATAAATTTTATTTATTGGGTTTGTCGCCGAATGCGGCACGGATTGTGGTGCGTTTTTGGCACGAAACCACTGTGGCGGAATTGTCGGAAAACCTTGCGCAATGGTATGAAGATTTGAAAATGGTGCGCGGAGCGCATTCCGATTATCCCGAATTTATGCCCTTGATGCGCTTGTTGTGTAACTTGGTTTTTGAAGGAAAAGCCGAAAATCTGCCGCCCGATTTGGTTGCGCAAGTTACCCAAAGCGCTTTGGATAACCGTCCTTTGCCAATCAGCTTGCTGCAAACCGCTTTGCGCCGCAATCGGGCGGAACAAAAAGTAACCTACGGGCGGGCATGTTTGCTTAAAGCCTATCTCAACCGTGCTGTCCGTTCAGGCAGCCTGAAAAACATAAAGGAACTGGATATGAGTTTAGACCGTGAAAGAAGCGACATCGGCTATGTTTTGGGGCGGCTGTTTGCCGTTTTGGAAAAAACCCAAAGCGAAGCCAATCCGAACTTGAATGCCACCATCAGCGACCGTTATTTCGGGGCGGCAAGCAGTACGCCTGTGGCGGTATTTGGTACTTTAATGCGCTTGTCCAACCATCATTTGAGCAAATTGGAATATGCGGGTCGGGCTGCCCATTTGAAATGGGAAATCCAACAAATCATCAACCATTGCCGACAATTCCCCGGTCATTTGAATTTGGAACAGCAGGGTTTGTTTGCCATTGGTTATTACCACGAAACCCAATTTTTATTCACCAAAGACGCTTTGAAAAATCATTTTAATGCTGCCAAAGCAGCCAATCAGGAGTAATCACGATGAGCATCGAAAAACGCTACGATTTTGTATTTTTGTTTGATGTCAAAGACGGCAATCCCAACGGCGACCCCGATGCGGGCAATTTGCCGCGTATTGACCCCGAAACAGGCATGGGCTTGGTAACCGATGTGTGCTTGAAGCGGAAAGTGCGTAATTTCGTTCAGATTGTCAAAAATAATGATGAGTGCCACGATATTTTTATTCGTGAAAAAGGCATTCTGAACCAACTGATTGATGAAGCGCACGAGCAGGAAAGCGTGAAAAACAAAGAAAAAGGCGAAAAAACCGAAGCGGCGCGTCAATATATGTGCCGGCGCTACTACGATATCCGTACTTTTGGTGCGGTGATGACGACAGGCAAAAATGCAGGGCAAGTGCGCGGTCCCGTGCAATTAACCTTTTCGCGTTCTATTGACCCCGTTATCACTTTGGAACACAGCATTACCCGTATGGCGGTAACCAATGAGAAAGATGCCAGTGAAACAGGCGATAACCGTACGATGGGACGTAAATTTACCGTTCCTTACGGCTTGTACCGTTGTCATGGCTTTGTTTCGCCCCATTTTGCCCAACAAACGGGATTTGATGAAGCGGATTTGGAATTGTTCTGGCAAGCATTGGTGAATATGTTTGAACAAGACCGCGCTGCCGCACGCGGACAAATGAGTGCGCGTGGTTTGTATGTGTTTGAGCACAGCAATAATTTGGGCGATGCGCCCGCAGACAGCCTGTTTAAACGCATTCATATTGCCAAAAAAGACGGCGTGGACTTGGTTCGTGATTTTGAAGATTACGTTGTTGAGGTCAATGAGCAGGAATTGGGGGCAACCAAATTGTTGCGCAAATTGGGTTAAATATGCGCTCCGTCCCGCTTTCCGCTTTGCAGCACCATGCTTTCTGCCCGCGCCAATGCGCTTTAATCCACAACGAACAGGCGTGGGCGGAGAACTATTTGACCGCGCAGGGCAGGGTGCTGCATGAACGGGTGGACGGTGGCGAACCCGAAACGCGCAAAGGTGTGCGTTTTGAGCGCAGTGTGCAGGTGTCGGCGGTGTGGTTGGGCATGCACGGTGTGTTGGACATGGTGGAATGCGACACGCGCTCGGGCTGCCTGAAACCTGTCGAGTACAAGCGCGGCAAGCCCAAGACCGTACCGTCTGATGAAATCCAATTGTGCGCCCAAGCGCTTTGTTTGGAAGAAATGACGGGGCAGACCATTACGGAAGGCGCGTTGTGGTACGGGCAAACCCGTCATCGTGTTGCGGTGCCGTTTTCAGACAGCCTGCGTCAGGCGGCTTTGGAAACGGTTGCCCGTGTGCGTGAGCTGTTGGAAAGTGGCATCACGCCGCCACCCAAATACGGCAAACACTGCAAAGCCTGTTCGCTGCTGGAATGGTGTCAGCCAAAATTGCTCGGGAAAGACCGTTCACGCGATTATGTGGCTGATTTATTTTCCGATTAGGTTCTCATCATGCGGAAACTGCAAAATACGCTCTACATCACCACGCAAGGCACTTATTTGCATAAAGAACGTGAAACTTTGGTGGTGGAACGCGAATGCAAAAAAATCGCGCAACTGCCTGTGCATGCCATTGGGCATATTTTTTGTTTCGGTAATGTGTTGGTGTCGCCGTATTTGATGGGGTTTTGCGGGGAAAACGGCGTGAATTTGGCGTTTTTCAGTGAGAACGGGCGTTTTCAGGCACGGGTGCAGGGACGGCAGAGTGGTAATATTCTGTTGCGCCGTGCGCAGTATCGTTTATCCGAACACAATCCCGTGCCGATTGCACGCAATATCATTGCAGCAAAAATCCAATCTGCTAAACGGGTGCTGCAAAGGCAGTTGCGCAAAAGCGAACACTGTTTGCCGCTTGCTGAAGCGGTGGACGCGCTGAATGCTGCTTTACGGCGTTTGAAACGTGCCGAATCGTTGGACGTGGTGCGCGGTATTGAGGGCGATGCTGCCGCCCGTTATTTCGGCGTATTCGGGCATTTGCTTGCCGAAAATTGTGAATTTGCGTTTCACGGGCGCAGCCGCCGTCCTCCGCGTGATGAAATCAACGCTTTGTTGTCTTTGCTATACAGCGTTGTCGGAAAAGAAATTTCAGGAGCTTTGCAAGGCGTGGGGTTGGACCCGCAAGCCGGTTTTCTGCATGCCGACCGTCCCGGTCGCGACAGCTTGGCACAGGATATTTTGGAAGAATTCCGCGCTTGGTGGATAGACCGTTTGGTGTTGAGCCTGATGAACCGCCGCCAATTCAAACCGAATGATTTTATTACCGAAACAAGCGGCGCCGTCCGCCTGAAAGACGATGCCCGCAAACGCCTGTTCCAAGCCTTGCAAAATAAAAAACAAGAAAAAATCACCCACCCGTTTTTGCAGGAAGAGGTGGAAATCGGACTGTTGCCGCATATTCAGGCGATGCTGCTGGCGCGTCATCTGCGCGGCGATCTGGCGGAATACCCGCCGTTTCTGATGCGTTGAACGCGCGGCTGCCTGAAAGCAGAATAACCATTATGATGATGTTGATTAGTTACGATATTTCCTTGAACGACCCGCAAGGTGCGGCACGTTTGCGCCGGATTGCCAAGCACTGCTTGGACTACGGCGTACGCGTACAATATTCCGTGTTTGAATGCGACATCACGCCCGAACAATGGGTTGTTTTGAAACAAAAACTTCTGCAAACCTATTGCCCCGAAACCGACAGTCTGCGTTTTTACCATTTGGGCAGCCGGTGGCGGCGCAAAGTGGAGCATCACGGCGCAAAAGAAGCGGTGGATGTGTTTGGCGACACCTTGATTGTCTAATCGCCGACCTGCGGTACACATCAAAATGCCGCAGGGTTGGCGAATGGATTTTATCCTTTGGTAATCAAGATTTTGAAGCATTGTTTTTCAGGGTTGGCAACTGTGCTATACTCACGTTCCGCTTTTTTCGGAAATGTTGGCGAAATGTGGCGCTGCAGCCCGTATCAGACAAGGCTTCCGGAAGAGGCTCAGCCGCCTCACACGCGGCTGTGAATTGAAACCA
>NZ_KE386800.1:6055-62258 GCF_000428785.1 Conchiformibius kuhniae DSM 17694 | reverse complement strand
TAATCATTTGGTGCTGAGCGAAGCATGCGGCGAAATTTTGCAGCAGTTTCATTTGGGCAACAGCAAATTGGTTAAACTGCAAATCTACAATATGGGCACATTAGAACCTGATGACGAAAGGTTTTTCTATTTTTTTGACCTTGCCGAATGGCGGCATTATGTATTGCCGGAAAAAAGTCCTTCATGCCGTTCTTCAGGTTATGAACGAAACGGCTACCAACATCATGTTTATTATGAGTGGGAAGGAGATCTTGTCTTGTCTCATGAAGCACCATATTGTGATCTGGATATTTGGCATGATCCGATGCTGATGCAGTCTGTGTTTTTATCCAAAAGGCTGTACCAAGCATTGGATAATGCGGGTATGATTAAAGATTGGTATTTAAATCCCTGTTTGATTGATTAAGTTTTTATATTGGAGATTTGATTATGGCTGATTATGTTGCCGTACAAGCGCACCATATTATTCCTTTGGGTGTGTTCAATGATTTAAAACATGAGGTTCGTGAAGAATTCCATCGAATTTTCGATACCTTGCAAAAAGAAAGTAAGCGTAGGTTGGGGTGAAACGAAGTGAAAACCCAACATTTTTCCGAAAATTTATGGATTTTGTTGGGTTTGCGCTTCGCTCCAACCCAACCTACACCTGCTTCGATTTGGATTCCCGCCTACACGGGAATGACGGCGGTTTTTGTATTGTGCTGATTTATAATAAAAGATTTAAATGATGACGCCCTAAATCTTCGCCGTCAGCAGCACCGACAACAGCAAAGGCAGCACCGCACCGCCCAAATACAAAGGAATCCACACCCGCAACGAATCGGTAAAACGGCGCAGCAGGGCAAAATATGCCCACGCATACAGCCCCGACACCGCAAAACCGACCAACATCCGCACCGCGCCACCGCCATTCAGCAGCGTTGCCGCCGCCGCATAGCCCGCCGCCCATTGCCACGCAGCCGAACGGTCTGCGTAAAAATCCTGCCATTTTGCCACCATCAAAAACACCAAGATGCCAAACATGCGTTCACTCCGGTCATTGACAATGACGCCATCATATAAGAACATACGGCAATTTGACAAAAAATCATCGGATTACAAGGTAATTTTATGCCATTGACACGACAAAACCGCGCCGCAGACGCCTTGCGCCCCATTACCATCACCCCCGACTTCCTGCCCCGCGCAGACGGCTCGGCACTGATTTGCTGCGGACACACCCGCGTACTCTGCACCGCCACACTGGACGAAAACGTCCCCGCGTGGCTGCGCGGCACGGGGCGCGGTTGGCTGACCGCCGAATACGGCATGCTGCCCGCTTCCACCCAAACGCGCATGCGCCGCGAAGCCGCCGCCGGCAAACAATCGGGGCGCACGCAGGAAATCCAAAGGCTGATTGGGCGCAGCCTGCGCGCCGCGCTGGACTTGGGCAAATTGGGCGAACGCCAAATTCTGATTGACTGCGATGTGTTGGAAGCAGACGGCGGCACGCGCACCGCCGCGATTACCGGCGCATATGTGGCATTGGCAATCTCGTTAAGCCGTTGTTTAAAATCAGGGAAAATTTCAGCAAACCCGCTCATTGGCAGCGTGGCGGCGGTTTCGGTGGGCATGGTCGGCGGCACGGCACGCTTGGATTTGGATTATCCCGAAGATTCGGGCTGCGACAGCGACATCAATCTGGTGATGTTGAATGCCGAAAAAATCATTGAAATTCAAGGCACGGCAGAAGGCGCGGCATTCGGCACGGATGAATTGCAGCAATTGATTGCACTGGCGTACAAAGGCATTGCCCAATTGGCACAACTTCAACAACAAGCCATTGAAAAGGCAGCATCATGAGCCAAGCACCCGACACCATGCGTTTGGACAAATGGCTGTGGGCGGCGCGTTTTTTCAAAACACGCGGGCTGGCACAACGCCACATCGAACTCGGGCGCGTGCAGGTAAACGGACAAAAAGTCAAAACCGGCAAATACATTCACGCGGGCGACACCCTTGATTTAACGCTTAATTCGCTGCCCTACAAGCTCACGGTGCTGGCACTGAACCCGCAACGCCGTCCTGCTGCGGAAGCGCGTTTGCTCTACCGCGAAGACGAAGCCGTCGCCGCCCGCCGCGAAGCGCAACGGCTGCTCGACCAAGCATCGCGCATCAGCGCGGCGTATCCCGATGGCCGCCCCACCAAGCGCGACCGCCGCCAACTGGACAAATTCAGGCGCGAAAGCCGCGATTGATTCCGCCAAATAAAAAATCACCTGAAAAATAAAATTTTTCAGGTGATTGTGTTTTATGCCTTGTCTGCAGACGATGTTTCTGCCGTTTGCTGTGTCGGCACAACTTCCGTTACCGGCACGGGGGCAGCGGGCGGCGCGGCAGGCGTTTCATCGGCGGGTGCGGTTTCGCCGCCCGCATCGCCGCCGTCATCTTTACGCACATTCGCGCTGTAATCTTTCGGCGGGCTGGGCTGCTTGCCGTCCATAATCTCGCGCACTTGGTCGCGGTCAATGGTTTCCCATTCCATCAAAGCCTTGCACATGGTTTCCATCTTGTCGCGGTTTTCGTCCAAGATTTTATACGCCACCGCATATTGCTCGTCCAAAATGCGGCGCACTTCCGCGTCCACTTCCTGCTGGGTTTTTTCGGAAATATGCTGCGAACGGGTTACGCTGCGTCCCAAAAACACCTCGCCCTCGTTTTCGGCATACACCATCGCGCCCATTTTGTCACTCATACCGAAACGCGTAACCATTTCGCGGGCAATGGCGGTGGCGCGTTCAAAATCGTTGGACGCGCCGGTGGAAATGCGTCCCACATACAAATCTTCGGCAATCCGACCGCCGTACAAAATGCTGATTTGGCTCAACATCTGGTCTTTATACATACTGATGCGGTCGCGTTCGGGAAGCTGCCACGTCAAGCCCAACGCCCGTCCGCGCGGCATAATCGTTACTTTATGCACGGGGTCGGTAAACGGCAGGCTTTCCGCCACAATCGCGTGTCCCGCTTCGTGATAGGCGGTGGCGCGTTTTTCGTCTTCCTGCATCACCATGCTGCGGCGTTCGGGGCCCATATAGATTTTGTCTTTGGCATCTTCAAAATCGCTTTGGTCTACTTTTTCCTTGTTGCGGCGGCCGGCAAACAGCGCGGCTTCGTTCACCAAGTTTGCCAAATCCGCACCGGAAAAGCCCGGCGTACCACGCGCCAAAGTGTGCAAATCCACTGAATCGTGCAAAGGCACTTTTTTGGCATGCACCGCCAAAATCTGTTCGCGCCCGCGAATATCGGGAAGCGGCACAACCACTTGGCGGTCAAAACGGCCGGGGCGCTGCAAAGCGGGGTCAAGCACGTCGGGGCGGTTGGTGGCGGCGATGACAATCACGGTTTCGTTGCTTTCAAAGCCGTCCATTTCCACCAAAAGCTGGTTGAGCGTTTGTTCGCGTTCGTCGTTGCCGCCGCCCAAGCCCGCGCCGCGCTGACGGCCCACCGCATCAATTTCGTCAATAAAAATAATGCAGGGCGCGTTTTTCTTCGCCTGTTCAAACATATCGCGCACGCGGCTTGCGCCCACGCCGACAAACATTTCCACAAAATCCGAACCGGAAATGCTGAAAAACGGCACGCCCGCTTCGCCCGCAATCGCTTTTGCCAACAAAGTTTTACCCGTGCCGGGGCTGCCTGCCAGCAAAATGCCGCGCGGCACGCGGCCGCCCAAATTCTGATAACGCCCCGGTTCTTTCAGATAATCAACGATTTCCTGAACTTCTTCTTTCGCTTCATCGCAACCGGCGACATCGGCGAATTTCACCGTGTTGGCATCTTTGTCCAGCAGACGGGCGCGGCTTTTGCCGAATGAAAACGCGCCACCCTTGCCGCCGCCGCTTTGCATGCGCATAAAATACACCCACGCGCCAATCAGCAGCAGCACGGGCAGCAGGCTGATAAACAGGCTGCCCAAAAAGCCTTGTTTCTCTTCGGGCGTAACCTTGATGCTGACATCATTTTCTTCCAAAGTCTGAATCAGCTTGTCGTCCAAAGGCGCATTGGTGCTGAACGCGCTGCTGATGGAATCCTTGCGCTTGCCCTTAATCACATAGCCTGCGGGCGAACCTTCCAGATTGACACTCGCCACTTCACCCGCACGGACTTGTTTCAAAAATTGCGAATATTCAATTTGTTGCCCATCGGTTTTTTTGTCCTGCATGGCATTGACGCCGGCAAAAATCGCCAAAAACAACGCCCCCCAAATCAGCAGGTTTTTCATCGTACTGTTCCCCACTTGAGCATCACTCCTCAATAAAATTCAAAAAACTGAAAACGGATTGTAAATCAGGCAGCAAGGCTTGTCAGCGTTTATTTCTGCCCAATAGGTAAAGTTCACTGGAACGATTACGCGAGGCATCGGGCTTGCGCGTTTGCACGGTGGCAAACTGTTCGCGCATCGCTGCCTGAAACGCTTGAAATCCCGCCCCCTGAAACACTTTGACCAAAAATGTGCCGCCCGTTTTCAGGTGGTCAGCGGCGAAAGCCAATGCCAGTTCGCACAGATAGTAGCTGCGCGTTTGGTCAATCACGGCATTGCCCGCCATATTGGGTGCCATGTCGCAAATTACAAGGTCGAGGGCGCGTCCGCCCAGTAATTGCTCAAATTGCGCCAACACTTCGTTGTCGCGGAAATCGCCTTGGATAAAGTCCACGCCGTCTATCGGCTGCATCGGCAGAATGTCCAGCGCAAACACTTTGCCGCGTGCGCCGACCAATTTTGCCGCCACTTGCGACCAGCTTCCGGGCGCGCTGCCCAAGTCTGCCAACACCGTGCCTGCCTGAATGATTTTGTCTTTTTCGTTAATTTCCAGCAGTTTGTAGGCGGCGCGGGCGCGGTAGCCGTCTTTTTGGGTGCGGTGGACGTAGGGGTCGTTGACGTGTTCGTTTAGCCACGCTTTGGAGGATTTAGAGAGTTTGGGCATAAAAATTATTTTAAAACAATGAAAAAGATTTTCAGGCAGCCCCAAAATTTCAGGCTGCCTGAAAACAGTTTATTGGTCCACAAACGCGCGTTCAATCAGATAATCGCCGCGCTGTCCCATTTTCGGCGACACGGTCAAACCGAAATCGTTCAGCACCTGCGAAGTGTCTTTCAACATTTGCGGGCTGCCGCACAGCATGGCGCGGTCGTCCTGCGGCTTGATGGGCGGCAAACCGATGTCTGCAAACAGTTTTCCGGAGCGCATCAAATCGGTCAAACGCCCCTGATGCACATACTCTTCCCGCGAAACAATCGGATAGTAAATCAGTTTTTCTTTCACCATGTCGCCGAGATATTCGTGTTCGGGCAATTCGCGGGTAAAGCGGTCGTAATACGCCAAATCCTGCTTGTAGCGCACGCCGTGCACCAAAATGATTTTCTCAAATTGTTCATATACTTCGGGGTCTTTGGTGATGCTCAAAAACGGTGCGATACCCGTGCCGGTGGAGAGCAGATACAAATGTTTGCCCGGATTCAAATCGCCGCAAATCAATGTTCCCGTTGGCTTTTTGCTAATCAGCACTTCATCGCCCACTTTTAAATGCTGCAAACGGCTGGTCAAAGGCCCGTCCTGCACTTTGATGCTGAAAAACTCCAAATGTTCTTCCCAGTTTGCGCTGGCAACGCTATAAGCGCGCATCAGGGGCTTGCCGTCCACCATCAGCCCGACCATGACAAATTGTCCGTTTTCAAAACGCAGGCTGTCGTCGCGGGTGCAGGTGAAGGTGAAATAGGCGTCCGTCCAGTGGTGGACGGAGAGGACGGTTTGGGTGTTAAAAGCTGCCATGTTTTTTCTTTCAATGGGTTAAAAAATACCTTATATATTTTCTTGCAATCCATCTATTAATTTAGATTTATTTAAAATTACTAAAAAGGAAGGATTCAATTCTCCGCTATACATTGGCGGGTGGTTTGCTTAAAGGAGGAAAATTTCGTCTCATCGGGAAGTTGCAAAAATATATCATCTATTAGGCATTTATTTTTGACACATTGTAAAATATATTGCACTCTTGTCACCTCATTTCCCAACTGCAAAAAAGTAGCTTCAACTTTATTACCACTCAATACCTTAACCTTTAAACTTCGCTTCAATAATGTTTCATTCCAATCCTGTCCATTAATAATGGGGTCGTAACCAATACAACCAACTTCATCATCAGGCGTATTATTTTGATCCTCTTTTAATACCGATAAAAAATCTTGAGTAAATTTATTCGGCATGGCAAAAACATCAGTATTGTTTGCAGAACGAAAATAGGGCTTGTAGACGGACTTGACCAACTCAATTTTTTGCATATGGTTGGTATTATCCGCAATTGCAGACCAAGACAATGATGCCACAATAATTGCTAAAAAATATTTGTTCATAATATGGATACTCCAAGGTGAATAAAAAATTTAAATTCTTCCACTTCACTCAAATTCAAGGACGTGGTTATCTATTATGCTCCATCCTTAAGCACTCTGAAAACGGCGCAAATCGGCATAACGTCCGTTTTTCGCCAACAATTCCGCGTGCGTGCCTTGTTCCACAATGCGCCCCCCGTCCATCACCACAATGCAATCGGCCTTTTCCACCGTACTCAAACGGTGGGCAATCACAATGGTGGTGCGGTGCGCCATCAGTTGTTCCAAAGCGGCTTGCACCAAGCGTTCCGACTCGTTGTCCAGCGCGCTGGTGGCCTCGTCCAAAATCAAAATCGGCGCGTTTTTCAGCAGGGCGCGGGCAATGGCGATGCGCTGGCGTTGCCCGCCCGACAGTTTCATGCCGTTTTCGCCGATGGGCGTGTGCAAACCTTGCGGCAGCTCGCGGATAAACGTCCACGCATTCGCGGCTTCGGCGGCGGCGGTAATCTCGGCTTCGGACGCGCCGCTTTGTGCGCCGTAGGCGATGTTGCTGGCGATTGTGCCGTTAAACAAAACAACGTCTTGGCTGACGAGCGCCATGCGTTCGCGCAAAACGGCGATGTCGGCGTGGCGGGTGTCGGTGCCGCCGATAAGAATGCGCCCCACATCGGGGTCAAAAAAGCGCGGCAGCAGGTTCACCAGCGTGGTTTTGCCGCAGCCCGATGCGCCCACCAAGGCGTAAACCTTACCGGCGGGGACGGTCAAACTCAATCCGTTCAGGCTGTTGCGTTCGGCATCGGCGTAGCGGTGGACGATGTTTTCAAACACGATGTCGCCCGTTTGTTCGGGCAGGGGCAAAGTGCCGTTGGCGGGTTCTTCGGCTTCGTCCAAAAAGTCAAACACGCTTTGCGCCGCCGCCAAGCCGCGTTGCAGCGACTGCATCACGCCGGTCATGCGTTTGATGGGGTCAAACATCATGGTCATGGCGGTGAGGAAGGACATAAAGTCGCCCGCGCTGAAATCGCTGTGTTGGGCGCGTTTGGCGGCGAGGTACAAAATCAGCGACAGAGCGCACGCCACCAGCAGCAGGGTAATCCCCGAACTGGCGGCGGACACGGCGGTTTGGCGCACGCCGTTGCGGCGCACCGCCGCCGCCAAACGCGCAAAACGTGTTTGCTCGTGCGTTTGTCCGCCATAAATTTTAATCACGCGGCTGCCTGAAACGGTTTCGCTCAAGGATTGGGTCATTTCGCCGTTAAGCTGTTGATTGTCGGACGACAATTGGCGCAAACGGCGGCTCAACACGCGCACGCAGCCGCCGATGGCGGGCAGGGTAATCAGGGTAATCAGCGTGAGTTTCCAGTCCAAATACAGCAGCCACACCAGCAAAGCCGCCACGCTCACGCCGTCTTTGACCAGCACGGTCAAGACGTTGAAACCGGCATCGGTGATTTGTCCGGCATCGTTCATAATCCGCGACATGATGCGCCCGCTCGAATGGCGGGCGAAATACGCGCCGGGCAGCCGCAGCAGTTTGGCATACAGCTCTTGGCGCATGGTTTGCACCAGATGTCCGGCGATGTGGGCGGTAACACATTCGTTGATGAAGTTGAACGCGCCGCGCACCACAAACAAGCCGACAATCGCCACCGGCAGCCAGGTTGCCATCGTCAGATTTTTGCCGACAAAGCCTTCGTCAATCAAAGGTTTCATCAAAGACGCAAACACGGGCATGGTCAGCGCCACCACCATCATCGACAACAGCGACAGGGCAAACAGTTTGAGATAGCGTTTCAGGTAGCCGAGCAGCCTGCGGTAGAGGACGGCGGCGGGAGTGGTGTGCATGGCGTAGCGTGATGATGGGACGAAACGGCATTGTACGGGAAAACCGTCCCCAACCACAAATTTATGGGGCAAGTGCTTTAATCGTCTGCCGCAGCAGGGTTATAATCACTTCCCGTTTTTTTGGAAACCGCGCCCCATGTTTGCCGCCACCCACGACCGCGAGCGGATTCGCCTGCACGCACACCAACGCCACGATGTCGAAATCTACACCTTCGGCGCACTGCCCAACCGCTACGCCGTTTGGCATCAAAACGCATGGTTTGACGCATTGCGCGGCTACGCTTCGCCCGATGATGCCCGCCAAAACATCACACGGCGTTTTGCTTCTGCCAAATTGTCGCCGTTTCCCTGCCGTTTGCGGCACGGGCGTTACCGCTTCAACGGCACGGCACACCACATCGACAAACACATGGCAGACGGACACGCGCTGCACGGGCTGCTCTACGATGCCGAATTTGCCGTGTACCGCATCGGCACGAACGCCGATGGCGCGTGGGCGGGTTTGCGCCACGACTACGGCGGCAGCGCGGGCTATCCCTTTCCCTACCGCATCGACATCCTGTACACCCTCAACCAGCAAGGCTTGTCGGTGCAAACCGACATCACCAACACGGGTCATGCGCCCCTGCCGCTTGCGGACGGCTGGCACCCGTATTTCACACTGGGCGGCTGCGCCGACGATTGGACGCTGCAACTACACGCCCGCCGCCGTTTGCGCTTTGATGCCGAACTGCTGCCCACCGGCGACACGCTGGACGACCACCGTTTTGCCGAACCCGCCTCCCTGCGCGGCGCAACCTTGGACGACTGCTTCGTCCGCACCGACCCCGCCGCCGACACCCCCGCCTGCACCCTGCACAGCCAAGATTTCACACTGAATATTTACGCCTGTGCCGCCTACCCCTTCATACAGGTGTACCTGCCCCCCGAGCGCGACGCCCTTGCCTTGGAAAACCTGAGCGGCGCCCCCGACTGCTTCAACAACGGCATCGGGCGCATCACCCTGCCCACCGGCGACACCCGCCGCTTTACCGTCCGCTACGATTTGACCTACCAAGCACAAAGCCCGACATGAACCGCACCCGCCTCCCCCATGCCGACACCGCCAAAGGCTTGATGATAATAATGATTGTCTTCGGACACTTTATCGAACGGCTGCTTGACTGGAACGCAACGCCCAAAATGCCGCTTTTGAGCCTGATGTACCTGATACACATTCCCACATTCGTGTTTTTGTCCGGCTGCTTTTTCACCCCCCGCCATTGGCAGCACAAAATCAAACGGCTTGCCCTGCTGTACGTCCTGTTCCAATTGCTTTATACCGTCTGCAACCGCGTTACCCCCCCCCCGCATTTAATTTCACAATCATTCCTATATGATTTGATTATCTTCATCGCCCGCCCCAACTGGATTATGTGGTATCTCTACAGCCTGATGCTGTGGTATGCGCTGACCCCCTTATTGCAAAAATGCCGTTTTTCCCTTGCCCTCTCCTGCGCCGCCGCCCTTGCTGCGGGCTGGGCAACGTGGGACACCTATTGGTTTTCTTTGGGCAGAACCCTGTGCTTTCTGCCGTTTTTCCTGCTCGGGCAACAACACGGCACGGCACTGCTGCACCGTTTGCGCCACACCTGCCCCGCATGGCAACACCTTGCCTGCATCGCGCTGATAACGGCTTTGCTGGCATACTGCTGCGTGGCGGGCGCGTTAAACATTTCTTTTGTTTACGGCAGCTTTAATTTTTGGCAGCAGCATCTCGACCCGATACACGGTACGTTGCTGCGCGTGTTTGTGATGCTGTTGTCGGCATTGGGCGTGTTGGCGGCGCTGCAAAGCGCGGTGCTGCTCTCCGGACGGCGCGGCGCTTCAATATTGGCGGCACTGGGACGGCGCACACTGCCCGTGTATCTGTTGCACGGCTTTGCGGTGCTGGCGGTGCAGCCGTTTTACCCTTGGCGCCACGATTTCGCCGCCACCTGCCTGTTTGCCACGCTTGCTTCGGTGCTGACGGCATGGGCATGCAGCCGCAACGGGGTGCAAAAGGTGTTTGACGGGATTATTTTCGGCAAGCAAACGAATTGAAGCACTGCCGCACGGTATCGCGGTCGGCGCGGCTTAAGATGCGGGGATAAAATTTGATGTCGGTGCTTGTTTGTTCGCGGGCGGCGGCATCGCCCGCCGAGACTTGCACCACCGCGCTGCGGCGCACGGTCAAAACCCAATATTCGCGCCCAAACAGGCTGCGGCGTTCGCGTATGGCATAAATATCGCGCCAGTCAAAAAAAATAATACGCCCTGCCCTGCGCCGCCCAAGCCACGCGCACCATGCTGCCGTCCAGCCACAAACTTTGTTCGTTGTCCACCCATACGGGCGGGCGGCTGCGCCGGTACAACAACGGCAAGCCGTAGATAAGCAACATGGCGCAGAACAACAAGGCAACAGCTTGCCAAGAAATCAAATTATCATCGTTTAACCAAGCAGTTATCCCATACCAAACGGCAGTCGTCAGCACACCCTGCCGGACGGCTTGCCACGCGGACATTTTCCCGTCCGCATACAGCTTGCGCCCGTGTTCGGGCAGCCGCGCTTCCGCCGTGTCTTCGCCCGCCAAAGGCACGGGGCGGAAAACCATGCGTTCCGTTTCGCCGCGCTCGTTTTCGTCCAGATAAATTTCCACATTCATGCCCGCCCATACGGGCTGCGGCTGTTCCAGATGTTCGCGGTGCAGATGATAGCCCGCGCCTTGCGCGGTTTCGGCGTAACCGTGCCTGCCGTCCCATTGTTGCAAAACGGCGACAATGCGGCGGGTGGTCGGTTCCAGCATGCTTTTTCGCCCCAAATCAAAACGTCATCACCTATTTTATCCGTCTTTCGCCCCAACGCGAAAGCGCGTACAATCGCCCGATTTTTTCAAAATATCCAATATCATGATTTACCCCAAAACCTATGACGTGATTGTGGTCGGCGGCGGACACGCCGGCACGGAAGCCGCGCTCGCCGCCGCCCGCATGGGCGCGTCCACGCTGTTGCTCACCCACAATATTGAAACTTTGGGACAAATGTCCTGCAACCCGTCCATCGGCGGCATCGGCAAAGGGCATCTCGTCCGCGAAGTGGACGCGCTCGGCGGCGCGATGGCCTTGGCGACCGACCAATCGGGCATTCAATTCCGCCGTTTGAACGCCAGCAAAGGCGCGGCGGTTCGCGCCACCCGCGCCCAAGCCGACCGCGTGCTGTACAAAGCCGCCATTCGTTATCTATTGGAAAATCAGGAAAATCTGGAATTGTTCCAACAATCGGTGGAAGACATCACGCTGGACGGCGGGCGCGTAAGCGGCGTGAAAACCGCGATGGGCGTGGAGTTTAAAGCCCGCGCGGTGGTGCTGACGGCGGGGACGTTTCTGGCGGGCAAAATCCACATCGGCATGGAAAACTACGCGGGCGGGCGCGCGGGCGACCCCGCCGCGCACGGACTTTCAGGCTGCCTGAAAGAGCTGCAACTGCCGCAAAGCCGTCTGAAAACCGGCACGCCGCCGCGTTTGGACGGGCGCACCATTGATTTTTCCCAGCTTACCGAGCAGCCGGGCGACACGCCCGTTCCCGTGATGTCGGTGCGCGGCAACGCCGCCATGCACCCGCGCCAAGTGTCGTGCTGGATTACGCATACCAACCTGAAAACACACGATATTATCCGCAACAGTTTTGACCGCAGCCCCCTGTTTGCCGGCAAAATCGAGGGCGTGGGCCCGCGTTATTGCCCGTCCATCGAAGATAAAATCCACCGTTTTGCCGACAAGGAAAGCCATCAGATTTTCCTTGAACCCGAAGGCTTGTCCACCCACGAATATTATCCCAACGGCATTTCCACCAGCCTGCCGTTTGACGTGCAAATCGCGCTCGTCCGCAGCATGAAAGGGCTGGAAAACGCGCATATTCTCCGTCCCGGCTATGCGATTGAATACGATTATTTCGACCCGCGCAATCTGAAAGCCAGCTTGGAAACCAAAAGCATAGACGGGCTGTTTTTCGCCGGACAAATCAACGGCACCACAGGCTACGAAGAAGCCGCCGCGCAAGGCTTGCTGGCGGGCGCGAATGCCGTGCAGTTCGTGCGCGGGCAGGAGCCTTTGATTTTGCGGCGCGAACAGGCGTATCTCGGTGTTTTGGTGGACGATTTGATTACCAAAGGCGTGAACGAACCCTACCGCATGTTCACCAGCCGCGCCGAATACCGTCTGCAACTGCGCGAAGACAACGCCGATATGCGCCTGACCGAAGACGGCTACAAAATCGGCTTGGTTTCCGAAGCGCAATGGCGGGCGTTCAGCGACAAGCGCGAACAGGTAGAACGCGAAATCCAGCGTTTGAAATCAACGTGGTACACGCCCGCCAAGCTGCCTGAAAGCGAGCAGATGCGCGTGTTCGGGCAAAAATTGAGCCGCGAAGCCAATCTGCACGATTTGCTGCGCCGCCCCAACTTGGATTATGCCGCGCTGATGACGCTGGACGGCGCGAAGCCGGAAAGCGAATTGGCGGAAACGGTGGTGGAACAGGTGGAAATTCAGGTGAAATATCAGGGCTATATCGAGCGGCAAAACGAGGAAATCGGCAGCCGCCGCGATTTGGAAACGCTGCGGTTGCCTGAAAACATCGATTACGGCAAAGTAAAAGGCTTGTCCGCCGAAGTGCAGCAGAAATTAAACCAGCACCGTCCTGAAACGGCAGGACAGGCTTCGCGGATTTCGGGGGTAACGCCCGCCGCAGTCGCGCTGCTGATGGTGCATTTGAAACGCGGGTTTAAAGACGCAAAATAAAATCCATAACAAGCAATGTTTTACAAAAAACATCGGCAAAAAGTCTTGACTCCCCCCAACCCGTTCTAGAATGTGAAAAATGTAAACCCGTTTTTCATTAACCGAACGATGAAACGTCTGTTGCCGCTTGCCTTGTGCATTTCCGCACCGTCCGTCCGTGCCGATTTGCCGCTTTCGCTGGAAGAACTGCTTACCGAAAAAGGCAAATTGCGTTTGGAAAGCAGCCTTGCCTACATCAACGGCGAGCAGCAGAAAGGCGAATTTGCCAACCCCGTGTTTATCCAAACAGGCACGGCATCGTTTGTGCCGGTGCCCACCGAGCTGCGCGAACAAAACCGCAACAGCGATATGCTGGTCGCCACACTCGGTTTGCGCTACGGCTTAACGGGGAAAACCGATGTTTACGGCAATGCCAACCACATTTGGCGCAATGAACGCAGCTTTAACGGCGAGCGCGAATACAGCCGCAGCAGCCGCAACCTTGCCGATGTGTCGCTGGGCATCAGCCACACATTTGTGCAAGACGGCAAAAACCCCGCCCTCATCGGTTTTGCCGAAACCGCCGTATATGAAAAATCGCAAGGCAAAGCCGCATTGGGCAAAGGCTGGTTGGTGGGTGCGACCACCTACAAAGCCATAGACCCCGTTGTTTTGTCGCTGACGGCTGCCTACAAGCTGAACCTTGCCAAAAATACCGATAACGGCAGATACCGTGCGGGCAATTTTTTGATGTTGAACCCGTCCGTTAGCTTTGCTGCCAACGACCGCATCAGCATCAACGGCGGCGTGCAATGGATAGCCGCCCAAGCCGACAAGCTGGACGGCAACACAACTTCACCAAAGAATACGTCAAGCTACGCCCATGCGGGCGTGGGCTTGGGTATCGGCAAAGACACCGCGCTCAACGCATCGGCACGTTTCAAAGTATCGGGGCAGGGCAGCGCGGAATGGAAGCTGGGGATTTCCCATACTTTCTGACTTTGCCGTTTTTTTACACACTTTACTCAAGGAACTTTTTATGAAAGCAAAAATTGCTGCTTTGACTGTTGCCGCGCTGGTTTCTGCGCCTGCTTTTGCACAACACAATGCGACACAAATTTTTGAACAACAAGTGTTCGCTGCTCATGCGCCTGTAAATGCGGTGGAATTGTCTCAAACTGAGATGAAAGAGACAGAAGGCGAACTTGCACCTTGGGCTGTTGGTGCTATTATCGGGGGAGGCTGGGAAGGTATCCAATACGCCTATGGTGCGTATAAAGGGGATTACAAATGGGATACGGGTAAATTTGCTGGTAATGTAACAAAAGGAGCAGTAGTAGGGGGAACATTAGGATTAGGCGGTGGTGCTGCTGCCGCTCGTACTATTGGTCCAATTAAACATTGGGTGCGTATTGGTGGTAAAAGTTATAGCCACTCTCAAAAGACACATACCTATGCTCTTAGATGGGGAACAAATAAACATTATGCAAAAGAAATTCCTAATCAGACAGCAAGAAATCTCAATCAAGCACTTCGTAATACAAAGTTACCAGGTTCTAGTTGGCGTGTTCAAGATAAAGGACATTTTCATTTTAAAAAAATAGAAAAATGAGTGTTAGTTTAACAGAAATAAGTCATAAACGCGCATGGCGCATTATACGCGCCATGCAGACTGAAGTTGTATTAGATGATACTTTTATCTTGGTAAGATTAAGTTGTTACTTAAATCCTTCTTTGATTGCAAACAATATAGAAAAGTGTGGATACAGTCGTTCCGTATCAGAAATTAAAAAGCTTCAAGTTCCGTTTCCCTTAAATCTTTTACCTATCCCGCGCCCATATTATTTTTATATTTTCAATGCTAAATTGAATCAAATTTTTGATTTAGCATTATCTTGTGATGACCATTTAATGTTTGAAATATTGATTTCAGAGAACAGAAATACGAATCAAATAGAACAAATATGTTGTGATGGAAATACCTTATATGAAGATAGTTTGGCATTAAATTCATTTTGTAAGAAGTATTTTTTTGTGGATTTGACTTTGATGATACCGATTATGAAACTGGGGTCAGTCAAGCATTAAATTATAATTTTATCCCTGACTTTTTGTCTCTTTATTTTCCCAAATAAAGAGTAAATCATACTATGAATCAATTTTCTGTATTCCCAATTTTTTTATTGTTCTGCAGCACCATATTCGCAACACCTACTTTTACCGAAAACCCCATTTCACACGGCAAAATCCATCTGCAAAGCTGGAAATCACAGCGTGATTTTGGCATTGTCAAACAAGATTTGGATTTTTCCTGCGGCGCGGCATCGCTTGCCACGCTGCTGAACAATTACTACGGGCAATCGCTGACCGAAGCGGAAATTTTGGAAAAAATGGACAAAACCCGAATGCGGGCTTCGTTTGCCGATATGCAGCGCATTATGCCCGAATTGGGTTTTGAAGCCAAAGGCTACGCGCTGCCGTTTGAGCAGTTGGCGCAGTTGCAAATCCCCGTGATTGTGTATCTGAAGCACCGTAAAACCGACCATTTCTCGGTGTTGCGCGGCATCAATGGCGATACAGTGCTGCTTGCCGACCCGTCTTTGGGACACATTTCCATGAGCAAAGCACAGTTTCTGGCATCGTGGCACACACGGCAGGGCGAAATGGCAGGGAAAATTTTGGCGGTTGTGCCGAAAGATGCGGGCTTGCCGCGCAATACGGCGTTTTTCACGCGCCAGCCGCAAAGGGTCAGCCGTTTGGCGGCAGAGCAGGTGCGTTTCAGGCGCATTTGGTAATGTTTGTGAAAATAACGCACCCCAAACCAATCAACCCTCAAAAAGCATGCTGATGAAATACCTAATCGCTGCAATATTTTACCCAACCACATCGGTGCTGATTGTGTTGGGCTTGGACTATCTGTTTCCGCACAAAGACATGCTCTATTGGAAAATGGGGCTGAGTGGCGTTGTGGGGACGGTATTCAATCGGTTTTGGCTGTGGGAAAAGTGAAATCTTACCACGCACGCTGCCTGAAAATCCCTGTGTTAAAATGGCAAACCCATTTTCAGGCAGCCCGCACATTATGAATCCCGTTTTTATCCCGCTTCGCGCCCACACCGAATTTTCCATTACCGACAGCATCATCCGCATTCCCGACCTTGCCAAACGCGCCGCCGAATCGGGCTATCCCGCTTTGGCAATCGGCGATTTGATGAACCTGTTCGGCGCGTTGAAATTTTACCAAGCCTGCCGCAAACACGGCGTGAAGCCCATACTCGGCGCAGACGTGCGCGTGTCCAATCCCGACCGCCCCGACACCCCGTTCCGCATGATGCTGCTGGTGCAAAACGAACACGGCTACCGCCGCCTGTGCGCCCTGCTCACCCGCGCCTACACCGACCCGCAGCGCGACCCGCACCTGCCGCAACTGCGCCCCGAATGGCTGGAGGAGGGCAGCAACGCCGGTTTGATTGCCCTGTGCGGCGCAGCGGCGGGCGAAATCGGCACGCACTTGGCGGCCGACCACCCCGACCGCGCCCGCGCCGCCGCCGCACGTTACGCCGCGCTGTTCCCCGATGCCTTTTATTTGGAACTGCAACGCCTGCCCGACCGCCCCGATTGGGAACGCATCGTTTCAGGCAGCCTGAACATCGCCGCCGGGCTGGATTTGCCCGTTGTCGCCACCCACCCCACCCAATTCCTTGACGAAAAAGACTTTCCCGCCCACGATGCCCGCGTCTGCATCGCCGAAGGGCGCGTGATTGCCGACCGCAAACGCCCGCAACCTTTTTCCCGCAAACAATATTTCCCGCGCCCCGAAGAAATCGCCGACCGTTTCGCCGACCTGCCCGAAGCCCTTGAAAACAGTTTGGAAATCGCCAAACGCTGCAATTTCACCTTTACGCTGGGCAAAAACTTCCTGCCTGATTTCCCCACGCCGAACGGTCAAAGCCTGAACGATTATTTGCGCGAATTGTCGCATCAGGGTTTGCACGGGCGTTTGGCGCATTTGTTCCCCGATGCGGCGGAACACGCCGCCAAGCTGCCTGAATACGAGCAACGCCTTGAATTTGAATTGAAAACCATCATTCAAATGGGCTTTGCCGGTTACTTCCTGATTGTACAGGACTTTATCAACTGGGCGAAAAACAACGGCTGCCCCGTAGGGCCCGGACGCGGTTCGGGCGCGGGTTCGCTGGTGGCGTATGCGCTGGGCATCACCGACCTTGACCCGATTGCCTACGCGCTGCTGTTTGAACGCTTTTTGAACCCCGAGCGCGTGTCCATGCCCGACTTTGACATTGATTTTTGTCAGAATAATCGCGGGCGCGTGATTGAATACGTACGCAACAAATACGGCAGCGAAGCGGTCAGCCAAATCGTTACTTTCGGCACGATGTCGTCCAAAGCCGTTATCCGCGATGTGGGGCGCGTGCTGGAACTGCCGTTCGGCTTGTGCGACCGTTTGTCCAAACTGATTCCGCTTGAAGCGAACCGACCTTTGCCGCTTCAGGCAGCCTTGAACGCCGAACCGGAAATCCTGCGCCTGATTGAAGCCGAAGAAGCGGACGAATTATTGAATTTGGCGTTGAAACTGGAAGACTTGACCCGCAATCTGGGCATGCACGCGGGCGGCGTGCTGATTGCGCCCGGAAAAATCGCTGATTTTTGTCCCGTGTATCAGGCGGACGAATCGTCCTCGCCCGTGTCCATGTACGACAAGGGCGACGTGGAAGACGTGGGCTTGGTGAAGTTTGACTTTCTCGGTTTGCGGAATTTGACCATTATTGAAACCGCGCAAAACTTTATCCGTCAAACCACCGGCAAGGAAATTGACATCGCCGCCATTGATTTGACCGACCAAAAAGCCTATCAGATTTTCCGCGATGCCAACACCACCGCCGTGTTTCAGTTTGAGTCGGCGGGCATGAAAAAAATGCTGTTGCAGGCGCAAAACACCAGCCGTTTGGAAGAGATTATCGCCTTTGTGTCGCTCTACCGTCCGGGCCCGATGGACTTGATTCCCGACTTTATCGCCCGCATGAAAGGCGCAAAGTTTGAGTATATGCACCCTTTGCTGGAGCCCGTGTTGGAGCCGACCTACGGGATTATGGTGTATCAGGAACAGGTGATGCAGGCAGCGCAGGTGGTGGGCGGCTACTCGCTCGGCGGCGCGGACTTACTGCGCCGCGCCATGGGCAAGAAAAAGCCCGAAGAAATGGCGCAACACCGCAATATTTTTGCCGAAGGCGCGGAAAAGAAAGGCATTCCCCGCGAAAAAGCCGATGAAATCTTTGACTACATGGAAAAATTTGCGGGTTACGGCTTCAACAAATCCCACGCCGCCGCCTATGCCTATGTGTCCTACCAAACCGCGTGGCTGAAAGCGCATTATCCCGCCGAATTTATGGCGGCGACCATGTCCAGCGAATTGGACAACACCGACCAACTGAAAGTGTTTTATGACGATGCCCGCAGCAAGCTGAACGGCATCAGCTTTCTGCCGCCCGACATCAACCAGTCCGAATACCGTTTTGTGCCGAACAACAAAAAACAAATCCGTTACGCGCTCGGCGCAATCAAAGGCACGGGCGAAGCGGCGGTGCAAAGCATTGTCGCCGCGCGTGAACAAGGCGGGAAATTCAAAGATTTATTTGATTTTTGCGAACGGGTGGGCAAACAGCACGTCAATCGGCGCACGGTGGAAGCCTTAATCCGCGCGGGCGCGTTTGACAGCATCGAGTCCAACCGCGCCATGTTACTGGGCAATGTGGAAGCGGCGATGCAGCACGCCGAACAAAAAGCGGGCAATGCCAATCAGGGCGGATTGTTTGATATGTTTGACGATGCCATCGAAGCGGTAAAAATGACCGAAATCCCCGCGTGGGACGAAAGCACGCGGCTGGCTGAAGAAAAACAGGCACTCGGTTTTTATTTGAGCGGCCACCCGTTTGCCCCACACGCGCAGGAAGTGCGCCGCATCGCCGCCACCCCGCTTGCGCGGCTGCGTCCTTCGCACGATGTGGTGCGCGTGGCGGGTTTTGCCACATCGGTGCGCAGCATCAACACCAAAAACGGGCGCATGGTGGCGGTTTGGTTGGAAGACGAAAGCGGCGGGCATGAAGTCATCGTGCGCGGCGAACTGCTGGAAAGCTTGTCGCGCGACACGCTCAAAGCCGACCGGATTTTGGTGTGCGAATGCCGCGTGCGCGAGGATATGTTCAATAATGACGGTGGTTTGCGCATCAACGCCAACGCAGTTTACACGCTGGACGAAGCCCGCGCCGTGTACGCCCGCCGCCTGACCCTGCGCCTGAACCCGCACAGCCCCGTTGCCGAAATCGCCGCGCTGCTGCAAAGTTACGCCGACCCGCAAGGTACGGTGCGCCTGTGTCTGCATTACGCCAACGCGCAGGCTTCGGGCGAGCTGCTGCCCGATGCGGCGCAATGGTATTTGTTGCCCGATGCGGAGCTGGGCAAGCGTTTGACGGAGCTGCTGGGTGCGGACAATGTGGATTGGTAGCCCGCCATGCCGTTGACGGCGCTTCTTTTCTGCCGAATATATATGGTTGATGCAATTTATTTTTAGACAAGACGGCGAACCGCAGACAGCACAAAAGTACGGCAAGGCGAGCCAACGCCGTATAAAAATCAAAGAACATTAACTATAATCACCCTTTTGTGAAGGCGTAACAACATCATGCCTGTATCCGAATCCTTCGACATTGCCGTTATCGGCGCAGGGCCTGCGGGCGCGGTGGCCGCCGCCCTGCTGCTGCGGCAAGGCTTTTCCGTATGCGTGTTGGAAAAACAGCACTTCCCACGCTTTGTCATTGGCGAAAGCCTGCTGCCGCACTGCATGGAATTTCTGGACGAAGCGGGTTTCCTGCCCGCCCTGCACGCCGAACCCTCGTTCCAACACAAAAACGGCGCAGCCTTCACATGGCGCGACCGCTACACCCATTTTGATTTTACCGACAAATTCAGCGCGGGGCCGGGCACGACTTTCCAAGTGCGCCGCGACCGTTTTGACCACATCTTGATTCGCGAAGCCGCCAAGCAGGGCGCAGACGTGCGTTTCGGCTGCGAAGTGTGCGCGTTCGACAACACCGGCGAACACGCCCGCCTGAACGTGCTTCCCGAACACGGCGCGGCATACGCGCTGACCGCCCGTTTCGTATTGGACGCGAGCGGTTACGGGCGCGTGCTGCCGCGCCTGCTGGATTTGGACACCCCCTCTGCCCTGCCCGTGCGCGAAGCACATTTCACCCATATTGACGACCACATCACCGCCGCCGATTTCGACCGCGACAAAATCCTGATTTCCACCCACAGCACCCGCCGCGACGTGTGGCTGTGGCTGATACCCTTTGCAGACGGGCGCAGCTCCATCGGCGTGGTCGGACTGCCCGAACGCTTCATCGGGCAAGACAGCGAAACCGCCTTGAAAAACGCAGTGGCCAACGTGCCGATGCTCCAACGCATCTTGGCAGATGCCGTGTGGGACAACGGCGTGCCGTTCCGCCGCATCGGCGGCTATTCCGCCAACGTCAAAGCCCTGCACGGCAAACATTTCGCCCTGCTGGGCAACGCCGCCGAATTTCTCGACCCCGTGTTTTCATCGGGCGTAACCATCGCCATGCACTCCGCCAAGCTCGCCGCCGACCTGCTGGGCAAACACCTGCGCGGCAAAGCCGCCGATTGGCAACGCGAATTTGCCGAACCCTTGATGGTGGGCGTGGAAACCTTCCGCACCTATGTAAACGGCTGGTATGACGGGCGTTTTCAAGACGTGATTTACGCGCCCTCGCGCAATGCCGACATCAGCCGCATGATTGCTTCCGTGTTGGCAGGCTACGCTTGGGACACGGAAAACCCCTTTGTGGACAAAGCAGAACGCCGTTTGAACGCCTTGGCGCAAATGGTGGGACGGCAGGACGGAGACTGACACGATGGCTTGGCAAAAAATATTGTGCATCACACTCTTGACGGGGCTGCTCGCCGCCTGTGCCGCCGTTCCCGCGCCGCAAAACGTACTGGCGCAGGACGAAACGCGCTGGTTTCAGGTAAACCGTTTGGACGCGGACGGCGGCGTGGCGCAAACCTCGCTGTTGTCGGTGCAGGGCTTGGCGGACGGACAATCGCGCTGGCTGCTGGCAGACGCCTTCGGTGCGCCGCAAGCACGCTTGTTGGCGGGGCGCACGGGCTGGCGGCAGGACGGTTTCGCCCCGCCCAACCGCGCCGCGCAAAAACTGTTTGCCGCGCTGTCGCCGCATGTGGCGCAAGGTCTTGCCGAAACGCAAAAATTTAATATTGAAGGAATAGTTTGGCAGGTTTCGCCTTTGGAGATGCAGCCGTGAAACAGGTTTATTTGAGCCGTCCCGCGCTGGTGTCGGCATTGGGAACGGGTTTGGCGGCGCATTTACACGCCCTGTTCCACCCGCCCGCCGCCACGCCGCTCACCGCCCGCGATGATTTGGTTGCAGGGAAAACGCGCCTGTTCGGTGCGGTAAACCGCGAATTGCGCCCGTTTCCCGCGCATTTGCCCGCCGCGCACCACAGCCGCAACAACCGTTTGCTGTGGGACGCGCTGGCACAGCTTGAGCCGCAACTGGAAGCGGCGTTGGCGCGTTACGGGCGCGGGCGGGTGGCGGCGGTCATCGGCACATCGGTGGGCGGCGCGGACGAGAACATTCCCCTGTTTCAACACGTTGCACGGGGCGGAACGTGGGACGGCATGCCGTTCAGGCAGCAGGCGCAACTGATGTCGGACGCGGCGGAATGCGTGGGCGCGGCATACGGTTTGCAAAACCTGTGTTACGGCGTGTCCACCGCTTGCACATCGGGGGCGCGGGCATTAATCAGTGCGGCGCGTTTGCTGAAACTGGGCGTGTGCGATGCGGTGGTGTGCGGCGGAGTGGACACGCTTTCGCCTTTGACGGTAAACGGTTTTCATGCGTTGGAAGTGTTGTCGGCGGGCATTGCCAAGCCGTTTTCCGCGCATCGGGACGGCATCAACATCGGCGAAGCGGCGGCGGCGTTTGTGATGAGCCGCGAGCCTTTGCCCGACACGCTGCCCTTGCTCGGCTACGGCGGCAGTTCCGATGCCTACCATATGTCTTCGCCGCGACCGGACGGCTTGGGTGCGGCGGCGGCGTTTCAGGCAGCCTTGGACAAGGCAGGCTTGACGGCGGCGGACATCGGCTGGATAAACCTGCACGGCACGGGCACGGCGCACAACGATGCGATGGAAAGCCGCGCCGTTGCCGAAGTGTTCGGTTGCGCCACGCCCGCCACCTCCACCAAACCTTTGACGGGACACACGCTCGGCGCGGCGGGCGCATTGGAAGCGGCGTTGCTGTGGGGCGTGGTGTCGCGCCGCGACAATCCGCAGGGCGTGTTGCCGCCGCAGCTTTGGGACAGCGTGCGCGATGCGGCGCTGCCCGAAATCGCTTTAACGGACGCACACAGCCGTTGGCGCGGCGGACGGCGCATCGGTGCGAGCGCATCGTTTGCGTTCGGCGGCAGCAACTGCGTCATCATCATCGGAGAACACGATGCCTGATTTTCCGCTTACCCCCGTTGCCCCGTATCTGCCGCACAGTGGGCGCATGGTGCTGCTGGACGCGGTTACCGCTTGCGATGAACACGGTTTGTGTGCCGAAGCCGCCGTGCGCCCCGACCATATTCTGCTGCCGCCCGATGCCGATGCGCTGCCCGCCTACTTGGGCATGGAAATCATGGCGCAAGGCGTGGCGGCGTGGGCGGGCGTGCACGCGGCGGCGCGCGGCGAAGCCGTGCGTTTGGGCTTTTTGCTCGGCACGCGCAAGCTGAAGCTGCATTGCCCCGCCATTCCCATTGGCACGCTGCTGACGGTGCGCGTTGCCCAATCGTGGCAGGACGAAAGCGGCATGGGCGTGTTTGATTGCGAACTGCGTTGCCGCGCCCCCGCGCACGGATACGAAAACGACATGCCTGCAGGCAGCTTGCTGGTGTCGGGCGCATTGAACGTGTACAGCCCGCGCAGCGATGCCGCGTTAAATGAATTGCTAGAAGAGAAATAGAGATATGATTCTATTAGTGATTCAACAATCACATACCCTATAAAGACAACTTTTGAAAAAATTTAATTTCGTTTTATGTGTCTTTAAGTTTGACATGATCATTGATGCGCGGTAACATGACACCTATGCAAAGCTTATGACCGAATCTCAGATATGTCAAAACAAGCAATGTGAAATTCTGCCCGTCCTTCCCGTACAAGCGCGAAGCCCAATCAGAATAAGCATAAATCCGTTAAACCATGGGTGCGTGAGAATTTACAAATGGCTTACCGCCCACACAGAAATGACGACGTTTGATTTTGCATGCAAATAATGACATATCTTCGGTGCAGGGATGATTTAAAATTATGCCACGCATGGCATAAACTTGCAAATTCAGCCGTCCGACATGCGGCTGTGAGTTGAAACGTTTTTTGGGTTTTTACCCAAAAGAATCAGGGATATGGAAATATCCATATCCCTGACAAATGGAAAACGGGTTAATCAGTTTGCCGACTCGAAAACCCGTGCTTGTGCCGAAAACAGCAATTGGAAACACATTGGGAAGATTCTCACAAAATTTACCCCAATAATGCGTCCAATCCCGAATTATACATGATTTTACCCTATGGTGCATACCGTACCGATGGTGGAATTATTGATAATTGCTGTTTTCCTTTTTTAATCAAAATTAAGCAATAGGGACAGCGCTTATGGCTCCACTGGAAAAATTTGTTTTGCATGAACTGCAACAGGGCAAAAAAACAACTTTTGACCTGCGTAACAAGGGTGTATGTTCAACCGCACAGACGATTTCTTGTTTGAAACGCAAATATGGTTTGATGATTCTCACAGAACGTTGTTCGTGTCGCGATGCGGCGGGAGTGATGCACCATAACATTGCCCGTTATCACTTATTGCCCGACATCACCAAGAATGATTCGATTCATCAGGATCAGTTCTTCCATCCCACAAAAGTGGTCTGCAACCATATCCAAAGACGTTTAATTTAACAATATAAACAACAGGCTGTAAATTCTTTTACAGCCTGTTTTTATTTTGAAACAAGTGAGTAAAATATCGATGCCATAACGCCCCTAACCATCCGTCAAACTGCTAAAATCCCCATTTTTCGAGCAATCTGCAACCAAGAAAGCCCCAAATATGAGCCAAACCATTCTGATTACCGGTTCCAATCGCGGCATCGGCAAAGCCGTTGCGCTGGCATTGGCGCAAGACGGCTACGACATTGTCGTGCATTGCCGCAGCCGCCGCGAAGAAGCCGAAACCGTTGCCGACACCGTGCGCGGATACGGGCGCACCGCCCGCGTATTGCAATTTGACGTGTCCGACCGCCCCGCCTGCCGCCGCGTGCTGGAACAAGATATTGCCGAACACGGCGCCTATTACGGCGTGGTGCTGAATGCGGGGCTGACCCGCGACAACGCCTTTCCCGCCTTCAGCGATGAGGATTGGGACAGCGTGTTGCGTACCAATTTGGACGGCTTTTACAATGTGCTGCACCCGCTTGTGATGCCGATGATTCGCCGCCGCCGCGCAGGACGCATCGTCTGCATGGCATCGGTGTCGGGCATCACCGGCAATCGCGGGCAGGTGAACTACAGCGCGTCCAAAGCGGGGCTGATTGGCGCGGCAAAAGCCTTGGCGGTGGAATTGGCAAAGCGCAACATCACGGTAAACTGCGTTGCGCCCGGCTTGATTGACACGGAAATCGTGGACGACACCGTGCCGGTGGACGAAATTTTAAAAGCCGTTCCCGCACGGCGCATGGGCAAACCCGAAGAAGTCGCCCATGCCGTGCGTTTTCTGATGGCGGAACAGGCAGCCTACATCACCCGCCAAGTCATCGCGGTAAACGGAGGATTGTGTTGATGTTTCAATCCGCAGGACGACACACAAATCGCGGTCTCCCGAGCAAAAACTGATTTTACCGCCGCAAACGGCGGGATTTCAAACCGAAAAGGAACAAGATGAACACCAAACGGGTCGCCATAACGGGCATCGGCGCGGTATGCGCTTTCGGGCGCGAGTGGCAAACGGTGCGTACCGCTTTTGAAGCGGGCCGCAACGCCGTGCGCCGCATCGATGCGTGGCGCGAACACGCCGAATTGGAAACTTTGCTCGGCGCACCTTTGCCCGATTACGCCCCGCCCGCGCATTGGTCGCGCAAACAGCTCCGCAGCATGGGACCTGTCGCGCAATATTGTGTGGACGCTGCCGAACAAGCCTTGCGCCACGCCGGTTTGCTCGGCAACACCAAGCTGATTGGCAACGGCAACATGGGCGTGGCGGCAGGCTCGTCCGCCGGCAGCACCGCCGACATTCTGGACGTGGGCTTGCTGCTCGCCAAACTGCCCAACCGCTTCAATGCCAACACCTACGTCCGCATGATGCCGCACACCACCGCCGCCAACGTTGCCATTTTTTTCGGGCTGACAGGGCGTTTGATACCCACTTCCAGCGCCTGCACTTCAGGCAGCCAAGCCATCGGTTATGCCTACGAAGCCATCAAATACGGCAAAATCCCGATGATGCTGGCGGGCGGGTCGGAGCAGCTTTGCCCGTCCGAAGCCTATGTGTTTGACTCGCTCTACGCCGCCAGCCGCCGCAACGACCGCCCCGAAGCCACCCCGCGCCCCTACGATGCCGCACGGGACGGCTTGGTGATTGGCGAGGGCGGCTGCATGATGGTGCTGGAAGAATGGGAACACGCCCGCGCACGCGGCGCGGACATCATCGCCGAAATCGTCGGCTACGGCGCAAACTGCGACGGTTCGCACATTACCCGCCCCGAACAGGACACCATGCGCCGTTGCATGGAGCTGGCATTGGCAGACGCCCACCTCGCCCCCGAACAAATCGGCTATGTGAGCGGACACGGCACCGCCACCGAACACGGCGACATCGCCGAAACCCAAGCCACCGCCGCCGTCTTCGGACACATTCCCTTAAGCTCGCAAAAAAGCCATTTGGGGCACACACTGGGCGCGTGCGGCGCATTGGAATCATGGTTTGCCATCGAAATGATGCGGGACGGACGTTTCGCCCCCACCCTGAATTTGGACAACATCGACCCGCGCTGCGGCGACGTGGACTACATTCGCGGCAGCCACCGCACCATCGACACCGAATACGTGATGAACAACAATTTCGCCTTCGGCGGCGTCAATACCTCGCTGATTTTCAAAAAACATCACGGCAACTGATGCCTGCGGCGCACCGTCCGAAAATGGATTTTCCGCTCTAAACCCTTGCCCCTGCGCCGCGCAGCCGCTATCATTGCCCCTTTTACAGCAACCACACACCACAGGAGCACAATCATGGCTTACACCCTGCCCGAACTCGGCTATGCCTACGATGCACTCGAGCCGCATTTTGACGCACAAACCATGGAAATCCACCACAGCAAACACCATCAGGCTTATGTGAACAACGCCAACGCCGCTTTGGAAAGCCTGCCCGAATTTGCCGCCCTGCCGGTGGAAGAACTGATTGCCCGCTTGGGCGAGCTGCCCGCCGACAAACAAACCGCCCTGCGCAACAACGCCGGCGGCCACGCCAACCACAGCTTTTTCTGGAAAGGGCTGAAAACCGGCACGCAATTGGGCGGTTCGCTCAAAGCCGCGATTGAACGCGACTTCGGCAGCGTGGAAGCCTTCCAAGCCGAATTCGAAAAAGCGGCGGCCACCCGCTTCGGCTCGGGCTGGGCATGGCTGGTGATTGACGGCGGCAAGCTGAAAGTCGTTTCCACCGCCAACCAAGACAGCCCCCTGATGGGCGCGGCCGTTGCCGGTTGTCAAGGCACGCCGGTTATCGGCTTGGACGTGTGGGAACACGCCTACTACCTGAAATACCAAAACCGCCGCCCCGACTATGTGAAAGCATTCTGGAGCGTGGTGGATTGGGACGCGGCGCAAGCACGCTTCGATGCCGCCGCCTGATTGGCATACGCCCTTTACTGCCGTTGATGCGCTTGATTCGGCAAACCTGCGCCGCATGAACATTCAAGCACATTGACCGCAAAACATCGCCGTCCTTTCCTGCCCGTGCGAAAAGGACGGCGATGTTTTGCATCAGGAAAATTGATTTGCACAAAACCGCGCACAAGAAAAATCCCGTTCCGATAAGAACGGGATTTGGATAAATTTTGGTCGGAGTGAAAGGATTCGAACCTTCGACCCCTTGCACCCCATGCAAGTGCGCTACCAGACTGCGCCACACTCCGACTCGACAGAAGCAAGCATTATAGCGCCCGACCCGTCAGTTGGCAAGGGTTTTTTCGATTTTACCCAATATTTTTTCCAACTCATCGCGCATTTCATCGGCACCGATGGCGGGATTGCCGTCCGCGTCCAAACCGTCGTGGGTGAACACATCGGCAATGCCGTGCTGCAATTGGCGGATTTTCATCACGTCCAAGCGGGTAAAACGGCTGCCGCCGCGCCCGCCGATGCTGCCGTGCCGGCGCTGCCATTCGGCAAGCTGCGCGGGTTTGACCGCCGCCAAACGGCACACTTCTTCCAAGCTGAAATAGCGTTTGGCGGGAACGGGCGGCAATTTAACGCTGTTTGTCATAGAAATGCTCCACCATGCCTTTGAGTTTTTGGCTGGCATGGAAGGTAACCACACGCCGTGCGCTAATCGGCACTTCTTCGCCGGTTTTGGGGTTGCGTCCCGGACGTTGGGGCTTGTCGCGCAACTGGAAATTGCCGAAGCCGGAAATTTTGATTTCCTCACCGCGCTCCAAAGTGGCACGGATTTCTTCAAAAAACAGCTCCACGATTTCTTTGGCATCGTTTTTGCTGACGCTGCTGACTTTTTCTACCAGAATATCAGCCAGTTCTGCTTTGGTGAGTGTCATTTTGTGGGTACCTCGGTGTTTGTTCAAGGACGGCATTATCCCTAATTGTTTGTTATGAATCAAGCGAATAGTGCAAAACAAATGATTTTTTTACATTGACGCGCCCGCACCGTCTGCCGTTTTTTACGCGATTTTACACGCAAGCATTTGTGGATAATGGTATTTTTACCACACCACCGCTTGTGCCGCACCTGCTTTTGCGGGCATTGCCTGCATATTTTTATCCTGTGAAAACAGGCATTCCACCGCCAAACCGCCGCTTGCGCCGCCACGCGGACGGCAAAAACGGCGGCATCACGCCGCCGTTCCCGTTCAAACACACATCAACGCAAACGCGCTCCCACCGTTTCCGCCGCCGCCAGCACCTGTGCCACCACCGCTTCCACCGCTTCATCGGTGAGCGTGGCGTGGTCGTCCTGCAACAGGATTTTCACCGCCATGCTTTTCATGTTTTCAGGCAGCCCCGCGCCGCGATAAAGGTCAAACAGCGCGATTTCGCGGATTAAGGGACTGTTTACGCTGCACAATGCCTGTTCCAATTCGGCGTAAGCCGTGCTTTCGGGCAACACAAACGCCAAATCGCGGCGCACCGCCTGAAATTTGGACACGGGACGGTAAACGGTTTTGTCCCGCGCCGACACCGCCGCCATATCCAGTTCAAACAACAAAGGCGCGTTCGGCAAATCATATTGTTGCAGCCATTTCGGGTGCAATTCGCCGATAAAGCCCACCGTTTCGCCGCCGACCACGATGTTCGCGCTGCGTCCGGGGTGCAGCGCGGGGTGCGCCGCCGCGACAAATTCCGCGCCCCGCCCCGCCAACAGGCTTTCCGCGTCCGCTTTCAGGTCGTAAAAATCCACCGGCCGCGCCGTTTCGCCCCACTGTTCGGGCAAGGCCGCGCCGTATGCCAACGCGCCCACGCGCTCATGCTGGCGGAAGCTGCCGTCCGCGTTTTTGGCGAACACGCGGGCGATTTCAAACAGGCGCACACGGCTGTGTTTGCGGTTAAGATTATGTTTCAAAACCTGAATCAAGCTGCCAATCAAGGTGGAACGCATCACGCCGTATTGCGCGGCAAGCGGATTTTGTACGCGAATCGGGTCGTGGTTGGCGGCAAAATCGCGCTCCCACGCCTCATCGGTAAAGGCGTAGCTGACGATTTCGCGGAAACCGCGCCCCGCCATGTGGCGGTAAATGTCAAAGCGCGGACGGCGGTTTTCAGGCAGCTCGAGCATCGCCAAACGTCCGTGCGGCGCATCATCGGGAATGTTTTCATAACCGTAAACACGGGCGATTTCTTCAATCAAATCCGCTTCCAAGGCCAAATCAAAACGGAACGGCGGCACGCACACGCTGAAGCCGTCAGCCGTAGCTTGCGGCTGCAAGCCCAAATCCGCCAAAATCCGTCCGATGCGTTCGGCGGACACCGCCACGCCCAACACTTTTTCCACCCGTGCCGTGCGTACCGACACGGCGGCGCGTTCGGGCAATTCGCCCGTTGCTTCAAAAACTTGTCCCGCTTCGCCGCCGCAAATTTCCAGCACCAGCGCGGTGGCGCGTTCCACCGCTTCGCGGGTGCCGGCGAAGTCCACGCCGCGTTCAAAACGGAAGGACGAATCCGAGCCGAAGCCGTATTGGCGCGATTTGCCGGCGATGATGTCGGGCGCGAACCACGCCGATTCCAAGACGATGTTTTGCGTGTCGTCGCCGACCGCGCTGGCTTCGCCGCCCATCAAACCCGCCATGCTCAACGCGCCCGCTTCGTCCGCCACCACCAGCGTATCATCTTGCAGGATAACGGTTTTTCCGTTCAGGCACGCCAGTGTTTCGCCGTTGCGGGCGCGGCGCACGTTCAGGCTGCCTGAAAGTTTGTCGGCATCAAAAACGTGCATCGGCTGACCGAGTTCCAGCATGACATAGTTGCCGATGTCCACCAGTGCGGAAATGCTGCGCACGCCGCAACGTTCCAAACGGCGCACCAACCACGCGGGCGAAGCGGCGCGGGCGTTCACGCCGCGAATCGGACGGCTGATAAAACGGCCGCAGTCGGCGGGCACGTCAATGCGGACGGGGACGGCGGCAGCGTTGGCGGCGGGAACGGCGGGAATGTCGGGCGCGGCAAACGCACATTGCGCCAACGCCGCCACTTCCCGCGCCAAGCCTTTGATGCTCAAACAATCGGCGCGGTTGGGCGTGATTTTTAAGGTGAAAACGGTGTCGTCCAAATCCAGATAATCGCGCAGCTTCGCACCTACGGGCGCATCGGCGGGCAGTTCCAGCAAGCCGTCCGCGCCGGTTTCAGGCAGCCCCAATTCTTTGGCGGAACAGAGCATGCCGTTGGACGCTTGTCCGCGCATTTTGGTGGGCTTGATTTTGAAATCGCCGGGCAGCACCGCGCCCGCCAAGGCGCACGGCACTTTCATGCCCGCGCGTACATTCGGCGCACCGCAGACGATTTGCAGCAGTTCGCCCGTGCCCGCGTCCACGCGGGTGATGTTTAGGCGGTCGGCATCAGGATGTTTTTCAACGGATTTCACTTCCGCCACCATCACTCCGGAAAACGCGGGCGCGGCGGGGGAGATTTCTTCCACCTCCAAGCCTGCCATCGTCAGCAGGTGGGCGAGTTGGTCGGGGGATAAATTAAAGTTGGCTTGTGTTTTTAGCCAAGAGAGAGGGAATTGCATAATTACTTTCTTTATAAATCGGGTAATTGCCTTAATTTATTCATCCATTGATGAAAATGTAAACATTCATTCTCAATAATTCTTAATGTAATTGCTTTGGCGATTAATGGACCATGTCGTGTTTTTCGATATTTAGGAGATAAGCAATCTTCTAAACGTTTAGAAGGTTTTGTATCATAGCTATTATTGATATGTTCAGGTGTTTCAAATTGTTGTCGGATAGCTTGTAAAGTTGGCAAAGAATATTCCCAATCAGGTTCTTGCTGACTTAGTATTTCCACATTAGAGAACAGCAAACCTTCAAATTCATAAGGCTGAATATAAGGAACAAATCGTTCAGGTCTACACGATATTGTTTCAATAACTTGATTCACCAAACCTAATTCTAATGTTTCAGCTTTTTGATAAATATCAACACATGATAAAGCTTCATGATAATTAGGGAAATCTTTATTTAATCCATATAAATCAAGCATAGTTGTAACATAAGTATCTTGTCGTTCATTCAAAGTATTTCGTGCATGATGCATAAATCGTTCAAAAGTAACTGCACCACCTTTGCTACTTTTAGAAGTAGGAATACAGCGCGGTTGAAGATAAATTTCCAGATGATGAAAAGCAGGTGCAACCACATCCCGAATAAATGTTTCTTCTGACTGCCCTTCTACCAGTACGATGACAGTTTTCACTATGGACGTCCTCCGAAAACATTTTGTTTCCATAACTCTCCCAAAGAATAATCTTCCAGCCAATTAGCAAGTTTTTCTTGGGATAAACGTTCAAATGTAGAAGCACCATTTTTTTGATTCACAACCACCACATCTTCGGGGTTAAATTCATTCACCAATTCAACGGATTGCGTAGATACAATTAATTGTTTTGTTTCGGTAACTTGTTTGAAAATATCGGCTAAAACTGTAATTGCATAAGGATGCAACCCCAGTTCAGGCTCATCAATTAAAACCGTATCAGGCAATAAGCTACTCGGTTGTAATAAAAGTGTTACTAAACAAATAAATCGCAAACTGCCGTCTGAAAGCATATGCGCTTTTAAGGGTGTATCTGTTTTGCCAACTTGCGTCCACTCTAATTCTATTGTTTCTGGCTCACCATCACGATGAACAAAATCATGGAAAAATGGTAAAACAAGACGAATATTTTCTACAATCCGTTTGTATTCATCTGGATAATCTGCATAAATACGATGCAAATAAGCAGCCAAATTAGCGGCATCAGGTTTAAAGGTCAGATTATCATTGCTTGCGTGTTTTTGTTTCACTTTGGCGGTTTCACTGGTATCGTGGAAATGGTAAACACGCCAGTTTTTTAGAGCATTACGAATATAAGGAGAAAAAGTATCCTGTGCTTCTTTTAATTTAGATTCTTCGAGCCCGTAGCCCAAAGTTCTATCATAATTCTTAAGATGAGCATTGTTTTTATAATAAGCAGTTTCTTTCTCAAAAATTAGTCTATTATCATTGGTAGGAATTAGATTAAACTTATATCCATTATTTTTAAAATAAAATTCTGCATGAATTTTTTCTGTTTCCTTTCTCCCGAAATGCAATAAAGCATCTGGACCACCTTGTTTTTGCACATAAAGTTGCAATTGTTGTTCATATATCGCATACAATAAACGAAACAGACTAATAAAATTGCTTTTACCAGCGCCGTTTGCACCAATCAAAACATTTAGATTATGAAACTGAAAATTCTGCAACTCTCGAATGGATTTATAACCATTGACTGTTAGTGAAAAAATCTTTGCCATTTTATTTATCTTTCAATTATTTTCAGGTAGCCTAAACGGTTTATTTTTGAAATTGCTGCAAAAACCCCAAATCGTTCTCAAAAAACAGGCGCAAGTCGTTCACGCCGTAGCGCAGCATGGCGAATCTGTCCAACCCGATGCCGAATGCGAAACCGGTGTATTGTTCGGGGTCAATGTTCACATTTTGCAAAACATTGGGATGCACCATGCCGCAGCCGCCCACTTCCAGCCATTTGCCGTTGTCCGCCATAATGTCAATCTCGGCGGAAGGCTCGGTAAACGGGAAAAACGAGGGGCGGAAACGCACTTGCAAATCATCGCGTTCAAAAAAGCGGCGGATAAATTCGGTGAACACGGCTTTCAGGTCGGCGAAACTCACGCCTTGTTCCACCCACAAGCCTTCCGCCTGATGGAACATCGGCGAATGGGTGGCATCGCTGTCCACGCGGTACACGCGGCCGGGCGCGATGATGCGAATCGGCGGCTGTTTTTTGTCCAGCATGTAGCGAATTTGAATCGGCGACGTGTGGGTGCGCAAAACATCGCCGTTTTCCACATAAAAGGTGTCCTGCATGGCGCGGGCGGGATGGTTTTGCGGAATGTTCAGGGCTTGGAAATTGTGGAAGTCGTCTTCGATTTCGGGGCCGTCCGCCACGTCAAAACCCATGCCGTGAAACAGCTCCACCACGCGCTGCAAAGTGAGCGTTACGGGGTGCAAACCGCCTTCGCCGCGTTCGCGTGCGGGCAGGCTCACGTCCAAAGCCTCCGCCGCCAAACGCGCTTGCAGTTTGGCTTCGTCCAGCGCATCGCGGCGGTTTTGGTAGGCTGTCTGAAAGCGGGTTTTGCATTCGTTGATAAACGCGCCTACGGTTTTGCGTTCTTCGGGCGGCATTTGGCCGAGTTGTTTCAGCAGCAGGTTGAGTTCGCCGCTTTTGCCGAGATATTGGGCTTTGACTTGTTCGAGGGCTTGGTGGTCGGCGGCGGCGCAAACGGCGGCGATGCCGGTGTCGGTGATGGTTTGGGCGTTGTGGTTCATGGCAAAACTAAAAAGGTCGGCAAAACGGCGTATTCTAGCGCAAAAACCGTGTTTATGGTCGCTTGGGCACACGAAAAACCGTGCCGAATCGGTGTCCGGCACGGCTGGCGGCAGAAGTCGAATCAGGGCTGCGCCGTTTCCGAAGCGGTCTGTTGCGCTTCCTGCTGTTTTTTGCGGTTTTGCTCCTTAATCCACTCCCACTGCTTTTTCAATGCGCCGGTAACCGCCTGCTGCTTTTCTTTGGGCGTGTTCAAGCCCGATGTGATTTTGTTGTAATTCAGGCTGACGGACGGATTGTCCATGCTGCCCGACAAACGCAGGGGCAAAGTATCGCGCCCGTTATTGCTGACAATGCTCAAATCCTCGCTCATCATGCCGCTATACAGATTGGTTTCGCCCTTGCCCGTCATGCGGACGGCGGGGGCGGTAAACGTGCCGTCCGTACGGTGCTTGCTGATGCCGTTCTCAATTTTCGCTTTCAGCTCGAAGGCGGAAAACGGCGTGGAACGCTTGGTGTCGTCATCACCGATGCTCAACGTGCCGTCTTCTGCCGCATCATCGGCGGTTGCCGCCTTCATCAGCTCACGGATGCTGATGCCGTGCCAATAGCCGTTTTCCACGTTGATGCTCAACAAACCCGACAAATTTTCCGTCAATTCGCGGCGGGTGCTGCCACTGGTGGTAAAGTTCAAATCGGCGCGACCCTTACCGCTAATGCTGCCGTTGCGGAACAAATCCTGCATCAACGGGCGGATTTGCACGTCTTCCGCTTTTTGCTTCAAAGTGTATTGCGTGGGTTGGCTGTTGCTGATGCTCAAGCTGCCTTCGGCGTGTCCGCTGTACAAATCGGCAATCAAAGGCGAAAACTGCATTTGCGCCTCGTCTGCCTTCAACACCGTGCGGATGTTGAACACCTCCAATCCGGGCAGGTTTAACGCATTGACGGTAATCAGAATATCGGTTTTCAAACGGTCTTTCAACCACGCCGGATAAGGGCTTTCGGCATGACGGCTGATGTTGTCGAGGTAATTGCCCAAATTCAGCTTCGCCAACTCGATTTGTCCGTCAATATTGTCGTTGTCGCGCTTGAGCTCCAGCATGGCGGGGTGGCGGTCGAACGCGCCTTGCGCCTTGATTTGCCAGTCCTGCACGCCCTGCACCGCCAGCGCGCCCGACCATTCGGAAATAAAGCGCGGCAAACCGCCCGCCTGCTCCTGACGGGTGGACAATTTGAAATCGGGCATGGCAAAGCCCTGTTGCTGCTGCCAATTTGCCGCGCCCTTGATGTTCAGATGAATGCGCTCGCTGCCCGAAGCCTGCGCCGACACGTCTGCCACCAAATCCGGCACGGTCAAACGGTCGCTTGCCAACTGCGCCTGTTTCACCGCCACCGTGCCGTTGTAACGGCGCTGCTCGTCGCTGCCGGTAAACACGCTGTTGATGTCGTTGATTTGCAAGTAGCCGTTTTGCTGGAACACGCGCCCGATGTTCAAATCGGTGTGGCTGGCAAAGCGGTTGCTGCGCACAATCAGCTTGCCCTGCTCGGCGTGCAAAATGCGGTTGGGAAAGCGCATTTTTCCCGACAAACTGCCCGAAAAGCTTTCCTTGTTTTCCATGCCGTCAAACTGCACCAGCACGTCGGGCAAACCGAACACGCCGCGCTCGAACACCGCCTGCCCCCGCGCCGACAGCTCCAGTTGCTCCCACGCCGGATGCACGGCTTGCGCCCGCAGGGTGTAGGGAAAACGCTCGGCACTTTGGCGCGACTGCCTGTATTCGATGTGCTTCAGCTCCAATTGGCGGTCAAACGCCTGTATCATCAGATTGCCGTTGCTGATGTGGACGCGGTTGATGTCGGGCGTACCCTCAGACGGGCGGTCGAGCAAATCGGCAAAATTCCAGCGTCCGTCATCGTTTCGCGCCACAAACGCCGCCACGTCCGCCAACACCAGCTTTTCCACCTGCGCCTTGCCCAGCAGGCTTGCCCATGCCAAGCCCACGCGCATTTCTTTGGCACGGACGACGGGGGTTTGCCCGTCCGGTTCGGTCAGGCTGAAATGGTGCAGGACGATGGTCGGACGCGGAAACAGCGTGCGCCCGATGTCGGCATCAAAACTGATTTTGCGCTGCGTGCCGTGCAGTGCCGCATTTGCCTGCTGCTGCAGGGCTTCATAGGACGACACACGGTACAGCACCGCATACGCCCCGCCCAGCAGCAGCCCCGCCAAAAGCAGCAGCACCAATAAGATTTTCAACCACAAACGGTTATAACGGAAATACAGCAACATCGCAGTTCCACGCCATCATCGCAAAGGCGCGATTCTAACAAAAAAATCCGCGCTTGGATTATTTCGCCGCCCAAGTGCCGTAGGGGTGGCGGCTCAAATAGGCATTGGTAAAACGCCCGTCCGAAGTGATTTCGCGCCCCAGCCACGCAGGTCGCGCAAACGGTGCGTCTTCGGCGGGCAGCTCCAGCTCCGCCACCACCAAAGGGGCGTTGTCGCCGAAAAATTCGTCGATTTCGTACACCGAGCCTTCGTAGGGCACGCGGTAACGGTGCTTCACCAACACGAAAGGACACATGGTACGCATGATGTGCCGCGCATCGGCAGGGGGAATGGGGTATTCGAATTCGCTGCGGCTGATGTCGGACACATAGCCTTTCAGGGTCAGCCACGCCTGTGCGCCGACAATGCGTACCCGCACGGTGCGTTCCTTGTCCACGCTCAAATAGCCTTGTTCCAAACGCTGCGACGCACCTGCTGCGGTGCGCCAGTCGTCGTTTGCCAATAAAAACCGTCTTTCAATTTCCAGATTCGGCATGATGGGTGTTCCTGCGTCAAAACGGTTTGAATACTGCCAAATACACGGCAGCCATCAGTATGAATACGGGCAATTCGTTGAATATGCGAAACCATCTGTGCGAACGGCGGTTCGTCCCCGCCGCAAAGCCGCGCAGCAAACGTCCGCACCAAATGTGGTAACCCGCCAGCAGCACGCCCAAAGTGATTTTGCCGTGCAGCCAGCCCGCCCACGCGCCCGACACCAAAGGCATCGCCAGCCCGCACAGCAATGCCCCCACGCCCCAAGGCGTCATGAATTTAAACAATTTTTGCGCCATCAGCAACAGTCGGGCGCGTTCATCGGGCTGCGCTGCCATCGCCAGATTGACGAAGATGCGCGGCAGGTAAAACAGTCCGGCAAACCAAGACACCAAAAAAAACAGATGCAGGGCTTTGAGCCACAAATACATTTTTCTACCTTTCGTTTGATTGGAAGCGGATTCGGCGTTGCGCGGGCATGACGGCATTTCTATATTTTTCTGATTTTCATGAGAAAAATTTAAATAATGACGCACCCTAAGCCAGCAGCCAAACCACCGGCGCGTAGCGGGCAAATTTCCCCACTGCCAACAGCAAGGCGCACGGCAGCACCCGCCAGCGCAAGCACCCCGCCGCCAAAGGCAGGGCATCGCCCAACACCGGCAGCCACGCCAGCAGCAGCGACCATTTGCCCCAGCGCGCCAAACGCGCCCGCACCGTGTCGGGAACGGCGGCGATGCGTTCGGGCAGCATCCGCCCCATCGCATACGACACCAGCGAACCGAGCGTGTTGCCCGTGCCTGCCGCCAGCCACGCCCACAGCCTTGCGTGCGGGTAATGGTGCAGCAGCCCCGCCAACGCCGCTTCCGATGTGCCGGGCAGCACCGTTGCCGATGCAAACGCCGACACAAACAACGCCCCCAAAGCGGTGGTCAATTCCATTTTTCCGTTTCCGCACGGACAAAAGGCGCATATGATATAGTAAAAACGCACGATTCGCCCGAAAAGGATTTCCGATGCCCGCTTCTGCCCCCGTTTCCGTCCGCGACCTGCCCGATGTCGGCGAAGCCCTTGCCAAAAAGCTGGAAAAACTGCATCTGCACACCGTGTGGGACGCAGCGCTGCACCTGCCCTTGCGCTATGAGGACGAAACCCGCATCACCGCCATCGCCGATGCGCCCTTCAACACGCCCTGCCAAGTGCAAGGCACGGTGGCGCACTGCGAAATCCTGTTCCAACCGCGCAAGCAGTTGCTCGCCCGCATTCGGGACGCAAGCGGCGGCGAAATCAATCTGCGCTTTTTGCATTTTTATCCCAACCTTGTCCGCCAATTGGCGGCGGGGCAAACGGTGCGCGCCATCGGCGAAATCAAACACGGTTTTTTCGGTGCGGAAATGATTCACCCGAAAATCCGCACCGATACCGATGCCCCGCTCGCCGAATCGCTCACCCCCGTTTATCCCACTGTGGCGGGGCTGGCGCAGCCGACCCTGCGCCGCGTGATTGCCGCCGCCCGCGCCCGCATCGACGACGGCGAAGTGCTGCCCGAAGCCCTGTTGGCACAACTCAAGCTCCCCCCCCTGCGGCAAACGCTGGAGCGGCTGCACCGTCCCGCCCCCGACACCGCCCCGCACCTGCTGACCGACCCCGCATTTCCCCCGCGCCAACGTTTGAAATTTGACGAACTGCTGGCACAACAACTGTCCATGCGCTTGGCACGGCACGCCCGCGAACAGTCCCGCGCCCGCCCCTTGCACGGCAACGGCGCGTTCGGCAAGCCCTTTGCGGCGGCACTGCCCTTCGCGCTCACCCCCGCCCAACAGCGCGTGTGCGCCGAAATCCGCAACGATTTGGCACAGGCGCGTCCGATGCGGCGACTGCTTCAGGGCGATGTCGGCAGTGGCAAAACCGTTGTCGCGGCACTGGCGGCACTGACGGCACTGGAAGCGGGCGACACCGTGCAAGTGGCGGTGATGGCGCCCACCGAAATCCTTGCCGAACAGCACTACCACAAATTCCACCGTTGGTTTGCGCCTTTGGGCATCAACACCGTGCTGCTGTCGGGGCGCACCCGCAAAAAAGCCAAAGACGCCGCCAAAGCGGGCTTGGCAGACGGCAGCATCCGCGTGGCGGTCGGCACGCACGCCCTGTTTCAAAACGACATGGTTTTTTGCGACTTGGGCTTGGCGATTGTGGACGAACAACACCGTTTCGGCGTGGCACAACGCCTGTCGCTGAACGACAAGGGCGACAACGTGCACCAACTGATGATGTCCGCCACCCCCATTCCGCGCACCTTGGCAATGAGCTTTTTGGCGGATTTGGACGTGTCCGTGATTGACGAACTGCCGCCCGGCCGCACGCCCGTACGCACCAAGCTGGTGAACTGCCGGCGCCGCAGCGAAGTGGAAGGCATGGTGCTGCACGCCTGCCAACACGGACGGCAGGCATATTGGGTCTGCCCCCTGATTGAGGAAAGCGAAGCCCTGCAACTGCAAACCGCCACCGAAACCCACGCCCGTTTGCAAGCCGCATTGCCCGCATTAAACATCGCCCTGATACACGGGCGCATGAAAGCGGCGGAAAAAGCGGCGGTGATGGCGGCGTTTGCGGCGGGGAAAACCGATGTTTTGGTGGCGACCACCGTGATTGAAGTGGGCGTGGACGTGCCCAATGCCGCGCTGATGGTGATTGAACACGCCGAGCGCATGGGCTTGTCGCAACTGCACCAACTGCGCGGGCGCGTGGGGCGCGGCGCAGCGCACAGCACCTGCGTGCTGTTGTTTGCCGAGCCTTTGGGCGAAGTTGCCAAAGCACGTTTGAAAGTGATTTACCAACACACGGACGGTTTTGAAATTGCCCGTCAAGATTTGCAGATACGCGGGCCGGGCGAATTTTTGGGCGCACGGCAAAGCGGTGCGCCGATGCTGCGTTTTGCCGATTTGGACAGCGATTTGCACCTGCTCGAAGCCGCCCGCCAAGCCGCTTGCGAACTGCTCGCCCGCCACCCCGAAGCCGTTGCCGCGCATTTGGCGCGTTGGCTGGGCAGCCGCGAAGCCTATTTGCAAACTTAAACACCGCGATTGCTTAAGTATTTACACAAATTAACAAAATCCTGCTAAAATTTATCCCGTCAGCGCGATGCAAAACATTGCGCTCCGTTCTGCCCGACCGGGGCGTGTCATCATTTAAATTTTTTGCTGAAAATCAGCACAATACAAAAACACCGTTCTTGCCGCACAAACGGGAATGACGCCGTATTTTTAATATTGCACGGATTTTCAGTAGGAACATTTAAATGATGACACGCCTTAGGGGCTTTGTTCCGCCGGCAACGGCACAGTTTGAAACCGAAAAGGAATTTTGATGAAAACGCATATCAGTCTGTTGGCTGCCGCCTTGATGCTGGCTGCCTGTGGCGGCGAAGAGCCCGCCAAACCCGCCGAAAACCCCGCCGCACCGCCCGCCGCGTCTGCCCCAAGCACCGCCGTCCATGTTCCCGCCGAGTGCGTCTTCACCGTCAGCAGCGATGATTCGATGAAATTCGACACCAAAGAAATTCAAGTCAAATCAAGCTGCAAAGATTTTGCCATCACTTTGAAAAACGCGGGCAAACAGCCCAAAGCGGCAATGGGACACAATCTGGTCATCACCAAAGCGGCGGATAAAGACGGGGTGGGCGCGGACGGCACGGCTGCCGGTGCCGACAACGATTATCTGAAAGCGGGCGACGGGCGCGTGATTGGCGCAACCAAGCTGCTCGGCGGCGGCGAGGAAGACACATTGGTGCTGAATGTGAGCAAGCTGGCAAAGGGCGAAGACTATGTGTTTTTCTGCACCTTTCCCGGACATTCCGCCAGCATGAACGGCAAGGTGGTTTTGGTCGATTAAGGCATGCCGTCTGACCGATGATGCGCCGCAAACAGCACAAACCTGTTTGCGGCGTTGTTTTCGGGCATGTCATCAGTTGCTTTGCGAAGCGGTTTTGCAAGCAACAATCCTTGCAAGGTCGGACACCTTGCAAGAATTTTCAATGCGGCAGCAAGCGTAGCTTGGGTTGAAACGAAGTGAAAACCCAATATTTTTCCGAAAATTTATGGATTTTGTTGGGTTTGTGCTGTACGCCAACCCAAGCTACACCTGCGCGGGAATGACGGCGCGGCGTTTTTTCAGTCAATTGATAACGCGCCCTAATCCGCCTGATTGCGGTGGTTGCGTACCAAATCGCGCAATGCCTGCGCCAGCCCCTGATGGTGCGCCAGCCGTTCGGCGGTTTCGTCAAAACGCGCCAATGCCTGCTCGGGAATAAACAGGGTTTTGGGCGGGCGCGGCGGCTCGTTCGGCGGCATCACTTTGCACACCACGCCGGTAATGGTTTCATCCAAATTCTGCAAGCGCGGCAGCAGCGCGGGCAGAATCATCCGCAAGCGCCCCGCCGCCATGTTGCCCGATGCGAACAGCACCAGTTGCCCCTGTTCGTCCACGCGGACAACACGGCAATGCGCCGCCAGATTTGCGGGCAGCAGCTTTTTCACTTCCGTGTCCAAACGGCGGAAATGCGCCGACTGCGCCAACAAGCCCTGCAAACGCGGATGTTTTCGGCTCAAATGGTCAAACTGCACCGTCAGTCCTCCATTTCCAAACGGGCAAATGCCGTGTCCAATTCTTTGATGCCCGCGCTGCCGAAATTGACTTTGACGCGCACGCTGCCGCCCGCTTCACGCGCCGCCAGCACCACGCCCTTGCCGAATTTGGTATGGCGCACCCGCAAGCCCGCATAAAATCCCCCCCCCGCCGCCGCCGTTTGTGCCGCACCGAAACGGTCGAAATGCCCCGCACCGCGCCGCGCCGGTTTGGGCGACAGAAAATGCAGCAGGTTTTCGGGAATTTCGCCGACAAAGCGGGACGGCACGCCCGTGCGCGTCATGCCGTGCAGCATGCGCTGTTGCGCCATGCTCAAATACAGCCGCCGTTTCGCCCGCGTGAGCGCGACATACATCAAGCGCCGTTCTTCTTCGATTGCTTCGGCATCACCCAAGCTTTGTTCACCCGGAAAACGCCCTTCTTCCAATCCGCTCACAAACACGGCATCAAATTCCAAGCCTTTGGCGGCGTGGACGGTCATCAGTTGCACCGCGTCTTGTCCGCCGTCTGCCTGATTGTCGCCCGCTTCCAATGCGGCATGCCCCAAAAACGCCGCCACCGCCGCCACACCCGCCGTGTCTGCGGACACGCCGTCCCAGCCCGCCGCTTCTTCGGGGCGGAAAAAACGCGCCGCGTTCACCAATTCGTCCAAGTTTTCGGTGCGCTCGCGTTCTGCGGGGATTTTCTGTTTGGCAAAATAATCGTGCAAGCCGCTTGCGGCAACGGTGTATGCCGTCAGCTCCGCCAAATCCGCCACCTGCGCCCGTTCGTGCAAATCGTGTATCAGGCGCACGAATGCCGCGATTTTCGCCGATGCGCCCGCCAACTGCACCGCCGCCGCAAACAGGGACACGCCCGCCGACTGCGCCTGCTGCTGAATCTGCTCCACCGTCCGTGCGCCGATGCCGCGCGGGGGCATGTTGATAATCCGCAGCAAGGCATGGTCGTCATCGCGGTGCACCGCCAAACGCAAATACGCCAATGCGTGTTTGATTTCGGCGCGTTCGTAAAAGCGCAAACCGCCGTAAATGCGGTAGGGAATGCGTTCGGCAAACAGGGTTTGCTCCAAAATGCGCGATTGCGCGTTGCTGCGGTACAGCACCGCCATGTGGGCAAGCGGCAGCCCTTCTTGCCGCAGGGCTTGGATTTCCCCCGCGATAAAACGCGCTTCCGCCGCATCGTCCGCCGCCGAATAAAAGCGGATTGGCTCGCCCGCGCCCGCACCGGTACGCAGGTTTTTGCCCAAACGCTTGCGGTTGCGGGCAATCACGGCATTGGCGGCAGCCAGAATATTCCCCGCCGAACGGTAGTTCTGCTCCAGCTTCACCGGCGCGTCAATGCCGAACGCCGTCATCAAATCCGCCATATTGCCCACCCGCGCCCCGCGAAAACGGTAAATGCTCTGGTCGTCGTCGCCCACCGCGCACAACGCCGCCCCGCCGCCCGCCAGCAAAGTCAGCCAACGGTATTGCAGCGCGTTGGTGTCTTGAAACTCGTCCACCAAAATGTGGGTGAAGCGGCTTTGGTAATGTGCCAGCAATTCGGGGCGGGCGTTCAACACCTCGTAAGCGCGTAACAACAACTCGGCAAAATCCGCCGTGCCTTCGCGCCGGCAGGTCTGCTCATAATCGGCATAACACGCAATCAAACGCTTGGTGTGCGGGTCGGGCGCGTCCAAATCGGCAGCGCGCAAGCCGTTTTCCTTTTGCGCGTTGATAAAGCCCTGCAACACGCGCGGCACAACGGCTTCTTCGCTGATGCCCGCCTGTTTGAGCAAACGCTTGATTAAAGCAAGCTGGTCGGCACTGTCCAACACCTGAAAAGACGGCGGCAAATCCGCTTCGCGGTGGTGTATGCGCAAAAAACGGTGGCACAAACCGTGAAACGTCCCCAACCACATACGCCGCAGCGAATGGCTGACCATCGCCCCCAAGCGCGTACGCATTTCCTTTGCCGCCTTATTGGTAAACGTTACCGCCAACACATTGTGCGGCTGCGCCTGCGCGGTGTGCAGCAGCCACGCGATGCGGGTGGTCAGCACACGGGTTTTGCCGCTTCCCGCCCCCGCCAAAATCAACAAAGGCTCGGCAGGATAGGTTACGGCAGCCAACTGCTCGGGGTTCAACCCCGACAACAACGGCGTTTGGGCAAAATCTTCTTCAAACATCGGCACAAAAGCGGGCGCGGCAGCACGCCGTCCCGCATCGGAAAAAATTTAACAACGATTCGGGCGCATCAGCAGATGCGTCCCCGAATCAGGATTCGGCAAACAGCCAAGGCTGCTCCGCCTTGCGGCGGGCTTCGAAGGCGCGGATATCGTCCGCGTGCGCCAGCGTCAGCCCGATTTCGTCCAAGCCGTTGAGCAGGCAGTGTTTGCGGTGCTCGGTAATCTCAAAGGCAAAACTTCTGCCGCAGGGCGCGGACACGGTTTGCGCGGGCAAATCCACCGTCAAACGGTAGCCCTCGTTCGCTTCGGTTTGTTGGAACAGCCAATCCACCGCCTCTTCCGACAACACAATCGGCAACAGCCCGTTTTTATAGCAGTTATTGAAAAAAATATCGGCAAAACTCGGCGCAATCACGGCGCGGAAACCGTAATCGTCCAGCGCCCAAGGCGCGTGTTCGCGCGAAGAGCCGCAGCCGAAATTTTTGCGCGTCAGCAAAATCTGTGCGCCCTGATAACGCGGCTGATTGAGCGAAAAATCGGGGTTGAGCGGACGCTTGCTGTTGTCCATGCCCGGCTCGCCGTGGTCGAGGTAACGCCATTCGTCAAAGGCGTTGGGGCCGAAGCCGGAACGTTTGATGGATTTGAGAAACTGTTTTGGAATAATGGCATCGGTGTCCACATTGCTGCGGTCAAGCGGGGCAACGATGGCGGTGAGCGTGGTAAAGGCTTTCATGGCGTTCCTTTTTTGTTTCGCGGCTGCCTGAAAAAGCGAAACACGTTTTCAGGCAGCCGCGCGGGTTTTATTGTTGGTTTTTCTGTTCGGGATAACGCACGGTTTCCCATGTTTTGCCGTCATCGCTGACATGGCTGCGGGTGTCGGCACACGCCGCCAAGCCCAAGCCCAACAATGTGGCAAGCATCAGTTTTTTCATGGTTTTATCCTTTTGAAATGCGGGTTTACTGACCCAGTTTTTCAATGGCTTCGCCGGTTTTGCGCACGCCTTTGCCGACTGTTTCCGCGCCTTTTTTCAGCACGCCTTCGGTTTTGTCCGCCACTTTTTCACCGGCTTCTTTGGTTTTGTCCCAGCCTTTTTCCACGGCGGCTTCGGTTTTGTCCAGATTGCGCGAAGTGTCGGACTTCATGCCTTTCCACGTGCCGCTACAGGCAGCCAAACCGAATGCCAACAGGCATAATGCGAATGTTTTTTTCATATCAAATTCCTTGTAAATATTGAAAACGGTGTGCAGAACGCACGCGCCCGATTATAGCGGACTACTTGGCTTAACGGGTCATTTCCTGAAGCAGTTTGCTAATTTTGCGGCGGCAATTTCATCAAACGCGACAACCTTAGGGCGTGTCATCATTTAAATTCTTTCATTGAAAATCAACGGAATATAAACACTACCGTCATTCCCGCGAATGCGGGAAGCCACTGCCCGATGCTTGGCAAATGATGTTTTATCAAGGCTTGTCGTGCTTTGACTTGGATTCCCGCATTCGCGGGAATGACGGTGCAGAGATTTTTCGGTCAGTTGATGACACGCCCTAAACCGATGGCTTGATTTTCCGGGTCAAACAAGCCTCCGGCAAAAGAATTTTCCGGCAATACAAAAATGCCTTTCAATTTGTTTTCCGCCACCGCCGAATTAAACTTTTCCACCAATAAGGGGGAAGCTTGAATGGCTTGCAACAAATTGCGGTGGTGCTGCGCTTGCACGCCCGGCAATCTGCGGTATTGTTCCAGCACCGCCAACGATGCTTCAGACAAATTCGTGTTCATCTTACATTACCCGTTCAATCGTATTACTGCTTATTTGGCAAAGCTTACGGTCATCATCTCAATGCATGCCTTACCGATGCCGCGCTTTTCATCGGGTGCGTGAGCCGCAGAGGAAGAAATCTCAATCATACGACCGCTTTTGCGCATTGTTGCGCCCCGCAATACCACCCCCTTATCGGCAACCGCCTGTACGTGAAACCCCCGCGCTTCGGCAGCATCGGCAAAATCGTCCAAACTCATTCCGCACACCGGCACCAATTCGGGACGAACGGTTTTATCCGCGTGGTCCAAAATAAACGCAAACATAACCCTGCGCCCGTCATTCACCACTTTAACCATTTGGAACCATTGCCCCGCCGCAGGCAGAATAAAGCCGTAATTGCCGCTTTCTTCGTAAAAAAAACGTGCAACCGGTACGCCGAACATCTGCGCCAAATATTCGGGCGTAAGCTGTGCAAACGTGCTGCTGTCGGCAAAATGCAAAAAACGTGTCATCAGTTCTTGCGGACTGATGACGGGAATCGGGCCGCTCGGCTCGGGCAGGGGCGCAGGAGGTTCCGGCCGGGTTTTGCCGTGTCCGATGTAGGCGTCGGGGGTATTCATGGATGGTTCCTTTTCGGATGCGATGGGATTCGGAGTGGCAGCGCAAGCATTTAATGCGCTGATGCACAGTAAAATCAAGAGTTTTTGTTTCATGTTTTTCCTTTCAGGCAGCCTGAAACGGCAGTTTTGCTGCCAAACGTGCTTTCGCCCCGTCCGCCCACTCGCTTGCCGTCATGCTGTACATTACTGTGTCGCGGACGGAACCGTCCCGCCTCACTTGGAAACCGCGCAATACGCCGTCTTTTTTCGCGCCCAAACGTTCAATCGCAGCCTGCGAACGGATATTGATGCCGTCCGTGCGCCAACCCACAGTCAAACAATCTGCTGTTTCAAAGGCATAAGACAACATCAGATATTTGCAAACGGTATTGACGTGTGTCTGTTGGCAGCGTGCCGCATACCATGTGTAACCGATTTCCGCGCGGCGGGCGGAGCGGTTGATGTGGTAAAAACGGGTGCTGCCCAACACACTGCCGTCTGTTTCATCGATGACGGCAAAAGGCAGGCTGTCTGGCATGCCGTGCGCTTGAGCGATGTAGGCGGCAGTATCGGGCGGCTCCGGCACGCTGGCATACACCAAATGCCACAGTTCCCCGTCTGCCGCAGCCGTCCGCAAACCCGCTTCGTGCGTGGCGGCAAGCGGCTCAAGGCGGACGCGGAAACCGTGTAAAACAGTTGTTGGTTCAAACATTTTCAGGCTGCCTAAAAATCCATCAATTCAAAGCGCGGATATCGGTAAACCGTCCCGTTACCGCCGCCGCCGCCGCCATCGCGGGGCTGACCAAATGCGTGCGTCCGCCGTTGCCCTGCCGCCCTTCAAAATTGCGGTTGGAGGTGGACGCGCAACGCTGTTGCGGTGCCAAACGGTCGGCGTTCATCGCCAAACACATCGAGCAGCCCGGTTCGCGCCATTCAAAGCCCGCGTCCAAAAAGATTTTGTCCAAGCCCTCGCGCTCCGCCTGCGCTTTCACCAAGCCCGACCCCGGCACCACCAACACCCGCGACACATTCGCCGCCTTGCTGCGCCCTTTCGCCACCGCCGCCGCTTCGCGCAAATCTTCAATGCGGCTGTTGGTGCAAGAACCGATAAACACAATGTCCACCGCAATTTCGTTCAAAGGCGTGCCTGCCTGCAAACCCATGTATTGCAAAGCGCGTTCCATGCCGCCGCGTTTGACGGGGTCGCTTTCGGCGGCAGGGTCGGGCACGCGGCCGTTTACGTCCACCACCATTTCCGGCGACGTGCCCCACGTTACCTGCGGCTCGATGTTTGCCGCATCAAAACGGTACACCTTGTCAAACTGCGCCCCTTCGTCCGACACCAGCGTGCGCCAATACGCCACCGCCTTGTCCCAATGTTCGCCTTTGGGCGCAAACGGACGGCCTTGCACATAATCAATCGTGGTTTGGTCCACCGCCACCATGCCGGAACGCGCCCCCGCTTCAATCGCCATATTGCACAAAGTCATGCGCCCTTCCATGCTCAAACCGCGCACCGCTTCGCCGCCGAACTCGATGGCGTAACCCGTGCCGCCCGCCGTGCCGATTTGCCCGATGATGTACAAAGCCAAATCTTTGGCGGTAACGCCGTTTTTCAGGCTGCCTGAAACTTCAATCAGCATGGATTTGGACTTTTTCGCGGTAATGCACTGCGTGGCCATTGTGTGTTCCACTTCCGAAGTGCCGATGCCGTGCGCCAACGCGCCGAACGCGCCGTGCGTGGACGTGTGCGAATCGCCGCACACCACCGTCATACCGGGCAAAGTCGCGCCCTGTTCCGGCCCCATCACATGCACGATGCCCTGCCCCGCGTCCTGAAACGGAAAATACGCCAAGGCACCGAATTCCTTAATATTGCTGTCCAGCGTGTCCACCTGCAATTTGGCAATCGGGTCTTGAATGCCCGCTTCAATCTCGCCGGTGGGAACGTTGTGGTCGGCGGTGGACACGATGCTGCCGATGCGCCACAGTTTGCGCCCCGCCAGTTTCAGCCCCTCGAAGGCTTGCGGGCTGGTTACTTCGTGAACCAGATGACGGTCGATATACAGCAGCACGGTGCCGTCTTCTTCTTCGCGGACGATGTGGCTGTTCCAAAGTTTGTCGTAAAGGGTTTGTGCCATGATGTTTTTGGGATAATGTGAAAAGAAAGCGCGGATTTTAGACTTTTTGGACAAGCATGGCAAGAAAAATGATGCAACCGTCCATTGGTGATTTGATTATTGGACAATATGTACAAAACCAACCACACCGAACAAATCCTGCCCATCGCAGCGCGAAAAACCGTACAATACGGTTTTTGATTCGCATTTTTGCTCCCCCATGTCCCTGCTCCAGCTCCCCGACCCCGCCCGCCTGTTGCCCGAGCCTTGGCAACCCTACGCCCGATGGCTCGCGTGTCAGGCCAACCCCTCGCTTGCCTACGCCGAACACGCCCACCTTGCCGCCGCCGACACCGATGCGCTCAAACAGGCATTCCGCCAACACACGGGCATGGATTTGGACGACTACATCCGTTTGCGCCGCATTGCCTTTTTGCTGTCGCGTTCGCAAGCGCATTCGCAATATCGCGGCGAACTGGCGGTGGGGGTGATGGACTCGCCCTTTGGCGAAATGCTGGCGGTGTGCGGCGAAAAAGGCTTGTGTCTGCTGAAATTTGTCGCGCAAAAAGGCGTGGAAAGCGAGCTTTTGGCAGTGCAGCGCGAAAAACAGGCACTGTTCGCATGGCGCGAAACCCCGCTCATCGCCCGTTTGCGCGATGAATTGGCGCAGTATTTTCAAGGCACTTTGCGTGCGTTTTCCACAGATTTGGATTTCATCGGCAACGACACCCAACGCCAAATGTGGCAATTGATGACCACCATCGGCTACGGCGAAACGCGCAGCTACGCGCAATTGGCGGCGCAAACCGACAAGCCCAACGCGGCGCGGCACATTGCGGCGGCGGCGGGGCAGAACAAAATTGCCATTGTCGTGCCTTGCCACCGTGTCAGCGGCTACGACCACATCAGCAGTTTTGCCGATGCCCTGCGCGAACACGAAGCAACAACATCTGCGCCCGCCGCCGCAGAAAACGGCTTTGAAAACGCCGTGTTGCCGCCACCAACCGGCTTGGGTTGGCGAAAATCTTAAAAACCGCTTGCCAAGCCCGCACAATCCCACTATAATGCGCCGCAAGTTCAGTCCTTTCCCGCCCAACACCGAAGGGCTGAACCCAGAAACGCCGAACGGACACCGCCAACTCCCTCCGTCGGCGTTTCGCCTTTTTGTTTTTTGCCCAACCCCGCCAGCAGGAAAGAGGGTTGCTCTGACTTGGGGCGTGTCATCATTTCAATTCTTACATTGAAAATCAACGAATCATAAAAAACGCCGTCATTCCCGCGCAGGCGGGAATCCAAAACAAATTTAAAGGCGTTGATAAAACATCGCTTGCCAAACATCGTGCAGTGGATTCCCGCATTCTCGGGAATGACGGATTTTTATATTGCACTGAATGTTCAGTACAAAAATTCAAATGATGATACGACCTGCGGTTTTACAAGCCCAATTCGTTCAAAAAGCGCACATCATCCGCCCAGCCCGATTTCACTTTCACCCACACCCGCAAAAACACTTTCCGTTCAAACAGTTTTTCCATGTCCAAACGCGCTTCGGTGGAGATTTTTTTCAGTTTTTCGCCACCCTTGCCGATGACGATGGGTTTTTGGTTTTCCTTGTCTACCAACACGGCGATATAAATCTCATACATGCCGTTTTCTTCTTTAAATTGTTCCACTTCCACATTCAGCGCGTAGGGCAGTTCTTCGCCCAGATAGCGGAACAGTTTTTCGCGCACGATTTCCATCGCCAGAAAACGCGATGATTTGTCGGTAACCATGTCATCGGGATAAAGCGGCACGCTTTCAGGCAGCATCGGTTTGAGCGCGGCAATCAGGTTCGCCATACGCAGGCCGTGTTTCGCGCTGACGGTTTCCACGCCCGCAAAGGCGGATGCGGCGGACACTTCGTCAATAAAGGCTTGTAAGGCTTCTTTATTTTTGGCTTTGTCCTTGTCAATTTTGTTGACGACAAGCATCACGGGCGTGTGCGCGGGCAGTTGGCGCAACACGGTGCGGTCGGCATCGGTAAAGCGCATGGCTTCCACCACAAACACAATTACGTCCACGCCGCCCATCGCTTCGGTAACGTTGAGATTGAGGCGGTCGTTCAAGGCGTTGCGGTGGTTGGTTTGGAAGCCCGGCGTGTCCACAAACACCAGTTGCGCGGCGGGGTCGGTGTAGATGCCGGTGATTTTGTGGCGGGTGGTTTGCGCTTTTTTGCTGGTGATGCTGATTTTTTGTCCAATCAGGTGGTTCATCAGCGTGGATTTGCCGACATTCGGTCGTCCGACAATGGCGACAAAGCCGCAACGGTAAGCAATTTCATTCATGATTTCAAATCTTTATTTAAAAGGGGAAAACGGTTTTGCAAACGCGGCAGCACACGGGCAAACAAGCCCGCGTGTACCGCGCCCGCAATCAGGGTTGAGGCAAGCAAATCAAGGGGATAGTGCATGCCGAGCAGCACGCGGCTCAACAGCACCGCCGCCGCCCACGCCGCCACCGCCGCACACACGCGGACGCGGCAGCCGAAACCGGCAAACAGCAGCAGCCACGACACGGCAAAAATGGTGTGTCCGGACGGGAAGGAATAATCGTGGTGTCCGGCTTGGTGTGCGGCAAGGCGCGGGTTGATGCCTGCGGCTTGCGCGGACACCAGCGCGTTTTGTTCGGCATCGGGCAAGCGGTAAAAGTCGGCGGGCGCGTTCAGGCTGCCTGAAACCGCCAACGCCGCCACAAACGGGCGCGGTTCTTGAAAAGTCTGTTTCATCACGCTTTTAATCAGTTGCGTGCTGCCCAAAGACAGCAGACACATCAGCACCACCACGCGCCAATGCACCCGCCCGCGCAGCAAATACGCCAGCCACAACATCAGCAGCACCGCCGTGCCGACCGCATACGGCGGCGAACCCGTGTCGGTCAAAATCAACAAATACGGCACGGCGGGGCTGAAATTCAACACGTTTTCAGGCAGCCACGCATAACCCGCCAGCCACACGCCGAGCGGCACGGCAAGCATCAAAACCGTATAAGCCGTTAAAATTGTTAATTTATTCATGACTTTGACCGGACGGCTCGGCAGCGTATTGCAGGAAAACATGCACATCGGGGTTGCCGCTACGCTGCTTCAGCCACGCCCGCAAACGGCTTTGTTCTTTTTCGCTCAAAGGCTCGGACAGGCGCAGCCACACGGTCAAGCCTTCGTCTGCTTCCGTATTGACTGCCGCCAGCGAAGCCGCCGCTTCGGCAGCGTTTTCCGTCTGCCACAACGCGCCGCGCCCGACAAACACGCCAGTGGCTTCGGGAAACTGGACGCGGATTTCCGCCAGCAAATCGGTTTCGCGCACCGCTTGCCCCGCCGCCAACACCGCTTCCGCATCGTTTTGGGGTTGGCTGTAACGCTCGGCATTCGCCCGAATGGTTTTTTCCAATTCGGCTTTCGCCTGCTCCAAGCTGTGGCTGCCGCCCGCATACAACACCCGCACCTGTGGTTCGCGCACGCCCGCATCGTTTAATTTGCGCGTGAGCAGCGCGGTGATTTTTTCGGTGTTGCCCGTGCCGTTGATAATCAGCCCGACCGTTTGTTTGCGGTGGTCAAACGTGCTGCGCAAAACATAAAAACCTTCCTGTTTCTGAAGTTCTTGTACCACTTGGTTGGCGGTGGTGTTGAACAACTCCTGACGCACCAAGCCCGCCGCCAAATACGCGCTGGGCACCATCACCGCCGCAATCACGGCGGTAATCACCACACGGTGCAGCAAACGTTTGCCGTCCGTTACCAAACCACGGCGCGGCAGCTTCAGCAGTTTGACAAAAATCAGCGTGGCAAAGGCGATAAACACGCAATTGATGGAAAACAGGTAAAACGCGCCGAAAAAATAATCCCATTTGCCGTGTGCCAAAGCGTAGCCCGCCGTACACAAAGGCGGCATCAGCGCGGTGGCAATCGCCACGCCGGGAACGGCATTGCCCGCTTCCTTGCGGGTGGCGGCGACAATGCCCGCGCTGCCGCCGAAAAAGGCAATCAGCACGTCCCACAAAGTCGGCTGCGTCCGCGCCAACAGCTCGCTTTGCGCCTGTTGCAGGGGCGTAATCAGAAAATACAGCGTGGCGGTAATCAGGCTGATGACCACAAACACGGCAATATTGCGCCATGCCATGCGGATAAGCGCGACATCGCCCACCGCCGCGCCGTAGCCCATGCCGACAATTGGACCCATCAGGGGCGAAATCAGCATCGCACCAATCACCACGGCGGTGCTGTTCACGTTCAAGCCGATGCTGGCGATGGCAATGGCAAAAATCAGCACCCACATATTCGTGCCGGACACGCGCACATTGGCGCGGACGGCGGCATCGATTTTGTCGGGGTGGGCTTGGTCGTGGTGCAGGCTGAACACGTCTTTCAAAGCGGCGGCGGCTTTGTTGTCGGCGGATTCGGGTTCGTTGGTGGGCAAGTTGTTATTTTTATTCATAAAAATTCCTTTTGATAAAATGTGATGGTTTCAGGCAGCCTGCCCGTCATTTTTTCCGCGCCGCCAACCACGCCAACGCCTGTGCCGCACAATCTTTCTCCGCCGCGCGGCGGCTGGAAGCGCGGGCGCGGAACACCCGTCCCAACGCGCCCAAATCGCACGCCACGTCAAACAAGGCTTCGTGTCCCGCGCCCTGCTGATGCTCGATGCGGTAGGCGGGCGGCGGCAGTTTTTGCGCCTGCAACCTTTCCTGCAAGGCACTTTTCGGGTCTTTGCCGCCCGCCAAACGCTCGGCTTGGCGCACCTTGTCGGCAAACAGGCGGCGCACCACCGCTTCGGCGGCGGCAAAATCCGCGTCCAAACTCACGGCGGCAAACACCGCTTCCAGCGCGTCTGCCAAAATAGACGGGCGTTCCCGTCCGCCGCTTTTCAGCTCGCCCGCGCCCAAACGCAGCACCGCGCCCAAATCCAACTCCCGCGCCGTGTCCGCCAGCGTGCTTTCGCGCACCAAAGCGGCACGGAGCGGCGACAAACGTCCTTCGGGCAAATCGGGAAAGGTTTCAAACAGCATTTTGGCAACGGTGTAATTCAAAATGCTGTCGCCGACAAACTCCAAACGCTCGTTGTGTTCGGCGGCGAAACTGCGGTGGGTGAGTGCGCGTAACAACAGCTCGCGGCGGCGGAAACGGTGTCCCAAACGCTGTTGCAGAATCTCAAGGGAAGCGGGCATGGTTTCTGTGAAATCGGGTAAAGGCGCAATTATACGGGCTTTTGCGGTTTGACGGCGCGGCGGCTTTGCTGAATAATTTGCGCCTTTGTGTGCCGCTTTCAGGCAGCCTGAAAGTCGGGCGCATCATCGTTTGACGAAAAAACACACAGCCGTCATTCCCGCGCAGGCGGGAATCCAAGTGGAATGAAACACCGCTTTGTGAAAATCAAAATCGGATTCCCGCATTCTCGGGAATGACGGTGCGATTTTTTGTTCAACAACCGAAAGGAAATCCATGAAAAACAAAATTTTAATTTTACTCGCCACGCTGCTGGGCTTCAGCGCGTTTGCGGGCGCGGCAGTCAATCCGAACGACCTGCTTCCGCCCGAACAGGCGTTTGTCCCCACCGTTCACGCCGATGAAAACGGCATCCGCGCCGAGTTTAACATCGCGGACGGCTATTATCTCTACCAAAGCAAAATCACCGCCGAAACCGCGCCCGCCGAGCTGCTCGCCGACCCCGAAATGAGCGAAGGCAAAGAAAAAGAAGACGAATTTTTCGGCAAACAAACCGTGTATTACCACCAAGCCGAAGGCAAATGGGCATATCGCGACCCCGCCGCCGCGCAAAATTACACCTTGACCCTGCATTATCAGGGCTGCGCCGATGTAGGCGTGTGCTATCCGCCGGTGGAAACGCAGTTTGACATCAAGGGCGCGGGCGAATACCGCGTGCCCGAAGCGGCGCAGCCGAAGGATTTGTTTTTAAAAAAGTCAAACGGCGCAACTGATGCTGCGGCAACGGTTGCGCCTGCTTCCGCCGAACAAAGCAAGGGCAGCCGTTTCGCGCTGTCGCGGGACACTTTGTGGCTGAATTTGTTTTGGTTTTTTGCGGCGGGTTTGGGCTTGAGCTTTACCGCGTGCATGTATCCGCTTTTGCCGATTGTGTCGGGCATCATCGTGGGCGACAAAAGCGGCGGCAAACGGCGCGGTTTCGTGTTGTCGCTGGTGTATGTGCAGGGTTTGGCTTTGACCTACACTTTGGTCGGCGTGTTGGCGGGGCTGACGGGGGCGTTGCTGACGGTGTGGCTGCAACAGGCTTGGGTGGTGTTGGCGGCGGCGGCGCTGATGGTGGTGTTGGCATTGTCCATGTTCGGCGTGTTCCAAATCCAGCTTCCCGCCGCCGTGCAAAGTTATTTTCAAAACCAAAGCAATAAGTTGTCGGGCGGAAAAATCGCTTCGGTGTTTGTGATGGGGATGTTGTCGGCCTTGATTGTCGGGCCGTGTGTGGCGCCGCCGTTGGCGTTTGCCTTGGGCTACATCGGGCAGACGGGCGATGCGCTGTTGGGCGGGGCGGCTTTGTACGCGCTGGCGTTGGGAACGGGCGTGCCGTTAATGGCGGTGGGGACGTTCGGCGGACACATTCTGCCGCGCGCGGGCGATTGGATGAACGGCATCAAATACGGTTTCGGGGTGTTGTTGCTGGCGGTGGCGGTGTACCTTGCCACGCCTTACCTGCCCTACGCGCTGACGGCGGCTTTGTACGCCGCGCTGTTGGTGTTGCCCGCGCTGTATTTGGCGTGGCGGGCGAAAGGGTTTTCAGGCAGCCTGAAAGCGGCTTCGGCATTGCTGGCGGCGGTGTTGGCGATGGGCGGTTTGTGGTTCGGCTGGCAAAGCGCGGCGCGGCAAACCACGCGTTTGCACGACTTTTTGACCTTGTATCCGCCGCCCGCCGCCGATGCCGCCCACGCGCATACTTTCACCGACCCTGCCGCGCTGAAAGCGGCGATGGACAAGGCGTTGCAAAGCGACCCGTCCCGACCGGTGCTGTTGGATTTTTACGCCGATTGGTGCGTGTCGTGCAAGGAAATGGAGGCCAAAACCTTCCGCCATGCCGCCGTCCGCGCCGCCGTACCGATGGAGCGGCTGTTTCAAATTGACGTAACCGCCAACACGCCCGCGCATCAGGCTTTGTTGCGGGAATACGGTTTGTACGGCCCGCCCGGACTGTTTGCGCTGAAAGCGGACGGCAGCCGCAGCGATGCGGTGTTGGGATTTGTGCCGCCCGATGAATTTATCAAGTGGTATCAGGGTGTTGCCCAATAATCTCGCTCCCTCCCCTGCTTGAGGGAAGCCACACCTGATGCTTGGCATTCGATGTGGATTCCCGCCGGCGCGGGAATGACGGTGCAGAGGTTTTTCGGTTAATTGATGACACGCCCTAGATTTAGGGCGCAACACCGCACCTCCAAACCGATTTTCTTAACACCACACCACCGCCCGATGACCGGCAAACGATGTTGTATCAAGGTTTGTCGTGCTTCGACTCGGATTCCCGTCTGCGCGGGCATAACAGTGCCGTGTTTTTGAGTCCATTCCACCCGTTTGCACATCAAGCACAGCCCCATGCCTTGCCCCGATTCGGACGGCGTTACGCCCCGCCTGAATAAAAAACCATTTTACCGCCGCAAACGGCGGGGCTTCAAACAGAAAAAGGCACAAGATGAACGAAACACCGCTTGCTTCCGCCCGTCTTCACACCCCGCTCGGCGGCATGACCGCCGTGTATGCCCCGCAAGGGCTGTGTCTGCTCGCTTTTGATGACGACCGCCACAGCCACACCGCCCTTGCCGCGTGGCAGCACCGTCTGCTTGACGGGCGCGGCGATGCCCGCTTTGCCGTGTTGCAACAGGCATTGGACGCTTACTTTGCCGGACAACGCCGCCATTTCCGCGACATCGCCACCGCACCTGCGGGCACGCCCTTCCAACGGGCGGCATGGCGTGCGTTGTGCGACATTCCCTACGGACACACGCGCAGCTACGCCGAACAAGCCCGCGCACTGGACAAACCCCGCGCCGTCCGTGCCGTTGCCGCCGCCAACAGCCGCAACCCCGTTTCCCTGCTGATTCCCTGCCACCGCGTTATCGGCAGCAACGGCAAACTGACGGGCTACGCGGGCGGCTTGTGGCGCAAACAGGCATTATTGGCACTGGAACGCGGCGCATCATTATCCAAATTTTAAACCACCATACCCGTGAATATGCGAAGCCACTGCCCGATGCTTGGCAGGCGATATGGCATCAAAGTTTGTTTCAACTTGTTTTGGATTCCTGTCTGCGCGGCAATCACGGCTGTTGATAAACGGCACACCCTGATGCGGAAAGCATCAAACACATTCCCACAAAGCACAGCAAACACAAACTGCCTAAAACGCAAATACCCTGTTGAAAAACAGGGTATTTTTGATGTTCCAAACCACAAAGCCCCACATCAGGCGCAGCCCCGCGTGTCGTCAATTGACCGAAAAACACCGCGCCGCCATGCCCGCGCACGCGGGAATCCAAAACAAGTTTCAAAAAGCATTGATAAAACAATGCTTCACAAACATCAGGCAGTGGATTCCCGCATTCGCGGGCATGACGGCATCGCGTTTTTTGACAATATGCCCTAATGATGGGGCGGAGTTTCCGACTG
>NZ_KE386800.1:0-4815 GCF_000428785.1 Conchiformibius kuhniae DSM 17694 | reverse complement strand
GTCTTAATCCCCTAATGATGGGGCGGAGTTTCCGACTGCGGAGCCTTGTTTTTCCATTTTTAATCAATTGCTTATTTCTAGAAATTTTGTAAATTAAAATCTTAACAAACATAAACAATTTTTAACAGAGCAAAGACCGCAGAAGCATGGTCGGAAGCATGCTTTCCACAGCGAAAACCAGATGCCATTCTAACAATTTTCTGTTTTTTGTCAAGCAGCAACATCGGTCAAGCGGTTAAAACCCGCACCACTCCGCCACGCGCACCGTCTGCCACGCCCCAAAGCCGTGCCAACACACCGTTTCACCCGCTTGCCGCCACACGCAGGCTGCGGCAAAATCGCCACCCACCCGCCACACCGCGCCGTGCCATACGCGCCCGTCCGCACACAAACGCCAATGCCCGCCGTGCTGCCGAATGCCCACGTCCGCCAAATCCGCAAACGCCAGCCCCGCCGCTTTCAACAAGGCTTCTTTCAGGGTCCACAGCGCATAATGCGCCGTCAGGGTGCGCCCGTGCCGCGCCAGCCAAATATGTTCATGCGGGTGCAGAATGTTGTCTTGCCATGCGCGAAAATCACGCGGGCGCAGCCGTTCCAAATCCGCGCCGACCACGCTTTCGGCACACGCCAACAATGCCGCGCCGCCACTGTGGCTCAAGCTGCGGCAACGCCCGTCCGCCGCCACGCGCTGTTTTAAAAAACGGCTTACCCGCCAATCATCGCGCCGCGCCAAGGCAGGACGGTGCGCCACCCGCACGGCATCGTTGGTGTCCAGCGCCGCATCATCGTAATACGCGGCGCAGTCGCGCCCCGCCACATACACATCCACAGTTGAAGCCCTTATCGCTTTTGGATTAAAATACGGTTTTTACAAAACTTTAACAGGAGTTTCGCCATGAAACGTTTTACCCGTCCCCTGTTGTTGGCTGCCTGTGCCGCGCTCGGTTTGGGTGCCTGCCAAAGTAAGGGCAGCCAGTCCGCACCAAGCGGCACCACCGCATCCGCGTCCGCCGAACGGCACAGTGGCGCATGCCGCCAAGTGCGCGGCGACACCGCCAGTGGCGGGCGCAATGTGTTGTACCGTTGCGACGGGCGCACCGTGCTGGCGTCTGCCGATGCCCGCGCCATCTTGGCAGGTGGCGCGAACATTCAGTTCGGCGGCGGCAGCAGCGTGATTAAAGGCGGATTGACCACCCGCCAAGCCGCCCGCCGCTTGGGCAAAAGCGATGAAGCCGCTTGCGAACGCGCCTACATCAGCGCCGCCAAAAAATTCCAAGAAACCGCCGCCAAACTCGGCGGCAGCCGTGTCAGCAACTTCCAAAGCTATTTGGACAAACGCACACTCGGCGGCGGACAATACGAATGCGAAGTCGGCACCTTCCACGCCCGCGTGCTGATTAAAGGCGATGTTGCCCGCTAGGCGCGTCATCAATTAAATTTTTCTGCTATAAATCATCATAATACAAAAACACCGTCATGCCCGTGTAGGCAGGAATCCACTACCTGATGTTTGTGAAGCGATGTTTTATCAATGCTTTTTGAAATTTGTTTTGGATTCCCGCCTGCGCGGGAATGACGGCGTGGTATTTTTTTGGTCAATTGATGACGCGCCCAAGCGCGTCATCATTTAATTTTAAGATTAAAATCAGTTTAATATCAAAACACCGTCATTTCCGCGAATATGGAAAGCCACTGCCCGATGCCCGGCGAGCCATGTTTTATCAACGTTTGTCGTGCTTCGACTCGGATTCCCGTCTGCTCGGGAATGACGGTGTAATGTTGTTGTCCAGTCAAATCCCGCCCAAGCAAACAGCCGCCTGAATCCCGTCAGACGGCTGTTTTTATCGTTGATGTGCTTTACTGTTCAAACAAGGCGGGACAACGCCGTCTGCAAACCCAAGCCCATCAACGCCATCACTTCAAACCGGACAACGGCAGTTTAACGCTTTTTGCCAATCACGGTGGCGATTGCCAAATTACTGTTGCGTTTCAAAGCGGTGCTGACCACGCCTTCCGGATATTTGATGTCGGACAGGTGCAGAATGTCGCCCGCCACCACGTTTTCGCAATCCAATTCCAATTCGGCGGGAATGTTTTGCGGATTCACAATCACGTCCACCACATTGGCGAGCAAAGACACGCGGCCGCTTTGCAGCTTCACCGCATGGGATTTTTCCGCGTTCACCACGCGCACGGGGATACGCATACGCAAGGGTTGGCTCAAATCCACCGCTTGAAAATCAATGTGTTGCACTTGGCGTTTCACGGGGTGCATTTGGTAATCGCGCACAATCACGTCCAAAACTTTGCCGTCCACGTCCAGTTTCAGCACTTGGGTAAAGAAAGATTCTTTTTCCAGCGCGAAAAACATTTCTTTGTGATTCAAGGCAATCGCTTGCGCTTCCTGACCCGCGCCGTAAACCACGGCGGGAACTTGTCCGGCTTGGCGCAGGCGGCGGCTCGCACCCGAACCTTGCGCTTCGCGAACGGTGGCTTTGATTTGGTTTGACATAATCAGTCCTTTAAAAATAAACAAGTAAAACCGCTACCGGGCCGCGACCGACCCTGCGGAGTGGGAAAATATAGTTAATCTGAAAAGCAAATCACATCAACTATAAACTGCCCGAAACCCTTTTCAGGCAGCCTGAAAATCAAGGCAAAAACAAAGAACGCGGTTGCACCAAATCATCGTTAAACAAATAGGACACCGATTCTTCGTTGCTGATGCGGCGGATGGTTTCCGCCAGCAATCCCGCGATGCTCACTTGACGGATTTTGCCGCACGCCTTGCCCGCTTCCGAAAGCGGAATGGTATCGGTAACAACGACTTGGTCGATGTCGGAAGAGGTGAGCCGCGCAATCGCCTCGCCGGAAAACACGGGGTGGGTGGCATACGCCATCACCCGTTCCGCGCCGCGCTCTTTCAGGGCGGAACCGGCTTTGCACAGGGTGTTGGCGGTGTCAATCATGTCGTCCACCAGCAGGCAGGTGCGCCCTTCGATGTCGCCGATGATGTTCATCACTTCCGCCACATTCGCTTTGGGACGGCGTTTGTCGATAATCGCCAAATCCGCGTTCAGCATTTTGGCAACGGCGCGGGCGCGAACCACGCCGCCGACATCGGGGCTGACAACGGTCAGGTTTTCAATGCGTTGCTGCACGATGTCGTGAATCAGAATCGGCGTGGCGTAAATATTGTCTACGGGAATGTCAAAAAATCCCTGAATCTGGTCAGCGTGCAAATCCACCGTCAAAACGCGGTTGATGCCCGCCGAATGCAGCATGTTCGCCACCAGTTTGGCGGAAATCGGCACGCGCGCGGAACGCGGACGGCGGTCTTGGCGGGCGTAGCCGAAATAGGGAATGGCGGCGGTAATGCGGGCGGCGGAAGCGCGTTTGAGCGCGTCTGCCATCGTCAGCAATTCCATTAAGTTGTCGTTGGTGGGGGCGCAGGTGGGCTGCAAAATGAATACGTCGCGTCCGCGCACGTTTTCCAGCAGTTCCACCGCGATTTCGCCATCGGAAAATTTGTTTACCGCCGCATCACCGAGCGTGGTATCCAAGTGCTTGACCACACGCGCCGCCAATTCGGGGTTGGCGTTACCGGTAAACACCATCAAGCTGTCGTATGCCATGTTTTCATCGCCTAAATTGTGGGAAATTTCAATCTGTTCGCTAGGAAACACGCGCTTCCTTCCATTGTGCGACATTTGTCAGACGGCGGCATTATACGCCATCGGCGCGGCAGGGCAAAGGCGGCAGCGAAATTTGTTGATTTCGGTTAAAAACGCACATTCGGGCTGCCTGAAAACGGGCATTCCCACCTGCCCTACCCTCATACCGGAACCGGCGCGTGGTGGTAACAATACGCCGTGCGCGATGTGCCGTACACTGTGCGGGGCATACGCCGTACTCCGGAAAATCCGAAATGAAACAGCCCTTTATTCTCCGTAAGATGTGGTTTTGGCACAAGGTTTTGCGCCCGCTTTCCGATACTACCGAAAACCCGTTTTCAGGCAGCCTGAAGTAAGCTTTTTGCAACGAAAATCAATTCGCATATCAAAACTGCCGTCATTCCCGCGCAGGCGGGAATCCAAGTCGGAACCAAACGACACATTGGTAAAGCATCGCTTTTCAAACAACATACGATGGATTCCCGCCTGCGCGGGAATGACGGTGCGGTTTTTTCAGTCAATTGACGACACACCCCCAACAGCCAAATCATGCGCCCAATTCGCCGCCTGAATCTGCAAATCCAATTCGCGGCAGGCTTTGGCAAGGTTGTCGGCGCGTTGGCGGATTTCTTTCACGTCCACCGCCGCCAACATTTTGATTTCGCTGCGGCTGTAACGCGATTGTTCGGGCGTGGCCGCGTCTGCCAGTGCCGTCAAAACGCCGTGTTCGGCTTTCAAACGGTCGCGGCGGGCGAGCGCGGCGGTCATGTTTTCGCCGTTTTCCAGAAAAATCTTGTGGTTGCTGCGGTTAATCGCCGTTACCAGCTTTTCCCACGCATCGGCGCAGCGTCCGTATTCCTCCAACAAATCAAGCGGTTGTTCGGCGGGCGTTTCGCCTTCCTGATACTGGGCGTTTTGCTGAACGCGCTGCTTCAACTGCGCCATGCGGCGTTGAAAATCGGCGCGTTCCGCCAGAGCTTCGGCAAGTTTCATTTTGATTTCACTTTAAAAAGTAAGCGCGTATGGCAGAACCACACGCGCTTGACTGGCTGGGGATGTAGGATTCGAACCTACGCATGTCGGAATCAAAATCCGATGCCTTAACCAACTTGGCGAATCCCCAAAAAAACGGGATTGGCTG
>NZ_AUAP01000013.1 GCF_000428785.1 Conchiformibius kuhniae DSM 17694 | reverse complement strand
TGTGGAAAATACTTTGGCGAAAGCGGAAGGGCTGATTCGCGCTACGGTGTCTGCGCCGCAATAAGCTGCCGTTTTCAAAAAACGATGATGCGCGGCAAGGCATCATCGTTGCGGGCGTGTCGTCAATCGTCTGCAAAAACACAACACCGTCATTCCCACCCGTGCGGAAATGACGGTGTTTTTATATTGCACTGATTTTCAGTATCAAAATTTATAGTTGATAAAAATAAAAACGAGACAAGGCGACAACGCCCGCCGTGTACGGGCAGTACATAAGGGCGTTGGCAACGCCGTATCGTTGCGATTTTAATCAACTATAATTGATGACTCGCTTTAATATTCTCGTATCACCGCGTTGTGCTGCAAGCGTTCGACAAGCTGCTGCTGTGCTTGTTCTTGCGCCTGTTTGCGTAACAGCCGGCGCACGGCTTCGCGGCGGATTTTGACGGGGTCGGTTTCGGTGCGCTTGCCCGTCAGGCGGAAAAACTGCCAGTTGTGCGCGGTTTGCACCGGCGCGGCGGTGTCGCCGGGCTTGAGCTGTTGCAGCAGTGCTTCGACTTTGGCGGGTTCGCGCTCGTCCGTCAGCTCGAGCGTGCCGCCCTGCGCCGCCGCCGGCTCTTGCGAGTAACGCCGTGCCAATGCGCCGAAATCCGCGCCCTGACGCACCGCTTGGGCAATCAGCGCCATGCGTTTGCCCACTGCCGTTGCGGTGTTGTTTTTGCTCATTTTCATGATGATGCGCTGCACTTGGTACACGGTGTACGGCTCGCCCGCAGGCAGGCTTTTGCCTTCTTTTTGTGCCATTTGGATGTATTGGTCGATTTGGTGTTCGTCGATTTTGATGTCTTCTTCCAAATCTGCCATCACTTTTTCAATCAACAAATCTTTTGCCACTTCCAAGCGGTATTGTGCGTGGCTCCAGCCGAATTGTCCGGCATCTTGGTAGATGTGTTGCACGGTCGTGCCTGCTACGGCGGCGCGGCGGGCGATTTCGCCGTCGATTTCGGCGGTGGTGGCTTTCAAGCCTTTGTTACGCGCTTCGTCCACCATCAGTGTGCGCTCAAACAGGCTTTGCCTTGCTGCTTGCTGCAGTTGTTCGGGTGGGACGGCGGTGCGGCTGTTCTGACGCATGACCCGTGCCATGCGTTCGATTTCGCCGTAGGTAACGATATTGCCGTTGATTTCGGCGGCAATGCCGTTGAGCGGGCGGATGTCTGCGGCAGCCGATGCGGCGGCAAACAGGGCGCTCCAAAGCAGGGTTTTGACAAAGCGGGTATTCATTTTTTGCTGACCTCGTTGGTTTGACGGTATCCGGGAATGCCCGAACGGAAGATTTCGAAAGGGTTGTTGCCCAAGTTGCTCAAGTCTTTCAATTGCAGGGTGAAAAACAGGGCGTGTTTGTATTTGTCCTGCCCGCCCGCGTAGCGCTGCGCCGCCACGGTCGCGCTCCAGCAACGGCAGTTGCTGCGATATTCCAAGCCGAGCATCTGCTCCAGTGCCTTGCCGGGCGAAAGGGCGTAATTGAAACGCCCGAGCGCGTGCAGGTTGGGGCGCAAAGGCCACTGAAACGCCGCGTCAAGCTGGCGCAAACGCCCGTAGCCGACAGGGTGGGTTTCTTCTTTGCGCCCGTATTTGTAGCGGAAGCTGATGACTTTGCCGGCGGCGGGCTGATAGCGAACGCCCGCATCGGCGTGCTCCAGAGCGCGGACGGTTTGGTTGTAGTGCAGTCGGGTGTCGGCATGCCAGTTGCGGGCAATATTGCCGCCGGCAAAAGCGGCGATGTCGCTTTTGCTGCGCGGTCGGCGGGCGACATGGCCGTCCGGCAGCACGTCGTCGGCATCAAAGTAAAATTTCTGCCCGATGCCCGCCCGAAACCGTTCCGCGCCGCTTTGCGCTTCAAACAAGCGCGTTTGCAATCCGAACGACAGGCTGTTGCTGTTGTTGATGCGGTCGTTGCCCGAATACAGGTTTTCGCGGAACAGTTGCGCGTAGCTGAAGCTGTTTTCCGAAGCGTCAAAATTGGGCAGATGGTTTTGCGGCTTTTTCGGAATGTAGTTGTAAAACAGGCGCGGCTCCAGCGTTTGCAGGAAGTTTTGTCCGAACAGGCGGGTGCGCCGCTCGAAATTCATGCCCGCGTCCACGTTGGCAACGGGCAGAATCCGTGCCACCTTGCGCGCGGGCGTCCCGCCGAAGCGGTCGAGCCGGTAATGGGTCAGGTGCAAGCCCGCTTTGGGGCGCACATACCACCACTGCGTGTGAAAGTCGCGGCTGATTTGCGGATACAGCACGGCGCGGCTGCCGTCTTGTTTTTGGCGCTGCTCGAAACGGGCAAACTGTGCGTACACGGCGGTTTTGATGTTGCCAAGCCCTTGCTTTTGCCAATGCAGCGACAGGCGCGGCAGCAGGGCATAGGGTTTGTCTTTGCGCCCTTGTGCATCGCTGAGGGTTTGGTATTGGCGGGCTTCGGCTTTGGCGTGCAGTGCGCCGCCCGCCGCGCTGCCTTCAAACGCCAGCCACGCCTGCCGTTCGAGCTGTACGTTTTCCGCCACTTCGTTGCGCCCGTAAAAATCGCGGTAGTAGTCGTCATCGGACACTTGGTGCAGCCTGATGCCCGCCTGAAGCTGCGGGGTGATGCGGTGGTCGTGCTGCCAGCGCAGTTCGTAGCGGTTTTTGTGCGGGCTGCGGCGGTCGTGCGGCATGTACCGAGCCTGCACCTGCCCGTGATATTCGGGCATCAGGTAACGCATTTCGCCACGTGCGGTCGCCCCGCGTGCGCTGATGCCGCCCAATGCCAAAGTCGCGTCATAATTGGGGGCGACATTGAAATAATAAGGCACTTCCAATTCCGTGCCGTTTGAGCCGATTTTGGCAACGGGTACGAGAAAGCCGCTTTTGCGCCCGCCGTTTAAGGGAAAATCCGCCCACGGCGCATACAATACCGGCACGCCCTTAAACACCAGCTTGGCATGTTTGACCGAACCGATGTTGCGGCTGCGGTCGGTTTGCAGCTCCGCCGCTTCCACATACCACGGATTGTCGCCGCGCCCGCACGTGTTGAAACGCACCTGCTTGGCAGAGGTACGCTGCGGGTCGTGCAACACCAGCTCCGCCCCCGACCCCTGCAAACGCCGTCCTTCATGCTCCGCTTCAAATTCCGCATCGCGCACCCGTCCGCCGCCCTTGCCCAAATCGTATTGCAGCGCATCGCCGCGCACCTGTGCGCCGTCGCCGCGTGTCAGCGTGAAGCCGCCTTCGGCGGTAACGGTATCGTCGGGCTGGTCGTAATCGATGCGCTGCGCCTGCAAAACCTCATTGCCGCGCTCGACCACCACATCGCCTTCCGCCAACGCCCGCACCCCCGTTTGCCCCGCAATTTTGTCGGCACGGATGCGCGTTGCCCCTGCGGGCAAGGCTGCTCCGTCCGCCACCGGCGCGGAAGCCGCAAGCGCCGCCGCATCGCCCGCCGCGTGATGACAGCCCTCAAACGTTTGGGCATGCGCCGTGCTGCAAAAAGCCCACACCAGCGCCAACACCAAAGGCTTGCACACAAAACGGCGTGTGCGCCGCCCCGCCGCCCCTACGGACAAACCGCCCTGCCCCCCGCACCCTTGCGCGGCGGAAACGAATTTCGATACATGCGACAAAATAAGCGACCCTGCCGTAGATTTGCATTACAATGACATTTATTTTAACCGAAAATATTGCTATGGAACGAAAAGAAGCATTAAAAAAATGGCTGGCAGCGCAGCACCCCGACCGCCCCTTTACCCTCAAGCACCTCGCACAAGATGCCGACTTCCGCCGCTACTTCCGCGCCGACTTTGCCGATGGTGCCACATTGGTCTGCATGGACGCCGACCCTGAAAAAATCAACCTCGACGCCTACATCAACGTACGCAACCTGTTTGCCCCCGCCCTGAACGTCCCGCAGATTTTCGACTGCGACAAAACACAGGGCTTCATGACCTTGAGCGACTTGGGCGACACCCAACTGCTCAAAGCCATGCAAGACCCGCAAGGCACGCACCACACCCCCGAAGCACAACGGCAACTGCTGCTGCAAGCCGCAGACGAACTGGTTTTGCTGCAAAAAACCAGCCGTCCCGACGTGCTGCCCGAATACGGACGCAGCGAACTGCTGCGCGAAATCAATCTGTTCCCCGACTGGTTTGTCGCCATCGAAGTGCTGGGCAGAAACCCCGAACAAGTCGTACGCAAACACGACCCGCTTTGCCAAGACCAAGCACAACTCGGCGAAGCCGCCCGCCCCGTGTTCAACACCCGCCAAGCAGAATTGTGGCAGCAAGGACTCAACGCCCTGTTGCCCGTGATTGAAAACCAGCCCAAAGTGTTCGTACACCGCGACTTTATCGTCCGCAACCTGATGCTCACCCCCGAACGCATCGGGGTACTGGACTTTCAAGACGCGCTCTACGGCCCGATTGCCTACGATTTGGTGTCGCTGCTGCGCGATGCCTTTATCGAGTGGGAAGAAGCATTGGTGCTGGACATTGCCATCCGCTATTGGGAAAAGGCGCGCGCCGCCGCCCTGCCCGTTCCCGCCACGTTTGACGAATTTTACCGTTGGTTTGAGTTTACGGGCGTGCAGCGTCATTTGAAGGTGGCAGGCATTTTCACGCGCCTGCGCCACCGCGACCACAAAGACAAATATTATCCGGAAATCCCCCGTTTTCTGAATTATCTGCGCCGCACCACCCGCCGTTACGGGGAATTGCGCCCCTTGTACGATGTGCTGGTGTCGCTGGCGGGCGATGACGACGTGCAAACGGGTTATACGTTTTAAGCACAACGGACAAGGACGGGTTATGGCACGCAACCATTTGCAAAATCTGCACAAATACCGCTTATCTTCGGTGATTTTGGCGGCGTTGTGCGATGACCGTATCGAGCTGGTCAAGGTGAAAACCCGCGAGCGTTTTATCGGCAGTGCGGTGCTGCCGCCGCAGTCGAACGGGCGCAGCGATTGGGACGACGAGCAGCGCAACAACGGGCGCAACCATTTGCCTTTCGCCCACCCGCGCACGCCCGTTACCAACAGCCGCGCCGCTACGGAGGTGTTGCGTAATGTTTTGCAGCAAAGCCGTTTTTCGCCCACCGCGCCGATTTTGATTATCCGTCCGCAAACCCGTTTTCTCAACGACATCACCGATGCCGAGCTCAATACTTTGCGCGATGTGGCGTTGAAGGCGGGCGCGGCGCAGGTGCATATGTATTTGAAGCCCGAATTTGCCGAAACGGATTGGGGCTATTTTGAAAGTTTATAAAGGAATCTGCCATGTCGATGTCTTATCCGCCCTGTCCGCAATGCGCGTCTGCATTGAGTTATCATGACGGCACGCAATGGGTTTGCCCCGAATGCGCCCATGAGTGGCAGCCGCAGGACGGTGCTGCCGAATCCGCCGCCGCACCCTCTGTGTGCGATGCACACGGCACGCCCTTGCAGGACGGTGATGCGGTGGTGTTGGTGAAGGATTTGAAAATCAAGGGCAGCTCTGCCGTCATCAAGCAGGGCACGAAGGTGAAAAACATCCGCCTGCAAGACGGCGACCACAATATTTCCTGCAAAATCAACGGCACGGGCATGAATTTGAAATCGGAATTTGTGAAAAAAGCCTGAACGCCGCGCAAAACGCGCCCCCGCTTGCATTTTTGCGGTTGCGCCGCCATTTTCCTGCCTGTCGCCATTTCAGGAAAGGAAGTTTCAAATGCGCTCCGTAGATTATATCGGTCGGTGTCCGCCGCCCCATTGGGTGGGCAACGGTTTTCGGGTACACAGCCTGTTTTCGCACGCCGACCGTCCCTACCGCACCGACCCGTTTTTGCTGTTGGATTATGCCGCGCCGCAGGTGTTTGACGCAGACGGCACCGAACGCGGCGTGGGCGCACACCCGCACAAAGGCTTTGAAACCGTTACCATCGCCTATCAGGGCGAAGTGGCGCACCGCGATTCGGCGGGCGGCGGCGGGGTCATCGGTGCGGGCGATGTGCAGTGGATGACGGCGGGCAGGGGCATTGTCCATCAGGAATTTCACGGCGGGCGTTTGCGCGAACACGGCGGCACGCTGGAAATGGTGCAACTGTGGGTCAATCTCCCTGCCCGCGACAAACTGACCGCACCGCACTACCAACACCTCGCCCAAGCAGACATTCCCGTGCTGGCACTGCCCGACAATGCGGGCAGCGTGCGCGTGATTGCGGGCGACAACGGCGCGGCACACACGTTTACCGAAATGAATGTGTGGGACATCGCCCTGAACGGCAACGGTGCGTGCGAATTAACCGTCCCCGCCGCGCACAACCTGATGGTGGTGTCCCTGCACGGCGAAACGCGGGTAAACGGCACGGAATGCCTGACGGCGGGCGAATGGGTGCATTTTGCCCGCGACGGCGAACGCATCGCCTTGCAAGCGGGCGCGGACGGCGCGAAATTATTGCTGCTGTCGGGCGTGCCGATTGACGAACCCCTTGCCGCCTACGGGCCGTTTGTGATGAACACCCAAGACGAAATTCGCACCGCCATCGATGATTTCCGCCAAGGGCGTTTCGGCACCGTTGCCGCCACAACCGCCTAGCGCGTGTCATTATTTGAATTTTTATATTGAAAATCAGCTCAATACAAAAACCACCGTCATTCCCGTTTGCGCGGGCATGACGGTGGTGTTTTTCAGTCAATTGATGATGCGCCCAACGCGGCACGGCCGCTTTTTTTCACAATTTCCTTACAAAACTTGTCAAAAACACGGAATACTTTTAACATATCTACTCCAATGGGCAAGCCGTACCGCAGCACCCCTGCGGCACGCCTTTGTCCGTTTCACTCCCCTTTTTTCACATTACGGCGCATCACCGGAATGATGCGCCTTTCAGGAGCAGATACCATGAAGATTCAAACAGGTGCGTCCATCTTGTTGGCACTGGCACTTGCCGCTTGCGGCGGCGCGGACAAACACAAAGCCGAACACGCGGAAAAACCCGCCAAAAAAGCGGTGAAAACCGCCGCCGCCGATGCCGGAAGCTGCCGCAGCGTTACCGATGACGAAATCGCCGCCCTGTTCGACCGTTGGAACACGTCCTTGCAAAGCGGCAAGCCCGCCAATGTGGTGGCAAACTATGCCAAAGACTCGGTGCTGCTGCCCACCTTGTCCGACAAAGTGCGCTACAGCCCTGCCGAAAAAGAAGACTACTTCGTCCACTTTTTGGAAAACGCGCCTGTCGGCGAAATTCACGAACGCCACATTCAAATCGGCTGTAATACCGCACTCGATGCGGGCGTGTACAGCTTTACGTTTGCCAAAACCGGCAACAAAGCGGTGGGGCGTTACAGCTACACCTATCAGTGGGACGGTAAAAACTGGCTGATTACCAGCCATCACTCCTCGTTGATGCCCGAAGCGCAAGCCGCCAAAGCCGCAGCAGACCTCGCCGCCGCCAAAGCACAAGCGGAAGCCGCCGTCCGTCAGGCACAACAAGCAGCAGCCGCAGCCACCCCCGCCGCACCCGCAGCAGTGCCGCAGCAACACGCCGCGCCCCAAACGGCAGCACCGCACGCCCAACCGCCTGCACCGGTTGCCGCGCCGTCTGTCGCGCCCGAGCCTGCTGCCGTACCGCAGCAAGCCGCGCCCGCACAAGCGCAAACCGCCGCGCCCGCACCCCAACCGCACGCTTCCCACTAGGGCGTGTCATCATTTAAATTTTTCTACTGAAAATCAGCACAGTAGAAAAACACCGTCATTCCCGCACGGGCACGGCGGTGGTTGGCATAAAAATACCCGCACGCACCGGCATGCGGGTATTGTTGTTGATAACGGGCAGCACCCTCACCGCCGTTCGGCGACAAATGTCCGCCGCTTCAGCGCATCGAGCGCGGCGGTGGGCAAGATTTTCTTCAGCCACCAAAATACTTTGGTCGGCACGGTTACACGGTAACGCGCCTTGGGCGCGGCATCGGTAAAGGCGCGGACGCACACGGCGGCGCAGTCGGCAGCCGAAAGGGTAAACGGCATCGGCTTGGTTTGCCCCGACAAACGCAACAAATGGTTTTGATAGGCTTCGCGGTGAACGCTGTTGTCGATGTCGATGTTTTGCTTGAACTTTGCCAACGCATGCTCACCGAAACGGCTGGTAATGGCGCCCGGCTCGACCAAGCTGACATGAATGTCCGTGCCGTAGATTTCGTGGCGCAGGGTGTCGCACAAGCCTTCCAGCGCAAATTTGCTGCTGTTGTACGCACCGCGCATCGGCAGCGCGGCAAAGCCGAGAATGCTGCTGTTTACCAGCAGCCGCCCATAGCCTTGTTTGCGGAACACGCGCATGGCTTCGGCAATGCACTGCCACGTGCCAAACACATTGGTTTCAAACTGCGCCCGCAAGGCATCACGCGATACGTCTTCCACCGCGCCCAATTGTCCGAAACCGGCATTGCAAAACACGCCGTCCAAACGCCCGTCCGTTTGCCGCAACAGTTCGGCAAAGGCGGTGCGGACGCTGTTTTCATCGTCCAAATCCAGCAGCAGCACATCAAAGCCTTCTGCCTGCAAACGTTGGCGGTCGCTGTCGCGGCGCACGGACGCAAACACGCGCCACCCCAGCCCGCGCATCAGCAGGGCGGTGTCGTAACCGATGCCGCTTGATGTGCCGGTAATTAAAATTACTTTTTGTGTCATTGTGTTGTCTGCCGTTTAAGTCAGTTTGCCATGACATTGCTTGTATTTCAAGCCGCTTCCGCAGGGGCAGGGGTCGTTGCGGTGGACAACTTTGCCCGCCGCCGCCAACGCTTCGGGGCTGTAGGGCGATTGTTCTGCCGCGTTCGGGTGGTTGGTTTCCACTTCGGTGGGTTCGGACAACACGTCTGCTGCCGCCTGTTCCACGTCGTCGTCTTGGCGGATTTCCACCGACACCAGCAAGGCGCTCGACTGATGTTGGACGGTTTGCCACAAATTGCGGAACATTTCAAACGCTTCGCGCTTGTATTCCTGTTTGGGGTTTTTCTGGGCATAGCCGCGCAGGTGAATGCCCTGACGCAGGTAATCCATCGCCGCCAAATGTTCGCGCCAGTTGGTGTCGATGGCGTTGAGAATCACATTGCGCTCGAAGCCGCCGAATGCGTCTTGTCCGACCAAATCCACTTTTTCCGCATATTCGCGGTCGATTTGTGCCAACAGGCGTTCTTTCACGTCTTCGTTTTCCAGTGTGTTGTCGGCTTTGAGCCAGCCGCGCACGTCTGCCTGAATGCGGAATTCGCCCGCAAGCTGGGCTTCCAGTGCGGCGATGTCCCATTGTTCTTCCATGCTGTCGGGCGGCATATGCACGTCCACCAAGCCGCCAATCACCTCGTGGCGCATGTCGCGGGCAATTTCCGCCATGTTGTTGCCGTTCAAAATTTCGTTGCGCTGGTGGTAAATCACTTTGCGCTGGTCGTTGGCAACGTCGTCGTATTCCAAGACTTGTTTGCGGATGTCGAAGTTGCGCCCTTCTACTTTGCGTTGGGCGTTTTCGATTTGGCGGGTGAGAATGCCCGCTTCAATCGGCACGCCGCGCTCGGGCGCGAGTTTGTTCAAAATGCCGCCGATGCGGTCCACCGCAAACAGGCGCAGCAGCGAATCTTCAAACGACAGATAAAAACGGCTGGAACCGGGGTCGCCCTGCCGTCCGGCACGTCCGCGCAACTGGTTGTCGATACGGCGGCTTTCGTGGCGTTCCGTACCGATAATGTGCAAACCGCCCACGTCCATCACCAATTGGTGGTCGGCTTCCCAACTGTTTTCCAAATCTTGGATTTGCTGTTTTTTGGCCTCATCAGACAAGGCTTCGTCTGCCATAATCGCGGCTGCCTGATGCTTCACATTGCCGCCCAAAACAATGTCCGTACCGCGCCCCGCCATATTGGTGGCTACGGTAATCATGCCCGGTTTGCCCGCCTGCGCCACAATCAAAGCCTCGCGGTGGTGTTCTTTGGCGTTCAAAACATTGTGCGGCAAACCTGCTTTGTCCAACAGGCGCGACACCAATTCCGAATTTTCAATCGTGGTCGTACCCACCAATACGGGCTGACCGCGTTTGTGGCAGGTTTCAATGTCTTTCACCACCGCTTCGTATTTTTCTTCGGCGGTGCGGAAAATCTGGTCGTTGAAATCTTTGCGCTGCACGGGGCGGTTGGTGGGGATAATCACCGTTTCCAGATTGTAGATGGACTGGAATTCGTAGGCTTCGGTGTCCGCCGTGCCGGTCATGCCCGCCAATTTGTCGTACAGGCGGAAATAGTTTTGGAAGGTAATGGACGCAAGCGTTTGGTTTTCCTGCTTGATTTCTACGCCTTCTTTGGCCTCTACCGCCTGATGCAGGCCTTCCGACCAACGGCGGCCGTCCATCAAACGCCCCGTGTGTTCGTCCACAATCACGATTTCGCCGTCTTTAATCACATAGTGCTGGTCGAGGTGGAACAGCGAATGCGCCCGCAAAGCCGCCATCAAATGATGCATCAGCATAATGTTGGCAGTGGAATACAGCGAATCGCCCTCTTGCAACAAGCCCATGCGCGTTAAAATCTGCTCGGCGTGTTCGTGTCCGCGCTCGCTCAAAATCACCTGATGGGCTTTTTCATCCACCCAGTAATCGCCCTCACCGTCTTCTTTTTCTTGGCGTTGCAATTGCGGCGGCACTTGGTTCATGATTTGGTAAAGCTGGACGTTGTCTTCCGCCTGTCCGGAAATAATCAGGGGCGTACGCGCTTCGTCAATCAAGATGGAGTCCACTTCATCGACTACGGCAAAATTCAGCTCGCGCTGCACTTTGTCATAACGGTCGGTAACCATATTGTCGCGCAGGTAGTCGAAACCGAATTCGTTGTTGGTGCCGTAGGTGATGTCGGCATTGTAGGCTTCTTGGCGGTGGAACGGCTCTTGGTTGCTGACAATCACGCCCACACTCAAGCCGAGAAAATTATAAAGCGGGGCAAGGGTTTGGGCATCGCGCCCTGCCAGATAGTCGTTTACGGTAACCACATGCACGCCTTTGCCCGCCAGCGCGTTCAAATACACGGCAAGGGTGGCAACCAGCGTTTTGCCTTCGCCGGTACGCATTTCGGCGATTTTGCCGTCGTGCAGCACCATGCCGCCAATCAGTTGCACGTCAAAATGGCGCATGCCCAAAATCCGCCGCGCCGCTTCGCGACACACGGCAAAGGCTTCGGGCAGCAGCGCGTCAAGGCTTTCGCCTGCTTGCAGGCGCTGTTTGAACTGTTCGGTACACGCTTGCAGCCCCCCATCGGACAGTTCGCGCATTTTTTCTTCTAATGCGTTAATCTTGTTTACGTTTTTTTGATACTGTTTGAGCAGGCGGTCGTTGCGGCTGCCGAAAACTTTTTTGGCGATATTGGCAAACATAAAATTCCATTCCTAGTGTGCCTGATTGGGGCAAAACGGTAGGATTCTAACACAAGCGGCGGCAAGTTTGCGACATGCGCCACAAAACGCCTGTTGCGTTTTGGCGGCAACAGGCACGAAAATTTACCGGCTTTTGCCGCAAACCGCTTGACGCAAACGTTGGTCGAACTGCCAAACCTGTCCGCTTTGCGGGTCGCTGTAGTGTCCGGTGGCGCAGTCCACCCGCACCGCCAACACTTTGGCACGCATGCGCCGCTCGAAAAAATAAAGGTTTACATGGCGTGCGCTGTTGTCGGTGCGGACGTTGGCGGTATCGGCAGCAACAAACTGCAAAACCTGCGGCACGACATACGACCAAGGTTTGTACGGCGCGGCAGACGGCACTTCCGCCACCACCACCGTATCCGGCGGCAGCTTGGCGCGGGTGTGGGCAAACCATGTGTATTCGCTGTACACCTGAAAGCCGAGCATGCCCAACCCCGCCGCCGCAGGCACAGCCCATTTGGGCATGCGTCCGCGCACAAGGGGGCGCAACAGCAACACGACGCCCGCCGCCCCCAAACCGGCAAACAGCGTTGCCAAAAATTCCCAAAGCATGATTGTTTTGTCCTTTTGCAATCAAAAAAGCGGCACGATTGTAAACCGTGCCGCCTTTTACCGACAAATTATCTTAACCGTTTAGTGGTCAACCGCCTTGCCCGCACCGTGCGGAAAGCGCACGCTTTCCACCAAATCCTGTACTTCTTGCGGCGGTGCCTTGCCCATGCTGGACACCACAAACGCCACAGCAAAGTTGATGATGGCGCCCACCGTACCGAACGACAGGGGCGAAATGCCGAACAGCCAGTTTTCCGGTTTGTTTTCAAACGCATTCGTACCCGGAATAAAGAACCAGCCCAAATACAGGAAAATGTACACGCAAGTGGAAATCAAACCTGCCAGCATGCCCGCAATCGCGCCTTTATCGTTGATGCGCTTGGAGAAAATGCCCATCATCAGCACGGGGAACAGCGAAGCGGCGGCGATGCCGAACGCCAATGCCACCACCTGCGCGGCAAAACCCGGCGGATTGATGCCCAACCATGTGGCAATCACGATGGCAACGGTCATCGACACGCGCGCCGCCAGCAATTCGCCTTTTTCGGTGATGTCGGGTTTGAGCGTTTTCTTAATCAGGTCGTGCGACACGGCGGAAGAAATCGCCAACAGCAAACCTGCTGCGGTGGACAACGCCGCCGCCAAACCGCCCGCCGCAATCAAACCGATGACCCAACCGGGCAGATTGGCGATTTCGGGGTTTGCCAACACCAAAATGTCGTTGTTTACGGTCAGCTCGTTGCCTTTCCAACCGCGCTCGGCGGCGGTGGCTTCAAAAGCAGCGTTTTTGTCGTTGTAGTATTGGATTTTGCCGTCGCCGTTTTTGTCTTCAAACTTCAGCAAGCCGGTGGTTTCCCAGTTTTTCATCCACACGGGGCGTTGTTCGTAGTCCAAAGCGGGCTGGCTGATGCCTGCGGGGTAAACGGTATTGACCAGATTCATCCGCGCCATCGAGCCGACTGCAGGCGCAGTGGTGTACAGCAGGGCGATGAACACCAATGCCCAACCTGCGGAAGTCCGCGCGTCCGACACCTTCGGCACGGTGAAAAAGCGGATAATCACATGGGGCAGACCCGCCGTACCAATCATCAAAGACATGGTAAACAGCAGCATATTGAGCTTGTTCGGCTCATCGGCGGTAAAGGCGGTGAAGCCCAAATCGGTAATCAGCGCGTTGAGTTTGTGCAAAAACGGTTCGCCCGAAGCGGTTTCGTTGCCGAACATGCCCAAAGGCGGAATCGGGTTGCCCGTAATGTTGAAGGAAATAAACACGGCGGGAATGGTGTAGGCAACAATCAGCACCACATATTGCGCCACTTGGGTGTAGGTGATGCCCTTCATGCCGCCCAATACCGCGTAAAACAGCACCACCACCGCCGCAATCAGCAAGCCGTTGGTGTTGCTCACTTCCAAAAAGCGCGAAAACGCCACGCCCGCGCCCGTCATCTGACCAATCACATAGGTGGTGGACGCGATAATCAGACACGCCACCGCCACCAAACGCGCCGTGCGGCTGTAAAAACGGTCGCCGATGAAATCGGGTACGGTGAATTTGCCGAATTTGCGCAAGTAGGGCGCAAGCAGCAACGCCAGCAAAACGTAGCCGCCCGTCCAGCCCATCAGATAGGCGGATGCGGGATAGCCGTTCATGGCGATGATGCCCGCCATCGAGATAAACGATGCGGCGCTCATCCAGTCCGCGCCCGTTGCCATGCCGTTCAATACGGGATGCACGCCGCCGCCGGCAACGTAAAATTCTTTGGTCGAACCGGCACGCGCCCAAATCGCAATGCCGAAATAGAGCGCGAAAGACGCGCCCACAAACACCAAATTAATCCAAAACTGGCTCATGACATCACTCCTCTTTCACGCCGAATTGTTCGTCCAGCTTATTCATCTGCCGCGCATAAAAGAAAATGATGGCGATGAATACCAAAATCGAGCCTTGCTGGGCAAACCAAAAGCCCAAATCCGCGCCGCCCACGCTGATGCCCATCAGCACCGAGCGCAGCAAAATGGCGGCAAAATGGGAACACAGCGCCCACACGGCCAAACAAATGAAAATCAGGCGGAGATTTGCCTGCCAATAGCCTGACACGTCTTGTTTTTTTCTTCGGACATGATTGTCGTCTCCTGAATGAGGATAATTTGGAAACGGGGCAAATGGCCGTTTGGACTCGGTTTGTGTTCCGCTATGCCCCGAAATACGCAAAAATACCGTGCGGCGCAAAGCAATGCCTACGGTAAACGCAGCATAACACAATCTTACATTCCGACAACAATCCCGCACGCAGATATCGGCAGATGTGATGCGGGGCATTGGCTTTGCAGATGGTTGGCGCGGTTGGGCGTGTCATCAATTGACCGGAAACACCACACCGTCATTACCGCGCAGGCGGGAAGCCAAAACAAATTGCAAAAAGCATTGATAAAACATCGCTTCACAAACATCAGGCAGTGGATTCCCGCATGCGCGGGCATGACGGCAGTTTTTTATCATGCTTTTATTTTCAATAAAATAATTTAAATCAATGACACGCCCTTGCCCCGCATCATAATTCGGCTTGAAAAACGTGAAAAATGCGTTGCGGCAAGCGGCATCAGCGCAATTCCGCACACACGGGCAGGTGGTCGGACGCGGTAAATGTGTGGTCGGTGCAACAGTGTCCGTCCAATGCGCCCTTAATAAAAATATGGTCGAGTGTTTTGCGCGGACGCCAGCTCGGGTAGGTCGGGGCGTTGCTGCCGACGCGGCGGTAGCCCGCTTCGCGCAGCAGTGCCAGTGCCGCCGATTCGGGCGGGCAGTTGAAGTCGCCGCACAGGCATATTTGCGGGTGGGCTTCGAGCAGGCGGCAGATGTGGCGCACTTGGCGCAGTTGGTCGGACGCGCCCAAGCTCAGGTGGACGTTTGCCAATACCAATTCGCCGTGCGGGGTGTCGGTGGCGGCGGCAAGTATGCCGCGCCCTTTGATGCGCGAGGGCAGTGTTTCGCTGATGAGCGGGCGCAGGGGGGTGCGGCAGAGAATCAGGTTGCCGTGCCGCGACAGTTGTCCCACCACGCGGTTGGTCTGCGCCACATGGTGGGCAAAGCCCGCCGCTTGGCACAGTTGCGCCGCTTGGCAACGGAAGCCGTTGCGCAGTCCGCCCAAATCGATTTCCTGAATGCACACGGCGTCAAACGCTGCGATGTAGGCGGCAATGCGTTGCAGATTGCCTGTTTTGGCGGGGTCGGGCAGCACTTGGCGGTGCAGCCGCGAAACGTAGCTGAAATAGCTGTTTGCGCCGATGGCGGCTTGAATATTGTAGGAAAGAATGCGCATAAGCGGAACAAGCGGCAAAAAGCAAACGGCAATATTGCCGCGACACTTGGAAAGCGTCAATCCGAACTGTTATAATCGCCGCCTTTGTCCCCAACCGCACCACCTATCCGGAAAGCCCGCCCATGTTGCGCCAACTGCCTTATTTTCAAAAAAATCTGGAAACCGATTTGCGCCGCGTGGACGCGGTCATCAACCGTGCCGTGCAGTCGGAAGTGGCATTGATTTCGCAAATCGGCAACTACATCATCAGCGCGGGCGGCAAGCGTTTGCGCCCCGTCATGACCCTGTTGGCGGGCAAGTCGCTGGGCTGCGACCGCGACGGTTTGTATGAACTGGCGGCGATGGTGGAGTTTATCCACACCTCCACGCTGCTGCACGATGACGTGGTGGACGAAAGCGCGTTGCGGCGCGGCCGCGCCACCGCCAACAATCTGTTCGGCAACGCGGCGGCGGTGCTGGTGGGCGATTTTCTCTACACGCGCGCGTTTCAACTGATGGTCGGTTCGGGCAGCCTGAAAATTCTGGACATTATGGCGGAAGCCACCAACATCATCGCCGAAGGCGAAGTGATGCAGTTGATGAACATCGGCAACACCGACATCAGCGAAAGCGAATACCTGCGCGTGATTCAATACAAAACCGCCAAGCTGTTTGAAGCGGCGGCGCAGGTGGGCGCGGTACTGGCGGGCGCGGACGAGGCGCAGGAACAGGCTTTGAAAGATTACGGCATGTATGTCGGCACGGCGTTCCAAATTATTGACGATGTGCTGGATTATTCGGGCAGCCCCGAACAAATCGGCAAAAATGTCGGCGACGATTTGGCGGAAGGCAAACCGACTTTGCCCCTGATTTACCTGATGCGGCAAGGCAGCGCCGAAGCCGCCGACGAAGTCCGCGCCGCCCTGCAAAACGCCGACCGCAGCCGTTTTGACGCGATTTACCGCCATGTGGCCGCTTCGGACGCGCTGGCCTACTGCACCGAACAGGCGCAACACGCCGTTGCCCGCGCCTGCGACAGTTTGAACGGGCTGCCTGAAAACGAGGTAAGCGCCGCCATGCGCGATTTGGCGCGGCTGTCGGTAAGCCGTTTGTCTTAAAGTTTTTGTTTTCCCGCCGTAGTTCAAGGGATAGAACACATGCCTCCTAAGCGTGTAATACAGGTTCGAGTCCTGTCGGCGGGGCATTCATTTAAAAAAACAGCCATTTAAGGCTGTTTTTTTATCAAGCGCAACACACGCATCACGACAAAAACCCCTGCTTTTTCAAAAACGCTGCCAAGCGTTCGGCAAAGCGGCGGTAACCTGCGGCATTGGCGTGAATGGCATCGGATTTCAAATCCCGATTTGCCAAAACGGCACTCCACCCGCCGGCAAACAGGGGAATGTCGTGCTGCTTTGCCAGTTCGGCATACAAAGGGTGGTCGTCCAAATGCCCGAAAACCGCGCTTAAAGAAGGCTTGGGCTGGGCAATCAACACAAGCGGAATGCCCGCGCTTGCGGCGATGATGCGGCTGATGTGGTCGCGGGTTTGCGCTTCAGGCACGCGCCGCAAAAAATCATTGCCGCCGATGCCGAGCAAAATCAACTGCGGTTGCGCGTGCAGCAAGGCAGGCAAACGGGCAAGGGCTTGTGCGGCGGTGTCGCCGGAAACCCCGCCGTTATGCACCTGCCAACGGCTGATTTGTGCCAATTGCGCCGGATAAGCCGCTTCGGGCGGTGCGCCGTAGCCGAAGGTCAGCGAGTCGCCCAGTGCCAGCACCCTGCTTCCGGCGGGCAGTGGGGCATAAGGCTTGCCGCCGCACGCCCCCAACGCCAAAGCGGCGGCAGACAGCAACAAACGCCGCCGTGTCAAGCACATGGTTTGCACATCATCATAATGACCCATCAACGCCGCTCCTGCCGCCGAATCAGCACCAGCGCCCACACGGCAAACGCCGCAGTCGGCAACAGCGCCGCCACCCATGCCGGTACGCCGTACAAACGGCTGGTAAACCCGAACAAACGTCCGGAAAAATAAAACAGCAACCCCAAGCACACCCCGCCAAACAGCTTCAGCCCCATATTGGCGTGCCGCCCCGACACGGGCGTAAACGCCAATGCCAACAACGCCATCACCACCACCGCCGCAGGGTATACCAATTTGTTCCACCATGCCACACGGTACATCTGCGTTTGCTGGCGGTTGTGTTCCAAATGGCGGATATAACGCCCCAGTGCCGTCCAAGACATCTGCTCCGGCTTCACTTGCAAAGTCGCCAGCAACGCCCTGCCCACCCCGCTTGCCCACACCCGTTGCGGCTGCACGACCGTTTCCACCCGTTCGGGCGTGATGCGGCTGCTGCGGCTGTCGAACAGCAGCCACTGCCCCTCACCCACACGGGCGCGGGGCGCGGATATCGCCTCCTGCAAGCGAAAATCGTCGCCGTAACGCCAAATCTTCACCCCCGTCAAACCGTTGTCGGGCAACACCGAAGCCACATACACCATACTGCCGTTTTCCTTAATCCAAATACCGTCTTGTGCCGCCAAAACCTGCCCCGATTTCGCCGCCGCTTTCAAGGCATCGGCACGCCTGCTCATTTCCGGCGCCGCCCATTCCCCCAGCAGCGCCGTCGCCACGGCAAACGCCCCGCCAAACACCAAAACCATGCGGACAATGCCCCAAGTGTCCACCCCACTGGTTTTCACCACCGCCCATTCGCAATCCGCCGCCAAACGCCCGAACGCGAACAATGCCCCCGTCAGCACCGCCAAAGGCATCAGCAAATACGCCCGTGCCGGCATTTGCAGCAGCACATATTGAAACGCCGTCGCCGTGGTGTAGGTGCCTTTGCCGATGTTGCCCGCTTCGCCGAGCAAATCAAAAAAACCGTACAGCGACACCAATGCCATGAGTGCCAACAGTGATGCCTTGCCCAAGCGCAGCACCACATAACGGGTCAGCAGCTTCATACCGTGCGTTTGGCGCACATGATTTCCGCTTCCACCGCCAATTCGCCCTCTACCGAAGCGGTGGCTTTGAATTTGCCGATGCCGCGTTTGCTTTGCAGCATTTCGATTTCAAAGACCACACGGTCGCCCGGAATCACTTGGCGTTTGAAACGGGCGTGGTCGATGCCTGCAAAAAAGTAAATTTCATCGGGATTGCGTCCGCCTTCGCTCAAAATCGCCAATGCGCCGCAAGCCTGTGCCATCGCTTCAATCAACAGCACGCCGGGCATCACGGGAAAGTCGGGAAAATGCCCTTGAAACTGCGGCTCATTCATGCTGATGTTTTTGATTGCGCTTAATTTCTTGCCCTGCTCAAACGCAGTGATGCGGTCGAGCAGCATAAACGGATAGCGGTGGGGAATCAGTTTTTGAATGTCTTTTGCCTCAACAGGCAGTACGGGCGCGGTCATAACATATTCCTTAATTGTGTGAAAATGGTGAAAACAGAAAGTCGGGATTTTATCAGAGCTTTTATCCGATTATTGCCCTTTGGCGCAAAAAATCTGATTGCACGGCGCTGCATTTGGTGCCAACGAGCGGCGAAGTTGGCAAAATTATCTGATAAAACAAATAAAAACCCCGAAAGCCGTTCGGTTCGGCATTCGGAGGACGTTGTTTTAATGTGAAAATTGACGTATTCCCCTGCACAAATGCGGGGATTGCTGCGACGGGTTCGTGTTGCTGACAAGCTTATTGCGCGGTTCGCTTCACACACGCTGGGGCGTGTCATCAATTAACCGAAAAACCACGCCGTCATTCCCGTGCAGGCGGGAATCCAAGTCAAAGCACAACAAACCTTGATAAAACATGACTTGCCAAGCATCGGGCAGTGGATTCCCGCCTGCGCGGGAATGACGGCATTTCTACATTATGCTGATTTTCAGTATAAAAATTTAAATGATGACACGCCCTACGGGCGTGTTCTGTCCTGAATCAAGCACATCAACCGATTTCGGCGGCGTATTGCTCCGCGCTCAACAAGCCGTCCAAAGCGGCGGCATCGGCGGGTTTGATTTTGAAGAACCAGCCTTCGCCGTAGGGGTCGCTGTTGGCGGTTTCGGGCGCGTCAATCAGGGCTTGGTTGATTTCCACGATTTCGCCCGCAATCGGCGCGTATACATCGGAAGCGGCTTTCACCGACTCGACCACGCCTGCCTGCTCTTCGGCGGCCAAGTTCGCGCCGACTTCAGGCAGCTCGACAAACACGATGTCGCCCAACAGTTCTTGGGCGTGTTCGGTGATGCCGACCGTTACCGTACCGTCGGCTTCGGGGCGCAGCCATTCGTGGCTGGCAACGTATTTCAAATCGGCGGGAATGTTGCTCATGGTTTGTTCTCCGTAGTGGGGGGTTCAACGCACGGGGTTGCATCCAGGGCGTGTTATCAATTGCTTTGCGTAGCGGTTTTTAGCTGAAAACACCGCCGCATAAGTAAATGATGACACGCCCTAAAGCGCAGCCCCATAAGTCGGCTTTCAGACAGCCTGAAAACCGCTATTGTAGCCTAAATCAGCCCCAACAGGCGCAACAACATGATGCCCGCGCCCGCCGCAGCCGCCACCGCCAACATTTTCCGCCACGACCAATCCAATTCAAAGCGCACATCGGCACCGATGCACACGCCCAATACGATAAAAAACACATACAAAAACAAATAGGACGCGGGAATATCGGCAATGCTCATGGCTTAAATCCAGGACAGCTACCCAACACCGGGCAGCAGATTCCCGCATTCACGGGAACGACAGTATTTTGCATCACAATGATTTTCAGTAGGAAAATTTAAATGATGACATACCCTAAACACAATTTAAATCGTACCGCCCACACCCTTAAACTTCTCCACAAAAGCACTGATTTTTTGGAACACACTCTGTTTCAAAGTCAGATATTGGGGATTGAGCTTATTAATTTTCGGCAGCAATTCGGTCAGCTCCGTGCCGTTTTCGCTGGCATATTCGCGTTTGAGCGATGCCGTCAAATAACGTTTGGCAGCCGCTTCGTTCAATTGCGCATCTGCAATTAAAGCCGCTGCTTCATACCGTTGCACCTTTTGGGCAAACATAAAAAAGGCTTCAATCACATTCGCCGTACTGTCCAAAGTATCCAAATCGGTAGTGCGGATAAAATCCACCACCAAACTTTCCTTCGCACGGTTGCCGATGCTGGCGCGAATCGTCCGGCGAATGTCTTCAATCAAGGCATTTTTGTCTTTTGTCTGCCGGTTTTTCTCAAAAATCAGTGCCAAGATATAATCCAGATTGATTTCTTGTGATTTTAGCAAATCCACTTCAAAAACAATATCGTCCCAATCCAAGAGGGTTTCAGGATTGTCCCTGCCGTGCTGTTGGCGGCGCAACCACTCCCGAATATCATGATAAGCGGAACGGTAATCCTGTAATGCCCGTTCGGACGGCATCGCCACACGGCGCATCTCATCAAAACATTCATCATCAAGATAATGCGCGGCTTTAAATGCGGCTACCGCACCGGCATCGTCCGTGTCCAATACCTGCAGGACCTGAAGTGCGGCAAACTCATCATAGTTGCGCAACACATTCTCCAAACGCAAATATTCGCCAAACAACTTGGTGAAATCCCGTTTGTCCTGCTCGGTTTCAATGTGGTCGGGCTTGGGAAACCGTGCCAACAACTCGGCAGCCACTTCCCGATAACCCCGTTTGACCTCACCCGTCAATACATCGGTATGGCCTTGCATATATTCGCCATAACTTTTTTCCAGTATGACATTTTTGGTTTTGGCATTGCCGAACAAACGAATCGCATCAATCGTTGCCTGCTCCAAATCGCGGAACGTAACGATGTTGCCGAACGTTTTGGTGGCGTCAAAAATACGGTTGGTTCGCGAATATGCCTGTATCAAACCGTGATAACGTAAATTCTTATCTACAAACAACGTATTGAGCTTGGGTGCGTCAAAACCGGTCAGAAACATGCCCACCACAATCAACAAATCCACTTCCTGTTCGCGCACCCGCTTTGCCAAATCCCGATAATAGTTTTGAAATTGCTCGCCATCCACACGGTAGTTGGTACCGAAATAAGCGTTGTAGTCATCAATCGCCGTTTGCAAAAAATCTTTGGCGGTACAATCAAGCGCAGACGGCTCAAAGCCCTCGTCTGCAATATCGCCCGCCGCATCATGTGCCTCATTGGCAGCATAAGAAAAAATCGTTGCCACTCTCAAAGGCTTGTCGCAGCCGGATTGAAGCTGCCTGAAGCATTCGTAATACAGTTTCGCCGCTTCCACACTGCTGACGGCAAACAAAGCATTAAAACCCCGATTACCATAAAGCCTGTGCGTTTTTTGATGGAAATGTTTCAAAACATATTGCGTAATTTCCCGAATCCGTTCGGGGTGCAGCAAAGCCAGCCTGCTTTCCAATGCAGACAACTTGCCATCGTCCCGTTCGCACTCCATTTCCTTGAACTTTGGGCGCACGTCATTATAATCCACCTTGAATTTCAACACTTTTTCATCGCGAATCGCATCGGTAATCACATAAGCGTGCAACTCGCTGCCAAACACGCCCGCCGTGGTTTCCGCACCCAGCGCATTTTCCGGAAAAATCGGCGTGCCGGTAAATCCGAATTGGCAAAACCGTTTGAATTTTCTTTTTAAATTTTTTTGCGCCTCACCAAACTGGCTGCGGTGGCATTCGTCAAAAATAAACACCACATTTTGCTGATACACGGGCAAAGACACTTCGCCTTTCATCAGATTGTTGAGTTTTTGAATGGTGGTAACAATGATTTTATTGTCGTCTTTATCCAAATTGCGTTTCAAACCCGCCGTACTGTGCGAGCCGTTTACGCTGTCGGGCGAAAAACGCTGATATTCTTTCATGGTCTGATAATCCAAATCTTTTCTGTCCACCACAAAAAAGACTTTATCCACAAAAGAAAGCTGCGTTGCCAAACGTGCTGCCTTAAAACTGGTCAGGGTTTTGCCCGAGCCTGTGGTGTGCCACACAAACCCGCCCGCATCGCCACTGCCCCATCTTTTGGACTGCTCGGCAATATTGATGCGCCACAAAATCCGCTCCGCCGCCGCAATTTGATACGGGCGCATGATGAGCAGATTGTCATTGACATCAAACACCGAATATTTCAACAAAACACTCAACAGCGTATTTTTCTGAAAAAACGTTGCCGTAAAATCTTTCAAATCTTTAATCGGGCTGTTGTCTGATTTTGCCCAATTCATCGTAAAATCAAAACTGTTTTTATCGCGCTTGGTGGTATTGGCAAAATAACGGGTGTCCGTACCGTTGGAAATCACAAAAATCTGCACGTATTGAAACAGAGAATGTTCCGCATTAAAACTTTCCCTGCCATAACGATGCACCTGATTAAACGCTTCCCGAATGGCAATACCGCGTTTTTTCAACTCAATATGCACCAAAGGCAAACCGTTTACCAACACCGTTACATCATAACGGTTGGCGTGCTTGCCTGTTTGTGCAAACTGATTGATAAGCTGCACATGATTGCGCCCGATATCGTGTTTGTCGAGCAGGTAAATATTTTTGACAACACCGTTATCAAAGGCAAAATCATAAACATAATCGTCATGGATTTTGCGGGTTTTCCCGATTTGGGCTTCAGACTGCTTGTCCAAATACTCCGCCACAAAACGCGCCCATTCCGTATCGGAAAACACCACACCGTTCAAACTTTGCAGTTTGTCGCGCACATTTGCCAACAGCTTGGCGGGGGTATTCAAATCCTGACGGTATTCGTAGCCCTGCTGCACCAAATCGGCGATAAATTCCCGTTCTAAATCGGCTTCGCTTTGATAATGTGCAGGTTGTTCAATCGGCGTGTATTCGTCCAGAACAATAAAGTGGTTGGTTTCGGCAAGGGCTGTGGTTTCGGTCATTTTTTCTCCTTAGGTCGGATGCAATGTTTTTTGCTCGTCAGGTCTTGTTTTATCTGTGCTTCCCATGCTGTCAATTCTTTTAAGTCCTCATCATCGGCAAGCATTTTTCTTAACTGTTTTCGTGCATCATCAAATTTATCGTATTCTTGATAAGCAAGTAATTCCATTTGTTTGTGCGAACGGCTGCCTGCTCCGTCAAGAACGGGAAAACCGTTAAACTCCAACAAACCATCTACATTGTTCCGCCAGAAATTCAGCGTTAAATCTTGCTGTTTTTTGACTCGTAGTTCCGCGCTTTCCAAAAAAATCATGACCAAACGGTTTAAAGAATCCAATTCATCACTATTGAGATAATTTTTGGCTACAATCACATCTCCCTTACGGACGACTTTTCCTTTCCACGCGGTCAAACCCATATTCGGCAAAGCGGCATCGGCGCGGCTGATAACCAGTTCCGCCGCCGTTTTTCGGGTAACGGCATAAATCAGCTTGTTTTGCGTTTCGGCAAAAAACATTTGAGTCGCCTTATCGCTTTTGTCGTAATCGCTGGATAGGCTGAACAGCTCCCGCACTTTCTGATAAAAGCGCATTTCACTAGCTCGGATTTCTCGGATTTGTTCCAGCAACTCATCAAAATAATCCAAGCGACCTTGTGGATTTTTCAGGCGTTCGCTGTCAATTAAAAAGCCTTTTTCCAGATAGCTTTGCAGCGTACCGTTCGCCCATTTGCGAAACTGCACCCCGCGCGGACTGCGAACACGGAAGCCGATGGCAAGAATCATTGCCAACGCATAATGTTTGACTTGGTAATTTTTGCCGTCTTGGGCAGTTATCAAGTAATCCTTGATAACTGAATTTTCATCCAATTCATTATCTTGTAATATATTTTTGATATGTAGGGCAATATTTTGAACCGAGGTGTCAAAAAGTTCGGCAAGCTGGCTCTGCGTCAGCCACGCTTCGCCATCGGCAAGCAATAACGCTACCTGAACCTTGCCATCTTCGCTGTTGTAGATAATCAAATCGTTCATGGCGCTTATACCCGCACCAAATTCATCAGGTGTTCAAAAGAATACCGCGTTGATTTTCGACCGCTGCCTTCTTCGATAACTGTTAAAAGCCCTTGTTCATGCAGCGCTTTGGTAAAGCGGTTGGCAGTGGCGGGAGATAAAGCGGTTTTCTCAGCCAAACTGCTGTTGCGGAATACAGGATAGGTAAACACAAAATCCAAAACCGTCAGCGCATGTTTGCTGGATAATACTTGGCTAAACCGTTGTTTCATCTCTTCGTAAAGGTTGCGGATATTTTCCGAAATTTGCAAATTGCGTATCGATTGGCTTTCTACCGCATTTAAAAAGAAAATAATCCATTCGTTCCAATCTCCTGTTTGCGAGACTTGCCGCATCAAATCCACATAACGGTTTTTGTGTTCTTCAAAATATCCGCTAATATAAAAATGCGGTTCGGAAATGGTTTGGCTCTGCCACAACATCAAAGTAATCAACATTCTGCCAATCCTTCCGTTGCCATCTTGAAAGGGATGCAGGGCTTCAAACTCCAAATGGCTGACGGCCGTTTTCAATAAAATCGGGTCGCTATGCAGATTGATGTAATCAAACAAACGCTGCAAGCCATCGGCTAATTTTTCGGGTGCAATCGGCACAAACAAAATTTTGCGGCTGAACGTATCGGCCAAATAATTCTGCTCGGTTTTAAACTGCCCCGGCGACTTCGTTGCGCCGCGCCCGTAGGAAAGCAGTTGTTGATGCATAGTTTTGAGCAAAGAAGCGCTTAATGGATACCCTCCCTTCATTGCCTGTTGCACATTTTTCAAGGTGCGCTGATAAAGCAAAGTTTCGATAATATCCGTGCGCACATGTTCAGCATATTCATCAGCGGCATAGTCCGCTTCATACTGCATAATCTCATCCATCGTGCTGATGGTGCCTTCCATACGCGAAGAAATCACCGCTTCCTGATTGCGCAACGGCGCAAGCAAAATCTCATTATTGTGCATATTTTTCAGCATTTGATCATAGCGGGCGATGGCAGAAGCCGCAGCAAGCAAAGCAGGCATGATTTTTGCCAAATCAAGATTTTCGGGTGGAAACTGACCGTCATGATACGCTACGGCGTCATTGAGTTGAAAGGATGCCGTCATGTTGTTACTCATTTTTCCCATTTTTTGATGAAGAAGCAGCATTGTCGCTCATTGCCGATGCACAAGCAAGCTTGTCAATCATAAATAATAAATTGTGATGAACAAACCACTTTGACAATCATGGGTGAGCAACAACAAGTTTTATTGCTCACCAAACTTTTTTGATTGACCCGCTTTTTCAGGTTACCTGAAAATTCAATAATTGTGCCCGATAATATTCGTATTGCTTGCGGCGCAAGGCGATTTCACGCGGCAAACCTTCGGTAAGGGAATGGGTTAAAGTGTCAAATTTATCCAGAATTTCCACAATTTTGGCTTGGATTTCTGGTGGTGGGACGGGGATTTTTATACTATTGAGATTTTGTTTATTTAGTTTTGGCTGTGCAGCACCAGAAATATAAGGAGTTAAGTCAATGTTATTTAAATAAGATTCAATAAATCTACGTTCTGCATAAGAATTAAATTGCAATACGTGAGCATGATTATTTACCCAACTTTTGCCACTAATACTAAAAGCGATTGGTGTATTCCTAGCTAATAAATTCGCCCCATCTTCCGAAATCAGTAAGAAATCTCCATCAAAAATATAATCTTTTATATAATCAACAACACCAGAAGCACCATAATAAGGTATATTGCCTTTTTCCCGCAATCCACTTCTAATCGGTTTACGCATTGAATTAAAATTTTTTGCAATTTTATCTAATGTCTTCCATTCTACTTTCAGGCTACCTGAAAAGGGATTTTGCGGGTTTTCACAGTCTAATAATAAATCGCGGTAATATTGATATTGTTTGGCACGCAGGGCTAATTCTGCTTCCAGCGTAGCTTCCAGCTCGGTCATTTTGTCAAGTATTTTTACAATTTCTTTTTGTAAAGATAATGATGGGATAGGAATAATTAAATTAGCCACGTCTTTGGGATAAACGTGCGGCACACCTGAACCTTTTTTCATGCCGAAAATTTTTGTTTGATTACTTAATAGAAAATAATAAACATATTTTGTTAATAATAAATTCTCGTTTGGTTTTACCGAAAAAGCATCGCCAACAAAAATCGGCTCATTCCAATACATGACAAAACCTGCATATGCTCCACTACCTGCAATAGTAATGGTTTCGCCGTCTCTATTGTATTCACCTGTAAAATACGCTGGCTTTTGTCCGCCACTAATCACAGGAATATTACCAACACTGGCACTTTTAGCCGTGATTATTTTCCCTCTTTGTAATTGAACAACCTCTCCCAACGCCTTCCATTCTACTTCCGCCGTTTCAATCATCTGTAAAATATTCATTTTGTTCCCCCAATTTCTGCCACAATCCCATCAATCTGTGCCCGCAAGCCGTCAATTTTGGCAACGGTTTCAGCAATCTCTCTGTTGAGTGCGGCGATGTCGATGATTTCGCGGGTGTCTTCGGCTTCCACATAGCTGCTGACCGATAAATTATAGTCGTTGGCTTTGATTTGTGCCTGTTCCACCATTTTGGCGGTATGGGCAACATCGGTTTTGTCGGCAAACAGTTGCACGATGCTGTCGATGTGTTCTTCGGTAAGTACGTTGTTGTTGGTTTCTTTTTTGAACAATTTGCCCGCGTCGATAAATTGGACTTTGGTGTCGGTTTTGTTTTTTGCCAATACCAAGATGTTTACGGCAATCGATGTGCCGTAAAACAGATTGGGGGCAAGGGCGATGACGGTTTCGATATGGTTGTGGTCAATCAGGTATTGGCGGATTTTTCGTTCCGCGCCACCGCGATAGAAAATGCCCGGAAAGGTAACAATCGCGGCACGCCCTTTGGACGAAAGGTAGCTTAATGCGTGCAGGATAAAGGCAAAATCGGCTTTGGATTTGGGCGCGAGTACGCCTGCGGGGGCAAAGCGTTCATCGTTAATCAATGTGGGGTCGTCCGCGCCTGTCCATTTGACGGAGTAAGGGGGATTGGAAACGATGGCATCAAAGGGTTTTTCGTCTTTGAGTTTGGGGTTAATCAGGGTGTCGCCCAATTCGATGTGGAATTTGTCGTAGTTGATGTTGTGCAAGAACATGTTCATGCGGGCGAGATTGTAGGTGGTGTGGTTGATTTCCTGCCCGAAAAAGCCTTCTTCGATGATGTGTTCGTCAAATTGTTTTTTGGCTTGCAGCAGCAGGCTGCCCGAGCCGCAAGCGGGGTCGTAGATTTTATTGACGCTGTTTTGTCCGTGCAGGGCGAGTTTGGCAATGAGTTTGGAAACGGTTTGCGGGGTGAAAAATTCGCCGCCGGATTTGCCTGCGTTGGCGGCGTAGTTGGAAATGAGAAATTCGTAGGCATCGCCGAATAGGTCGATTTGGTTGTCGCCAAAGCCGCCGAAGTCGAGTTCTGCCACGCCTTTGAGTACGGCGGCAAGGCGTTTGTTTTTGTCGGCTACGGTGTTGCCCAAGCGGCTGGAGGTGGTGTCGAAGTCGGCAAACAGTCCTTTGATGTCGTGTTCGGAGGGGTAGCCTTGTGCGGATTGTTCGATGCTGTCGAAAATCTGTTTTAAATCGGTATTCAGGTTGTCGTTTTGGTGGGCGGTTTTTAAGATGTTTTCAAACAGTTGGCTGGGGTAGATAAAGTAGCCTTTGGTTTTGGTTAAGTCGTCTTTGATTTCTGCGCTGATGGTTTCGTCTGCGATTTGGGCGTAAGTAAAGTTGTCGTCTTCGGCTTCGACAAAGCGGGCGAAGTTTTCGCTGATAAAGCGGTAAAACAGGGTGCCTAAAACATATTGTTTGAAATCCCAGCCGTCTACGCTGCCGCGTACGTCGTTGGCGATTTGCCAAATGCGGCGGTGCAATTCGGCGCGTTGTTGTGTTTGTGTCATGGTGTTGTACTCCCAATGGTAAAAAATATGCGGGTTACATGCCTGCCGGTTGGAGCAGGGCGCGTAATGCGGCGTACACGCAGACCACTGCGGTCAAACCGTCGATGCGGTCGAGTACGCCGCCGTGTCCGGGCAGCAGATTGCTGCTGTCTTTCATGTTTGCGGTGCGCTTGAGCCAGCTTTCAAACAGGTCGCCGACAATGCTCAGGGCGGCAAGCAGCAACGGCATGAGCCAAATACCCGCCATGCCGGTTTCCTGCCATGCGCCGCGCACCAACAGGGCATATGCCGCCACCGCCGCCAAGCCGCCCGCCGCACCTTCCCATGTTTTGCCCGGACTGACGGCAGGGGCGAGTTTGCGCCGTCCCCAGCGTTTGCCGGCAAAATACGCCGCCACGTCGGCAACCCACACCACGCCCATCACCGCCAGCAGCAGCCACGCGCCTTCGTCTTGGCGGAGCTGGCGCAGGGCGAACCATAAAGGCAGCAGCATCAGCAGCCCCGCCGATGCGGTACGCACACGCACGCCGCGCCATGCCCATTTGCGGTACAGCCAAAACGGCACGCACACCAGCCAAAACAGCAAAACGCCCGCCCATGCCAAAGCGGGCAACTGCCAATTGCCGCAATACGCCAGCAATAAAAAAACGCCTGCCGATGCGGTATAAACGGTTTGCTGCTTGCCGTTGAAGCCGCATATGCGCGAAAACTCCCACAACGCCGCCAACACCATCAGCGCGGCAAACGCCGCCCACAAGCCCTCACCCGCACCAAACAGCATCGCCAGCATCAAAGGCAGCAGCACCAGCGCGGTCAAAATCCGTTGTTTGAGCATGATTGTTCCCCGAAATCATTTGTATTTGCCGATTATACCGCCAATCGGTGCGTACGTCTGTGGCAAACATGCCCCGCCGCAAGGCGCATCAAGCACCCGTTTGCCGCGTTTTTGGCAAAACAACGTATAATCCTTAACCTTCTCCACCGCACCAAAAAGGAGGGTTCTGCCAATCCCGCCACACCCGTTTGCCAAACGGTGTGCCAATTTGCAGAACGGTTTTTTGCCGCCGTCCTGCCCGTCCCGACCGGCTCCGCATTTGCCCGACAAAGGCAAAACAGGCTTGCCGGTCTTTAAAGAAAGAGACAAATAAAGGAAACAACCGATGAAAAAATGGTTCAAACGCGCCGCGTTTGCCGCCGTGTGCGCCCTGCATTTGGGCAGCGCCGCCGCCGCCGACGTGGTCATCGACGCCGGACACGGCGGCAAAGACCACGGCGCACTCGGCACTTTGGGCAAACACCAATACATGGAAAAAGATTTTGCCCTCGATATGTCGTTACAGCTTCGCAAACACTTGCGGCAACAAGGCTTCAGCGTGGCGATGACCCGCACGGACGACACCTTCCGCCCGCTTGGGCAACGCTTGGCATACGGGCGCAAACACTGCCGCAAACTGTTTGCCTCGGTACACGTCAATGCCGCGAAAAACAACCCCCGCGCCAACGGCGTGCATACCTACGTTTTGCAGGGCAACGATGCCACCGCAGTGGGCAAAAAAAGCCTGCAAATCGCCCGCAACGTGCAAAAAGCCTTCAACCCCAAGCGTCCCGAAGTGCGCCGCGCCCGTTTTGTTACGCTGCAAAACACCACTTGCCCCAGCGTGCAGTTGGAAATGTATTTCATGAGCAATAAGGCGGATTTGAAAAAGCTCGCCGACAAACGCCAACGCCGCGCCATCGCGGGCAAGCTGGCAAAAGTCATCGGCACCAGCCTGAAGCAGCGCGATGCCAAAGCGAAAGCCAAACCCGCGCCGTCTGCCGTCAAGCCCCAAACGTCCAAGCCCGCCGCCAAGCCGTCCCGTCCCCGCGTTCCGGCAAAAGCGGCCGCAAAAGACAAGCCCGCACCGCTTAAAAAAGCCGCACCCAAAACGGCAGCCAAGCCCAAAGCCAAACGCTGAAACATTTGGCAGCACCGCCCAAACCCGAAAACCGCAGCACGGTTTTCGGGTTTTTTGCCGCACGGTTTTGCCGTACAATCCGCCCGATGATTTACCGCAAACAGTTTCTCAAAGACACCACCATAACGGCTGCGGGCATTTTTTGCGTTTTGCTGGCGGTGTTGGTGTTCACACAGGGCATCAACCTGCTCGGACGCGCCGCAGACGGGCGCGTTGCCGCCGAAGCCGTCGCCGCCCTCATCGGCTTTTGGACGCTGGGCATGACCCCGCTTTTGCTGGTGCTGACCGCCTACATCAGCATTCTCACCGTCTTGACCCGCTATTGGCGCGACAGCGAAATGGCGGTGTGGCTGGCGTGCGGTTTGGGCTTGCGCCAATGGCTGCGCCCGATTAGCGCCTTTACCCTGCCCTTGGCGGTGCTGGCGGCGGTGCTGCAGCTTGCCGTTTTGCCGCAAGCCGAACGCCACAGCCGCGAATACGCCGACATACTCAAACACAAACAAAACCTTTCCCTGGTCGAATCGGGCGTGTTCCGCGAATTGGGCAAAAAAAACGGGCGCGTGTATTTTGTCGAACACTTCGATGCCGAAGCAGGCAAAATGCAAAGGCTGTTTTTGCGCGAAAGCCGTCCCGACGGCGGCGACAGCGTGATTTTCGCCCGTTCGGGGCATTTCGACCTGCGCGACAACGTCCGCACACTGGTGCTGGAACAAGGCTACCGCTACACGGGCGCGGCAGGCAGGGGCGATTTCGAACAAATCTCTTTCGACCAACTGCGCCTCGCCCTGAACAGCCCGCACAAGCCCGCCGAAACCGCCCACCGCCGCACCTTGCCCACTGCCGAGCTGCTGCGTAATCCCGCCCCGCAATACCGCGCCGAACTGATGTGGCGCGTGTCGCTGCCCATATCGCTGCTGCTGTTGGGCTGGTTGGCACTGCCCTTGTCGTATGTTGATACGCGCAGTGGACAATCCTATCACGTCATCATCGCATCGCTGTTTTTTCTGGTGTACCAAAACGGGCTGACCCTGCTGCGCGACATGGTGGAAGACGGCAAAATTCCGTTTTTGGCGGGATTGTTGCCCATGCATTTGTTGATGGGCGGCTGCGTGTGGCTGCTGCTGCGGATGCGGAGCATGCCCGCCATGCCGTTCGGACGGGCGTTGCGGCAGGCTTTGCCTTGGGCGCGTCCGCCAAAATAACGGTGCTCGGGCAAGTTTTGCGCGCGCACAAACACACGGCACGCCCTAGATGATGACGTGCTGAACCATACGCATTTCGGCGGCGCGGGCGTGTGCGGTCAAGCCTTCGCCGTGCGCCAATACGGAAGCGGTTTGCCCCAATTTTTGTGCGCCTTCGGGCGACACGCGAATCAGGCTGCTGCGTTTTTGGAAATCGTATGTGCCTAAAGGCGATGAAAAACGCGCGCTGCGGCTGGTGGGCAAAACGTGGTTTGGGCCGGCGCAGTAGTCGCCCAAGCTTTCGCTGGTGTGGCCGCCCATGAAAATCGCGCCCGCATGACGGATTTTCGCCGCCCATTGTTCGGGGTTGTTCACGCACAGTTCCAAATGCTCGGGGGCGATGCGGTTGGCAACGGCGCAGGCTTCGTCCAAGTCGCGCACCAAAATCATGGCGCCGCGATTGTTCAGGGCGGCGCGGATGATGTCGCGACGGGGCATGTCTTCAATCAGGCGGGCAATGGCGTTTTGCACGTCGTTCAGATAGCGTTGGGACGGGGCAATCAAAATGGCTTGGGCGATTTCATCATGCTCGGCTTGGCTGAACAAGTCCATCGCCACCCAGTCGGCGGGGACGCTGCCATCGGCAATCACCAAGATTTCCGATGGCCCCGCCACCATGTCGATGCCCACCGTGCCGAACACGCGCCGTTTGGCGGCGGCAACGTAGGCGTTGCCCGGCCCGGTGATTTTATCCACTTGCGGCACGGTTTGCGTGCCGTAGGCGAGCGCGGCAACGGCTTGCGCTCCGCCGATGGTAAACACGCGCTTCACCCCCGCCAGATGCGCCGCCGCCAACACGATGTCGTTGCGCTCGCCTTTTGGCGTAGGCACGACCATGATGATTTCGCCCACGCCCGCCACTTGCGCGGGCAGCGCGTTCATCAGCACCGAGCTGGGATAAGCAGCCTTGCCGCCCGGCACGTAAATCCCCACGCGGTCGAGCGCGGTGATTTGCTGTCCGAGCAGGGTGCCGTCTTCGTCAAGATACTGCCAAGATTGCAGTTTTTGTTTTTCGTGGTAACGGCGGATGCGGGCGGCGGCGGTTTCCAGTGCGCTGCGGACGTGGTCGGGCAGCCGCGCAAACGCCGCCGCCAAGTCGCCCGCGTGCAGGGTCAAAGCCGCCATGTCGGGCGCGTCCAGCCCGTCAAAACGGGCGGTGTATTCCAGCACGGCGGCATCGCCGCGCGTTTGCACGTCTTGGCAGATGTCGGCAACGGCGCGGTCGGTGGCGGGGTCTTGCGCGGTTTCAAACGCCAGCAGCGCGTCCAGTTGTGCGGAAAAGTCGGGGGATTGGGTGGAGAGTGTTTTCATCAAAATTCCTTTGGTTTGAAACCCCACCGTTTACGGCGGTAAAATAAATTCCGTTCGGGCGGGGCGCAAGCCCGTCCGAATCGGGGCAAGGCATGGAGATTGTGCTTTGCCCTGTGCGCTGAAACACGGCTTGCATTCTGTAAAATGGTCGGGCGTGATAATATAAGCAAAACCCTGTTTTTGCCAAACCCTTTTTCGGAGTGGAATCATGACGCTTTATTTTCTCGGCGGCGGCAATATGGCTGCCGCCATCATTGCGGGGCTGCGCCGCGCCGCCTACCCGCACGCGGTGGCGGTGGCGGAACGCTGTGCCGACAAACGCGCCCGTCTGCACGCGCAATTCGGCGTGCAAACCCTTGAATCGCTGCCGCCGCAATTGCACGGCGACGATGTGCTGGTGTTGGCGGTAAAGCCGCAAGACATGGCAGAAGCGTGCGCGGGCGTGGACACGGGCGGAGCGTTGGTGTTGTCGATTGCGGCGGGTTTGCCCGTATCGGCGTTGTCGCAAATGCTCGGCGGCACGCGGCGCATCGTCCGCATCATGCCCAACACCCCTGCCGCCGTGGCATCGGGCGTATCGGGTTTGTATGCCGCCGAAGGCGCAAGCGCACACGACCGCGAACGCGCCGATGCCGTGATGCGCAGTTGCGGCGAATGCGTTTGGCTGGACACGGAAGAACAGATGCACGCCATCACCGCCGTGAGCGGAAGCGGCCCCGCTTATGTGTTTTACCTGCTCAATGCGCTGCAACAGGCTGCCCAAACGCTCGGTTTTTCACCAGAACACGCCAAAATGCTGTCGCTGGCGACTTTTCGCGGCGCGGTGGACTTGGCGGCGCAGTCGTCTGACGATTTTGCCGTGTTGCAACAGCAGGTTACCTCCAAAGGCGGCACCACCCACGCCGCATTGGCAAGCCTGCGCCGCGATGACGTTGCCCAAGCCGTAACCCGTGCCGCACACGCCGCCGCCCACCGCTCCCGCGAAATGGCGCAAACCGCACCGTAAGGCACATCACCATTTAAATTTTTCTACCGGAAATCCGTGCAATAAAAAACACCGTCATGCCCGCAAATGCGTGAATCCATATCAAAGCACGACACACCTTTGCCAAACATCGGGCAGTGGATTCCCGCATTTGCGGGCATGACGGTGCCGTGTTTTTCGGTCAATTGACGACACGCCCCACCCCCATTGTGGGCAACAACGCACATCTCCCCTATAATCCCGCCCCAAACCACACCAAACCAAAGGACACACAACCATGCCCGATTACCGTTCCAAAACCTCCACGCACGGCCGCAATATGGCGGGCGCACGCGCCCTGTGGCGCGCCACCGGCGTACAAGATGCCGACTTCGGCAAACCGATTATCGCCATTGCCAACTCATTTACCCAATTCGTTCCCGGACACGTCCACCTGCACGATTTGGGACAACTGGTCGCCCGCGAAATTGAAAAAGCAGGCGGATTGGCAAAAGAATTCAATACCATCGCCGTAGATGACGGCATCGCCATGGGACACGGCGGCATGCTGTATTCCCTGCCCAGCCGCGATTTGATTGCCGACAGCGTGGAGTACATGGTCAATGCCCACTGCGCCGATGCGCTGGTGTGCATTTCCAACTGCGACAAAATCACCCCCGGCATGCTGATGGCGGCGATGCGCCTGAACATTCCCACCGTCTTTGTTTCCGGCGGGCCGATGGAAGCGGGCAAAGTCATCGGCGTGGCAAATATCACCGACACGCGCAAACTGGATTTGGTGGACGCGATGGTCGATGCCGCCAACGATGCCGTTTCCGATGCCGAAGTGGCGCAAGTGGAACGTTCCGCCTGCCCCACCTGCGGCTCGTGTTCGGGCATGTTTACCGCCAACTCGATGAACTGCCTCACCGAAGCACTCGGCCTGTCGCTGCCGGGTAACGGCTCGCTGCTCGCCACCCACGCCGAGCGCAAAGAACTGTTTTTGCAGGCAGGGCGTTTGATTGTGGAGATTACCAAACGCTATTACGAACAAAACGATGCCAGCGTATTGCCGCGCAGCATCGCCACCAAAGCCGCGTTTGAAAACGCCATGAGTTTGGACGTGGCAATGGGCGGCAGCACCAACACCGTGTTGCACCTGCTCGCCGCCGCCAACGAAGCGCAAGTGGATTTCAAAATGGCAGACATCGACCGCATCAGCCGCCAAGTGCCGTGCCTGTGCAAAGTCGCGCCCGCCACGCAGAAATACCACATGGAAGACGTACACCGCGCGGGCGGCGTGATGGGCATTCTTGCCGAACTTGACCGCGCAGGCTGCCTGAAAACCGATGTTTCCACCGTTCACGAAAAAACTTTGAAAGACGCGCTGGCAAAGTGGGACGTAAGCAACCCCGCCAACACCGCCGCACACGCCCGTTACAAAGCCGCGCCGGGCGGCGTGCGCACCACCCAAGCCTTTTCGCAAAACCGCCAATGGGACACGCTTGACCTTGACCGCGAAAACGGCTGTATCCGCAGCAAGCAGCACGCCTATTCGCAAGACGGCGGCTTGGCGGTGCTGTTCGGCAACATCGCCGAGCGCGGCTGCGTGGTGAAAACGGCGGGCGTGGACGACAGCATTTTGCAATTCACCGGACGCGCGCGCGTGTTTGAAAGCCAAGATGCCGCCGTGTCCGCAATTTTGGATAATCAAATCGTAGCGGGCGACATCGTCATCATTCGTTACGAAGGCCCGAAAGGCGGGCCCGGTATGCAGGAAATGCTCTATCCCACCAGCTACCTGAAATCCAAAGGCTTGGGCAAAGCCTGCGCCCTGCTCACGGACGGGCGTTTTTCAGGCGGCACATCGGGCTTGAGCATCGGACACGTTTCCCCCGAAGCGGCGGAAGGCGGCGCAATCGGTTTGGTGCGCGAGGGCGACACGGTGGAAATCGACATTCCGCAACGGCGCATTCATTTGGCAATTGGCGATGACGAACTGGCGCAACGCCGCGCCGAGATGGAAAGTCGCGGTGCCCAAGCGTGGCAGCCCGAAAACCGCGACCGCCACGTTTCCGCCGCCCTGCGTGCCTACGCCGCGATGACCACTTCGGCGGACACGGGCGCGGTGCGCGATGTCAGCCAAGTGGAACGGCGTTAAAACGCACGACCAACAGACTGGCAACACAGCCATCACCGCTTGGGTCAGAGCGTGCCATCATTTAAATTTTTATACAAAAAATCAGCATAATATAGTTGATAAAAATCAAAACGAGACAAGGCAGCAACGCCCGCCGCGTACGGGTAAGTACATCAGGGCGTTGGCAACGCCGCATCGTTGCGATTTTAATCAACCATACAAAAACGCCGTCATTCCCGCGCAGGCGGGAATCCACTACCTGATGTTTGTGAAGCGATGTTTTATCAATGCTTTTTGAAATTTGTTTTGGATTTCCGCCTGCGCGGGAATGACGGCGCAAAGACTTTTCGGCTGATTGACGACACCCCCTAAAGCGCAACGCAAACCCAAACTGCGATTGCTTTATATTGTTTGAGCGATGTCGATTTTTTGCAACGCAGTATTTAAATCAAACATAATTATATCCTACTCTAGGAAATAGTTAATTAAATATCAGTCAAAATATTTGTTTTTACTTTCAATAAAGCCAAAATTAAATATTTCACTAACATCAAGATTATCAATAAAATCCCACCCAAATCTCATAATCGAATAATTAAAAACTGTTTTTACATATTCAATATTGTTCAACAACTTAGGTGAGCAAAAATAAATTGAAAAACCACATTCTAATGTATCAATTAGTATGCATATACTTTGATTTTTTACATAAACAAACCTGTAACTGCTCGTTAATCCCAAAATATCTCCTAATGAGAATATTTTTTCCGTATCAGATATTTCTACAATGTGATGACCTGATTTTGCAAAATAGTCATCAAAAAAATAGATTTCTTTGATTTCGGGATAATCCGGCAAACTTTTTAAAAAAGCCCAATCATCATCAGTTATCCGTCTTGCTTTCAGATTATTGATGGTTTCCTGTGGAAGGGTGTGCATATTTATTGCTCCTACGCTAATTTACCCACATCTGTTTGAAAATTAGATGACTCATTAAATTCCTTTTTTATTGTGCCTATTAAATTGAGCGGTTTCAATTTTTTGTAATGCGGTATTTAAATCAAACATCATCATGCCCTCATGCAAATGGTTTATTGGTTAATAATCAAAATATTGATTTCGACTTTCAATAAAAGTGCAATTTTCTAATTTTTCATCCGTAACTTCATAATTTTTATCTAAATCATGCCCAAATTTCACAATTAAATAACTGAATATTTTTTTGATATCATCAAGATTGTTGCGTAATTTCTGCGAGCAAAAATAAATTGAGTAATCTACAAATGCATCAATAATAATGCATATATCGGTTCCGTTTACATAAACGTATCTAGAAGTAACGGTTAATCCGGGAATGTCTCCCAGTTCAAACAATTTTTCCGTGTCGGATATTTCCACCATATTACGACCCGATTGGATAAAATAGTCATCAAAAAAATAGATTTCATCAATTTCATGAAAATCCGGCAAACTTTTTAAAAAAGCGAAATCATCATCGGTCATCCGTCTTGTTTTCAGATTATTGATGATTTCCTGTGGAAGGGTGTGCATATTTATTGCTCCTGTTTGAAATTGAAAATGACTTTACTCATCGGCACGGCACATTCCATCACAATTTTGGCTGCCATGCTCGGCATAATCACCCCTTTGGCTTGTCCATGCACCAAAATCCGCGCCGAATGTTACACCATAACATCAAATCGTGTACAATGTTCCTTTTTTCACGCACGATAATTAAGGGCATGATGATGTTACGCAAAATCCAATCTGTTTTCGTACTTGCGCTGCTGTGGGCGGCGGGCGCGTTTGCCGAACCCCTGCCGGTGGTTGCCAGCTTCAGTATTTTGGGCGACGTTGCCGCACAAATCGGCGGCGAGCGCGTCCGCGTAACCAACTTGGTCGGTGCCGATGCCGATGCCCATGCCTACCGCCTCACTGCCCGCGACATTCAAACCATCGGCAACGCCAAATTGGTGCTGCTCAACGGCTTGGGCTTGGAAAAAGCCGACATCGTCCGTGCCGTCAAACAAAGCAAAACCGCTTATGCCGAAGCGGCGGCGGGCATCAAGCCGATAAAAGCCGAAGCGGGCGGACACCACCACCATCACGGAGACGGGCACGACCACCACCACGGCGAATTTGACCCGCACGTTTGGCACGACCCCGTGCTGATGCGCCAATATGCCGCCAATGTTGCCGCCGCACTGGGCAAAGCCGACCCCGCCGGCAAGGCGCATTACGCCGCCCGTTTGCAGCGCTACCACGCACAGTTGCAACAGCTCGACCAATTCGCCCGCCAACAATTCGCCGCTATTCCCGCAGCGCAACGCAAGGTATTGACCGGACACCATTCTTTCGGCTATTTGGGCAAACGCTACGGCGTGGTGTTTCTCGCGCCGCAAGGGGTCAGCACCGAAGCCGAGCCGTCTGCCCGCACCGTTGCCGCGATTATCCGCCAAATCAAACAACAGGGACTCAAAGCCGTGTTTACCGAAAACATCAAAGACGGGCGCATGGTGGCACGCATCGCCCAAGAAACGGGGGTGAAAATCGGCGGCAAACTTTATTCCGATGCCTTGAGCAAAGACGCGGGCGCGCGCAGCTATGCGGATATGTTCCGCCACAATGTCCGCACGATGGCGGCGGCGATGAAGCAATAACCATCCGTGCGGCGCGTCATCATCATGGTACAAACATCGCCACCCTGCACGAACGGCAAAAACGGTTGAATTTTGCCCGAGATGGTTTACAATGTTTCGTGCGAAACACCTAAATTTGAAGTTGTATGAAAAAATTGTTCCGTTTTTTTGCCGTTTTGTTTGTTTTGTCCGCCACCGCCGCGTGCGCCGCGCCCATGACTGCCGCACCGCTTGAAACGGCGCAAACGGTTGCCGCACCTGCCGCCGTACAGGCAGAAGCGTCTGCCCCCGCCGCTTCGGACACGCCCGACCAAGCCGTTGCGGACGTTGTCGTGCTTGCCGGTGCCGACACCGGCGAAACGGCAGCGCCCAAAAGCACATTAAAGGCTTCGGAAGAATTGCGCCGCATTTGGGACACGGTACGGCAGGACGACGACATCACCGTTTTGCCGCCGCCGCCCGTTGCTGGCAACCAACCCGAAAAAACGGAAAAATCCCCCGCCGCGCCGGTCAAAACCGTCAAGCCGAAGGTGAAAGTGCGGTTGCGTAACCCGCCGCCCGCACCACGCGGCAAAAGCAAAACCGCCGCCAAAACCCCCGCGCCCGCCGCCGTTAAAACGGCAACGGTCAAAGCCCCGCCCAAAGAGCCCGTATTGACGCGCCGCCAAATCTTGGAGCGCGAAATCAACCGCGAACGCGCCGCACTGCGCGCCGCACAAGCCCAATTGGTTTCCGCCAAAAAAAAGGGCAATGCCGGACAAGTCAGCAGGCTCAACGGCATCATCAAAGACCGCGAACTGAACATCAAAGCCCTTGCCCAAGAAATGGTGCGTTAGGGCGCATCGCCAATCAGCCGGAACAACACCGCGCCGTCATGTCCGCAGGGGCATAACGGCGCGTTTTGCGTTGGCGCGGACGGTGCGGCATCTTGAAAAAAAATGGCACGCATCACAAAAACCAAAACGCAAGCGCACAGGCTGGACAAGTGTTGGTGCTCTATCTAATATGTTTGCCAATCCGATATAAAAATGGTCCGGCAGCACCCGATTCTTTTCATGCCCCAAGCCGCCGGACAACGGGGCAAATCCGATATTTAAGGAAACACACCATGGCAACATCACAATTTTTCATGCCCTCACAAAATATTTTGGGTGCGGGCGCACTGGACGAAGGTTTGGCGCAAGTTGCGGGCTTGGGCTTCAAAAAAGCCCTGATTGTTACCGACGGCGCATTGGCAAAACTGGGCATCGCGCAAACCGTTGCCGACAAATTGGCGGCAAAAGGCGTGGAAGCGGCGGTGTTTGACGGCGTACAGCCCAACCCCACGGTGGGCAATGTGGAAGCGGGCTTGGCAAAACTGCGCGAAAGCGGCGCGGATTTTGTGATTTCTCTGGGCGGCGGCTCGTCCCACGATTGCGCCAAAGCGGTGGCACTGGTGGCGGCAAACGGCGGCAACATCGCCGACTACGAAGGCTTGAACAAATCCAAAAAACCGCAACTGACTTTGGTTGCCATCAACACCACCGCCGGCACCGCTTCGGAAATGACGCGTTTTACCATCATTACCGATGAAGCGCGCCACGTGAAAATGGCGATTGTGGACAGCCACGTTACCCCCACCCTTTCCATCAACGATTCGGGGCTGATGGCGGGCATGCCCGCCGCGCTCACCGCCGCCACCGGCATGGACGCACTCACCCACGCGGTAGAAGCCTATGTTTCCACCATCGCCAACCCCCTGACCGATGCCTGTGCCGTCAAAGCCGTCGAGCTGATTGCCGCGTATCTGCCCACCGCCGTGCGCGAGCCGGACAACAAAGAAGCCCGCGAAAAAATGGCTTACGCACAATTTTTGGCGGGCATGGCGTTCAACAACGCCTCTTTGGGCTATGTGCATGCGATGGCGCACCAATTGGGCGGTTTTTACGACCTGCCGCACGGCGTGTGCAACGCACTGCTGCTGCCGCACGTAGAAGCCTTCAACATGCCCGCCGCCGAAGCGCGTTTGAACCACGTCGGCGAAATTTTAAGCGCCAACAACGCCGATTTGCAGGGCTTGGGCGTGATTGATGCCATCAAAAAGCTGGCAGACATCGTGGGCATTCCCAAATCGCTGGAAGAATTGGGCGTCAAGCGCGAAGACTTTACCGTGCTGGCGGAAAACTCGCTCAAAGACGTGTGCGGCTTCACCAATCCGCGCAAAGCGGATTTGGACGAAATCATCGGCATTTTTGAAGCCGCGTACGGCAAACGCTGATTCGGTTTGAATCCCCGACCCAAGGCGTGTCATCATTTAAATTTCTGCTGAAAATCAGTGGAATATGAAAATACCGTCATACCCACGTAGGTGGGAATCCACTGCCCGATGCTTGGAAAACGATGTTTTATCAAGTTTTGTTGCAATTTATTGTTGGATTCCCGCCTACGCGGGAATGACGGTGCAAAGATTTTTCGGTTAGTTGATGACACGCCCCAATTGGGGCAACACACGGGGCTGCACTTTATGTGCAGCCCCTGAAACATGATTAAAAAGACGAACCCGGCGTTTGCAAAAACGCCGTTTCTTCCGCCATGCTTTCGCGCCCCAACACCGCGTTGCGGTGCGGATAACGCCCGAAACGGTCGATAATCACCTTGTGTTTGATTTCAAAATCCAGCGCGTGGGGCGTGGTGTGTTCGGCAAACAGCTTTTCCGCCAGCACATGCACGGCGCGGCTTTCGCTGTGCATCAGGGGCATCAGCATCATGTGGCGTTCGGACACGTCCATCTCGGCGAAACCCGCTTGCCGCACCGCTTCCTGCGCCAGCACCACCGCCATGCCGTCCTGCGCGAAAGCGAGCGGGCTGTCGCGGTGCAGATTGCGGGAAAACTGGTCCAGCACGATGATTTCCGCCAAACGTCCGTGCAGGCTGTCGCGCCAGCCATAAAGTTCTCCCTGCGCTGCCTGTTGCCACACGGCGGCGAAACGCGTGCGGATTTGTGCATCAAATTCATCGCTTTTTTGAAACCAAAACGGGCGGTTGGCTTCGGAAAACCAAAAATCCAATACGGTTTGCGGGGTCATTGCGCCACCTTTCCAATCAATCTGTTAAAAATCCAGCCCTTCCCGCGCACCCGATGCTTGCCGGCTTTCTGCCGGCGCGGGAATGACGGTGCGGCACCGCTTATTGCGTTTTGCCCGCTTGGGCAGCCGCGCCCATGTCGGCGGCGGCGGTAAACAACACATCGGTGGACGAATTGAGCGCGGTTTCGGCAGAATCCTGAATCACGCCGATAATCAGACCCACAGCCACCACATTCATCGCCACATCATTGGGAATATTGAACAGGCTGCACGCCAAAGGAATCAGCAGCAGCGAGCCGCCCGCCACCCCCGATGCGCCGCACGCGCTCACGGTGGCAATCAGGCTCAACAGCAAAGCAGTGGCAAAATCCACCGTAATGCCCTGCGTGTTGGCAGCCGCCAAAGTCAGCACGGTAATGGTAATCGCCGCGCCCGCCATATTGATGGTCGCCCCCAAAGGCAGCGACACCGAATAAGTGTCTTCGTGCAGGTTCAGCCGTTTTGCCAAAGCAAAATTCACGGGAATGTTGGCGGCGGAAGAGCGGGTGAAAAAGGCGGGAATGCCGCTTTCGCGCAAGCACAAAAATACCAAAGGATAAGGGTTTTTGCGGATTTTCCAAAACACCAGCAGGGGATTGACCACCAAAGCGACAAACGCCATGCAGCCGACCAGCACAAAAATCAATTTGCCGTATTCCCGAATCATGCTGCTGAATTCGGTGGCGGCGGCGGTTTCCGCCATCAGCCCCAAAATCCCCAAAGGCGCAAAACGGATAATCCAGCCGACAATGGCCGAAACGGCTTTGGACAAATCGGCAACGGCGGTCAGGGTGCTGGCGGCGGCGGTGCGGCGCAGGGCGAAACCGAGCAGCAACGCCCACGCCAAAATGCCGATGTAGTTGGCACTGCTCAAGGCGCCAATCGGATTGGCAACCAGATTCATCAGCAAATTGGACATCACTTGGGCAATGCCCGAAGGCGGATTGAGCGCGTGGTCGCCGCTTTGCACCAGCGTCATGGTGCTGGGAAAGGCGAAGCTCGCCGCCACCGCCGCCACCGCCGCGCTGAACGTGCCAATCAGGTACATGAGCAAAATCGGACGAATGTGGGTTTTGGTTTCGGTATTGTGTTGGGCAATCGCCGCCGTAACCAATACAAACACCAAAAACGGCGCGACACTTTTCAACGCGCCGACAAACAGCTTGCCCAAAATCGCCACCGCCGGCACGGCAGCAGGCAGCATTTCGCCGATAAACGCGCCAACCAGCAATCCGGCAATAATCTGATACACCAATCCGACACGGCGGTAAACGCGGCACAGCGTATTGCAAAACATGATGATGCTTCCCAAAATCAAAAACGGGGATTGTATAGTTGTTTGAAAAACGGTTCAAATGTTTCCGCAGCACGGCGGGATTCAGCGCCAGTCTTCAATCTGCCAGCCTTCGGCTTGCGCCGTTTGGCGCAGGGTGTCGTCCGGATTGACGGCAACCGCCACATCGGCATGGCGCAGCAGGGGCAGGTCGTTTTTGGAATCGCTGTAGAAATACACGGTTTCGTAGTCGGCGCGGGATTTGCCGCGTGCGTGCAGCCATTGTTGCAGACGCACGATTTTGCCTTCGCCCAAGCTCGGCACGCCGTCGATTTCGCCGCTAAAGCAGCCGCGTTCATCGCAAACCAGAGCCGTGCCGATGACTTCGCCGATGCCGAACGCCGCGCAAATGGGGGTGATGATGAATTCGTTGGTGGACGAAATCACCAGCAGTTCGTCGCCGTTGCGGCGGTGGCGCTCGACCGTTGCCCGTGCTTTGTCGCGCAGGTGCGGGGTGATTTTTTCGCGCATGAATTGGCGGTGCAGACGGTCGCGCTCTGCGGGCAAAACGTCGCGCAGGGCGCGGAGTTGGAAGGCAAGGTATTCGTGTATGTTCAGGCAGCCGTTGCAGTAGTCTTGGTAAAACTGTTGGTTGCGTGCGGCGGCTTCGGCGGCGTCCAGCAGCCCTTGTTCGATGAGAAATTCGGTAAAGGCATGGTCGCTGTCGGTGGCAATCATGGTGTGGTCAAGGTCGAAGATGGCAAGGCGGGTCATGGGGATATTCCTGTGCGGGGAGCGTGGCGTTGGTAAGGGGTGCTGCGGTTCGGCTGTTTTTCAGGGTGTGTCATCATTTGAATTTTTTACATTAAATCAGTTATATACAAATGCCGTCATGCCCGCACATTGCGGGAATCCATTGCCCGATGCTTGGCAAGCCATGTTTTATCAAGGTTTGTCGTGCTTCGACTTGGATTCCCGCAGGCGCGGGAATGACGGCGCGGTGTTTTACCGGTCAATTGATGACACGATTCAATTGTTGCCCGCCACGGTAACGAGCCGGTTGCGCAGCCAACGGACGGCAACGGGCAGTTCGCCCGCCAGCAAGCCGATGGGGCCGGTTTGGCGGGCAGCCAGCCATTCGGCAGCCGCGCCGTGCAGCCAGACGGCGGCGGCAACGGCTTGTTCTACGGCAATGCCTTGTGCCAGCAGGCTGCCGAGCAGTCCCGCCAATACATCGCCACTGCCGGCGGTTGCCAAGCCGGCATTGCCGTTGCGGTTGATGCGTAAAAAGCCCGATGCCGATGCAATCACGCTTTCGTGTCCTTTCAACACCACCCAAGCCTGATGGCGGGTCGCCAGCTCGCGCGCCGCCCAAACGCGGTTTTGCACGATGGCATCGGGGGTGCTTTTGAGCAGTTTGGCGGCTTCGCCGGGGTGGGGGGTGAGTACGCGCACGGTGTCGGCAGACGGGGCGGGCAGGGGGTGTTTGGGCAGCAGGTGCAGTGCGCCCGCGTCCAACACCAGCACGCGCGCCCGTTGGCAGACGTGTTGCAGCAGGGCGGCGGCGCTGTCGGTTTGCGCCAGTCCGCAGCCGACAATCCATACATCGGCATCGGCGGCGGCAACGGCGGCGGCATCGTCAATCATCAGCTCCAAGCGGGCGCGGTGTGCCGGCGGGGGGTAGTGTTCCAAGCCGACCAAAACTTTGCCGCAACCGCCGTACATGGCGGCTTCGCCCGCCAGCAGTGCCGCGCCGCTCATGCCTTTGCTGCCGCCCAGCACCGCCGCCGTGCCGAATGTGCCTTTGTGGCTGTCGGCGGGACGGGCGCGGCAGATGTCGGGAAAGTGCTGCAAGGCATAGCGGCGGCAGGTTTCGGTGTCAAACGGTGTCATGGCGCAACCCCAATACGTCCTGCATGTCGAACAGGCCTTTGTCGCGCTGTGCCAGCCACACCGCCGCCCGCACCGCGCCCGCCGCAAAGGTCATGCGTCCGGAGGCTTTGTGGGTGATTTCCACGCGCTCGCCTTCGCCCGCAAACAATACGGTGTGGTCGCCGACAATGTCGCCGCCGCGCACGGTGGCAAAGCCGATGGTCTGCCCGTTACGCGCCCCCGTCTGCCCTTCGCGCCCGTACACGGCGCATTCGCGCAAATCGCGCCCCAAGGCGTTGGCAACCACTTCACCCATGCGCAATGCCGTGCCGCTCGGGGCATCAATTTTGTGGCGGTGGTGCGCTTCGATGATTTCCACATCGTAGCCTTCGTTCAGCACGCGGGCAACGGTGTCCAAAATGTGGAAAGTCAGATTTACGCCCACGCTGTAGTTGGCGGCAAACACGATGGCGGTGCGCTCGGCGGCAGCGCGAATCGCGGCTTTGCCCGCTTCATCGTAGCCCGTTGTACCGATGACCATTTTTACGCCGTGTTCGGCACAGGCACCAATCAGGGGCAAAGACGCATCGGGACGGGTAAAGTCAATCAGCACGTCGCAGCCTTTTAATACCGCACCGGCATCGGCACTGATGCGGACGTTGGCGGCAACGCTGTTGCCCAATACCAGCGAAGCGGCATGCTCCAATGCGCCCGACAGCAACACGTCCGCACGCTGCACCACCGCTTCAATCAAGGTTTTGCCCATGCGTCCGCCCGCTCCGGCGATGGCGATTTTTAAAGGTGGGGTCATGGTTGTTGTACTCCTTCGTTTGCGGGCTTCGGTGTGCCGTCTTCAACGCGCGAAACCATATTGCCTTGAAAATACACGGTCAGCGTGCGGGTTTCTTTCACTTTGCCGCCGCGCGTGCGCTCATAAACATAATCCCAACGGTCGTTGCGGAACAGGGGGCGCAGCAGGGGCGTGCCGATATAAAGCTGCACTTGTTCGCGGGTCATGCCGGGGCGCACCGCCGCCACCGCTTCCGCGTCCAAAGGCATGCCCTGAACCACAGGCAGTTTGTAATACGGCAACTGTTCCACCGTTTTGGGCGTGCAGCCCGCCGCCAGCAGCACCATGCCCAAGCACATCAAAGGTTTGTTCACCGGCTTTCCTTTCGCTTGCGTGAAAATACCCAACAATACCATAAGGCGGCAGCCGCAGAAAGTTTTTCCGAATGATAATTGTGCAAGCCGCCCCGCTTTCCCCTATAATCGCGCCCTTTGCCGTTTGGGGGAACAAAACATGCTGTATGCCGCACTTGCCGTATTGTTCGGACTGGCGGTGCTGGTGTGGAGCGCCGACCGCTTCATCGACGGCGCCGCCGCCACCACACGACACTTCGGCATGCCGCCGCTTCTGGTCGGCATGGTCATTGTCGGATTCGGCACGTCCGCCCCCGAAATGGTGGTGTCCGTATTGTCGGCAACAGACGGCAGCCCGGGCATCGCGCTGGGCAACGCCTACGGCTCCAACATCACCAACATCGCCCTGATTTTGGGCATCACCGCCCTCATCAGCCCCATTGCCGTCCAAAAACAGATATTGCGCGGCGAAATGCCCGTTTTGCTGGCAGTTACCCTGCTGACCGCGATATTGCTGTGGGACAAAGACCTCTCCCGCACAGACGGCTGGCTGATGCTCGCCGTACTGGCAGGCTACATGACCCACAGCGTGTGGCAGGCATGGCGCGGCAACACCGCCCCCGCCGAAGCAAACGACCACGGCGAACTGCTCCCCTTAAAACAAGGCATCGCATGGCTGCTGGCGGGCTTGGCATTACTGGTTGCCAGCTCGCGGCTGCTGGTGTGGGGCGCAACCGGCATTGCCCAAAACTTGGGCGTAAGCGACCTGCTGATTGGCTTGACGGTGGTTGCCATCGGCACCTCCCTGCCCGAACTGGCATCATCGGTGATGGCAGCGAAAAAAGGCGAACACGACATCGCCGTCGGCAACGTCATCGGCTCAAACCTGTTCAACACACTGGCAGTGGTCGGCTTGGCGGCAACGATTCACCCCATGCCCGTAGCGGCGGAAATCCTACATCGCGACCTGCCCGTGATGGGCGCCCTAACCCTGCTGCTGCCCCTGCTGTGCTTGAACGGCAGCATCGGGCGCATCAAAGGCGCAATCCTGTTTGCCGCCTATCTTGCCTACACCGCCTGTCTGCTGCTTCAGGTTCTCTAGGATGCGTCATCAATTAGCCGAAAAAACACAGCGCCGTCATTCCCGCGCAGTCGGGAATCCACCTCCCGATGCTTGGCAAGCCATGTCTTATCAAGGTTTGTCGTGCTTCGACTTGGATTCCCGCATTCGCGGGAATGACGATGCAAAGATTTTTCAGCCAATTAACAATACGACCTCATTTGAAACGCGCCGTCATGCCCGCACCTTCAGGCATGACGGCGCATTGTTTTTCACGCCCGATACGCCGCCATATAATTGACCGACACATCATCATTCAAAGCATAACGCCCGAACACGGGGTGATAAGTCAAGCCGCACATCGATTCGGGCGACAAGCCCGCCCCCCGCGCCATCCGCGCCAACTCTGCCGGCGTGATGAACTTTTGCCAATCGTGCGTGCCTTTGGGCACGATGTTCAGCACATACTCCGCCGCCACAATCGCATAAGCATAAGACTTGCGGTTGCGGTTGAGCGTGGAAAAAAACACATAACCTTCCGGCTTGGCGAGCTTGGCACAGGCGCGAATCACCGAAGACGGGTCGGGAACGTGTTCCAACATTTCCATGCAAGTAACCACATCGTATTGCTGCGGCTCGGCGGCTGCCAAGTCTTCCACGCTGATGCAACGGTATTCCGCATTGGCAACGCCCTGCTGCGCGGCATGGCTGCGGGCAACGGCAAGCGACTGCTCCGCCATGTCGATGCCCACCACCCGCGCCGCCCCCGCCCGAGCCAAGCTTTCCGACAAAATCCCGCCGCCGCAGCCCACATCCAACACCGTTTTGCCCTGCACCCCTGCGGTGCGGACAATGTAGTCCAAGCGCAAAGGGTTGATGTCGTGCAAGGATTTGAGCTCGCCCTGTGTGTCCCACCAGTTTTGTGCCAAACGGGCGAATTTGTCGATTTCGGCAGCATCAACATTGGGTGAACGGGTTTCTTCGCGCATCATCACAGGTAAAATTTTTCCACAGCGTTGAGACGGTCGTCCAAGCGGTACACCAAGGGCTGTCCGGTGGGGATTTCCAAGCCCATGATGTCGTCGTCGGAAATGTTTTCGATGTGTTTTGCCAACGCCCGCAGCGAATTGCCGTGCGCCGCCACCAGCACGCGTTTGCCCGCCAAAATTTCGGGGGCGATGCAATCGTGCCAAAACGGCAGCACCCGCGCCAAGGTAACTTTCAAGTTTTCGCCGTCCGGCACCACATCGGCGGGCAAAGCGGCGTAGCGGCGGTCGTTGTGCGCGGAAAATTCATCGGCGGGGTCGAGCAGGGGCGGCAGGGTGTCGTAGCTTCTGCGCCAAATGCGCACCTGTTCGTCGCCGTATTGTTCGGCGGTTTGTTTTTTGTCCAAGCCTTGCAGCTTGCCGTAATGGCGTTCGTTCAAACGCCACGATTTGATTTGCGGCACCCACAGTTGCCCGCTTTCTTCCAAAACGATGTTGCAGGTTTTGATGGCGCGGGTGAGCACGGAGGTAAACGCCACGTCAAATTGGTAACCGTGCTGTGCCAATTTGCGTCCTGCCGCTTGGGCTTCGGCAATGCCCTGCCCGCTCAAAGGCACATCACGCCAACCGGTAAACAGGTTTTTGGCATTCCATTCGCTTTGTCCGTGTCTGATGAGTACCAGTTCCATAATATCCAATCCTTATGTGTTTAAGTGGGTGAATCCGTATCGGCAGCCGCAACGGGCGCAAGATAGCGCAAGCCGACAAATTGTTGTTCGGGCGCAACTTCGGTAATGCTCAGCCGCACCGTGCTTTTCGGGGGGATTTCGGCGGGAATGCCCGTTGCCCGCGCCACCAAAGGCACGCCTTCGAGCCGCACCAAATCTTCTTTCAAAATCTGTGCGCGGATTTCGCCGATGTGTTCCTGCTGCAAATACACCATCGCCCAATAGCCTTCCATTTGGTTTTGAAAATCGCGGTAGGCGGTGTAGGTACTGTCGAAATTGCTGACGGCGGCAAACAGCATGCTGTCGTTCGCGCCGAAGCGCGGCGGGCAATCGGGCATCAGCAGGCTTTGCAGTTGTTTTTGGTTGATGTAGTCGGCAGCGCGGCGCAGGGGCGAGGTAAACCAACCGTAGTGGCTCAAGTTCATGCCGATGTGCGCTTCGCAGCGTGTCGCCATGCGCACCCTGCCCGCAGGCTGGACGCGGAACAATCCGCCCAATTGATGCTCGTCCAGCATTTTCGCCCATGTGCTGTTGGCGAGAATCATCATTTCGCTCACCAGCGTGTCAATCGGCGAACCGCGTTCGCGGCGGCTGATGCGTACCTTGCCCGCTTCGTCAAATTCGATGCCGTAATCGTATTTTTTGACGGTGTTTTCTTCGTAGCGGTCGCGCTGTTTTTGCAGGGCGGTTGCCAAACGGTGCAGCCAAATCATTTCCGCATGAAACGGAAACTGCGGCGCATCGGGCGTGCCGGTGCCCGTGTCGCTGTTGAAATGCGGCTCGATGGCGTGAATACGCAGATTGCGCTCGACAAACACGCGCTCGATGCGGTGTTCGGCAGCCAACAGCTTGAAATCCGCATCAAAATCAAAATACGCACTGAAGGCGGGACGTGCCGCGCCCTCGTCCAAGCTGAACGCGCCAATCCAGCTTTCCGGCAACATGGTGATTTTGCCCGCCGGAAAATATACGGTACTCAAGCGGTTCATAATCACCTGCTCGATGGGGCTGTCTGCCGCCACTGCCAAAGCGGGCGCGGCAATGTGTACGCCCACGCGCATGATGCCGTTGCCCAAGTCGCGCAGGCTGAAGGCATCGTCGATTTCGGTGGTGGAAGCATCATCGATGGAAAAGGCGCGTACCGCATCGGGCGCATCGGGCAGGTCGGGAACGGACGGCGCGGCGATGTCCGCGGCAAAGCCCGTGCCGTGCGGAAAATAGCGGTATTCGAAGCGTTGTTGCAAATATTCAGGCAAACCCGATACCGCGCCCGTGTGTTTCGCCAGCTCGTACAAACCGGTTTTCAATTCGTCTGCGGCTTTGGCAAAGGCTTTGTAAGCGGGGCTTTGCTTGTCGGGCTGATGCAGAATGGTGCGGATTTCGGCGGCAACGGCTTCGGGCAGTTTGCCTGCCGTCAAATCGGCACACCATGCGTTGATTTGCGCTTCGAGCTGTTTTTTGCGTTCCGCCGCCGCCAATGCCTGTTGCAAAATATCGGCGGGCGCGGCTTTGAACACGCCTTTGGCTTTTTTGTGGAAATAAAGCGGCGCAGCGTAGAGTGCCATCAAGGTGGCGGCGGTTTGGATTTTGCCCGGATTGGCACCGAAATATTCGGCGGCCGCATCGGCGGCGGTAAATTCATCGCTGCCCGACACTTCCCACAACAAAGCGGCATCAATGCCTTCCGCTTCGGCACGGGCAGATGCCAAAAACGCCTCACCCGAGCCCTCAAACTCCAAAAACACATTGGCGGCTTTGATTTTCACACGCTTGCCGTGCGGCGTATCTGCCTGATAGGTGCTGTCGTTTTTCTGTACGACTGCGGCGGTTTTAAACTGACCGCCCTCTTCATAAAAAATCTGCATCATCAAAATCGGGGACATTGCGGGTAGGCGGATTATAGCCGAAAATCCCACCCTAAAAAATTTCACCTGCCACACCGATTGTGGCATGTCCGTGCGGACGGCATAAGAAAAAGCCCAAACCAAAGTTTGGGCTTTTGCAACTGGCTCCCCGAGCTGGGCTCGAACCAGCGACCTGCGGATTAACAGTCCGTCGCTCTACCGACTGAGCTATCGGGGAAAGACAGCTTTATTCTAGCAGACCTACACACCAAGTCAAGCCAAAATTGTTCAAGCAAAAAGCTCCCTATTAAAACCAATAGGGAGCTTATCAGGTACGGCTTGTTAAAACCTTAAAATGTTAAATGTCTACTTAAGTCTTAGGAGCAGTTTCAGGAGCTGAACAGCCAGAAGGAATAAATTTATCTTTCCAACCTGGAGCGTTTTTCTTATCCACAAGACACTTCCACACGCCTTGTGCATCGCGTACTTGTGAAATTTCCGCGCCGTGAATGTCCTTGTTTGCATTACCACCCAATACACCCTTAATAGTAGTAACGTTATCTGCTACAGCTACACTAGCTGCCGACAACAGATTGGAACGCACCTTACTACCACTACCCATACCTGTTTTCAACCCAACAGGTGCTTTGGCAGAAGTACTGCCTGCCGCAACATCAGTACCTGCAACAGGCGTTTTGCCATCAAAAATTGCAGCATCAACAGCAGTTTTTGCAGCAGCCAGCTCACCTACCACGCGGGTGGTTTGGGACTTGGAAATGTAATCTTGGTACATCGGCAGAGCGATGGCAGCCAAGATACCGATAATTGCGATTACAATCATCAATTCAATCAGGGTGAAACCTTTTTGCAGAGCTTTCATAACAGACTCCTGTTTTGTCAAAATGAAAAGTTGTAAAACAACGGTTCGCCGAGTAGTATCGGGTTTCGCATTACACGGGCTTGCCGTTGGTCTTGTGGAAAAGAAAGCAGCATACATGCCCGTTTTGCCCAACAACAATCAAAATCTCTTCCAAGTTGCTGTTTTGAAAACAAAAGGCTGTGCACACTACCGTTTTGCTTCTCATCACAAATGTAATTAACCAGCTAAGATTAACGTAATTTGTCAGTTTTTGTCAAGAGAAAACGGAAAAATATGTTTGTGCGCCTGCCAAAATCCGGCTTATCCGCCCGATATGGGCGCAAATGGGCAGTTTGGGCGCGTTATCGGCTATAATGTCGCGGTGCCGCACGTTGCGCTATCGCTGCCATAGTTTTAATGGCGGGCGTTTGCGCGTATAGTTCGGCACATTGCATCAAGCAATTAAAATGTGTATTTCGATAGCTTATATTTAAAGGAACACCAACCATGTCCAAATGCCCTGTTACCCATCTGACCCGCAGCAACGGCGCACCCGTTGCCGACAACCAAAACAGCCTCACCGCCGGCCCGCGCGGCCCTTTGCTGGCGCAGGATTTGTGGCTGAATGAGAAGCTCGCCGACTTTGCCCGCGAAGTGATTCCGGAGCGCCGCATGCACGCCAAAGGTTCGGGCGCGTTCGGCACGTTTACCGTTACCAACGACATCACCAAATACACCCGCGCCGCCATTTTCAGCGAAGTGGGCAAAAAAACCGAAATGTTTGCGCGTTTTACCACCGTTGCCGGTGAGCGCGGCGCCGCCGATGCCGAGCGCGACATTCGCGGTTTCGCCTTGAAGTTCTACACCGAAGAAGGCAACTGGGACATGGTGGGCAACAACACCCCCGTGTTCTTCCTGCGTGACCCGCGCAAATTCCCCGATTTGAACAAAGCGGTAAAACGCGACCCGCGCACCAATATGCGTTCCGCCACCAACAACTGGGATTTCTGGACGCTGCTGCCTGAAGCCTTCCACCAAGTTACCATCGTGATGTCCGAGCGCGGCATTCCCGCCAGCTACCGCCACATGCACGGTTTCGGCAGCCACACCTACAGCTTCTGGAACAAAGACGGCGAGCGTTTCTGGGTGAAATTCCACTTCCGCACCCAACAAGGCATCAAAAACCTGTCCAACGAAGAAGCCGCCGCCATCATCGCCAACGACCGCGAAAGCCATCAGCGCGACCTGTATGAAAGCATTGAAAAAGGCGACTTCCCGAAATGGACGATGTACGTTCAAGTGATGCCCGAAGCCGATGCGGAAAAAGTGCCCTACCACCCGTTTGACCTGACCAAAGTTTGGCCGAAAGGCGATTATCCCCTGATTGAAGTGGGCGAGTTTGAACTGAACAAAAACCCCGAAAACTTCTTTGCCGATGTGGAGCAATCCGCTTTCGCACCGAGCAACTTGGTTCCCGGTATCGGCGCTTCTCCCGACCGTATGCTGCAAGCGCGTTTGTTCAACTATGCCGATGCGCAACGCTACCGTTTGGGCGTGAACCACAAGCAAATTCCGGTAAACGCGCCGCGTTGCCCCGTTCACAGCAATGCACGGGACGGTTACGGTCGGGTGGACGGCAACTACGGCAGCAATATCCACTACGAACCCAACAGCTTCCAGCAGTGGCAGCAACAGCCCGATTTCGCCGAGCCGCCGTTGAAAATTGACGGTTATGCCGCGCATTGGGATTTCCGCAACGATGATGCCGACTACTTCAGCCAGCCGCGCGTGTTGTTCAACAATATGAGCGACGAACAGAAGCAAACCCTGTTCAACAACACCGCCGCCGGTATGGGCGATGCTTTGGACTTCATCAAATACCGCCATATCCGCAACTGCTACGCTTGCGACCCCGCTTACGGCGAAGGCGTTGCCAAAGCTCTGGGCATGACTGTGGCAGATGCGATTGCCGCTTACGACAGCGACCCGGCGATGGGCAACCCCGGTTTGTTGAAACCTGCCGGTAAATAATCATCTGATTTGATGTAAAAAAACAACCGCCTGTGTGCCGTGTGCATACGGGCGGTTTTTGTGTAAACGGCGGTTTACCTTTTTTGTCGCCCGCTTAAAATAAAAACATAAAAAATCCTTTATAATAAATATTTTCCATTCACACATATTGAAGAGAGTTACACATCATGCTGAAATCCAAAACCGTTCTTGCCGCTTTGTTCGCTGCGTTTGCCTTTGGCGCGGCCGCGCCTTCTTTTGCGGGTGACGATGAGCGTTATTACGAACAAAACCGCGCCCAATTCATCACTTATGAAAAAGCGGCACAAACGGCGGTTGCCCATGTCGGCGGCGGCGTTGCCACCGATGTGGATTTTGAACACAGCGTGCGCAAAGGAACTTATTTTGAAGTGGAAGTGCGCGGCAAAGACGGACGCGAATACGATGTGAAAATTGATGCGAAAACCGGCAAGGTTTTGTCTTCAAAGATTGATTATTAACATCAGGGCAAACACCAAAGGAATTTGCCCCTAGTATCATCAATTAACCGAAAAAACTTTGCGCGGGAATGACGGAATTTTTTATATTTCACTGATTTTCAGTAGGAACATCTAAATGACGACACGCCCCAGCATCCGCCGCCATCGTAGCACTTTTGTGCTTTGGCGGCGGGCGTGTTTTTCAGGTTGAGGAAATTGATGATGCAAAAACAAAAAACAGCCTGTAAAAAGGCTGTTTTTTGTTTGTTTGGTGCCCAGAAGAAGACTCGAACTTCCACACCCTTGCGGATACCAGCACCTGAAGCTGGCGCGTCTACCAATTCCGCCATCTGGGCATTTTAAACATCAATTCTATTTGGTGCCCAGGGTCGGACTCGAACCGACACACCTTTCGGCGGGGGATTTTGAGTCCCCTGCGTCTACCAATTTCGCCACCTGGGCTGGTGTTGAAGCTGTGCATTATACGGGCTTTGGCGGCGCTGTCAAACCCGATTGGGCTGTTTTTTCGCAAGCGTTTGAAATTCATCAGAACAAAGCCGCCAAGTCTTTGGCGGCTTTGCGGCAAACGGGCGGGTTTACGCGCCGTAAACGGGGTATTTGTCGCACAGGGCTTTCACTTTGTCTGCCACTTGCGCCAAAGCCGCTTCGTCTTCGGGCGCTTCCAGCACGTCCGCCACCAAGTTCGCCAACACGCGTGAATCGGCTTCGTCAAAACCGCGTGTGGTAATCGCCGCCGTGCCGACACGGATACCGCTTGTTACAAACGGTTTTTCCGGGTCGTTGGGAATGGCGTTTTTGTTGATGGTGATGTGCGCCTTGCCGAGTGCTTCTTCGGCGGCTTTGCCGGTAATGTTTTTGGCACGCAAATCCACCAGGAAAACATGGCTTTCGGTGCGGCCGGAAATAATCCGCAAACCGCGTTTCACCAATTCTTCCGCCATGGCCGCCGCATTGGTTTTCACTTGTTTGGCGTAGGTTTTGAATTCCGGTTCAAGGGCTTCTTTGAACGCCACCGCTTTGGCGGCGATAACGTGCATCAGAGGCCCGCCCTGCAAGCTGGGGAAAATGCTGGAATTCAAGGCTTTTTCGTGGGTGGTGTCGCGGCACAAAATCACGCCGCCGCGCGGCCCGCGCAAGGTTTTATGCGTGGTGGTGGTTACGAAATCGGCGTGGGGGACGGGATTGGGATACTCGCCGCCCGCCACCAAACCGGCATAGTGCGCCATGTCCACAAACAAATACGCGCCCACTTTGTCGGCGATTTCGCGGAAACGCGCCCAGTCAATCTGCAAGGCGTAGGCGGACGCGCCCGCCACAATCATTTTCGGTTTGTGTTCCAGCGCAAGGCGTTCCACTTCGGCATAGTCCAACACTTCGTTTTCGTCCAAGCCGTAGGTAACGGCGTTGTAGAGTTTGCCGGAAATATTGACGGACGCGCCGTGCGTGAGATGACCGCCGTGCGCCAAGCTCATGCCCAAAATGGTGTCGCCCGGTTTCAAAACGGCGGCGTAAACGGCTTGATTGGCTTGCGAACCGGAGTGCGGCTGCACGTTGGCATACGCCGCGCCGAACAGTTGTTTCACGCGGTCAATCGCCAGTTGTTCCGCCACATCAACGTGTTCGCAGCCGCCGTAATAGCGTTTGGCGGGATAGCCTTCGGCGTATTTGTTGGTCAGTTGGCTGCCCTGCGCTTCCATCACGGCGCAGCTTACGTAGTTTTCGGAGGCAATCAGTTCAATGTGGTCTTGCTGGCGCGCGGTTTCGGCGGCGATGGCGGCGGCCAGTTCGGGGTCGTATTGGGCGATGGTAACACTTTTGGAAAACATATTTTGTCCTTATACTGGGGGGTGGTGGGAAAACGGGCGCATTGTAACCCAAACCGGCAGACTTTTCCCGCCCATGATGTTCAAGGCGCAGGGGCGGCACATCAGGCACCACCCCATGCCCCACCCGCACAAAAGCGGATTTTCCCGCCGCAAACGGCGGGGTTTCCAACCGAAAAGGCATTGTAATGAAATACGTTTTCCTGTTGGGACACGTCCGCCAACGAAGTCCCTACCACGACGACATCAAGCACATCGGCGTTTTTGCCACGTTGGCAGACGCCCGACACGCCCAAGCGCAATTATCCGACAAACCGGGCTTTCGGGATTATCCTGACGGCTTTTACATTGACAAGTGCGAAATCGGCAGAATCAATTGGTCGGACGGCTTTTTCAATTGGTACACGGAATTTGCCAAGCCGCAGGACGGCGCACCATAAACCCAAAAATCCCCGCCCGTTATCCCCACACAGAAAGGTATTTCCGATGAAACATTGTCTATGCGTTTTACTGACCCTGCTTGCCGCCGCTTGCGGTGCCGCCGAACCGTCCGCCGTGCCCGCATCTGCCGCAGCCGTCCCCGCCCGCACGGGTATTTTGATTGACGTGCGCTCTGCCGAAGAATTTGCCGCAGGGCATTTGAACCATGCGGTAAACATTCCCCACGACCAAATCGCCCGACACATCGCCGCCCTCACCGACAACCGCGACACCGAAATCCTGCTCTACTGCCGTAGCGGACGGCGTTCGGGCTTGGCACAGCAAACCCTGCACAACATGGGCTACCGCAACGTCCGCAATTTGGGCGCATACGACGATTTGAAAACACACTAAGGCGTGCCATCATTTAAATTTTTACCGGAAATCAGCACAATAAAAAACTGCCGTCATTCCCGCGCAGGCGGGAATCCACTGCCTGATGTTTGTGAAGCAAGCGTAGCTTGGGTTGAAGTGAAAACCCAACATTTTTCCGAAAATTTATGGATTTTGTTGGGTTTGCGCTTCGCTCCAACCCAACCGACACCTGCGCGGGAATGACGGTGCAGAGATTTTTCGGTCAATTGATGACACGCCCCAGACATACGTCAAGGCACATTTCCCCGCCCCGCCCGAATGTTATACAATAACGCTTTTTCCTTGCAGGACGGCTGAAATGCGCTATTCCCTGTTGTTGTCGGGCGTGTGGCAACGCCTGTTGCTGGCGGCGTGCGCCCTTGCCCTGATTTGGGGCGTGTATTTTTGGGCGGCGGCATGAGTACGCCCGCGATTGAAGTGTGCAACCTCACCGTTGCCTACCGCCAACGCACCGCCGTCCACCACCTCAACACCCGTTTTGACGGCGGCGGCATGTATGCCCTGTGCGGCCCCAACGGTGCGGGCAAATCCACCCTGCTCAAAGCGGTGATGCGGCTGCAGCGCTGTCAAACCGGCGAAGTGCGCTGGCACGGGCTGTGCCGCGCCGACATCGCTTATCTGCCGCAGCAGTCCGACATCGACCGCAGCCAGCCGATGAGCGTGTTTGAGCTGGCGGCATTGGGTTTGTGGTACGAAACCGGCTTTTTCGGCGGCGTGTCGGCAGCGCAACGTGAGCGCGTGCAGGCAGCCCTGACGCGGGTGAACATGGCGGATTTTGCCGCCAATATGATTGGCGATTTGTCCAACGGACAATTCCAGCGCGTGCTGCTGGCGCGGATGCTGGTACAAAACGCTAAATTTCTGCTGCTGGACGAACCGTTTAACGCTGTGGACGCCAAAACCACCCGCGCCCTGCTGAACGTGTTGCAGGAAGAACACCGCAACGGCCGCGCCGTGATTGCCGTTTTGCACGATTACGAACAAGTCCGCGCCCATTTTCCGCACACCCTGCTGATTGCACGGGAAAAAGTCGGCGAAGGCAACACGCGGGACGTGTTGTGCGATGCCCTGCTGCAACGCGCCAACGCGCTGGCGCAAGCGGGCGAAGACGGCGCTTGGTGTCCCGACAACTGATTTGCAAACAAATTTTTAATATCATGTTTCAACGCACAGGGCTGGACATTAAAGCAAAGCGCAGCCCTATGCCTTGCCCTGATTCGGACGGGCTTACGCCCCGCCCGAATAAAAAAGCCATTTTACCGCCGTGAACGGCGGAGTTTCAAACCGAAAAGGAATTTTGATGAAAAAATTAAGCATCTTAACCACCGTTTGCCTGCTCAACGCCTGCGCCGTTCCCAACGTGCCCACCGCCGCAAGCTGCACCACCCTGCTGGAACATTCCGCCTTTTTGGGTGCGTACCGCGATGCCTGTGTGGACAAAAACCATGACGATATCGGACGTTACGACAGCGCCACTTATTTTGTCGGCGAAACCCTGTTCAAACGGCAAAGCTGCCTGAAACCAAACAGCGATGCCGAGATTGAACGCGCCATCGCCGCCGCACAATCGCAAGCACGGTCGCCGAGCTTTTGTACCGCCTACCGCCAACGTGCCGCCGGACTGCTGCGCTATTACGAATTGCAAGAATAACCATGCACGAACTGCTTATCCAACCCTTTGTTGAATTCGGATTTATGCGCGGCGCATTGGCATCGGTGGTGATGCTCGCCTTGTCTGCCGCGCCGGTGGGCGTGTTTTTGGTGATGCGGCGCATGAGCCTGATTGGGGACGCGCTCAGCCATGCGGTGCTGCCCGGCGCGGCGGCGGGCTATATGTTGGCGGGTTTGAGCCTGCCCGCGATGAGCATCGGCGGCTTTGCCGCAGGTATGCTAATGGCATTGCTGGCAGGCTTGGCAAGCCGTTTCACCGATGTCAAGGAAGACGCCAACTTCGCCGCTTTTTATTTGAGCAGCTTGGCGGTGGGCGTTACGCTGGTGAGTTTGGGCGGCAACAGCGTGGAACTGCTGCATCTGCTGTTCGGCTCGGTGCTGGCGGTGGACGGCGCATCGCTGCTGCTGATGGCATGTGTGGCGAGCGTTACGCTGCTGGCATTGGCGGTGATGTTCCGTCCCCTGCTGCTGGAAAGCATCGACCCTTTGTTTTTACGCGCGGTCGGCGGACGCGGCGGCGTGTGGCATGTGGCGTTTTTGGTGTTGGTGGTGATGAATTTGGTGGCGGGTTTTCAGGCTTTGGGCACGCTGATGTCGGTGGGACTGATGATGCTGCCGGCGGTAACGGCGCGGCTGTGGGTGCGCGGCATCGGCGCGATGATGGCGGCGGCGGCGGCGATTGCGCTGTGCTGCGGGGCGGCGGGGCTGCTGTTTTCCTATTATGTGAACATTCCTTCGGGCCCGGCGATTATTTTGTTTTGCGGCGGGTTTTATTTGTTTTCGGTGTTGTTCGGCGTGCAAAGCGGCATCATTGCCAAACTGTTGCGGCGCAAACACCGCACCGTTTCCACCGTCCGCCCCCACGAAAGCCCCAAACCATGAATCCCGACACCTACGCCGTCCACCGCCATTTGGCACACACCATGAACGAACGGCTGGCACTGCTCAAACACCCGCCCAAACAGATTATTCTCGCCGGTGCGGACGGCGACTGCGGACGCAGCCTGCTTGCCGCCCGTTTTCCGCACGCGCGTTTTCGCGAATACGACCCGCGCCCCGAATTTTTGCACGACGCCGCCCAAGCCCGCAACCACGGACTGCTTGCCAAACTCACCGGCAAAACCGTTGCCCAAACCTGCCAAGCCGTCCACCAAACCTTGGGCTTGCCCGCCGACATGCTTTGGGCCAACCTGAGCCTGCACACCGCCGCCGACCCCGTTGCCGTATTCGACAACTGGGCAAACGCCCTGCAAACGGGCGGATTATTGTTTTTCAGCCACTTGGGCATCGACAGCCTGCAAGACGTCCGCGCCCTGCTCACCGAAAACGGCTGCCCCTGCCCTGCCCCCACCCTGCGCGACATGCACGACTTGGGCGACATGATGTTCCATCACGGCTTTTGCGACCCCGTAACCGACACCGAAAAGCTGGTACTCACCTACCAAAGCCGCACAGCCCTGTGGCAAGACTGGCAAACTTTGGGGCTGTGGCAGGCACTGCAATGCCCCGAATCCGAACAAGAACGCGCCCGCGCCCTGCTCGACCAAGCATGGGACACGGGCGCACTGCGCCGCCTGAATTTGGAAACCGTGTTCGGGCATGCCGTCAAAAAAGCCGTGTTGGCAGACAACGAACGCGAAATACGCTTCGTCCGTCCCACACAACACGGCTGAAACGGCCTGATTATTTTTCCTGTTCCCACCATTTTTCCGTTGGTGTTTCGCGGTCGAACACCTGCCCCTGCACGGGTGTCAGGGCGGCGGTGTCGGACTGTTGCAGCAAAGGCAGCAGACGGCGCACGGGTTCGTCCCACGCGTGTATGCTCAAGGCATACGCGCCCCAATGCACGGGCATCACCCGTTTGGCGCGGACGTCTTGCGCGGCTTGGGCGGTTTGTTCAGGAAACATGTGGTTGTCTGCCCAAGCGGGGTTGTATTGCCCGTTTTCCAGCAGCGCCAAATCGAATCCGCCGAAGCGCCGTCCGATTTCGGCAAAGTGTGCGCCGTAGGCGGAATCGCCCGAGTAATAGATTTGCTCGTGTGCCGTTTGCACCACCCAACCGCACCACAGGCTGCGGTTGCGGTCGCCGCCGCCGCGCCCGCTATTGTGGCGTGCGGGTACGGCATGCAGTTGCCATGCGCCCAAATCCAGCTTGTCCCACCAATCGGCTTCGCGTATGCGTTCTGCCGCCACGCCCCACGACTGCAATAATGCGCCCATGCCCAAAGGCACGATGAAGCGGGTGTCGCCCGCCGCAAAATGCCGGAGCGCGGTTTTGTCGAGATGGTCGTAGTGGTTGTGGGTGTACACCACCACGTCCACCGGCGGCAGGTCGTGCAAGGTGGCGGGCGGCGGCTGGAAACGGCGCATCATCAACGGCACAGGCGACACCGAAGCGGCAAACACGGGGTCGAAAAACACGGTTTGCCCGCCCACCCGCATCAGGGTGCTGGAATGCCCGAACCACAGCATTTTGATTTTGCCGCCGTCTGCCAAAAACGCCTGCCAATCGGGGCGCACCGCAGGCAGGGGCTGCGGCGGGGCGAACTGCCGCGATGCTGTCAGCAGCCGCCACAAGGAATACACCGCACCGCCAAACGCAACGGGGCGGGTGGGCGGGTCGTTGGCAAACGCGCCGTTGCGGTATTGGCGGCTGTGCGGATAAGCGGGGTAATCCACCGCCTGCCAACGCCAAAACACCATGCCCGCCACCAGCAAGCCCGCCGCCAAACCCGCCAAAGGCTTCCACATCACAACGCCTGCCCTGCACGGCGCGGACGCGCACCCAACACAATCAGCGTACCGAAATACAAAATCACCCCCAGCAGCAGCAAACACATCAATTGCACGGCACGGTGCCAACCGCCCACCTCCGCCCACTGCAAAGGCAGCCAGTGCTGCGCCGCCGCCAAACCCGCCCCCATCACCGCCACCGCCGCCGCAATCCGCAGCAAAAAGCCCTTCCAGCCCGGTTTGGGCACATAAATTTTCCGCATTTTCAGCAGCATCAGCAGCAAAGACGCATTCACCAACGCCCCCAAGCCGATGGCGAGCGACAAGCCCACATGCTTGAACTTCCACACCAGCAGCACATTAAACACCTGCGTGGCGACAATCGACACAATGGCGACACGGGTCGGCGTTTTCACATTTTTGCGGGCATAAAAACCCGCCGCCAAAATCTTCACCATAATCATCGCCGGCAAGCCCACCGAATACGCCATCAATGCCCAATGGGTCATTTGCGCGTCGTGCAGACTGAATTGGCGGTACATGAACAGCGTCGCCACCAAAGGAAAGCCCAATACCGCCAAGCCCAAAGCGGCGGGCAACACCAGCAGCAGGCACAGGCGCAAACCCCAATCGAGCAGTGCCGAAAATTCTTCGGTGCTGCCGGCGGCGGCGTGGCGCGACAAATTCGGCAGCAGCACCGTTCCCAACGCCGCCCCGATGACCCCTGCGGGCAACTCCATCAAACGGTCGGCGTAGTACATCCACGACACGCTGCCCGCCACCAGAAACGATGCGAACGCCGTATTAATCAGCAGCGACACCTGCGCCGCAGACGATGCGAACACCGAAGGCACCATCTGCCGCATCACATAATTGACCGCAGGGCTGCGGAAGCTCAATTTCGGACGCTTCAAAAACCCCAAACGCCACAGCCACGGCAGTTGGAACGCCAACTGCAAAATCCCGCCGACAAACACCGCCCACGCCAAAGCGGTAACCGGCGGGTCGAAATACGGCACGAAAAACACCGCAAACACAATAAACGACACGTTCAACAGCACGGGCGTAAACGCGGGAATCACAAATTTGCCGTAGGTGTTCAAAATACTGCCGACAAAAGACGACAGCGAAATAAACAAAATATAGGGAAACACGATTTGCAGCAGCGATACCGCCAATTCAAACCGCGTGCCGTCTGTGGAAAACCCGCCCGCCGTTATCCGGATAATCAAAGGTGCCGCCACAATGCCGATGGCGGTAACGATGCACAGGGCAAACAGCAACATGCCCGCCACATACTGCACGAAAAGCCGCGTGGTGCGTTCATCGCGGTTTTGGCGGTATTCTGCCAGCACGGGAATAAACGCCTGCGAAAACGCCCCTTCGGCAAACACCCGCCGCAGCAGGTTGGGCAGACGGAACGCCACCACAAACGCGTCCATCGCCGCGCCCGCACCAAAAATCCGCGCCAGTACCGCATCGCGCACGAAGCCCAAAATCCGCGACAGCATGGTCATGCTGCTGACTTTGAACAAAACGCCCAGTAGATTCATCAAAATTCCTTTTTCTGTTTGCCGTCTGCCTTTGGCGGCGGCGTGCCGGAACCAATGGGTCAAGTGTACACCAAAAAAAGCGCAAACGGTGTACCCTGCCGCGCCAAAGCCGATGATTTCCATCAATATCAAAATTTTAATTTAAAGTTTTTAGTAAAAAATCCGCCAAAGCGCGTTTTTTGCGCCGCCGCCGTGTGGGTTTTTTGCCGCAAGAAAAGTAAAAATCGGTAAAAAACGCGTATAATGTGCCGCATTTGCGTAATTTTTCATCACACAATAAGGTGCTTCACATGGCTGTAAAATACCAACGCATTCTGCTCAAACTTTCCGGCGAATCGCTGATGGGCAACGACCCTTTCGGCATCAACCGCGAAACGATTATGCGGATTGTCTCGCAAGTAAAAGAAATCGCCGATTTGGGCGTACAGGTCGGCATCGTGGTCGGCGGCGGCAATATTTTTCGCGGCGTGTCGGGTCAGGCGCAAAGCATGGACCGCGCCACCGCCGACTACATGGGCATGATGGCCACCGTGATGAACGCGCTGGCACTCAAAGACGCATTTGAAAGCTTGGGCACGAAAGCGCGGGTGCAGTCGGCATTGAGCATGCAGCAGATTGCCGAAACCTACGCCCGCCCCAAAGCCATTCAGTATTTGGAAGAAGGCAAAGTGGTGATTTTCGCCGCCGGCACGGGCAACCCCTTCTTCACCACCGACACCGCCGCCGCCCTGCGCGGCGCGGAAATGAACTGCGACATCATGATGAAGGCCACCAACGTGGACGGCGTGTACAGCGCCGACCCGAAAACAGACCCGTCCGCCACCCGCTACCAAAGCCTCACGTTTGACGAAGCCCTGATTAAAAACCTGAAAGTAATGGACGCCACCGCCTTTGCCCTGTGCCGCGAACGCCGCCTGAACATCGTCGTGTTCGACATTCACAAAACAGGCGCATTGAAAAACGTGATTTTGGGCGCAGACGAAGGCACATTGGTACACAACTGACCCGCACCCCGCGTCCAAACTTGTTGCTGCCGACAAAACGCGCTAATATTCGCCACCAGTCTTTTTGTTCTTGGAAAACATCAATATGATTAACGACATTCAAAAAACCGCCGAAACCAAAATGCAGCGTTCGCTGGAAGTGCTGCGCGAGAACCTTGCCAAAGTACGCACCGGACGCGCCCACACGGGGCTGCTCGACCAAGTGGAAGTGGAATATTACGGCAGCCCCGTGCCGGTCAGCCAAGTTGCCAACGTTACCCTGCTGGACGCGCGCACCATCGGGGTGAAAGTGTACGAAAGCAATATGGCATCGGCGGTGGAAAAAGCCATTCGCGACTCCAATTTGGGCTTGAACCCCGCCGCCATGGGCGACGTGATTCGCGTACCGATGCCCATGCTCACCGAAGAGCGCCGCAAAGACCTGATTAAAGTGGTGCGCGGCGAAGTGGAAGACGGACGCGTGGCGGTACGCAATGTGCGCCGCGATGCCAACGACCACATCAAAAAGCTGCTCAAAGACAAAGAAATCACCGAAGACGATGCACGGCGCGGCGAAGAAGCGGTGCAAAAACTCACCGACAAATACATCGCCGAAGCCGACAAGATGCTCGCCACCAAAGAAGAAGATTTGATGGCGATTTAGCCCCGCCGCGTGCGGCAAGCTGCGGATATTGTGTCAAAATAATCCCAAAAAGCGGATTTTGCGGTCGGTGGGGGTTTTTTGACATAATTTTAAGCCGATTTACACTTGCCAAGCGGCAAAGGCGCATTCCGCCGCAAGTGTGCTTGCCGCCGCCGTGTAAAGAAATGTTTGCGCCCATCGGTTTTCTTTACAAAAGTACACATTCTGCCCCGCACGGTACGCCTGAGGCAGATGTGCGCCGCCGCCGATTGGCATACAATCGCACCGTATCGTTTCCAACAAGCATGATTCACTCATTTGAAAGGCATTCAACCATGAAACATTATCTTCTGACGGCTGCCGCCGCATCGGTTTTGCTGGCTGCATGCGCCAACCAGCCCTATCAGTCCTACCAGCCCTATCCGGTGTATCCGGGCTTGGTGCAGGTGCCGTCTATGGTGCCGCAAACCACCGTCATCACGCCGCCGCCGGCACCGGTACAGCCGCAGCCGCCCGTGCAGGTACAGGTGCAAACGCCGCCGCCCGCCACCACCGCCGTTGCCACCACGGTAACCGACCTGTACGGTTGTCAAACCGCCACAGGCGCGACTTGGTCGGTGCTGCTGCAGCAGTGCGTGCAGTTATTCAATGTCGCCAACATCCGCATGGTCGACCCCGACAATCCCGCTTTGGCGGCGTATGCCATTTTCACCAAAGACCGAAAACAGGCGGAAATTTTCTCCGCCACTTTGCCCAAAGGCATTATTTTAACGGCTGCCAAAGGCGGATACATTTCGTCAGACGGCAAAATCCGTTTGGTGGACTTGGGCAAGAACAATTGGAAATTGGTTAAAAAATAAGCTTTCCCCCAAGCGAATACGCGCCTTGTCCCACTTATCGGAAACAAGGCGCGTGTTCTTATGCACCTTCCGAACCGAGCAAATACAGGAAACCAAACATGATTGCCGCCATTGATGTTGATGCCCAAAAAACCTTCACCCCGCTCTGCCCCGATGAGCTGCCCGTTGCCGGCGGCGACGAAATTGCGGACGAGCTGAATGCGCAAGCGGCGTTTGCCGGATTGCGGGTGATGACCAAAGACGCACACACCCCCGCCGCCAAATGGCTGTGCGCCTCCCGTGCCGAAATGGGACAGCCCACCGGTTTGCCCGATGCCGACCGCACTTGGGTGGCACACGCGATGGTCGGCAGCTACGGCTTCGAGCTGTTGGACGGTTTGCCCGCCGAACACGAATACGATTTTTGCGTGTGGAAAGGCACATCGCCCGAACTGCACCCCTACGGCGCGTGTTTTCACGATTTGCGCGAACGGCGCAGCACCGGTTTGATTGAGTGGCTGGACAGCAAAGGGGTGCGGGTGGTGATTGTGGGCGGCTTGGCAACCGATTATTGCGTGAAAACAACGGTGCTGCAATTGCTCAACGCCGGAAAGGCTTGGCAGGTGCTACTCAACCGCGCCGCCTGCCGCGCCATCGCCGCCGACACCGAAGCCGCCGCCCTGCGCGAAATGGCACAAGCGGGAGCATTGCTGTTTGACCACGCCGCCGCCATCGGCGATTATTTGCGGGCAAACGGCATCAATAGCCGCGCTTGACGCTGAATTCCGCCAAACCGCGCAAATAATCGGCCCTGCCGCCGTAGGGCGCAAGCGCCGACAACGCTTCGGCAAGCAGTTGCTCGGCATAGCGGCGGGCAGGTGCCAAACCGAGCAGGGCAACATAAGTGGGTTTGTTCTGCTGCGAATCCTTGCCGGCGGTTTTGCCCAGCGTGGCGGTGTCGGCTTCGCAGTCCAACACGTCATCGATGACTTGGAACGCCAGTCCGGTTTTGGCGGCAAAAACGTTCAGGCGCGACAAATCGGCATCGTCCAGCTCGGGGCAACACAGTGCGCCCAACGCCACCGATGCGCCAATCAAGGCGCCCGTTTTGCGTTCGTGCATGCGGGCAAGCGCGTGTTGGTCGAGCGTGTTGCCGACATTTGCCGAATCAATCGCCTGCCCGCCCGCCATGCCCGTGCTGCCCGTTGCGCGGGCGAGCGTTTGCAACATGCGCAGATGGCGCGGCGCGGGCAAGCCGTTGGGCAGCGACAGCAGTTCAAACGCCAAAGTTTGCAGGGCATCGCCCGCCAGCAGCGCAAAGGCCTCGCCAAAACGGATGTGGCAGGTGGGTTTGCCGCGCCGCAAATCGTCGTTGTCCATGGCGGGCATGTCGTCATGCACCAGCGAATAAACGTGCACGCACTCCACCGCCGCCATCGCGTGTTCGCAGGCTTGGCGGTCGCGGTTGCCCAATTCGGCGGCGGCGGCAACCAAGAGCGGACGCAGCCGTTTGCCCCCGCCCAATACGCTGTAGCGCATTGCCTGATGCAGGATTTCGGGGCAGACGTTACCGGCGGGCAGCAGCCGTTCGAGCAATTCTTCGGTGCGGGCGCGGGTTTGCGTTTGCCATTGTTGGAAAGCGGTGTCGGTATTCATCGGGATTCCTCAATCGTTGGTGTGTGCGCCCGTTTCGTCCAACACGAGCGCGTTCAGTCTGCCGTTTTCCCATACCGACAGTTTTTGTTCGGCATCGTGCAAAGCCGTTTCGCAAAAATCCAGCAGACGGCAGCTTTCTTCATACGCGGCAAGCGCGTCCGCCAAAGGGGTGTCGGGGCTTTGCAGAATGTGGGTCAGCGTGTCCAGCCGCGCCAAAGCGGCTTCAAAAGTTGGGTCTTTTTTTCGGGGCATGGTTATTTCAGTAAGGTTTTCAATGCCAAACGCACGCCTTCGCCGACATCGCCTGTGGGCGGAAGGTGCTTGACGGCATTTTGTGCTTCGCGTTCGCTGTAGCCGAGCGCAATCAGGGTGTGGAAAACGTCTTCGTTGCCGCCTGCTGCGGCAGCAACGGAAGCAACGGGCGCAAGCTTGCCGCGCAATTCCAATACCATGCGTTCGGCGGTTTTTTTGCCGATGCCGGGCACGGACGACAGGCGTTTGACGTCTTCCTGCGCGATGGTCTGTGCCAGCTCGTCGGCACTCATCGCCGACAAAATGCCCAAAGCGGTTTTCGCGCCGATGCCGCCGATTTTGACCAATTGGCGGAACGCGGCACGTTCTTCCCGCGCCGCAAAGCCGTAGAGCAGATGCGCGTCTTCGCGCACCACCAATTGCGTGTACAGCCGCACCGCTTCGCCAAGCGGCGGCAGCAGACAGAAAGTCTGCATCGACACGTCCAATTCGTAGCCGATGCCGCCCACGTCCACCAATACCTGAGGCGCGTGTTTTTCCGCCAAAATACCGTCTATCCTGCCAATCACCCGCATATCCTTGCACGTCAAAAGCGCCATTATACCGCGCTTGCGGCGGAAACACATTTTGACAGCCCTGCCGGCACGGATTATAATGCGCCGTTTTGTTGTCGCGCCCGCATGTTGTGCGCGGCGTTTTCCATTTCCATCGTAAATTTTACGGAGTTGAGTATGTATGCGGTCATAAAAACCGGCGGCAAGCAGTACAAAGTGCGCGTCGGCGAAAAATTGAAAGTAGAACAGATACCTGCCGAACTCGACAGCCAAATCGAACTGAACGAAGTTCTGATGATTGCTGACGGCGACGCGGTAAAAGTGGGTGCGCCCTTTATCGAAGGCGCCAAAGTTACCGCCAAAGTGGTGGCACACGGTCGCGGCGAAAAAATCCGCATTTTCAAAATGCGCCGCCGCAAGCACTATCAGAAACGTCAAGGCCACCGCCAAAACTTCACCCAAATCGAAATCTTGGCAATCGCCTGATTTTTCAACCATTTAAGGAGTATCCGACATGGCAACCAAAAAAGCAGGCGGCAGTTCCAAAAACGGCCGCGATTCCGAAGCCAAACGCTTGGGCGTAAAAGCCTTCGGCAACGAACTCATTCCCGCCGGCTCCATCATCGTGCGCCAGCGCGGCACCAAATTCCACGCCGGCGACAACGTGGGCATGGGCAAAGACCACACCCTGTTTGCCAAAGTGGACGGCTATGTGGAATTCGCCGTCAAAGGCCGTTTGAACCGCAAAACCGTCAGCGTACGCCCCCACACCGGCGCGGACGAATAACATCCGATGCAGGGCGCGCCCCGTGCGCCGCCACACCCAAACCCCGCCCCGTGCGGGGTTTTGTTCGGACGGCAGCGCCGAACACAACAGAGAACACCCGATGGAAAACGTTTTACTGGTGCGCCTGTCGAGCATGGGCGACCTGATTCACACCCTGCCCGCCGTCAGCGACTTGGCACGCCACCGTCCCGACTTGTCCCTGCACTGGCTGTGCGAAGCCGCGTTTGCCGACATCGCCCGCCTGCACCCCTTTGTGGCGCAGGTACACGAAATGCGCTGGCGGCACTGGCGCAAACGGCTTGCCAGCCCGCAAACGTGGCGCGAAATCGCGGCACTCAAACACAGCTTGCGGGCGCAAGGCTTCAGCAAAGTGGCGGAAGCACAGGGCTTAATCAAAAGCGCCCTGCCCGCACGCTGGGCAAACGCCCCCGTGTACGGCTTGGACGGCAACAGCGCGCGCGAACCGTTGGCATCGCGCCTGTACCAAGCACGCTTTCCCGTACCGCGCCACCGCGATGCCGTGTGGCGCAACCGTTGCCTGTTGGCACAAATATTCGGCTACCAAGCCACAGGCGCACCCGATTTCGGCATCCGCGCCGCCATCACCCCCCTGCCCGATGCCCCCGCACCCTACGCCCTTGCCCTGCACGCCAGCAGCCGCGACAGCAAATTATGGCTGCCGCAACACTGGGCAAACCTGTTCCAAGCCCTGCACGACACACACGGCTGGACGGTGCTGCTGCCTTGGGGCAACGCCAACGAACGCGCCCGTGCCGAACAGATGGCATCGGATTTGCCCTTTGTGCGCGTGTGCGGCAAAATGGGTTTGCGTGAAGCGGCACGGCTGCTGGCGGGTGCAGAAGCCGTCATCGGCGTGGACACGGGCTTGCTGCACCTTGCCAACGCCCTTGCCGTGCCGACTGTGGGCATCTTCACCGACAGCGACCCCGCCAAAACCGGCGTACAAACCGCGCCCGATGCCGTCAATCTCGGCGGCGTGGGGCAAATGCCCGATGCCCGCAGCGTATTTACCGCCCTGCAAACCTGCTTGGCACACCACCCGCACCGCAGCAAGGAACACCGATGAAACACCACGCCCGACACCGCAACCGCGTCCGCATCAGTGGCGGCAGCCATCGCGGCAGCATACTCACCTTTGACGACGCGGACGGCTTGCGCCCCACCCCCGACATGGTGCGCCAAAAACTGTTTAACTGGCTGGGGCAGGAGCTGCACGGACAAAACGTACTGGATTTGTTTGCCGGAAGCGGCGCATTGGGCTTGGAAGCCGCATCGCGCCACGCTGCCCGCGTGTGCCTGTGCGACCACAACCGCCGCACCGTTGCCGCACTCCACGACAACATCCGCCGGCTCGGACTGGCGCAAGCGCACGCCGTCCACAGCGAAGCCCTTGCCTTCCTGCACACCAACCGCCAACGCTTCGACTTGGTTTTGCTCGACCCGCCGTTTGCGTGGCGGGGCTGGCAAGCCCTGTTTGACGCACTGCGCCCGCATCTGGCAGACGGCGCACGGGTGTATGCCGAAGCCGCGCAACTGCCCGACTTTCCCGAATGGCTGCTGCCCCACCGCGAAAGCAGGGCGGGACAAAGCCGCTTTGTTTTGCTGCGCCGTGCCTAAAGCGTGTCATCAATTAGCCGAAAAACCCTGAAAACCCTGCACCGTCATGCCCGCGAATGCGGGAATCCACATCGAAGTACAGCAAACCTTGATAAAACATCGCTTGCCAAGCATCGGGAGATGGATTCCCGCCAGTGCGGGCATGACGGTGTTTTTTTATTGCACTGATTTTCAGTAGGAAAATTTAAATAATCACCCCACCAACACCAGCCATCGGCTATAATGGCGCATGAAGCACGCCTTTTCCAACCCACTTTCCAAAGGACAAATCATGACAAACAAACCGTCATATCTGATTGCCGCCCTGCTGATGATGCCCGTACTGGCATCGGCATGCGATGCGGTGTGCCAAAGAATGCAGCGCCAACAACAGCGCGACATGAATTATCAGATGCACCTGCAGGAAACCCAACGGATTCAGGGGCAATATAACCGAGGCTACTCTACTCCAAGTTACTATACCCGTTATGGCGTTGTTGTAGATGGTTTTGATAGCAGAAATGACAGTAGCAAGATTTTTCGTGCTGACGGCTACTCTTCAAACGACATAGCAGCAAATGTCGCCATGACTGGTTGCCAAAGCGCGGGTTTGCAATGCAGAATTCTTTTCGATTACCATAATGGCTGTTTGGCGTTATCAGCAGGACAGATGTCTTCAGGTGTGCCAAAAGTTTTTCCGGGTTTCCACGGACAGTCAAAGTGGCGGGCAAAGTCTCAGGCATTGCAAACATGTACAAATGCTGGAGCAAAAAATTGTTATATTCATGGGGAAATTAAATGTTCCCTTCCTTCGCGAACACCTTATTAAATCTCGGTCGGAAGCATGATGGTTTTCCTGATTGCTTACGGGCGCGGCGGTGGCTGTCCGTTTTGAGCCGTTTGGGCAATCTGCCGCCACGCTCTAATCGGGCGTGTCATTATTTAAACTTTTATGCTGAAAATCAGCATGATACAAAAATGCCGTTATTCCCGCGCAGGCGGGAATCCACCGCCGGATGTTTGGCAAGCGATGTTGTATCAGGGTTTGTTGTGCTTTGACTTGGATTCCCGCCTGCGCGGAAATGACGGTGCGGGGTTGTCGCGGTCAATTGATGACACGCCCTGAGTCGTGCCATCAATTAAAATTTTCTACTA
>NZ_AUAP01000012.1 GCF_000428785.1 Conchiformibius kuhniae DSM 17694 | reverse complement strand
TAATGATGGGGCGGGTTTTCCGACAATTCACTGGACCAGAACTCATGAATGTGTTGTCAGTCTTAATCCCCTAATGATGGGGCGGGTTTTCCGACTGCATAGCCTTGTTTTTCATTTTAAATCAATTTATTGCCTGTGCTGATTTTGTAAATTTAAATCTTAACAAACATAAACAATTTTTAACGTTTAAAAGACCAAAGAAGCATGGTCGGAAGCATGCTTTATGCAGTAGAAAGCAATTTCCCACTATAGCATGGTTCAAGGGTGAGGGCAAGGGGTGGCGGTGTTTGGGAAATTATGTACCGCCATTCCCGCGTAGGCGGGAATCCAACAGCAAATTGCAACAAACTTTGATAAAACATCGTTTGCTACGCATCGGGCTGTGGATTCCCGCATTCGCGGAAATGACGGCATATTTTTATATTGCACTGATTTTCAGTGGGAAAATCTAAATGATGGCACGCGCTATTCGGGGCGGGCGTTTTGCTGTTGGCGGCGGCGGGCGAGTTCCGCCAAGCCTTGTTGGGCGTTTTTGTCGCCTTGCCGTGCGGCTTGTGTCCACCATTTTTCGGCAGCGTCGTAGTCGGGCGGCGAGCCGTGAAAGTACAGCCAGCCCAAGCCGTATTGGGCGGCAACCACGCCTTGTTCGGCGGCGGCTTTGTACCACACCACCGCTTCATCGCGGCTTTGGTCCACGCCCCAGCCGTTGAAGTAGGCAACGGCAAGGTTGGTTTGGGCGGCGGCGTGTCCTTGTTTGGCGGCTTTCAGGTACCATGCGGCGGCTTGGCGTTGTCCTTCGATGCTGTCGAGGCTTTGTGCGTAGAGCAGTCCGAGATTGAACTGGGCGTCGGCATGACCTTGTCCGGCGGCTTTTTCGCACCAGTCGGCGGCTTGTTCGGTGTCTTGTTCCACGCCGTGTCCGTCTGCGTAGAGCAAGCCGAGGTTGTTTTGGGCGTTGGCATAGCCTTGTTCGGCGGCTTTGCGGTACCACTGTACGGCAAGGTGGTAGTCTTGCGGAACGCCTTGTCCGCCTTCGTAGCGGACGCCCAAGTTGTATTGGGCGGCGGCGTTGCCCTGTGCGGCGGCTTTTTTGAACCATTCCAAGGCGCGTGCTTCGTTTTGTTCTACGCCGCGACCGTTGCTGTGGGCGATGCCCAAGTTGTATTGGGCAACGGCATCGCCGTTTTCGGCGGCTTGGGCAAACCATTGTGCGGATTGGGCAAGGTCGCGTTCTACGCCCAAGCCTTGTGCGTAGAGTTCGCCCAGATTGTTTTGGGCGGCGGTGTAGCCTTGTTTGGCGGCTTCGGCGTACCACTGTACGGCTTGGGCGTAATCTTGCGCCACGCCTTGTCCTTTGGCATACGATACGCCCAGATTGTATTGGGCGGCGGCGTGGTTTTGGTCGGCGGCTTTACGGTACCACACGGCGGCTTGTTGTTCGTCTTGCGGCACGCCGTAGCCGTTGTCGAACAGGGTTGCCAGATAGTATTGTGCTTCGGGGTTGCCTTTAATCGCCAGTGTTTGGAACAGGGGGAATGCGCCCGTGTGGTCTTCTTGGTGGTACAGCGACAGTGCCTGCTCGAACATTTGGGTCAGGCTTTCATCGGGTGCGGTGCGGGCGGCAGGGCGGGGCGGCGGGGACGGTTCGGCGGCTGCGGGGGGTTCGTGCGTGTTGTTGCGTTCCGCCATCACCGCCGCCACGGTTTTGAAAGGTTCGCCCAAGGCTTTGGCAACCATTTGTGCTGCCGATTTGGCGATTTGGCGGTCGCTTTGGCGGTGGTTGGACTGTACGGCGTGGGCGGCGCGTTCGCGCAGGGCGGTGTGCGCTTGTGCGGCTGCCAGTGCTTCGGCGTGGGCGGAGGCAATCATTTCGGCGCGCAGGGCTTCTTCCATGCGTTCGCGTTCCGCTTCTTCTGCCGCCAAGCGTGCTGCTTCGGCTTCGTCTGTGTCTTCTTCGTCTTCGTCCTGCCCGTCCAGCATTTCAAATACGGGTTTGGCGGCGGGCGTCATCGGCGCGGCGGTTGGCGGTGCGGCATCGGTGTGCGGTTTGACCAATGCCGCTACGGTTTGCGCTGCGGTCGGTTCTGCTGCGGCGGGTGCGGTTGCAACGGGCGCGGCGGTTTGCGGCGCAGGGGCAACGGCATCGGTCGGGGCAAGCGGGGCAGGGGCTTGCGCTGCGGACGGTGCGCTGTCGTTTGGCGCGGGGGCGGTGTTGCGTGCTGCCGCGCCGTTTGCCGGCTCGTTTTCAGGCTTGGTCGTGCTGTGGCGGTGCGGCGGCGTGAAAACGGGAGCAACCACCGCTTGTGCGGGTGCGACCACGGTTGCCGGTTCTGCCTGTACGGGCGCGGGCGGTGCGGCAGGTGTTGCCGCAGCCGGTACGGGCGTTTGGGCAGGGGCGGACAATGCCGTTTCCGGTACGAAGGTTGCCGGCGGTACGGCGGCCACTGCGGTCGGCACCACCGGCGCGACCCGTTGCGGCGGCACGGCGGTGAGTGCGGTGGGGGTGGCGGCCTGTTCGCTGCGGGCGGCTTTCGCATACCACGCTGCTGCCTGTTGGTAATCCTGCGGCACGCCGCGACCGTGCGCGTACAGTTCGCCCATACGCGCCTGTGCGGGCGTATAGCCCTGTTGTGCCGCTTTCAAATATTGGTCGGCGGCCGCCACATCGTCCTGCGGCACGCCCGCCGCCATGCGGTGCAGCTCGCCCAGATAAAACTGCGCCACCGCATGATGCTGTGCCAGCTCGCGCACCATGGTCAGCGCAGACGCATAGCCCTGCTGCGCCGCCTGAAAATAATGCTCCGCCGCCTGCAAATCGTCTTTTGCTACTCCGTAGCCGTGCGTGTACATGCTGCCCAAATAATACTGCGCCGCATCATGGCCGCGTGCCGCCAACGTACGGAACAGCCCCAATGCCGCAGCATAATCGTTTTGCTGGTAGGAAGCCTGTGCCTTGACGAACAAATTGGCGGTATTGTTTTCCTCCTGCTGCGCCGCACGGTCGAGCCACAACGCCGCTTCGCGGTAATCCTGCGCCACGCCCGAGCCGTTGGCGTACATTTTGCCCAGCTTCACCTGCGCCTGCAAACAGTCCTGCAACGCCGCCAAACGGTACCATTCCGCCGCCTGTGCCGCGTCCGCATCGATGCCCAAGCCCGCCGCGTACATTTCGCCGAGATAAAACTGAGCCGTTGCGCTGTTTTCCTCCGCCAAGCCTTGAAACCCCGCCATTGCCGCATCGTAATCGGCGCGTTCGTAAGCGTCTTGCGCTTCTTTCAGGCGGTTTTCGGGGGTTTTGTCTTTTTGCTCGGCAGCCAGCTTGAACCATTGCGCCGCTTGGCGGTAATCCAAAGGCACGCCGCAACCGTTGGCATACAGCTCCGCCAGTTTTGCCTGTGCGGGCGGATAGCCGCGCTCGGCGGCTTGGCGGAACCAGTCTGCCGCCTTAATCGCGTCGGGCGACACCCCCAAACCTTCGGCGTACATTTTGCCCAAATAAAACTGTGCGCCGGTGGACTTTTGCGCCGCCGCCTGCAGAAACAAAGGGTGGGCGACTTCGTATTTGCCTTCTTCGTAAGCCGCCAGCGCCTGTTTGAATTTGGTAATCACAATGGCTGTTTTCATGGAAAATCGCAGAGTTCGTATAATACAATTACGCTTATATTAACAGAGTTTTGCAAGAATTTAAAACTTGCCCCGCAGGTTTGCGCCCGTGCGGGGCGTACGCGCTACAAACCGTGTGCGCCCGCACCCAGCGCGATTTCGCGCACGGCGGCAACGTACATGCGGCTGTGGTTGTATTGCCAAACGGTGTAAAAATTGTTCAGCCCGATGAAATATTCGTAGCGGTTCGGCGCGGTTTCCAAGCGGAACAACACCGCTTTTTCGCGTTCGTCCACCGCCGCCAAAGGCACAACCCCCATTTGTTTCAACTGCGCCACCGTGTGGTTCAAAGCGGTTTTTTCGTCAATCAGGGCTTGAAGCTGCGGGGTGATGTTCAGCGACACGGGAATCATCATGCGTCCGCCCGTCTGCCAGCCGTGCGCTTTCATGTAGTTGGCAACCGAAGCGGCGGTGTCTGCCACGCTGTGCCAGATGTCGCGGCGGCCGTCGCCGTCAAAATCCACCGCCCATTTGCGGTAGCTGGACGGCATAAACTGCGGCATGCCCATCGCGCCGGCAAAGCTGCCGGTAAAGCCCATCGGGTCGCGCCCTTCTTCCTGCGCCAGCTTTAAAAATTCCGCCAATTCTTTTTGGAAAAACGCGCCACGGCGCGGATAGGCAAAACCCAAAGTCGCCAAAGCGTCGCCCACGCGGATGTTGCCCTTGTTGCTGCCGTAGTTGGTTTCGATGCCGATAATCGCCACAATCAGTTGCGGCGGCACGCCGTATTGCTGTGCGGCACGGTCAATCACGGCGCGGTGGGCGGCGTAGAAACGGCGCGCGCCGGCGATGCGCGGGGCGGCGTTGCCTTGCCGGAATTTGTACCAAGGGTTGGACGTGCCCGGCTTGTCCATCAAGCCAATCAGATTGCCGCGATAAGACGCACGGGCGAAAAAATCGTCCAACAGCGCGCGCGGCACGCCCCGCGCCGCATGGTAATCGGCAAAACCGCGCACATTCGCGTCAAAAGGAAAACCCGTTGCCGCCACGCCCGCCGTTGCCGCATTGAAAAACGGCGCGGGCGCATCGGCGGCAAGGGCAGACGGCGCACCGTGCTGTTGTGCCAAACGCATCAATTCGTCTTGCGCCGCCGCAGGCGCGGCGGGGGTGGCAGAGGTTTGCGGCGGCGGTGAAGGCTGCTCCGCCCCGCACCCCGCCAACAGCAGCAGCGCAACCGCCAAAATACTTTTTTTCATCTTGTTCCTTCTGTTCCTTCGTTGGGGCAGGGCGCAGGCTTGCCGAACCATGCCCGAAGTAAAAAAATCTTAACAAACAAATACAATATCTTACAAAATCGGCTTGTCCGCAACGGCGTCTGCCCCGCCCTTTGGCACGGCAGCCGCTTGATTCGCCCTTATTGGAGTGAATAATCGGTTTCCCGAACGGCACGGCACGCACACCGCACGCACGGCAACGGCATTGCCCGCAAGCGCCCATTATGCCACAATTGCCACAGCTTCCCGCAGCAATGCGGCGGCACGGCGGGCAAAAAGCGCAAAAAAGCGGCATTATTGCTATAATGGCGGCTGTGTTTTTCAGCGTTGGCGCTCGATACACCGCCACAGCCCGGTATTTTTGGTGCAAGCCCTTGATTGCCCAAGCAACACACGCACAACGCGATTGGCGAAGCTGCGGTTCGGGTTTTTCCGCCGTACACAGAATCAAACAAAGGAACAAAATTATGGATTTAGAATCTGCCAAAAGCCAGTTCGTCCGCTTGTGGGAAATCCAAAACCAGCTTCTGCTCAACGACATCGACTCGGAAATCCGCCATGCCGTTTCCTGCGGCAAACGCGAATGCCAAGTATATGTCGGTGATGTTACCACTTCCATGCACGACGTGCTGGCGTATTACGAACGCAAAGGCTTCAAATGCGAATTGAAAGCCGACCAAAAAATCATGACCATACGCGGTTGGGCATTGTCCTGATGCCGGCTGCGCCGTTTGCCCCGCCCCGTTTGGCGGGTTTTTGTCTTTTGAACCTTATCCGCTTCAACCGAAAGGAACTGCCGTGAAACTGCACGCATTCGCTTGGACGGCACTGCTTGCCGCAGCCGTTTCCCATGCCGATTTCGTCCGCCACCGCGACAACGCCCCGCAAACCGTCCCCGCCAAAGCGCAGGTGCAGGTGATTAATTTTTGGGCGGCGTGGTGCGCCCCCTGCCGCAAGGAAATGCCCGACATGTCCAAATGGTACCAAAGCAAGGGCAAGAAACAAAAGGTATTTATGACCGGCATCGCGCTGGACAGCGCCGAGAACGTGGAAAAATTTTTGCACACCACGCCCGTGTCTTATCCCGTGTGGCGTTACACCGGCAAAGACAGCCGTAACATGATGAAAACATTCGGCAATAAAGTGGGCGGGCTACCTTACACCGTGATTCGCGCCCCGCAATGCGGACACGAAGAACCGATTGTCGGTGAACTCACCGCCGCCCGTCTTGACCAAGCCGTGCAAAAAGCGCGTGCAGCGTGCCGTAAGAAAAAATAATATGTGGGGCGCATCATCATTTAATTTGCGCCAAAAACACCGCCGCAAGGTTAAATGATGATGCGTCCCTACGGCTGCCTGAAAAGATTTCAGGCAGCCTTTGCCTTGAAAAAAACCGTCCGCGCCCCACTTTCGCCTTGTCTTTTATCTTATTTTCCACATACACCATGTCTGCCGCCAATCCCCCCTTAATTGAATTTCCCTGCGATTTCAACATCAAAGCTATGGGACAAACCCACCCCGATTTTGCCGCCGAAATGCTCCAAGCCGTGCAGCCGCACGCGCCCGACACCCGCGCCGAACACATCGTGTTGCGCCCCAGCGCGGGCGGCAACTACCAAAGCGCGACCATCACCGTACACGTTGCCAACCAAAACCAACTGGACGACATCTACCGCGCCCTCACTTCCCACCCGCTTGTCAAAGTGGTTTTCTGATGAAAATCAAATATCTTGGCTTGGCGGATTACCAAACCGTGTTCAACGCCATGCGCCAATTCAGCGACAGCCGCCGCGCCGACACCGAAGACGAACTGTGGGTGTTGCAACACCCGCCCGTGTTCACGCAAGGCATGGCGGGCAAAGCCGAACACCTGCTCGCCCGCAGCAGCATTCCCGTAGTGCAGATAGACCGTGGCGGGCAGATTACCTATCACGGGCCCGGGCAACTGATTGTTTACACGCTGATTGATTTCAAACGGCGCAAACAAAGCGTCCGCGCCATCGTGTCGGCGCTGGAAAACGCCATTATCCGCACCCTTGCCGATTACGGCATCGCCGCCACCGCCGACCCGAAACGTCCCGGCGTGTATGTAAACGGGCGCAAAATCGCTTCGCTGGGCTTGCGGATTAAAAACGGCGCGGTGTATCACGGACTGGCACTCAACATCAAGATGGATTTAACGCCGTTTCAACAGATTAACCCTTGCGGTTATGCGGGTTTGGAGATGGTGCAGATGGCGGATTTGCTGGATAATGCGCCCGAAATAGACGAAGTGGCGGAAAAATTGACGGGCTATTTGCAGCAGGAATTGGGTTTTCAGGCTGCCTGACGGAGACAACAGCACATGAACGAAAACAAAAAATACGCCATTTTTATTGACGGCGACAATATTTCACCCCGTTATTTGGAGCCGATTTTGAGCGAAGTTGCCAAAGACGGTGAAATTTTGGTGCGCCGTATCTACGGCGATTGGACAACCAACAACATGAACGGCTGGAAAGAATTGTTGCTGCACATTCCCGTCCGCCCCGTCCAACAATTCCGCAACGCTTCGCAAGCCACCGACCACGCCATTGTGATGGACGCCATTGAGCTTGCCAATACTAACAAAGAAATCAATGCGATGTGCATTGTCAGCAGCGATAAGGGCTTTTACAGCCTGGCATTGAAAATCCGCGAATACGGTTTGTTTGTGCTGGGCATCGGCGAACAAAAATCCAACTCTTTGTGGATTAAATCGTGCAACCAATTCAAACATATTGAAAATTTGGCGGTTTACCGTACCACCAAGCCTGCGGATGCGGCGGCGGCGGCAAGGGAAGACGGACACGATGTGTCGCTGGAAGATTTGTTGGCGAACGCTTATGCCAATTCGCAAACCGATGACGGCGGGCGGGTCAGCCTGTCGCATTTGGGCAAATCCATCCGCAACATCATGCCTGATTTTGACCCGCGCAATTATAATCATGAAACCTTACGCGCCATCATTGAAGCGATGCCGGAACATTACGAATTGACCAAAGACGAATTGGTGCCGCCCAATTATTGGTTGCGTAAAATTCAAAACCGTGCGGGCGAAACGGAAAAATTGTCGGGAACCATCAAACGGTGGATTAACAACTACGGTTTCATCAAAACCGATAAGGGCGATTTTTTCTTTTATGCCAGCAACATTGATAAAAACAGCCGTCAGCACCAAATCAAACGCGGAGATAGGGTGGCATTTGACGTGTTCAAATACCCCGACCCGAACAGCAGCAACAGTGCCGAACAAAACGGACGGGCGGCGAATGTCGTTTTTTTGGAAGATGAGCACCTGCCGGTTGCCTGAATGCTTTTTGCCTTACCTGATTTATTGAAACACGCATCGGAAAATCCATGACCGAAACCAATCCCCTGAACAACGCGCAAGGCGTGAAACACAAAGGCGCGGCGAAAACCGCCCGCATTCCCATCAAAATCGTCCCGCTTGAAGAAAAACTGAAAAAACCCAGTTGGATACGCGCCAAGATCCCCACCGGAAAAAAGTTTTTTGAAATCAAAAATATTTTGCGCGACCAGAAAATGCACACCGTTTGCGAAGAAGCGTCCTGCCCGAATATCGGCGAATGTTTCAGCAAAGGCACGGCCACGTTTATGATTATGGGCGATATTTGTACGCGCCGTTGTCCGTTTTGCGATGTCGGGCATGGTCGTCCGAATCCGCTTGACCCCGAAGAACCCGCCAATCTCGCCGAAAGCGTGGCGGCGATGGGTTTGCGCTATGTGGTGATTACTTCGGTGGACAGGGACGATTTGCGCGATGGCGGCGCACAACATTTCGCCGACTGCATCAACGCCATCCGCGCCCGCAGCCCGAACACCAAAATTGAAATTCTCGTGCCCGACTTTCGCGGACGTTTGGACATCGCGCTGGAGATTTTGGCGAACAATCCGCCCGATGTAATGAACCATAATTTGGAAACGCACCCGCGTTTGTACAAACAGGCGCGTCCGGGGTCGGATTACCAACACTCTTTGGATTTGCTCAAACGTTACAAGGCGATGATGCCGCATATTCCCACCAAATCGGGGATTATGGTGGGCTTGGGCGAAACCGATGAGGAAGTGCGCGAAATCATGCGCGATATGAGGGCGCACGATATTGAGATGATTACGGTGGGGCAGTATTTGCAGCCTTCGGACGGACATTTGCCGGTGTTGCGCTACGTTACGCCGGAGATGTTCAAGCAGTTTGAGCGCGAAGCCTACGAAATGGGCTTTACCAATGCGGCGATTGGGGCGATGGTGCGTTCCAGCTATCATGCGGACGTGCAGGCGGAAGAAGCGTTGAAAGAAGTGCAGGGCGGGGCGTGTGCTTCACAGCATTAGGGTGTCATTATTTAGGGTGTGTCATCATTTAAACTTTTGTGCTGAAAATCAGCATAATACAAAGATGCCGTCATTCCCGCGCAGGCGGGAATCTACTGCCTGATGTTTGTGGCAAGTGATGTTTTATCAATGCTTTTTGAAATTTGTTTTGGCTTCCCGCCTGCGCGGGAATGACGGTGCGGGGTTTTCTTGGTCAATTGATGACACTAGATTTTTTCGATGAAAATTAGTGCATCGGGCAGTGGATTCCCGTATTCGCGGGAATGACGGCACTGTGCTTTCTCGGTCAATTGATGACACGCTAGAGCATGGTATTTGGCTTGAATCGGGCATAACACGCCGCCAAATGGCGTAAAATCAACGCCGTTGCGCCCCAAATTTCGCGCCCCTGCCAATGCAGCGCGGGACTGTGGAAGCGTTGTCCGCGCCACGCAAACGGTCGGGCGCGGTAGGCATTCGGGTTCAGCGCGGTGCGGACGGGCAGCCAAAACGTTTCCGCCACTTCCGCCGCGTTTGGCTGCAAAACGGGCAGGGTGGGCGCGTGCGCCAATACGGGCGTAACGGCATAGCCGGACGGCGTGTGGCATTCGGGCAGGCTGCCTGCCACCGTCCACACATCGGGCGGCGTGCCGACTTCTTCCGCCGCTTCGCGCAAGGCGGCGGCCGCCGCGCTGCCGTCCGCCGCGTCCACGCGCCCGCCAGCAAAGGCGAATTGTCCGCCGTGATGCCGCAAGGTGTCGGCGCGGCGCGTCAGCAAAATCCACCATTCGCCCGCCGCATCGGGCGCGAAAGCCACCAGCACCGCCGCCGCTTTCGGCGCGTCAAAATCAAACAGGCGGTTGCGCGAAACCAGCAGGGCAACACCGTGTGGGGCGCGGCAGCAAAAATCCAGAAAACGGGCGAGTTCGGCGGCGTTCATGTTTTCAGGCAGCCTGAAACCGCGTCCCAAGCCCGCAAAATCAGTTCCGCACGGTTGTCTTGCAACAACTCGGCATCGGACAACATCCGCCGCCACACCCGCGCATTGGTCAGCCCGTGCATCAGCCCCAAGCTGTGGCGGACGATGTGGCGCAAAGTGGTGTGGCGGTTTTCCGCCAGCTCGCGTTTGGCGTAGTCATACATCTTTTCAACGACTTGCGCGTGGTTCGGCGCGGGCGCGGTGCCGCCGTAAAAACGCGCGTCCCATTCCGCCATCAGCATCGGATTGTGGTAGGCTTCGCGCCCCACCATTGCGCCGTCCACCGTGTGAAGATGGTCGGCAATTTGTTCATTCGTGGTGATGCCGCCGTTGATAACGATGTTTAATTCGGGAAATTCGCGCTTCAAACGGTAAACGTAATCGTAGCGGAGCGGCGGAATGTCGCGGTTTTCTTTGGGCGACAAGCCTTCCAGCCAAGCGTTGCGGGCGTGGACGACAAAGGTTCGCACCGGCGTTTGCCGCGCCAGCGTGCCGACAAATTCGGCAAGCGGTTCGTATTCGGTGTCGCGGTCCAGCCCGATGCGGTGTTTGACGGTGGTTTCGCAATCGGGCGCGACATCGGCGATGGCGTTCAGGCAGTCGGCGACAAGCGGAATGTCGCGCATCAAACACGCGCCGAACGCGCCCTTTTGCACGCGCGGGCTGGGGCAGCCGCAGTTCAGATTGATTTGCGCGAAACCGGCGGCGGCGGCTTTGGCGGCGGCGCGGGCGAGCAAATCGGGTTCGCTGCCGCCCAGTTGCAGGGCAACGGGGTGTTCGCAGGGGTGTGTTTCCAGAAAACGCGCCGCGTCGCCGTACACCAGCGCACCGGCGTGAATCATTTCGGTGTAGAGCAGGGCGCGGCGGCTGATTTGGCGGGCGAGGAAACGGTAGTGGCGGTCGGTCCAGTCGAGCATGGGCGCAACGCTTAATCTGTGTTTTTCCGCCGTATCGGTGTGTTGTGTGCTGTTCATCAAATTCCTTTTCGGTTTGAACCCTGCCCCTTGGCGGCGTATCCGTTGGGAGCCATGTCGGCACGCCCCATGCAGGGCAAGGCATATGGCAATGTTTGTACTTTGAAATAGTAAAGATTATTGTGTGATAATGTGTGAATCGGCTTCAACAACGAAAACGGCAAAGCTGCCGGAAGCGCGGTACGGGCATTCCGGCAGTCCGCATGAGCGCACGTTAAGACGGCGTTTGTGCTTGCAAAGTCGCCACCAAGGATTTTAAAATTTGGTTTTCGCTTTCTTTTTGTGCCAGCAGCAAATCTTTTTGCGCCAGCATTTCCTGCTGGTGTTGGATAATCAGCTTGAGTTTCTCAATCTCGGAAACCAGCGATTCGCTGTTGCCGTAGTAGTTGGATTGATGGCTGTTTTCGCTTAGAAGGTAAAACGAACCGCCGTTGTTGCCGCGCGTCATCAGTTCCAGCACATCGATATCAAAAATCGCCGCAATCTGTTCCAAACGCTCCATATTGATTTTGCTTTGCCCGCGTTCGATTTTGGCATAGCCGCTTTTTGTCATTTGCATTTTCTCCGCCATTTGTTCTTGAGACCAATTGTTCAGCTTCCGCAACATGCGGATTTTGTCGTTCAACATCATGATTTTCCCCGCAGTGTCTTGAAAGGAAACTTAAGTGCCTGATAAAGCCACAAAAGCACCTTGTCTGTGGCTGGTAAAATATGGAAGGGCATTATAGAATAAAGAATCATTGATTCAAACCATTTTTATTTAATTAGATTTTTATAAAGGAAGCGATTATGGCATTACCGTTTATTTTGGGTGCGGCTGCTTTGGCTGCTGCGGGTTATGGCGCGAAAAAAGGTTATGATGGCTATCAGGACAAATCCCGTGCTGATGAAATTGTGAAAGATGCCCAAACGAAATACGAAGGCGCAAAACAGGCTTATGATACACAAAATCAATACACCAATCAGGATTTGGAAAGTTTGGGGACGTTGCAGTTAAAAATCGGTTCCGATTTTGGCGAATTCCGCAAGTTGGCAGACAAGTTGTTGGACAAAATCAATCAATCCCGCTCCGGAAAAGATTTGGCAATCAATGTTCCCCAACACCGTTTGGAAGCGATTAAGCGTTTGGAATTGTCGGCAACAACATATTTGGGACAAGTGGTTGGAGCGGGTGTGGGTGGCGCGGCTGCCGCTTATGCCGTTTATGGCGGCGTAATGGCATTTGCCGCCGCTTCAACAGGCACATCCATTGCCACATTATCCGGAGCGGCTGCCACAAACGCTGCGTTGGCGGCAATCGGCGGTGGTTCTTTGGCTGCGGGCGGATTGGGAATGGCGGGCGGTACGGTCATTTTAGGGGGTGTGGTTGCCGCGCCCGTATTGGCGATTGCGGGGTGGGCGTATGCCAGCTATGCCGAAGAAGCTTTGGATAAAGCCCGCGAAAGCCGTGAACAAGTGGACAGTGCGGTTAAGAAAATGGCTGCCTGTGTGACCACTTTGCGGAGAACAAGCAGGTATGTGCAAAAAGTTCAAAGTGTCACCCAGCGCATATACAAAGAATTTTTGCAATATTTTGACGAATTGAAATCCATGAATACTTTCGTGGAGGCAGGCGGCAATATTCAGGAAAAAAGTGATGAAACCCTGCACATTATCGCTAACGGCTATCAGATGGCGGCTATTTTGACCGACATCATTACCACGCCCTTATTCAAGCCGAAAACAAATGCGCAAAATAAAGCCGTGTTGGATGCGGATGGCAAAGCGGAACTGCTTATCGGGGATAATGGTTTGCCCGTGTTGAATGCGCAAGCACTGGATAATGCCGTTGATGAAGGACGGCAAAAATTAAACCGGTCAATCGGATAATTTGAGCGCAAGGCTGCCTGAAAACCGTTTCAGGCAGTTTTTACAACCATTGCAGGAGATAAACATGCATACCGTCCGTAAGGAATTTGATTGGGCAAACGAATTGCACCAAACTATGGTAAAAAGTCTGACGACTTCTTTCGGTTTGGATTTTTTGCTGTTTGAAGACAAAAAAGGAGGCGATGTTGATACCGTGCACAAGGTGCGCGAATACCAAAAGGATTTGAAAAATCAAAAAGCATCGGATATTCATGTCTCCGGAACAATAAAGGAAAGCCTAGATAAAGACGGTAAGAATGTCCAATCTTATGATTCAAAGTCCTATCATGCTGATGGTTTTTATAAGGAGCAAGGCAAACTGGATAAAGAAAAACACGTTCAAGGCGAATTGCACGATGCCTACCGTAATCACTCTTTCTCTGCTGATGAAAAACGCCAGCTTGACCACGTTGTATCGGCACATGAAATCCATAACGATGCCGGACGTATTTTGTCTGAAACAGACGGCGTTAAATTAGCCAATCAAAGTGATAATCTTGCTTCTACCCAAGCTTATATCAATAATAGAAAAAGCGATTTGTCCATACAGGATTTTGTGCAACGTTTGCCGGAAATGAAGAAGGAAAAAAAGAAGGAAATTGACAGACTGCAAACCAAGTTGTCAGCCCTTGACGGTAATACGCCGCAAGCGCAGCATGAAAAACGCGAATTACAAGATGAAATCCGTAAGAAGCAAGGGCATTTGTCTGCTTTGGAAAGCGTGGATACCGAAGCCATGCTGGAAAAAGACCGTGCCGCCCGCCAAAAAATTGATTCGCAAATCAACTGGGATTATTACAGCAGCAGCAAATTTTTTGGTGCGGCTGCCTGCGATATGGGCAGCAAAGGTTTGAAAATGGGTATGCGGCAGGCTTTCGGTTTGATGTTGGCGGAAGTGTGGTTTGAGTTGAAAGAACGGATTCCGCACATTTACCACAAATGCCGCAATCGGTTCCAATTGGGTGAATTTATGCGCGACATCGGAGAAACGCTGAAAAATATTTGGGAACGGGTGAAAGCGCGTTTTAAAGATGTGTTGTCGGCGTTTAAGGACGGGGCAATTGGCGGTGCGTTAAGCAGCATCACCACAATTATTTGGAATGCTTTTCAGGTCATCGGCGGAAATGCCATTAAAATCATCCGTGAAACTTGGAGCAGTTTGGTAAAGGCAGTCAAGCTGGTTTTTTTCAATCCCGACAAATTGCCTTTAGGCGATTTGGCGCGTGAAGTCAGCCGTATTTTGGGGGCGGCTGCTGCGATTGCGGCAGGTACGGTGGTGCATTCGGCCATGACGGAGGTATTGGCAGCCGTGCCGTTTGATTTTATTCGTGATGGTTTGTCGGCATTTGTCGGTGCGTTGGTGGGCGGCGTATTGACTTTGGGTTTGAGCTATGCTTTAGACCACAGTGAAGTCATGCAAAAGGTGTGGAGCTTTTTAAACGGGCTGAAAAGCAAATATCAAGATTTGTTGGATTATTATCGCGAAATTAACGCCGAATTAGACCGTTATCTGCTGGAGTTGGGCAAGCTGGAATTTAATCTCAATCCGGCTGAATTGCAGGCATTTGCAGATAATTTGACCCAAACCAATAACGAATACGAACGCGGACTGGTGTTGGCGGCGGAGATTGGACGGCGCAATATTGAATTGCCGTTTGAGGCGGGTAATGCCGACAGTATTCGGGATTGGTTGTCGAAGTTATGAACAAGCCTTTTCCCTGTACGGCTTGCGGTTTGTGCTGCCGCCGTGTGCATTTGAGTGATAAAACGGCTTGGTTAAATCGGGGAGACGGTGTTTGCCGTCATTTGGACGGGCAGACCAATTTGTGTCGGATTTACGCCCAACGTCCTTTGGTGTGCAGGGTGGAAGATTATTATCATGCACATTTTGCCGAGCAGTTTGATTGGGAAGAGTTTGTGAAAATCAATGTCGCCATATGCGAATTATTTCAAAGAGAAAATGAAGCAGCCTGAAAAAAACGCCCGCATCACTGCGGGCGTTTTTAGAGCGTATCGCCATGAACTTGACGCGATTGATTTTATGCCGCAAAACTGCCGATTCAAGGCGAAAATCCAAGCAAGGTTGGACACCTTGCGCGGATTTTCAACGCGGAAACGGCAGTTTTGCGGCGTGAAAGCAACGATGTCAAGTTTATGACGATACGCTCTATACCACAATATTCACCAACCGCTTCGGCACGACAACCACTTTCTTCGGCGTAGCGCCGTTAATGAATTTTTGTGCGCCCGCGCTCGCCAGCGCGGCAGTTTCCAAAGCGGCGTTGTCCGCATCGGCGGGAACGGTGATTTTGTCGCGCAGCTTGCCGTTTACCTGCACCATAATTTCCACTTCGTCCTGCACCAGCGCGGCGGCATCGGGCTGCGGCCAGCTTTGCGCCCACAGGCTGCCGCCGCACAATTCCGCCCACAGCGCATCGCAAATATGCGGCGTCATCGGTGCGAGCAGCAACAGCACGTTTTCCAGCACTTCGCGGGCAAGGGCGCGACCCGTTTCGCTGTCGGTGTTGGTTTTGTCGTATTGGTTCAGCAGTTCCATCACGGCGGCGATGGCGGTGTTAAACTGCTGACGGCGTTCGCAATCGTCCGTAACCTTGGCGATGGTGCTGTGCAGTTTGAAACGCAAATCTTTCAGGCTGCCTGAAAGCACGTTTTGCCCGCCCGCAAACTTGGCAACGTCCCGCCCGCCGTGTTGCACAAATTCGTAAACCGTGCGCCACAAACGCCGCAAAAAGCGGTACGCGCCTTCCACCGCGCCGTCCGACCATTCCAGCGACTGTTCGGGCGGCGCGGCAAACATGATAAACAGCCGCGCCGTGTCCGCGCCGTAGCGTTCCACCAACTCCTGCGGGTCAATGCCGTTGTTTTTGGACTTGGACATTTTTTGCACGCCGCCGATGTTCACGGGCAGACCGTCTTCACGCAACACGGCGGCAACGGGACGCCCTTTCTCATCGGTTTGCACCTCCACTTCGGCGGGGTTGAACCAGATTTTTTTGCCGTCTTCCTGCTCGCGGAAATAAGTCGCCTGCAAGACCATTCCCTGTGTAAACAACTGTTTAAACGGCTCGCGCACGGGAACGATGCCCTCATCGTTCATCATTTTGGTAAAGAAACGCGCATACAGCAGATGCAAAATCGCGTGTTCAATGCCGCCGATGTATTGGTCAACCTGACCCCAATACGCCGCCGCTTCGGGCGCGACCATGCCGCCGTCAAACTGCGGCGACAAATAACGGAATTGATACCAGCTTGATTCCACAAAGGTATCCATCGTATCCGTTTCGCGGCGGGCGGGGCTGCCGCAGCGCGGACACGCCGTTTCGTAAAATTCCGGCATTTTCGTCAAAGGCGAACTGCCGCCGTCCGGCACAACGCCTTCGGGCAACACAACGGGTAATTGTTCCGCCGGAACAGGCACATCGCCGCAACTTTCGCAATGCACAATCGGAATCGGACAACCCCAATAACGTTGCCGCGAAATGCCCCAATCGCGCAAACGGTATTGCGTTTTGCGTCCGCCCGCGTTGTCGCGTTCCAACTGGTCGGCAACCGCTTCAAACGCTGCCTGAACGCTCAAACCGTCAAATTCGCCGCTATTGACCAGCACCGCATTTTCCTTTTGCGCGTACCAATCCTGCCACTGCTGCGGGTCGTAAGCGGCGGGCGCGTCCTGCACATCAATCACTTGGCGCACGGGCAGGGCGTATTTTTGCGCGAACGCGAAATCGCGTTCATCGTGCGCGGGAACGACCATTACCGCACCGTCGCCGTAGCCCCACACCACATAATTTGCCACCCACACGGGCAACACTTCGCCGTTCAAAGGATTGACGACATGGCGACCCGTGGGCATGCCTTTCTTTTCCATCGTTGCCAAATCCGCTTCGGCGGTGCTGCCCGCCTTGCATTCGGCGATAAACGCCTGCAATTCGGGATTATTTTCGGCGGCGGCTTCGGCAAGCGGGTGTTCCGCCGCCACCACCACCGCACACGCGCCGAACACCGTATCGGGGCGCGTGGTGTAAACCTGAACATAATCCGCGTCCAAACCCGCGCGTTCGTTTTCAGGCAGCCTGAAACGCACCTGCACGCCCACCGATTTGCCAATCCAATTGCGCTGCATGGTTTTAACCTGTTCGGGCCAATCCAAACCGTCCAAATCCTGCAAAAGCTGTTCGGCGTAATCGGTGATGCGGAAGTAATACATCGGGATTTCGCGTTTTTCCACCAATGCCCCGCTACGCCAGCCGCGCCCGTCAATCACCTGCTCGTTGGCAAGTACGGTGTTGTCCACAGGGTCCCAGTTCACCCAGCCCAATTTTCGGTAAATCAAGCCTTTTTCAAACAATTTGGTAAACAAAAGCTGTTCCCAACGGTAGTATTCGGGCGTGCAGGTGGCGATTTCGCGCTGCCAGTCAAAGGCGAAACCCAAGCGTTGCAATTGTCCGCGCATTTCCGCGATATTGGCATACGTCCACTCGGACGGGGCAACGCCGTGATTGATGGCGGCGTTTTCGGCGGGCATGCCGAACGCGTCCCAGCCGATGGGCTGCAAGACGTTGAATCCGTTTAACTGTTTGAAACGGCTGCGCACATCGCCAATGGTGTAATTGCGGACGTGTCCCATGTGCAGCTTGCCGCTTGGGTAGGGGAACATGGACAGACAGTAGAATTTGGGCTTGTCCGCGCCGTTTTCGGCGCGTGCCAAGCCTTGCGCCTGCCAAGCGGCTTGGACGGCAGGCTCGATTTGGTCGGGACGGTAGGTTTCTTGCATGGTGGTGTTTCCGATTTCAAATGCGCGGATTATAGCAGACGGCGGGGAAAATTCAGGCAGCCGCGAGCTTTTGGGCTGCCTGAAAAGGATAAGGTGCGCTGTGCGTACCATCGGTTTGAACAAGGAACTGCCTGAAACGGTTTCAGGCAGCCCGCTTTGGTTAATTTGCGTAGCTTGGGTTAGGCAAAGCCGTAACCCAAAGTTTTGTTGGGTTACGCTGACGCTTCAACCCAACCTACTACTATTTTTATTTATTAGCTTGCTGTTTTAATAGGGAAATGACTTCTTTCAAAGCAGAAATTTCATTATCTTTCTGAAGCATCAACTCATCTTTATGTTGCAACATCAATTTTAATTTTTCAGTTTCCCATTCGCATTCGCCGATGTTGTTGCTGTACGAACTATTGTCGCCAATAATTTGTTGAACCAGTAAAATTTTATCATCTGTTTCAATTAATTTGGATACAGTAATATCAAATACAGCAGCAATTTTTTCCAGTTTTTCCAAATCCAATTTCCCTTCCCCGCGTTCCAAACGTGCATAACTGTTCGTTGAAATTTCCAATTTTTCTGCCATTTCTTCCTGAGACCAATGTTTCAACTCACGCAAATGGCGAATTTTATCATTCACAACCATTTTTTGTCCCAATAGCGTCTAAAAATTCAATTCTATCTTAAAAAATTTGTAGAGAAAACTTTGTTTCTGGGCTGGTGTAAAACCATGCAAGATAAGATAATAATTTTTATTGACTTTATTTAATTTAAAAGGAAAAAGAAATGAAATTTAATTTCCCGTATTTTTCAAGTGCAATCGTAGTTCTTTCATTAACTATGATAGGCTGTGATAATTCGTCAGTACAGAAAACTGCTGATTTTGCTAAAGAAGTGATTGATGATGAAAAAGTTAATCAGGCTATTGATGTTTTAACTGCAAATGCTGGCAACTGTGATTCAAGTGAAACAGAGCAAGCCATACTCGCACATATCGTAAAAGAATTTAATGAAAATAATCACGAAAAAAATATCCAATCATTGTTTGAAAGCAAGCAAATCCAGTTCGCACTTGTTGGTGCGAGAACCATTGATGACAATGTAACAAACAAGGAATGCGAAGCTTTGGCGCAATTCAAAATATCCAATCAAATTATTGATACATTAGATGATTTTAATAAAAAATATGTTGGATATATAAAATTGGTTGATAGTGCAAGAGAGTTTCTTGAACAGCATCTAGATTACAAAACTCATGAATGGGGTATAGATAAGTTGGTAGCTGGAGTAATAGACCATATTATTAGAAATAATGGTAAACTTGAGTTTGCAATAACATATAAAACTTCTGTTTCTGATGATAGAAAATATGTCCATATTAATGAATTTTTTGTTAATTCAAAAAATGGTAATGATGTGGATAGTGATAAGTCTCGTTCTGATATGTATAATATTTTACTTTTCTCAGAAATGGCTTTTAATCATAAAAATGATTTTGAAAACGAAATTAATAGTCAAGAAAGTAAATTGAAACGTTACTTGTTAGAAGCGCAAGCAAAATATATTGACAAGAAAATCAAATACTTTTTTGAGAATGATTCAAAACTGGCACAAGATAATCTGATTGAAAGTGTTGAAATTGAAAGTAGTGATAAGAACCAATTGGATTTAAATCAGGATTTCTATAAAAAGTACCATACCGTTGTTAAATTGGGAATTAAAGACCCTAATGATGGTAGTGTGTTGCTTTATCTAAAAATTAATATTGATTTGAATGATAAGAAAGTTAGAATGAAATATGATGTGGATAATTCTGATGAAGTGGATAATATTATAGAAAGGGCGTTTGGTTTGGAAAAATTTGCATATTACTTTAATACTGGCGTGTTGGAGGCAGATATAAATAGTATGATGGTTTTGGAAAATTTTGAAGATTTGTTGAATTTAAAAAAAGATTAACTTGTATATTTGGATAGGGTGCGCGTGGCGCGCCCTACTATTTAATCTCAATTAAATCACTATATTCCATCAAAATTCTTTTCCCTTTCCCATCATCATCTTCAACAAAACGCGGTGCAGGCAGCCTGAATTTTGCGGTTTCGGTGGCGCAAAAAGGCGGCTTGGGTGATATATGTTTGCGTTTCATAATATTGTGCTTACTCCGCCCAACGGTTTTCGCGCAATTTGCCGTCCGCGCTTTGCATCCGCGCCTGCAAAAGTTCCAGCGCGGGCGAGGGCGTGCCTGAAATCAGTTGTTTTCCTTGAAATTCCGCCGTTTCGCCATCGTGCAGCATGGCGGTGCTTTCGCCTTGATTGAGCATAAGCGGCAAAATCGGCGCATCGGGGCGCAACAGGCTGCTGCCAAAGGTGTAAACGGGCTGCCTGATGCCCAAAATATCGGCAAAAGTCGGCAGCAAATCGTAATGACTGCTTTCGCGGGCGTGGCGCACCGGCTGCGGGTCGGACGGGTCAAAAATAATCAAGGGGATATGAAAACGCTCGCGCACGTTTTCGTGGCGCACCGCGCTGTTGAGCGTGTGGTCGGCGGCGAACACGAATAAGGTATTGTTATACCAAGATTGTTTTTGCGCGTGTTTCATAAATTCGCCCACTGCCCAATCGCTGTATTTGAGCGTGTTTAAAAAGCCGTTTTCGCCTTTGGCATCATGCGGATAAGCACGAAATTCCGCGCCAACGTCCGCAAACGGCTCATGGGTCGTGCCGGTAAACAGAAAGGCGAAAAACGGGCGTTGCGGCTGTTCGTTTAATTTTTTGTGCAAAAACATCAAAGTATCGTAATCCCAGCCGAATGCGGGAACGCCCTGACCGTAATCGCGCAGCACAGGCACGTCTTCTTGTCCGTAATATTCCTGAAAACCCAAGGCTTTAGCGATGCCGTCCATGTGAAATGAGCGGCGTTTGGACGATTGCGCCATAATCGTGCGGTAGCCTTGTGCGCCCGCGAGTTCGGCGATGCGGCTGATGCGGTTCAATTCCAGCCCAAAGCCGAGCGGCTCGCGTTCAGGCAGGGCGGGGACGGAAGTCAGGGCTGCCTGAATGCCGATGATGCTGCGCTGTCCCGCCGCGTAAAAGTTGTCCCACACTTGGCTTTGCCGTGCCAGCGCGTCCATATTCGGGGTAACGCCGTAATTTTTCCCTGCCAAAGCATCAATATAGTGGTATGACCAGCTTTCCAATAAGATAAAAACGATGTTTTTGCCGGACGGTTTGCCCTGTGGTCGGTATAAAAACGGTTGCGGATTGTGTGCGGCGAAACCGCGCATCTGCGCTTCGTCCAGATAATGTAAGGGTTTGATGTTGTTTCGGTCTTTCCACGCTTTGATGCTCAACAAGGCGCCGTTCAGGGCAAGATTGGCTTGCGCCTGACCGGTGCCGTCAAAGGCGTCAATCGCGCTCAAGGGTTTGCCTTGCAGCACCATGCCGCGCCCCAAAAATGCCAGCAGCAATAAAGTTAAGAGGTTGATGGAAATTAATTTTTTCAGGCTGCCTGAACAATCCCGCGCCGCGCCCGCCACCCAACGCCGCCACGCCCACGCCAAGCCGAGCAATGCCGCCGTGCCGCCCAGCGTTGCCGTCAGCCGCGATTGTCCCGCCGTTTGCAGGATTTCGCCCAAATCGTTGCCGATATTGAATAATTCGCCGCCAAGATGCCGATTGACTTCGCCGAAATACACCGCGTCCGCATACGCCGCGCCGAACAGCACCGCCAACACCGCGCCGCACGCCCACGCGCAAAAACGGCGCAGCTTCGCCGTCTGCCATCGCGGAACGGGCAGCAGCAGCACGAGCAAAAACGGTGCACACGCCAGCGTGATAAGTTGCGCGTCAAACCGCAGCCCCGTTGCCAACGCCCGCCACAGCGAAGCATCGGCGAAATGGTCGCGGTAGGCGAGAAACAAGCCCGTCCGCAGCGCGGCAAATGCCAATGCTGCCACCGCAAAAATCCGTATCATCAACATGTTGTATGCTCAAAGTAGTGGCGCATCACCAACAGCGCCGTCAGCAGTTCGGTTTTGGCATCGGCGAAAGGGCGCATCCACGCGTTCGCTGCCGCCACGATTTTTTGTGCCGCTTCGGGGCGGGCGCGGTAGAAGTTTAATTTTTCGTTCAAATCCGAATAGTCGTCCGCCAAGGGGATATAGTGGACGTGCGGCTGCAAACGTCCTTCCGTCAGCCATGTTTCGTAGCGCGGCTGCGTCATCACGCACACGGATTGCGAGGCGAGAATCCATTTCAGATTGGTGGCAACGTCGTTGCCTTCAATGCTCAACACAAAGCGGTGGCGCAGTTGCTCCGCCACGGTGAGGTAGGGACGGAAATAGGGTTGGTCTGCCGATTTTTTGTGGACGCAGCCGACATCGCAAAGCGGGTGGTCGTGGTAACGCTCGAGAAAACGCAGCCGTTGTGTCTGATGCGCGGCACCGCGCCACACCAGCGAATCGTGTTTGTCGGCGTAACGGTAGGGGTCGGGAACGGTGTAGAAATGGCGTACGCTGTCGAGTTTGAGCAGCACGGAACAGGCGTTGTCGCCGTGAATGGGGCGGCTTTTGACGAATGCGGGCTGCGGCGGTACGTCAATCACGTCGCCGAACACGCATTCAAACGGCGTACCGGCGGGAAAATAGCGCAGCAGCGCCGCCAAGTCGTAAAAATAGGCAGAATGCCCGCGTTTGCGGAATGCGCCGATGCGTTGCGGGCTGCCTGAAAGCGGCTGCATGCCCTGCAAACGGTTGCAATAGGCGGCGCGTTCGCCGATGTATTGCCGTTGCGCTTCGGGCAAGCGCGGCAGTTCCGCCAGCACCGCATCGGCGTTGCGTGCCAGCCAAGCATGCGGCAGCGCGCCCAAGTGGGCATGGCGCAGATAATAGGCAAATTTGTGCCAACGGCGGTGATAAATGCTGTGGCGGAATGAAAACATGACGATTCCTAAAACCTGTCTGCGGACTGCACCACCGCCAAAACCCCTTCGCGGAACGCGCAAACCATTTCGTCCGCCAAAAACTCATTGCTGATGAGGGCGGGCGGATAGGCGTAATCCGCGCCGTGCAGGGGATAACGCACGCCGCGCAGGGTCAGCCCCGCCAGCGCGGTCAGCCCGATAAACGAAAGATAATGTTTGTTTTTTTCGCGGCGGATACGGTGTTCGCCCGCGTTGAGAAAACGCAGGCTGCTGCCGTGTTCCGTAAAATAAAATTTCTCGCGCCACGCGGCAAAACGCGGCTGCCGCGCCAGCCAGACATTACAGAGCAAATGGTCGAGCCGCCCCGCACCGAGTGCACCCAAGATGACGATTTGTTCAATTTCATCAACGCGGTAATTCGGCAGCAGATGCAGCAGCGCGGCTTCCAAATCGGTGTCGTTTTTTTCGTGCGGCAGACGCAGCACATTGGCGCAAACGGCGGGCGGTGGCGCACTGTCAAAATCGCCCACCGCCCAATCGGGCGCGAAACCCGCCGCCGCCAAACGCGCCGCGCCCGCGTCCACGCCCACCAGCAAATCGGGCGGCAGCGTGTGCAATACGGACAAATTGGGATTGTCCGCGCCCGCGCAGAATACCAGCGTTTTCATAATGTTGTCCTTTTTCAGGCAGTTTGGGGCGTATCCTCATTTGACTGTAAAAATGCTGCACCGTCATTCCCGCGCAGGCGGGAATCCAAGTCAAAGTAAAGCCAACTTTGAAAAAAACATCGCTTGCCCGGTATCTGGCAGTGGATTCCCGCCTGCGCGGGAATGACGGCATTTTTGTACTGTATTGGTTTTTAGCGGGAAAATTTAAATAATGACACGCCCCGTGTTTAATCGGCAACGGGTTTTTCCGCCGCCACCTGCTCAATCAGTTGCGACAAATTCATGCCGCGCTCCAGCGATTCATCGTAAACAAAATGCAGCTCCGGCGTGCGGAACACGGTGATGCGTTTGGACAATTCGCTGCGCAAAAAGCCTTTGGCGCGTTCCAGCGCGGCGGCGGTGTCGGCGCGGCTGTCCGCGTCCAGCACGGTGTAATAAACGGTGGCATGGCTGTAATCGCGGCTCACCTGCACTTCGTTTACGGTAATCACGCCCGCGCACGGGTCTTTCAAGCCCACGCGCAGCAGTTGCGCCAGTTCGCGCATGATTTGCTCGCCCACGCGCTCGCTGCGGGCGAAGTTTCGGTTGTGTTTTTTCAAAATGTGTCCTTAAAAAACGAAAAAAACGAATGATTCGATTATAACCGCTTTTGTGCGGGGCAACGTTGCGGGATTTGCCGTTTCGTTTTATATTAGTGCGTTTGGCGGCGCAACGCCGTGTCGGGGCATTTTGCCCGTGTTGTGGTTCACACCCTGTGAGGTTTTTTATGGATACCGATATTTTGGTGATTGGCGGCGGGCCGGCGGGTTTGGCGTTTGCGCGGCAGTTTGCCGGCAGCCGTTTGCGCCTGACCGTGCTGGAGCAGTCGCCCCCCGAAGTGTTGCAGCACCCGCCTTATGACGGTCGCGAAATCGCGCTCACCCACCGTTCCTGCGACATTTTGCGCGAACTGGACATTTGGCGGCGCATTCCCGAACACGAAATTTACCGTTTGCGCGATGCCAAAGTGTACAACGGCACGTCCGATTATACGCTGCATTTTCCCGAGCCTGCCCGCGCGCGCGGCGGCAAAACCGACCGTTTGGGCAATTTGGTGTCCAACCACAACATCCGCCGTGCCGCTTATCAGGCGGTTGCCGAATGTGCCAACGTCGTCCTGCGTTGCGGCACGGGCGTGAAAAACGTGCGTACCGACAAACACGCCGCCACCGCCGAATTGGCAGACGGCACCAGCTTGCGCGCCCGCCTGCTGGTTGCCGCCGACAGCCGCATGTCGCAAACGCGCCGCCAGCTCGGCATTGCCGCCGATTTGCACGACTTCGGGCGCACCGTCATCGTCTTCCGCACCCGCCACAGCCTCTCGAACCAACACACTGCCAGCGAATGCTTTTTCTACGGGCGCACGCTCGCGCTGCTGCCCTTGGAAACCCATTTGACCAATTGCGTGGTAACCATTGCCAACACCCGCGCCCACGAATTATTGTCGCTCGCCCCCGCCGAATTGGTCAAACAGGTACAAACCATGCTGCGCGGCAAGCTCGGCGACATGGAAATTGCCGGCACGGTGCACAGCTACCCCCTGATGGGCGTGCATGCCAAACGTTTTTACGCCACCCGCGCCGCCTTGATAGGCGATGCGGCGGTGGGCATGCACCCCGTTACCGCGCACGGCTTCAATCTCGGCTTGGAAAGTGCCGACCTGCTTGCCAAACGCATTTTGCAGGCGGAACGGCGCGGCAAAGACATCGGTGCCGACGCCCTGCTCGAAGAATACAGCTTCCGCCACCAACTGCGCACCCGCCCGCTTTATCACGGCACCAACGCGATGGTCGGACTGTTCACCAACGACGCCGCGCCCGCCAAACTGCTGCGCGGTGCCGCACTGCGCTTGAGCAACAACCTCCCCCCCCTGAAAAAACTGATTAGCAAACAGCTTACTGGCTGATAGGAAACCCATGCTTCCCCGTCCCGACTTTGATTTGCTGCTGTTTGGCGCGAGCGGCGATTTGGCATTGCGCAAACTGTTTCCCGCACTGTACCGCGCCCACGCGCACGGGCTGCTCCACCCCGATGCGCGGATTATCGGCATCGGGCGCAGCGCGGGCAACGACCACAGCTTCCGCCAACGCCTGAACGAAACCCTTGCCCGCGAAGACGGACACGCTTGGGACGCTTTTTTGCGGCGCGTGCATTACATCAGCGCCGATTTGTCGCAAACAGACGCGTTTTCCGCATTGGCGCAAACCGTGCGCCCCGATGTGCAGCCGATAGCCTATCTTTCCACCGCGCCCGATTTGTTCGTCCCCGTTTGTCGCGGCTTGGCGCAAGCGGGGCTGAGCAGGGCGCGGGTGGTGCTGGAAAAGCCCTTGGGGCACGACTTGGCATCGTCCCGCCACATCAATGCGGAAGTGGGCAGATATTTCCCTGAAGCGCAGATTTACCGCATCGACCACTATTTGGGCAAACCCGCTTTGCAAAGCCTGCTGCCCCTGCGTTTTGACAATCTGTTTTTCGAACCCGTTTGGCACAGTGGCTGTGTCCGTTCCGTGCAAATCACGGTGGCGGAAACGCTGGGCGTGGGGACGCGCGGCGCGTTTTACGACCGTACGGGCGCGTTGCGCGACATGGTGCAGAACCATTTGCTGCAAATGCTGTGCTTTACCGCGATGGAGCGTCCCGCTTCGTCTGATGCCGATGCGGTGCGCGATGCCAAGCTGGCGTTTTTAAACAGTTTGCGGATTTACCGGCCGCACGAGGCAGACATTTATGCCGTGCGCGGACAATATGCGGGCTACACCGCCGAGCCGTCCGTTGCTCCCGACAGCCGCACGGAAACCTTTGCCGCCGTACAGGTGGTGTCGGACAGTCCGCGTTGGGCGGGCGTGCCGTTTTACCTGCGTAGCGGCAAGTGCATGGCGCAAAAATTGGCGCAAATCGTGGTGGATTTCAAACCCGCCGCCGCCCTGTTCGGGCAAAGTGCCAACCGTTTGACCGTGTCGCTGCAACCCGATGAAACGGTTTCCCTGCGTGTGGCGGCAGGCGGCGGGCAAACGGGTGAAATGGTGTTGGACTTGGCGGCGCAGTCGCCCGAACGGCGCATGGAAGCCTATGAAACCCTGCTGCTGGAGGTGATTGGCGGACGTTTGGCATTGTTCAACCGCCGCGATGAGCTGGAAGCGGCGTGGGCATGGGCAACGCCGATATTGGCGCGTTGGCAGGAGCCGTCCGCGCCCGCTCCGCAGATTTATCCTGTCGGCAGTTGGGGCGCGGCGGCAGCCGATGCGCTGACCGCGCGTAACGGCGATGTGTGGCTGCCGTTTTAGGGTGTGTCGTCAATTGACCGGAAAAGCAAATACCGTCATTCCCGCGTGGGCGGGAATGACGGTGCCGTGTTTTTCAGTCGATTGATGACACGCCCTAATGATGCTGTTTCATGCCGTATTTTTTCTCCAATACGGCAAACAGCCAGCCCAGCAGCATGGTGAGCAGCAGATAAATCAGGGCAACGGCATAAAGCGGTTCGTCATACACGGAATAGCGTCCGGAAATGGTTCTTTGCACGTATGCCAGCTCCGCCACCGCAATCGCCGAGAGCAGGGAGCTGTCTTTGAGCAGGGTGATGAATTCGTTGGCAAAGGGCGGCAGCATGCGCCGCAGGGCTTGCGGCAGAATCACGTAACGCATGGCTTGGGCGTAGCTCAAACCCAAAGAACGCGCCGCTTCCATTTGTCCTTTGTCGATGGACTGAATGCCGGCGCGGATGATTTCGGTAATGTAGGCGCCAGCATTGACGGTGAGTGCCAATACGCCCGCAATCAGTGCGCCGTGGTTGCGCCGCAGCTCCGATGCCAAATCGCCGCTAATCAGCAAGCCGTGGTTGGGGTGTATCAGGGCGGCGAGCCAAACGAAATACCAGATAAAAATTTGTACGAACAGGGGCGTGCCGCGAAACAGGGTAACGTAGATGCCCGACAGCGTCCGCAGCAGCCACGCGCCCGCGCGCAGGGCGGGGCCGCCTTTTTCGGTGCGGGCAATCCGCGCCAGTGCGCCAAACAGCCCCAATACCGTGCCGCCGAACACCGATGCCACCGTGATGCCCAGTGTGGTGAGTGCGCCGAAGACGAACATCAGGCGGTATTCGTACAGGCGCGGGAAGGTTTCGGCAAACCAATTGACAACAAAATCCATAAGGCGATGCTTCTCCGGTCGGGTTAAACGGAACAGTTTGCCCGCGCTCGGCTAAACGGTCGGGCAAAAGCGGCTTATTTTACCGCAAATGTCGCCCTTGAGAGAAAAAATAAACCGTTTGGGGCGAAATCCGCGCCGCAAACGCGTCTTGCAAACGGACAAATGGCAGAAATCATGTGCATAGACTGCCAAAAAACGTTAAAATCGAAGCGGTCGGGCGTTGCCGCCCGTTTTTGTCTTTAACCACTCCCCAACCAAATATAAGGAGTCTCCCGCATGAGACCGTGGAAAACAGGTTTGCAAACCGCTATTTTGGCGACTTTGGTCGCGGCCGGCCTGAGCGGTTGTGCCGCAGCCCTTATCGGCGGCGGGCTGGCCGCTTCTTCAATTACCGACCGGCGTTCGGCAGGCTCGCAGGCCGACGACCAAGTGATGGAACTGCATGTGAAAAGCAAGGCGCAGGCGATTTTGCGCCGCAACAGCTACGGCGGGTTCAAGCCTTCGGTGTCGGTGGTCAGCTACAACCGCCGTCTGCTGCTGCTCGGTCAGGTGGCAACGCAGGCAGACCGTCAAACGGTCGAGCGCATCGCCCGTGCCGAGCGCAGCGCCGCCGCCGTGTACAACCACATCAATGTCGCCACCACCGCCCGCACCGCCGCCGACATCAGCAACGATACTTCGATTACCGCACGGGTTCGCGCCAATTTGTTGAACGTGCAGGGCGTTTATCCCGGACACGTCAAGGTGGTAACTTATGCGGGCGTAACCTATGTGATGGGCATGCTCAGCCCCGAGCAGCAGGCTGCGGTGAACCAGCGCGTCAGCACCACGCCGGGCGTCATCAGCGTGGTTACCCTGTACGAAAACTATACCGAATCGCCTTATTGACCGCCGTGCGCCGTCCCTTTGCCGCCTTTGGCGCGGGCATCGGGCGGGCAAACGGTTACGGCACGGTCTGAACGGAAATTTTATGTCGAACCACACCAATTCCAAATTCACCTTCGGCAACATCCTGCTCGGATTGCTGGCATTGGGGACGCTTATTGTCAGTGCGTTGATGGCTTTGGTTTATTTTGAAGTTACCCGCACGCCCAAGCGTACGGCGGCCATCGTGCAGCAGGAAAACGGCGCATCGGCCGCGCCGGTGGAGGCGATGTCGCCGGACGGCCGTCCGGTAACCGTTGCCACCGCCAATCCGGGTGCTGAAGCCGCCTCCGCGCCGGCCGACCCCGACCGCCGCAAAGAAGCCGAAGCCGCCGCCAGCGCGCTCAATGCCGACTCGGCTGCCGCGCTGCCGCCCGTCAATACCCGCGCCCTCACCGGCGGGCAGCAGGTGCCGCGCAAACCGCGTCCGAAGCGCCCGCCCCGCGAAACCGCCAACGCCGAAGCGGCACAAAACACACGTTCGCAACGCAGCCAAAACACCGGCGGCGAAGTTGCGCTCGAGCCGGTCAATGTGCCGCGCGAACGCCCCCTGCCGCCGCGCAACCGCAACAGCGATTCGGGCAACAGCCGTCCGTCCCGCCAAAGCCAAGCTTCTTCGGGCGAGCGTGAACTCACCCCCGTCCGTCCCGCGCAAAACAACCGCCAAACCGAAGCCATCGACGCCCTGTTTTGATTTTTCAAACAGATGCTTGGCGGTTTTTGTCGAGCGGGTATTGACATTTTTGCCGCGAAAGACTAGAATTTACTTTTTCGCGGGTCGTTAGCTCAGTCGGTAGAGCAGCGGACTTTTAATCCGTTGGTCGAGCGTTCGAATCGCTCACGACCCACCAAACACAGCAAGCCCTGACGGTTGTCAGGGCTTGTTTTCCGTTCTATTGCGCCCGATTTTCCCGATTTTCGGTATTTTGTCGCGCATCTTCCAGCTTCATCAAGCGGTTGCGGCGGCGCACCAGTGCCACCCACACCGAAAACACCGTTGGCAAAACGGTGAAAAACATCAAATAAATCAGTTTTCTGGCAATGCCCGGCTGCGCCAGTGCAAACATCATGGTGGTGAAAACATAGCCAATCAGCACAATATGCCACATGGGTTTACATTCCGAAAAAGCGCGATTATAGTGTATGTCCTTATATTTTTGTCAGGAAAATGCCATGTCCCACCCCACCGATTTGCCCGCGTGGCAGCAGTTGGCGCAGGATTACCGCGAAACTTGCCGCACGCACATGCGCGATTGGTTCGCGCAAGACCCGCAGCGCGCCGAGCGTTATTGGCTGGACGTGGGCGGGATTCACTTGGATTTTGCCAAAAACCGCATTAACGACACGATTCTGCGCCATTTGACCGAGTTGGCGGAACAAAGCGGCGTGCCGGAACAAAGGGCGGCGATGTTTGGCGGCGAAAAAATCAACACCACCGAACAACGCGCCGCCCTGCACACCGCATTGCGCCGGCGCGGCGATGCGCCCGTTTGCACGGACGGCGAAAACGTGATGCCGAAAATTCACGCGGTGCTGGCGAAAATGGGGCGTTTTGCCCATGCCGTGCGGAGCGGGCAGTGGCTGGGGCATACCGGTCAGGTGATTACCGATGTGGTCAATATCGGCATCGGCGGCTCGGATTTGGGCCCCCTGATGATGTGTTCCGCGCTCAAGCCCTACGGACATCCGCGCTTGAACATGCACTTTGTTTCCAATGTGGACGGCATGCAGTTGGCGGGCGTGCTGGCAAAAGTCCACCCCGCCACCACCCTGTTTGTGATTGCCTCCAAAACCTTCACCACGCAGGAAACCCTCACCAATGCCAAAACCGCCCGCGAATGGTTTTTGCGCGGGGCGGGGGAGGCAGACATTGCCAAACATTTTGTTGCCGTGTCCACCAACCATGAAGCGGTGGCGGCGTTCGGCATCGACACCGCGCACATGTTTGAATTTTGGGATTGGGTGGGCGGACGCTACAGCCTGTGGTCTGCCATCGGCTTGCCGATTATGCTGTATTTGGGCGAAGACAACTTCGTCAAAATGCTGGAAGGGGCGCAACTGATGGACGAACATTTCGCCTGTGCGCCTTTGGCGCGCAATATGCCTGTGGTGTTGGCGATGCTGGGCATCTGGTACATCAATTTTTACGGCGCGTCCACGCACCTGATTGCGCCCTACGACCAGCTTTTGCACCGTTTTCCCAAATTTATCCAGCAGTTGGACATGGAGTCCAACGGCAAGCAAACGCGCAAAGACGGCACGCTTGCCGGATATGCCACCGGCCCGATTGTGTGGGGCGAAACGGGCATCAACGGGCAGCACGCTTTTTTCCAACTGCTGCATCAAGGCACGCACCTGACACCTGCCGATTTGATTGTGTCGCTGGACAAGCAGGGCAACCTGCCCGGACACCACGAGATTTTGCTCAGCAATGTGTTTGCCCAAGCCGAAGCGTTTATGCGCGGCAAAACCGCCGCCGAAGCACGGGCGGAGCTGTTGGCGCAAGGCATGGACGAAGCGGCAGCCGATGCGCTGGTGCCGCACAAAGTCTTTTCGGGCAACCGCCCCACTAATATGATTTTGCTGGACAAAATCGACCCGTTGAATATGGGCTCGCTGGTGGCGCTGTACGAACACAAGGTGTTTGTGCAAGGCGTGGTGTGGGGCATCAACAGCTTCGACCAATGGGGAGTGGAATTGGGTAAGCAGTTGGCAGGAACGGTGTTGGCGGAGCTGAACGGCACTTTGGCGGCGCAGCCGCACGATGCTTCCACCATGCGGCTGATTCGGCTTTACCGCCGCGCCAATTGCGAAACGGACGGCACCTGCCATTTGTTTTGATGTATGTGGTTGATGTGATTTGTTTTCTATACAAGGCAAACCGGTGCCGTATGAAAATGAAAGAACATGGGGTGTGTCATCATTTAAATTTTTCTACTGAAAATCAGTATAATATAAAAATACGCCGTCATTCCCGCGTAGGCGGGAATCCACCGTCTGATGACCTGCAAGCGATATTTTATCAGAGTTTGTTGCGCTTCGACTTGGATTCCCGCATTCGCGGGAATGACGGTACAGGGTTGTATCGGTCAATTGATGGCGTGCCCTAACTATAAAACACCCGTTTGCTGCAACAAAAACAGCACCGCAAATCCGCTCAAATACGCCAAACCCAACCACGCCAACGCCATCAGCCAAGGTTTGGGCGCGTGTTCGCCGCCCTGCCGCACCAAAGTCAGGTTCAGCCACGCAAACACGGGCGTACTCACAAACGAAGCAATCATGGCAAATTTCAGCATCGCCATCACCGCGCCTTTGAAAAACACAATCACGCCCAATCCCGACAGTGCGGCAAAGGCAATCCACGCCGTCAGCATGCGGTTGGAGGTTTTGTGCCAGCCCGCAATCAGGCGCAGGGCTTCCATATTGCTGCGCGAGTAGCCGTCAATCACGGTGAGCGTGGTGCCGTACATGCAGGCAAAGGCGATAAACGCCACCAGCCAGCGCGACCATTCGCCGATGGTGGCGGCGTACATGTCAATCAGTTGCCCGATGTAGGCGCCGCCCGCCGTTTTCACTTCCGTACCCGTGCCGTATTGCACCAATGCGCCCAATGCCAAAAACACCAATGCCAACAATGCTGTGCCGATGTAGCCCACATTGAAGTCGAACAAGCCGTCTTCGTAGCGGACTTTGCTCAAGGTGCGTTTGGCAGACACCCACAGCGAGTTGATGACGGAAATTTCAATCGGTGCGGGCATCCAGCCCATCAGTGCGACAATGAATGCCAGTGATGCCATGTTCCATGGGCTGGGCGCGACAAAATCGGCTGCGGGTGTGCCGTTGCCGTTGGCGGCCGCCGCAAGCACCGCCGCGCCGGTGGTTAAGGTCAGGCTAATCATGATGATTTTGGAAACGTTGTCCACCGTGCGGTAGGGCGCGAGCAGCAGCAGGGCGACTGAGGTTGCCAACACCAGCCCTGCCAAGGTGTTCACCGTCAGGGTGGCGGGCAGCACGAAATTCAAAATCGCCGCGCACAGCATCGCCACCGCCGCCGTGTTAATCACGGTAGCAAACAGGTTGAGCAGGAAAAACAGCCACAAATACAGTCGGTTTTGTTCGGCATAGCCTTCCAGCAGGCTTTTGCCCGTTGCCAGTGTGTATTGCGGGGCAAAGCGGAAAAACGGGTATTTGAACAGGTTGGCCAGCACGATAATCAAGGCAAGCTGCCAGCCGTAGAGTGCGCCCGCTTGGGTGGAGGCGATGATGTGCGAGCCGCCCACCGCCGCCGACGCCATCATGATGCCCGGCCCCATCGCCTGAAAACGCTGCCGCCAGCGTGTGGTTTGTTGTTGGGTGTCCATAAGAATTTCCTGTTGTGAAAAGGGCGGATTATAGCCGATGCTGTTCAAATGCTTGGTTTTTTGTGCGGGGTTGGGGCGGTGTGTCGGGGTGATAGGTTTTGTTAATCATAAGGCGGTGCGCCCATGCGTGGCACGGCAGGTGCTTGGCGCATCTCCATGCGTCCGGCGGCGGGGTTTTGGCACGCCGTTTGGCGGGCAATTCGGGCATTTTCACACTTCTTATTGCAAACAATCTATTTGTTTTTTATGGAATGATTATTCGGGTGGTGTGATTTCGGGGTGCGTGTGCCGCGCCGTGCTTTGGTGCCGGACAGGTGTCATAAATGACAATAAACGGAACAAAACCGTATCGTATATGCCGTTTGCCGCGCCGCCGTTCGGTGTCGGCGTAAAAAACAAACGCGCTCTGCCATAAATATGCGTTAGAACAAATTCTGTGCAAAATGCGGTTTTCAACAAAAATGTTTTCAGCGAAAATGCCCCGCCATTTTTCATCAAAATTTTTTCGGTTTGCCCCGTTGCGGGTGATGGCAGGCAAAACAGGTAAATCGGGGCAGCGCCCTTGTGCCGTGCGTGGCAACGGAAAAACCGAAAATCATTCCGCCGATGGGCTTGGCTTTGCGGATACACAAAACAAACCGCATCAACGGGGTGCGGGCAGGGCAGTCAGGCAAGCAATCGGCGGTGGCAGATGTGTGCAGTTGCAGAAAGGAAGAAGGTGTGAAAAACCTGCAAGAATTGACCGATGCGTTGGTGGCGGTGAAAGGCGTGCTGGCGGCGGCGGTGGTGGATTATGAAAGCGGCATGATTATGGCGGCTTCGGAAGGTTCGGGCAACAATACCGATTTGGAAATCGTGATGGCGGGCGGAACGAACATCATCCGCGCCCAGCAGCGAACCGTCAGCATGCTGCATCGGGACGATGCCCTGCGCGACATTCTCATCAGCCTGAAACAGCAATACCACCTGCTCTGCCCCTGTTCGCAGCGTGAGAATATGTTTATTTACATCATCATCGACCGGAAAACGGCAAATTTGTCCATCTGCCGCAATGCCATGTTTTGTGCGGAAGCGATGGTGGTGTAGTTTGGTGGCGCATCAGCAAGCAACCCGCCGTATGCTGTGCGATACGGCGGGTTGTTTGACGGCGGGCATCAGCTTTGCGGCAGATTGCCCAAAATAATCCGCAACATCCGCCGCAACGGCTCGGCGGCGCCCCACAAAAGCTGGTCGCCCACCGTAAACGCGCTAATGTACTCGCCGCCCATCGCCAGCTTGCGGATGCGCCCTACGGGAACGGTGAGCGTGCCGGTAACGGCGGCGGGGGTCAGCTCGTGCATGCTGGCTTCCTTGTTGTTCGGGACGACTTTCACCCAATCGTTTGCGCCCGCCAGCAGCGACTCGATTTCGTTTACCGGCAAATCCTGTTTCAGTTTCAGCGTGATGGCTTGGCTGTGGCAACGCATCGCGCCGGTGCGGATGCACAAACCTTCCACCACAACCTCTTGTTTGGAAGCCAAAATCTTATTGGTTTCCACGCCGCCTTTCCATTCTTCTTTGGATTGACCATTGCCCAAATCCGCGTCAATCCACGGAATCAGGCTGCCGGCAAGCGGCACGCCGAAATGCTGTTTCGGATACTCATCGCTGCGGAGAAAATCCGCCACCTTGCGGTCAATCTCCAAAATCGCGCCCGCAGGGTCGGCCAGCTCGGCGGCAACGGTTTGGTGAATCGCGCCCATGCCGCACAACAATTCGCGCATATTTTTCGCGCCCGCGCCCGAAGCCGCCTGATAGGTCATGCTGGACGCCCATTCCACCAAACCGTTTTGAAACAAACCGCCCAACGCCATCAGCATCAGCGACACCGTGCAGTTGCCGCCGATGTAGTTTTTGATGCCGTTTTGCAAACCCGCGTCAATCACATGACGGTTCACCGGGTCGAGAATAATTACCGCATCATCGTCCATACGCAAAGACGAAGCCGCATCAATCCAATAACCCTGCCAACCGCTTTCGCGCAAAGGACGGAACACCGACTTGGTGTAATCGCCGCCCTGACAAGTAACGATAATGTCCATTTCCGCCAAACGCGCCACATCGTTGGCGTCCAGCAGCGTTTTTTCGTCCTGACCGAAATCGGGGGCAGCGCCGCCCACATTGGAAGTGGTAAAGAAAAACGCCTGCGGAATATGGGCGAAATCGTTTTCTTCGCGCATACGCTGCATCAGCACCGAACCGACCATGCCGCGCCAACCGACAAATCCTACTTTCATCGTGTTTCCAATCCTGTGGTAAAAAAGGCGGTATTTTGAACCCGTTGCGCGGCAAAAGCAAAGGTTTTTGTGAAAACGGGTAAAGATTGGGCTACAATACGCGCAATTTCCAACCCGCAACGGAGCAGCATCATGCAAAATTCTTCCCAAGAACAAAACGCGCCTTTCAGCTTTGGGCAAACCGATGATATTGAAGTGGATTTGGCATCGCCGTGGGCGCGTATGGGCGCGGTGTTGCTGAACACGGTGTTTTGGTTTATCACCATTTTGCCGATGTTGGTGGTGCTGTTTCAAAACTTTAATATTGAAACCAACGAGTTTTCACCGCAATTCATGCAACAATCGGGATTGGCGGTTGCGGCGTGGCTGCTGCTGCCTTTGGCATACGGCATTTGGCAGTTAATCCAATACAGCAAACACGGTCAAACGCTGGGCAAAAAAATTGTCGGCATCCGCCTGATTAAGGAAGATGGCAGCAATCCGGGTTTTGTCGGGGCGATTTTGTTGCGCGAAGTGGTTTACGGCATCATCATCGGCGTATTGGGCTTGGTCTTGACCTTGGCAACGGGGGCGAAGTCTGATGAGAGCGTTTGGGGCGATGTGATGAATCTGTTGGCAACTTTGGCGTGCGTGATTATGATGTTTGCCGCCCGCGACCGCCGCACCCTGCAAGACATGCTGGCGAAAACCGTGGTCATCAAGCTGCCGAAAAAACACCGTTAGGGCGTGTCATTGAATTTTTCTGCCGGCAATCCGTACAGTAAAACATACCGTCATGCCTGCATCGGCACGCAATGTTGTTAGCAAGATTTGTTTGAACGGGTGGTCGGATTCCCGCTTGCGCGGAAATAATGGCGCGGGTTTTGCGGTCGGTTGATGACACACCCTGCCCATATAATTGGCACATTGCAGACAAACAGAAAAAAGGTCAAACCATGAGTTCCTATCGCGACCAAGTTTCCTTCAGTTTCCAAGACGGACACAAACGTTACCGTTGGCTGCTCGCTTCGCCTGCCGAACGCATTTTGGCAACGGTGGCGGATGCGGCGCTTGGGGCATTGGCAGCCGCACCTTTGTTGTGGAGCGTGTATCAGATGCGCCATACCCCGCACCATTTTGATGTGTGGGCGCATGTGTTTTTGGCGTCGCCCCTGATGTGGGGCGGGGCGGTATTGTTGTCGGCGTATGTGCTGTGGCAGGCGCTGTGGCTGGCGCAGCGCGGGCAAACGCTGGGCAAACGGCTGCTGGGCATCCGCATTATCCGCGACAACGGTCATGTGGCGGGCTTTTTCCACTGCCTGATGCTGCGTACGGTGGTGTTTGTGCTGCTGTGTGTGATTATGATTGGCGGAACGTTGATGTTGCTGCGTTTGGACGATAATTTTTCGGTGTACGAGCTGATTTGGCTGCCGTATTTGGCATCGTTTCTGATGCTGTTTCAAACCACAGACGACCACCGCACTTTGCAGGACCGTTTTGCCAAAACGGTGGTGGTGCGCGAAAAAATGCGGCAGGAGGCATAGGGCGTGTTGCTTCTTGGGTTTTCCCAATGAAAATCAGTGCAATAAAAAACACCGTCATTTCCATATGTGTGGGAATGACGGTGCAATGTTTTTCGGTCGATTGATGACGCGCCTTGTATGATGGTTGACGGGCGGGGCTACAGGCCGAAGGTTTTCACCCGTGCCGCAACATCGGCAAAGGTTTTTTCGCCCGCCGCTTGGGCGATGCCGCCGAACACCATCTGCGCCCGCAGCAGCCAATCGGCGGGAATGTCCCACGCTTGGGCAACGGCTTGGTCAATCAGGGGATTGTAGTGTTGCAGGTTTGCGCCGATGTTTGCTGCCGCCAATGTCGTCCACAAGGCGTATTGGTGCATGGCGCTGGTGTGTTCCGACCAAACGGGGAAGTTGGCGGCGTAGGACGGAAATTTGTCTTGCAAGCCTTTGACCACGCTTTGGTCTTCAAAAAACAAGATGCTGCCCGCCGCCGCTTTGAAGCCGTCCAGCTTGGCGGCGGTGGCGGCGAATTTGTCGGCGGGGACGATTTTTTGCAGTTCGGCGGCGGTAATGTCCCACAGTTTTTCGTGTTCCGTGCCAAACAGCACCACCACGCGGGCAGATTGCGAATGAAAGGCGGAAGGCGTGTGTTTGACGGCGTGTTCCGCCATGTGCACGATTTCGCTTGGGGCAAGGGGCAATTCTTTGTTGAGTGCGTAAACGGAACGGCGGGTTTCCGCCACCTGTTGCAGGGCTTGTACCGACATGGTGTTTCCTTGAATGCGTATTGAAAAAACGATTATACGCCCTGCAACGGCATTTGCAAAACGGGCGCGGACGATTAGAATACGCGCTTTTTGCGGCAGTATGCACCATGAGCGATTTACTCACTGATTTGCAAGCGCGCGGGCTAATCGCGCAAACCACCGATTTTGACACTTTGGACAAACTGTTGTCGGAACAGAAAATCGCGCTGTACTGCGGTTTTGACCCGACCGCCGACAGCCTGCACATCGGGCATTTGCTGCCCGTGCTGGCGTTGCGCCGTTTCCAATTGGCGGGACACACGCCCGTGGCGCTGGTGGGCGGGGCGACCGGCATGATTGGCGACCCCAGCTTCAAAGCCGCCGAGCGCAGCCTCAACAGCGCGGACACGGTGGCGGGCTGGGTGGACAGCATCAAACGCCAGCTTGAGCCGTTTTTGAGTTTTGAGGGCGACAACGCCGCGCTGATGGCGAACAATGCCGATTGGTTCGGGCAAATGAATTGTTTGGACTTTTTACGCGACATCGGCAAACATTTTTCCGTCAATGCCATGCTTGGCAAAGAAGCGGTGAAGCAACGGCTTGAGCGCGACGATGTGGGCATTTCCTTTACCGAATTTTCCTACGCGCTGCTGCAAGGCTATGATTTTGCGGAACTCAACCGCCGCCACAATGTCGTTTTGCAAATCGGCGGTTCCGACCAGTGGGGCAACATCACTTGGGGCACGGAAATCACGCGCCGTTTGCACGGCAATAGCGTGTACGGGCTGACCCTGCCGCTCGTTACCAAAGCGGACGGCAGCAAATTCGGCAAAACCGAAGGCGGCGCGGTGTGGCTGGACGCGAAAAAAACGTCGCCCTACCAGTTTTACCAATTTTGGCTGAAAACCGCCGATGCCGATGTGTATAAATTTTTGAAATACTTTACTTTCTTAAGCCTTGACGACATCGCCGCAATTGAAGCCGCCGACCAAGCAAGCGGCAGCAAGCCCGAAGCGCAACGCATTTTGGCGGAAACCATGACGCGCATGATTCACGGCGAAGCGGCGTTGGCGGCGGCGCAGCGCATCACCCACAGCCTGTTTTCCGGCGACGAATCCGCGCTCACCGAGCAGGATTACGCGCAACTGGCTTTGGACGGTTTGCCCGCCGTGGCGGTTTCAGGCAGCCCGAATATTGTGCAGGCATTGGTGCAGGCGGGTTTGGCATCGTCCAACAATCAGGCGCGGACGTTTGTGGCGCAGGGCGCGGCGGCGGTGAACGGCGAAAAAGTCGGCGCGGACGATTTTGTGTTGGACGAGAGCGTGCGGCGTTTCGGCAAATACGCCATCGTCAAGCGCGGCAAACGCAATCATGCTTTGCTGGTGTGGCAGGTTTAGCGTGTCATTATTTAGATTTTTCTTTGAAAACCAGTGAAATAAAAAAACACCGTCATTCCCGCGCATGCGGGAATCCACTGCCTGATGTTTGTAAAGTGGTGCTCTATCAATACTTTTTGAAATTTGTTTTGGATTCCCGCTTGCGCGGGAATGACGGTGCTGTGTTTTTTCGGTTAATTGATGATGCACACTGGGGCGTGTCATCATCTAAATTTTTATATTGAAAATCAAATAGGTATGAAAAAACTGCCGTCATACCCGCGTACGCGGAAAGACAGATTAAAATCAAATAAATATTGATAACGCATTGCTTGGCAAACACCATGCGATGGTTTGGTTTTCAGAAAGCATGAAAAAGCCGTCTGCAAGAGACGGCTTTATTTTATTTTTTCACTTCGGTTTTGATGATGATTTCCGAAGGCTCGATGGTTTGCCAAGGCTCGGGTACGCTGGCAAACACTTCACGGCGCACAATCGGCGCACGGGCAGCGATTTCCGCCAATGCCTGTTCTTCGCTGCGGCGGAACGAATCTTGGGCATCATCGCGAACGCTTGGTGCTTCGGCAGCAAAGGCGTTTTCGGCTGCCAAACGTGCCCGTTCCTGTGCTTCATCGGCAGGAAGCGCATCGATGACCGGTGCTGCTTGCTGCTGTTCGGCTTCTGCTGCCAAACGCGCCTGTTCTTCCGCTTCCGCTTGAGCCTGTGCTTCTGCTGCCAAACGCGCCTGTTCTTCGGCTTCTGCTGCCAAACGCGCCTGTTCTTCAGCTTCTGTTTGAGCCTGTGCTTCCGCTTCCAAACGTGCTTGTTCTTCGGCTTCCGCTTTGGCTTGCGCTTCTGCTGCCAAACGCGCCTGTTCTTCGGCTTCTGCTTTGGCCTGTGCTTCTGCTGCCAAACGTGCTTGTTCTTCGGCTTCTGCTTGAGCCTGTGCTTCCGCTTCCAAACGCGCTTGTTCTTCGGCTTCTGCCTGTGCTGCTTCCGCCGCCAAGCGTGCGGCTTTTTCTGCTTCGGCTTTGTCGGCTTTCAGGCGGCTTTCGGCAAGGGCTTTGCTGCTTTCGGGGGTTTGGGCGGGCGTTTCGCCGTGGTCGTTTGGTGCGGCTGCGGTGTCGGCAGGGCGTGCTGCGCCTTCAAGGGGCAGGTATGCCAAAACGGTTTCGCTGGCACGGACTTTGTCGCCGATGGCCACGTTGGCAACGGCATCAACGGGCAGGTACACGTCCACACGCGAGCCGAAGCGGATAAAGCCGTAGCGTTCGCCGCGCACCAGTGTTTCGCCCGCTTTGGCGTAGCACAAAATGCGCCGCGCCACCAAGCCCGCCACTTGGACAAAGGTGATGTCGCGCCCGTGTGCGGTGGTCATCAGCACGGCGTTGCGTTCGTTTTCGCTGCTGGCTTTGTCCAGTGCGGCGTTGAGAAATTTGCCCGCGCTGTATTCCACGCGGCTGACGGTGCCGTTGGCGGGGGCGCGTTGGGAGTGGACGTTGAACACGTTCATAAACACGCTGATTTTCAGGGCTTCGGTGTTGCGGTAGGGGTCGGCGGCTTTTTCCACCACCACGATGCGTCCGTCTGCAGGGCAGAGCAGGGCGTCGGGCGCATCGGGAATGTCGCGCACGGGGTCGCGGAAAAATTGCAGGCAGAACAATACGAACAGCCAAAACGGTACCGACCACCAGCCGCACAGCAGGGTCATCAGCAGGCTCAGTGCCAAGCCGCCGAGAATAAACGGCCAGCCTTCGCGGGCAATAATCGGGTGCGGGTAATAACGGTTCATCTCAGTTCCTTTTGGGTTGGAAACCCCGCCGTAGGTGGCGGTACAATCATCATTGGGGTGTGGCGCGAATCCTGCGGGGCAGGGCGGCGCGTGGGGGCTGCGTCCGGTGTGTGCCGTCATGTGCTGCGGTTTTCGAAGCCGGAGATGCGGGTGCAGGGCAAAAATCCGCACGGGCAAATGACGACACGCTTTGTGGGGGTGCGGCCCTGTGTGTTGAAATTTCGGTAAAACCCCGTTTGTGCGGGACAGCAAAACGGAAAATAGTGTGGGATTATAGCGGAAAACGCCGCCGATGTGCATCTGCTTTTGGGCGGGTGCGGCGAACCGTGATACCATCTGCCTTTTGCCCGTTGCCGCGATGCACGGCGGCACGCCGGCAACGGTGAAGAACGCGAACGCCGCCGCATCAATGTTTCAACGCGCAGGGCAGCGCATATAGCACCGCCCTGTGCCTTGCCCTACCCGAACAAAAGCTGATTTTACCGCCGTAAACGGCGGGGTTTCAAACCAAAAAGGAATTTTGATGAATTTCCCCTCCCGCCCCTTTCCCGCCACCCGCATGCGCCGAATGCGCCGCGATGAATTTTCCCGCCGCCTGATGCGCGAAAACGTAATCACGCCCGCCGATTTGATTTATCCCGTGTTTGTTTTGGAGGGCGAAAAACGCGAACAGGACATCGCCTCCATGCCCGGCATCAAACGGCAAAGCCTTGATTTGCTGCTGCACACTGCCGAACGCGCCGTCAAACTGGGCATTCCGATGCTGGCATTATTTCCTGTGGTAACGCAGGGCAAAAGCGCCGATGCCGCCGAAGCCTGCAATCCCGAAGGCTTGGTGCAAACCGCCGTGCGTGCCTTGCGGCGCGAATTTCCCGAACTCGGCATCATGACCGATGTCGCGCTCGACCCCTACACCTTGAGCGGGCAGGACGGTTTGACTGATGCCGAAGGCTATGTTTTAAATGACGAAACTACGGAAGTTTTGGTGAAACAGGCGTTAAGCCACGCCGAAGCGGGGGCGCAGGTGGTCGCGCCGTCCGACATGATGGACGGGCGCATCGGAAAAATCCGTCAAGCCCTTGAAGAAAATGGTTTTATCCACACGCGCATTATGGCGTATTCGGCGAAATACGCTTCGGCGTTTTACGGGCCGTTCCGCGATGCGGTCGGCAGCGCGGGCAATCTGGGCAAGTCCACCAAAGACAGCTACCAAATGGACCCCGCCAACGGCAACGAAGCCTTGCACGAAATCGCGCTGGATTTGCAGGAGGGCGCGGATATGGTGATGGTGAAGCCGGGCATGCCCTATCTGGACGTGGTGCGCCGCGTGAAAGACACCTTTGGCGTGCCGACTTACGCCTATCAGGTGTCGGGCGAATACGCCATGCTTCAGGCAGCCGCGCAACAGGGCTGGCTGGACGGCGATAAAGTGATGCTGGAAAGCCTGCTCGCCTTCAAACGCGCGGGCGCGGACGGGATTTTGACTTATTTCGCCCTGCGTGCCGCCGCGCTGTTGCGTTGATTCCGCCCCGATGCCCGCTTGAAGCATGCCGTTCCACCCCCATATTGCGAAGACACGAAACCATGATATTCCCATTTCGAAAAGGTAAAAAGAAAATGAGCGAACAAACCCAAAACCCCGAAGCTGCGGAAAGCGAAAACGACCTGCCCGCCGAGCCGACTGCGGAAGAATTGCAAGAACGCATTGCCGAGCTGGAAGCATCGTTGCAGGACGAACAGTTGCGCGGGCTTGCCAACGAGCAAAACCTGCGCCGCCGTTTTGCCGAAGAGCTGCAAAACGCCCACAAATTCGCCGCGCAAAAATTTGCCGCCGAAATGCTGGTGGTGAAAGACTATTTGGAAATGGCGCTGGCGGATGCGAGCGGCAATTTCGACATGCTGCAAACGGGCGTTTCCATGACTTTGGGCGAGCTGACAAAAGCGTTTGACAGCACGGGCATCAAGGAAATTCCCGCACAGGCGGGCGACAAGCCCGACCCGCACCGTCATCAGGAGATGCAGTCGGTGGCAAGCGCACAGGAAGCGGGAACGATTGTCGCCGTGCTGAAAAAAGGCTATACCCTGCACGAGCGCGTGTTGCGTCCGAGCATGGTAACGGTGGCAAAAGCTGCGGAAACGGACGGTGTGTCCGAAGCTGCGGAATAAATAATAAACGTTTGGGGGCAAAGTTTTTGTGCTTTGCCCTTTGCTTTTTCGGGAGCGCGTGATGGCGGTTTCTTCTTTGTTTACCCTGTTGGACGACATTGCGTCCGTGTTGGACGATGTGGCTTTGATGACCAAGATGGCGGCGAAAAAAACCGCCGGCGTGGTCGGCGACGATTTGGCGCTGAATGCGAATCAGGTTACCGGCGTGCGTGCCGAGCGCGAATTGCCCGTGGTGTGGGCGGTGGCGAAAGGCTCTTTTTGGAACAAGGTGATACTTGTGCCGCTTGCCCTGCTGCTGGCGGTGTTTGCGCCCGTGCTGATTCACCCGCTTTTGATGGTGGGCGGGGCGTATTTGTGTTTTGAAGGGGTGGAAAAGCTGCTGCACAAATTTTTTCCGCACGCCGACGGGGAAACGTCTGCGCCCGAAGCGGCGGATTTGGACGAATCCGCCAAGATTCGCGGCGCGATTCGTACCGATTTTATTTTGTCGGCGGAGATTATTATTTTGGCATTGGGGGTGGTGCAAGATGCGTCTTTGACGGTGAAAATCGGCGCCTTGTGCGCGATTGCCATCGGCATGACCGTGTTTGTGTACGGCTTGGTGGCGTTGATTGTGAAAGCGGACGACTTCGGCGCGCACCTGCTGGGCAAACCTTCGGCGGCGGCGCAAAGCATCGGGCGCGGCATTTTGCGGGTGATGCCCGTGTTGATGCGCGGTTTGAGCGTGGCGGGAACGCTGGCGATGTTTTTGGTGGGCGGCGGGATTTTCACCCATAATATTCCCGCGCTGCACGATTTTCTGCACGCACGGCATTGGGATGCGGGTTTGTCCGGCATGACGGCGGATTTGCTGGCGGGCGTGGCAGTGGGGTCGCTGGTGTGCGCGGTGGTGCTGCCCGTGCTGAAACGGCGCCACACATCCGCGCAAAACCATTAAAATAGCCTCTTTTTTTCCGACCCCGACCGCTATGGATATCCGCTTCGGCATTCAACCCTGCTCCGACAGCCTCCCGTGCGCCGTAACCATCGGCAATTTTGACGGCGTGCATTTGGGACACCGCCACATTTTGCAAACCTTGCGCGATGAAGCACGGGCAAGGCGTTTGCAAACGGCGGTGGTGGTGTTCGAACCCCAGCCGCCGGAGTTTTTCGCCCGCAGCCGCCGCACCGCTTCCGCACCGTTGCGGCTCACGCCTTTGCGCGACAAGCTGAATCTGCTGCGCCAAAGTGCCTGTGTCGATGCGGTGCGCGTGTTGCGTTTTCATGCCGAATTTGCCGCGCAAAGTGCGGAGGCGTTTGTCCGCACCGTGTTGCGCGATGCTTTGAACACGCATTATCTGCTGGTGGGCGACGATTTCCGCTTCGGGCGCGGGCGGGAAGGCGATTTTGCCATGCTGCGCGGGCAGGGCGGCTTCGTGGTCGAACGCACGCCCAGTATTTTGGCGGCGGGTGGACGCGCCAGCAGCACCGCCGTCCGTGCCGCTTTGCAGCAGGGCAGGTTGGAGGTGGCGGAGCAGATTCTCGGACACCGCTATGCCTTGAGCGGGCGGGTGAAGCACGGGGCGAAGTTGGGGCGCACGCTCGGCTGCCCCACCGCCAACATCCACCTGCCCGCGCACCGTTATGCTTTGAGCGGCGTGTTTGTGGTGGAAGCGGCGGGCGCGTTCGGCACGCGTTTCGGCGTGGCGAGTTTCGGAACCAACCCCACCGTGTCCGACACCGATTGTGCCAAGCTGGAAGTGCATCTTTTTGATTTTCATGGAACGCTGTACGGGCAACGCTTGGAAGTGCGCTTTTTGCACAAGCTGCGCGACGAGCTGCGTTTTGACGGTTTGGACGCTTTGCTCAAGCAGATTCAGGCAGACATTGATGCGGCGCGTAATTGGGTCGGCGCGCGCTGAATGTCAAAAGCCCCGCCTTTGTGCCTGATGCAGTGGCTTTTTCGGCAACAAGGCATTAAAATAATGCCGTTTGCGCCTGTTTGGTGTTGCGCCGCTCCGCTTCCCCGCCTGCCGCGTGATGACGCGCAACAAGGGCAAACGCTCCCCACATTATGATTTAAAGGAAAAACAATGTCTCAATTTGATGTTGCCGTCATCGGCGCGGGTCCGGGCGGTTACATTGCCGCCATCCGCGCCGCCCAACTGGGTTTTCACACCGTGTGCATCGATGCCGGCGTCAATAAAGCCGGCGACGCGCCCGCTTTGGGCGGCACCTGCCTGAATGTCGGCTGTATTCCCTCCAAAGCCCTGCTGCAATCGAGCGAACACGTCCACACCATTTTGCACGACTTTGCCGACCACGGCATCAGCCTGAGCGAAGTGCGCTTTGATGCCGAACAAATGATTGCCCGCAAAGACGCCATCGTTACCAAACTGACGGGCGGCATCAAATACCTGTTCCAAAAAAACAAAGTCGAAAGCGTGTTCGGGCGGGCGGCGTTTGCGGGCAAAAACGGCGACTTGTGGCAACTGATTGTGGACAACGGCAAAGGCGAATACCGCAGCATCGATGCCAAACACGTCATCATCGCCACCGGCTCCGTGCCGCGCCCCCTGCCTTTGGTGGAAATCGACAATATCAATGTGTTGGACAACGAAGGCGCACTCAACCTCAGCCGCGTACCGGGCAAATTGGGCGTTATCGGCTCGGGCGTGATTGGCTTGGAAATGGGTTCGGTGTGGAAGCGCGTGGGCGCGGAAGTAACCGTACTGGAAGCCGCGCCGACTTTCCTTGCCGCCGCCGACCAGCAAATCGCCAAAGAAGCCTTCAAATACTTCACCAAAGAGCAGGGCTTGGACATCCAACTGGGCGTGAAAATCGCCGCGATTAACAAAGGCAACAACAGCGTGTCCGTACAATACGAACACAACGGCGAAAGCAAAACAGTGGTGTTCGACAAACTCATCGTCGCCATCGGGCGCGTGCCGAACACGCAAGGTTTGCACCCCGAAGCGGTGGGCTTGGCATTGGACGAGCGCGGCTTTGTCGTGGTAGACGAAGAATGCCGAACCAATCTGCCGAACGTGTGGGCGATTGGCGACGTGGTGCGCGGCCCGATGTTGGCGCACAAAGCCAGCGATGAAGGCGTGGCGGTGGCGGAACGCATTGCCGGGCAAAAACCGCATTTGGACTTCAACTGCATTCCTTGGGTGATTTACACCGACCCCGAAATCGCATGGGTGGGCAAAACCGAAGAGCAGCTCAAAGCCGAAGGCATCGCCTACAAAAAAGGCACTTCGGGCTTTGGTGCCAACGGTCGCGCCTTGGGCTTGGGCAAGGCGAAAGGCACGGTGAAAGTGTTGTCCTGCGCCGAAACCGACCGCGTGTTGGGCGTGCACATGATTGGCCCGATGGTGAGCGAATTGGTTGCCGAAGCGGTGATGGCGATGGAGTTCAAAGCCAGCAGCGAAGACATCGCCCGCATCGTCCACGCGCACCCGACCCTGTCGGAAGTGTTGCACGAAGCCGCGCTTGCTGCCGACAAACGCGCCTTGCACGGCTGATTGCCCGCAAAAAACACCGAGAGCGGACGGGTTTGCGCCCGTCCGTTTTCCGTACCGCCGCAAGGGCGGGGCTTCAAACCGAAAAGGAATGTTGATGAAAAAAGCCCCCGTGCTGTTGTTGTGCGCCGCTTGTGCCGCGCCGAACCCCGTTGCGCCGCCGCTTGTCGGCACATGGCAATGCGAACAAGCCGGTTTGATGCAAACGCTGCGTTTCAACGCCGATAATACGCTGGTGCGCCGCGCCGCTTTGCCCGAAAGCCGCGCCCGCCGTTTTTACGGCACATGGCAGTTGGCGGGCAAGCGTTTGACCACCCGCGAACGTGTCGCGCCGGTGCGCGGTGCGGCGGTGGCGGCGGAAACGGTGTTGCACGGCGTGTATACGGTGGTGCGCGCCGATGCGCAAATATTGACTCTGCGCGATGAAAACGGCGGTGCGCTGCTGCACTGCCGCCGTGTCTGAATCAATCTGATTGCCGTTTGTGCGGGCGGTGGGTGGAATGATGACGCGCCTTGAGGGCGTGTCATCAATTGACTGAAAAACCTACTGTACCGTCATTCCCGCGCAGGCGGGAATCCAAAACAAATTTCAAAAAGCATTGATAAAACTTCGCTTCACAAACATCAGGTAGTGGATTCCCGCATTCGCGGGAATGACGGAATTCTTTATATCTAACTGATTTTCATTATAAAAATTTAATTAATGATGTGCCCTAACGGTAACGTGCCGGTGATAAATCGGCGGTTTCGATTTCGGCTTTGCCGTGTGTGATGAGGTCGGCAAGGGTTTTGGCGCAACCGAGCGACATCGTCCAGCCGAGCGTGCCGTGTCCGGTGTTGAGGAACAGGTTGTCAAAACCCGCCGCGCCGACAATCGGCGTGCTGTCGGGGGTCATCGGGCGCAAGCCCGTCCAGTAGCCCGGTTCGGCAAAATCGGCGGCGGCGGGGAACAGTTCTTTCGCCACCATCGTTAAGGTTTCGCGGTGGACGGGCGGACGCGCCAAGCTGTAGCCCGACAGTTCCGCCATGCCGCCCACGCGCATTTTGCCGCCCAAGCGGGTGAGCGCGACTTTGTAGGTTTCGTCCAATACGGTGGATTGCGGCGCGGCGGCCTCATCGGCAAGCGGGACGGTGATGGAATAGCCTTTGACGGGATAAACGGGAATGTCCAAGCCCAGTTGCGCCAACACGGGGCGGCTGAAGCTGCCCAAGGCGCACACGAACACGTCGGCGGGGTATTCGCCGTGTTGGGTAACGGCGTGGCGCAGGGTGCGCCCGTGTGCGTGCAGACGGGTTACGGTTTCGCCGAAACGGAAGTTTACCCCGCGTTGGCGGCAGATGTCGGCAAGTTGCTGTGCGAACAGGCGGCAGTTGCCGGTGCGGTCGTTGGGCAGGTGGAAGGCGCCGGCGATGCGGTCGGCAAAATGGGCAAGGGCGGGTTCGTGTTGCAGGCAGCCTTGCGCGTCCAACACGGTGTACGGCACGTTGAATTGTGCCAACACGCCCATTTGGTTTTGGTGTTTGGCAAAGGCGGCGGCATCGCGGAACAGGTGCAGCGTGCCCAAGCTGCGTTGTTCAAAGTCCATGCCCGTGTCGCGTTCAAATCCGGCAAACAGGGCGCGGCTGTATTCCGACAGGCGCATCATGCGGGCTTGGTTGCGGGCGTAGGCGGCGTTGGTGCAGTTGGCGAGCATTTTTGCCAGCCAGCGCAGTTGGTAGAGCGAGCCGTCCGGACGGATAATCAGGGGCGAATGTTCTTTAAACAGCCATTTGAGGGCTTTAAAGGGAATGTTCGGTGCCGCCCAAGGGGTGGTGTAGCCGAAGGAGAGCTGTCCGGCATTGGCAAAGCTGGTTTCTTCCGCCACGCCCTGCGCCCTGTCCAGCACGGTAACTTGGTGTCCTTGTCCGCTTAAATAATAGGCAGTGCTTACGCCGGCAATGCCCGCGCCGAGAATCACGATGTTCATCAGATTTCCTTAAGGTTGTTTGACGGCTTTTCAGGCGACCGCGCCCGATTTTTTCGGCATTTTCAGACCGAACCATTTGATGTGGCTTTGTTCGTCCAATTCTTTTACGGTAACGCAAAAGCCGCCGATATTCATGCGGTCGCCCGCCACCGGCACGTCGCCGAAACGGTCGCGGAACAAGTCCGCCAACGTGGTTTGCGCTTCGTGTTCGTCCACTTTCAGCCCGTAGGCGAACGCCAGTTCGCCGACTTTGACATCGGGTTTGACGACAAATTCGCCGTAAAACTGTTGTTGGTCTTGGCGGTGGCGGCGGTCGGCAAACTGGCGGGCGAAGTCATCGCCCAAGTGTTCGGGCAGCACATACCACGCGATGTCGCCCGCCTGCATGCGCGTTGCCAAGCCCACTTTGATGTTTTCGCCGCCGCGTATCAGCGCAAACGGCCGTCCTTCGGCAAAGGCGCGGGTCATGGCGTAGGGGTGGCTGTTTTCGGCATCGGAATCGGTTTCCACGCGGAAGGATTGCAGTTCCACCGACAAGCGGTCGGACAACCAGATTTCGCGGCTGTCCAAAGGTTCGGGTTTGGGCGGCAGCACCATTTTGAACACGCGGGCGAAAAAGGGAATGGTGGTGCCTTGAATCAGCAGCGACAAAATCACCACCGCAAACGCCACGTCAAACAGCATTTGTGCGCCCGGCACGCCGCGCATCAGGGGGATAATCGCCAGCGTAACCGGCACTGCGCCGCGCAAGCCCACCCAACTGATGTAGGCGATTTCGCGGCGGCTGTAACGAAACCATTTGACGGACGAATACACCGCCAACGGCCGCGCCACCAAAATCAAAAATGCGGCAATCACCAGCGCGGGAATGCCCTGTTCCAACAGGCGCGAGGGCGTAACCAGCAAGCCCAGCACCAAAAACATGCCCGCCTGCGCCAGCCACGCCAAGCCGTCCATCACGTTTAAAACGTGTTCCACCGCCGAATTGCGCGAGTTGCCCACCATCACGCCCGCCAGATACACCGCCAAAAAGCCGCTTCCGTCAAACAAGTTGGCAAGGGCGAACACCATCAGCCCGCCCGATGCAATCATGATGGCATACAAACCTTCAGCCAGCCGGATTCGCGCCAGCAGCACCGCCAGCAGTTTGCCCGCCGCCAAGCCGAATGCCAACCCCAAACCCAGTTGTGTCGCCAGCATCAGCAGGGTGTCGGCGATGCCGGTTTGCTGCGGTTGCAGAATCAGGTTGATAAGTACGGTTACCAGCAAAATCGCCATCGGGTCGTTTACGCCGCTTTCCAGTTCCAACGTGGCGCGGATGCGGGCGTTCAGGCGCACGCCACTGTTTCGCAACAGGGAAAACACCGCCGCCGCATCGGTTGAGCCGACAATCGCCGCCATCAACAGACCGAGTTTCCAGTCAATCCCCAGAAAAAAAGTCGCAAACGCACCCAATAATGCCACGCTCGCCACCACGCCCCAGCTTGCCAGCACCGCAGCCGGTTTCAGGGCGATGCGGAAGGTTTCAAATTTGGTACGCAAACCGCCGTCCAGCAAAATCACCGCAAGGGCAAGCTGGCTGACCATCGTGGCACTGGGCAAGTCGTCAAATTTGATGCCGCCGATGCCTTCTTCGCCCGCCAGCATGCCCACGCCCAAAAACGCCAGCAAAAGCGGCATGCCCAAACGCGCCGACACGCGGCTGGCAAGCACGCCGCTAAACAACAATAGGGCGATAATCAAAAAGGAAAAATTTAAGGCGTTCATGGGCGGGCGCACGAAAACGGGTCAAACGGAATATTGTAGCATGAAGGCATTTGTTTTTGCCCCGTTTCGGCGATATAATCGCCCGCACAGGCAGGGCAGACAGCCGCCGCGTGGCAACACGGGGAGGAAAGTCCGGGCTGCACAGGGCAGGATGCCGGCTAACGGCCGGGTACGGCAACGTAACGGAAAGTGAAGCAGAAAGCCAAACCGCCGACGGCTTCCGCAAGGAAGATTCGGGCAAGGGTGAAAAGGTGCGGTAAGAGCGCACCGCGCGCTTGGCAACAATGCGCGGCAGGTCAAACCCCATCCGCAGCAAGAGCAAACAGAACGCATTGACGCGGCCCGCCGAGCGTTCGGGTAGCTTGCTTGAGCCTGCCGGCAACGGCAGGCCTAGAGGAATGGCTGTCCACGACAGAACCCGGCTTACCGCCCAGCCTGTTTTCCCCTTTTGTGGTTTGCGTGCGACAAACCGATGTTTTTCAATAAAAAGCAGTTATTTTCTGAACGTTCCGCCCCTTTTCCCGATATAATCGAATCTTTTCACTTCAGGAATACACCCATGACAAGGCAAACGATTTTGGCAGGCGCATGCGCCCTGATGCTGGCGGCTTGCGGCAGCAGTGGCGGCGGAGACGGCGACAGCCACCGTCCGAGCGGACGCAGCCATTTGAACCTGATTGGTAAAACGGTTGAGTTAAGCAGCGACCACCTGCAAACCTTTACCGGCAATGCCCAAGCAAACAATATACAGCTCAACCGCAAGCAGCAGGGGCGCATCGACCAAATCACGGTAAACGGCAAAACCTATCGGCTCTTGCCCGAACATGCGGTAACAAACGGTATTTTCCGTGAACAAAGCGGCAACATCAAACGGGTTATCGGCAATAATCTGCAATATGCCAAATACGGCAACTACGAAGTCAAAGAAGCCAACGGTCTGATGTCGATGATGTTTGCACAAGGTGTTGCCACGCCCGAGCGTGCCATGCCCGCATCGGGACAAGCCGTCTATCAGGGTTTGGCGGTATACAGCCAAATGGACAAGCTGACGGGTAAGGGTTTTTATCAAACCAATGCCCACTCCGAAGTGCGGGTGGACTTTGGTAAAAAAGAACTGTCTTTAAACGTTTCCAGACTGGCTGGCGGGGCAGATATTACGCCTTTTGCTTTCCATGCCAAAATTCAGGGCAACCGTTTTGATAATTTGGAAGGTACGAAACGGATGTTGGGTGGTTTTTACGGCCCTGCCGCAGAAGAAGTGGCGGGTTGGTTTCTGGATAACGGCAGACGGGAAAGCATTGCCGGTACGTTTGGTGCGGAAAAGCAGTAAGCGCATTCCGTCAAAACGGGCTGCCTGATTTCAGGCAGCTCGTTGTTTTATTATTAGAACTTCGCTTCCAGCGACACGGAGAAATTGCGTCCGGGTGCGGCGTAGCTTGCCGAATTGCGCTTGCCGCCATCGGGGTTCACCGCATTGATGGACGACTGGCGCACCGATTCCCAAGTGCTGTATTTGCGGTTGGCAAGATTGTACACGCCTGCGCGGAACGTCAGGTTTTTCAAGCGGTAATGACCTGCCAAATCGTGGGTGTACCAGCTTCTGCTGCGCCGCGACGTGCCTTTTTGTTCAAACTCCAGCCCGTTCGGACGGTAGCCCGTGGTAACCAATTCGCGGTTGCTTTTGGCGGCAGAGTAGGTGGTGGTGGCGGAAATGCCCCATTTGCCTTCGGGGTGGTCGTAGCCCAGTGAAAACACATAGCGGTCGGGTTGCAGGGTGTCCAAAAGCGGGCTGGTGGTGGCACTGAAATTCGGGCGCGTGCCGAATTTTTTGGCGCGGATGCGGCTGTAGGCGAGGTTGCTGTACAGTCCGTACGGCAGTTTTTCGCTGATGCCGTTCCAGTCCAAGCGTCCGACCACGTTGATGCCGCCCAAGGTGATGTTTTGCAGGTTGTGGTAACCGAATTCGTCATAGCCGTCAATGCCCAAGGGCTTGCCGATGGTAATCAGGTCTTTATAACGGTTGTGGTGGTAGCTGGCTTCCACTTGTCCGAACGCGCCTTTAATGCCGATGCCCGCTTCTTGGTTCAGGGATTTTTCCGCTTTGAATTTGCCGACATAGTTTTGGAAACGGACATCGGCCGCAGGCAGCCGCCGTCCGAACAGTTCGTGAAAGGCGGGTACGCGGTAGCCGTTGGAGATGCGGTAGGAGAGGGCGAGCCGGTCTGTGGGTTTGACGGTCAAACCACTGTTCCATGAAAAGTTGCGGTATTTTCCGGTCGATGTCCACGGGTCATCGGATTGGAAGCGGTGGCGGTCGTAGCGCAGCCCGATGCCCCAGTCGGCTTTGTTGCCGAAAGAGATGTTGTCGCGCAAGGCGATAAAGGCGTTGCCGCCTTTAATCAGGCGGGGGGAGCAGTCGCGCAGTCCTTTTTCCCTGCCGGTGGTGTCGCAGTTTTCGGTGCGGACGTGTTCCACTCTGTCCAGTGTGTACACATTGGGTTTGTCGCGGCTGCCGTAGTGGGTGGCATCGTGATAGGGCGGAACATCTTCAAAGCGCGGGTGGGCGTGCTCGTCAAAGTATTTGCCGCGCAGCAGGGCGGAGCGGAAGCGGTCGTAGCCCGCATTCAGGCGCAAACGGTGTTTGACGCTGCCGGTGTTCAGTTCTTTGTCCCATTGCATGTGCAGCAGGTTGTGCTGTTCGCGGTAGTCGTTTTGTTCGGAGCGCGTTGCCGACCAGATTTTGTCGGTGCTGACGCGGCAATGGCGGTCGGCACTGGGGTAGGGCGCACAGTGTTTGAGCAGGTAGGTGCTGGCGATGCCGATGTTTTGGCGGTCAAAGCTCAGGCGCAGGACATCCGCCCAACTGTTTTTGTCGGGGTTGCGGTATTCGTAGAACAGTCCGTAGCGGCTTTTGCGGTGGCGTTCGTCAAAGTAGCGGGTGCGGCTCCAATATTGGTTGGTGATGATGTATTCGGTGTTGTGGGTGATGCCGGCGGCGGGGTTGTTGCCGATGTATTTGCCGCCTTCTTTGAAGTTGTCCAAGCTATTGCGTTTTTTCTCGTGCGGTTCGTAATAGGCGGGCAGGGTCATGTCGCGGATGTCGTAACGCTGGGCGGTGTGTTCGCCCGCCACGCCGATGCGGTGTTTGGGCAGCAGTTGCCATGCGCCTTTGAGCAGCCACGAGCTGCTGCGGTAGTCCATCGGATTGGGGGCGATGCGCTTGCTGCCGGTATAGTCTTTGGCGGATACGGTTTCGGTGATGTGCCGTTGTTTGGCGGCGGCGGTTTGTTCCGCTTCGGTAAGCGGCGGGTTTGTGCGCAGACGCAGTTTGTCGTCGTCTTCGCTCAAGTCGGCGCGGGCTTTGGGGGTGCAGCCGTGATTGTCCTGCGCGTAATTGGGGCATTCGTTGGTGAGAATAAACCAACTGTCTTTCAAATCGCCCGGATTGGAACGGCGCGACAAGTCGTATTCGTCGGCAAAGGCATTCAGGCGCACAAGGCTTTGTTTGGCAACGAGCGCGTCCGGATGGACGGCGGTTTCCCGTCCTTTGCGGTGCGTGTATTGCAGCAGTCCTTCCCAACGTTCGGTTTTCACGCCCACACCCAGCGACTGCATCCATTGGCGGTTTTTGCCCGTGTAGGCGGTTTTGCTGTCCGCGCCCCACGTTTTGCCGTTGGCAACGATGTCGTCCGCTTCTTTGCTGCGAAAGCCCACCGCGCCGCCCAGTGCGCCGTTGCCGTATTCGGACGAGCTTGCGCCTTTGCTCAATTCAATCGAGCGCAGGTTTTCGTATTCGATTTCGTTAATCGCACCGCCGTTGGCTTTGGAGTCCAGCACGGTGTAGGACTGAGCCTGCGGCAAACCGTCCACAATCAGGGCAACGCGGTTTCTGTCCACGCCGCGCATGGAATAGCCCGAGCTTGCGCCGCGCCCTTGTTCCACCACCGAGATGCTGGGGTCGTAACGGGTCAGGTCGCGGATGCCGGAAATTTGTTCTTTGCGCAGTTGGTCGGCGTTTTTGGTGATTTTGCCCAAGCCGGTTACTTCGTTGTCGCGGCGGGTGGCTTTGCGTTTGCCTTTGACGTTTAATGATTTGAGTTCGGTGCCTTGTGTTTTTTCATCGGGGTCGGCGGCGTGCGCGGGCAGGGTTGATAATGCGCCTGCCAGCATCAGGCAGATGAGTTTCGGATAAGGGTGTTTCATCAAAATTCCTTTTTATTTTGAAGCTCCGCCGTTTGCGGCGGTACAATCAGCTTTTATCCGGACGGGGCGTAAGCCCGTCCGAATCAGGGCGGTGCCGTGTGTGCAGCCCTGTGAGTGGAAACATGATTCCGCTCCTTTGGGGTTACGGTGCAACGGTTTGGCGTTTTGCGCCGAATACGCCGCCCACTTGGTCTTTGCCGTTTTGTTTGCTGTGGATGGTGCCGCCGATTTCCGCCGCATCGGGGCCGTAAAATGCGCCGTTGATATCGGCATCAATGTGGACGATGGCGGCACTGCCCGTGCTTTTCGGGTCAAGATTAAAGCCTTTTTCGGCAGTCTCGGCAGTGCCGCTAAAACCGTTGCCGTTAATTTTGCCTTCCAGTTTGAAAGCGGGAAAGGCATCGGCACTGCCTTCGCCAATCAGCTTGCCGGTGAAGCGTTTTTCTTTGAAATCAAAATCAAACAAGGCACGGCTGCCGCCTGCACCGTTGCCCGCATCGGTGCTCCAGCCGCGCTGGTCTTTGCTTAAAATTTTTGCCGACCACGTGCCGCGATAATGCGCCGTGCCGCTTTTTTGGGCGACTTCGGCAAGGGGCGTGCGCTCGCCGTTGAAAAAATACGCGCCTTCCGTGCCTTTGCCGTAGCTGCCGAATGCCAGATAATCCAAATTGCCGCAGCAAACATGCACGTTCAGGCTGCCTGAAGTCCCCAAATCATGTGTACGGCTGTGGACAAACGGACGGCTGCCGTCTTGTGCGGGCGCAAGTGCAAACGCTTTGCCGTCCAGCACCAGCGTGTGGGCGTTGCCGAAGGTGTCGCCGCTTGTTTTTGCCAAGTTGTTCAAATCAATGCGTTCGGCATCAAACGCGCTTTCCGTTGCCGCGCCCTCATCGCGTTTGGCGGCAAACACGCCGAACAGCGAGTGGTCGTCTGCCAAAAATTTGCCTGCGAGTTCTTCGGCATTCGGGCCGAAAAAACCGCCTTCCAGCGTGTTGGCGTGGCTGCCGAAATACGGGTCGTCCGTATCCGAAGCGGTAACGCTGCCGCGAAAACGGTTGCCCGACAATTTGGCATTCACGCGGTAGCGTTCGGTGATTTCCTGTTTTTTGTCCCTGATGACGGGGTGGTTGCGCAACAGTTTGCCGGTCATGGTTTTGGCGGCGAAATCCACTTCAAATTCGCTGCTGTGCGCCACCGCGCCTTTGCCGGGGTCGGTGTTTACATTTTCGTATTCGTCCAGCGAAGTCGCCCCGTAGTTGCTGCCGATGCCGGAAGTACCGCCAAAAGTACCGCGTTTGCGTCCGCGCTTGGCATTGGTCACGAAATCCCAAGTGCCGTTGTAGCGCACGGCGGCGGCGGGCAGACTTTTGGACGGCTGCGTGCCGTGGTAATACACATGCCCCAGTTGCCCCGTATACACTTTTTTCACATCATTGGGAATGTTGGGGTCGGCTTCAATGATTTGAAACGTCGCCGCCGTGTCCACCACCCAACCCGAACGCACATAGCGCAGGTTGCGTTGGCGCGGTGCGCCGAAATTGTCGTGCGAATGCAGCAAAACTTCTTTGGAGCGGGAAGGGTGGGCGTCCAATGCATCTTTCAAGGGCAGTGTGCCGAACGCATTGTCCAGTGCCAAGATGTCTTGCGGACGGATGTCGGCTTGTTCCTGATTGTAACTGCCCGCGATGCCGGAGGATTTGCGCGGAATTTTGGCGGCAAAGCCCAAACCGGGCTGCATCAGCGCCGCCAACTGCGCTTCGCGTTCGCGGGGCGTGGTTTGTTCGTCATTGTAGGCGGCGGGCGGTTTCGGCGGCGCGGGCGGGGGCGTGGTGCGGACATCGTCCAAATCGAAACTGCCCTTATTGTTGGCACATGCGCCCAACAACACAACACAGCAGCACCAAGCGGCGAAGCGGAAATTTCCTTTCATTAGCGTTTCCTTTCTTGTGCTTCATTTCGGATAAAACCCCGCCGGAAGCGGCGGCGCGGCATCTTGTTGCCAAGACAAATAAAAATCATTCACAATTAAGTATAATTTGAGTGTTGCGTTTTGTAAACAGAATGTAAAGTTTGGTTGTTTAAAAATTTGCTTTTTCAAAAAAATTAAAATCAGCCCGAGTATCGGCAAAATGGGCGGCACAAAAACGGCGATATGCGCAAACAGATGGTGCCCCACCAAGGGCAGCACAGTTTGGAATAAAAGTTCAAAAATTTTAAAGGTTTTGTTTTGCATGGACAATTTGCGGTAATAAGAATGGTTATCAATACTTGATTGAAAACGTTGGTTTTTTTATGCCCCCGTTTGGCACAGATAACTTTCAAAAACCGCACAAATTCGTTAAAATTGACGGTTACTCAATTTAACACTCGGCAGGTACGCAACGATGTTGGCAAACTATTTTCCCGTGCTGGTATTTTTGATTGTCGGCTTGGCGGCGGGCATCTTGTTCATTACATTGGGTAATGTGCTGGGGCCCAAACGCCACTACGCCGAAAAAGACACCCCGTTCGAATGCGGCTTCGAGGCATTTGAAAACGCGCGTATGAAATTTGACGTGCGCTATTACTTGGTGGCGATTTTGTTTATTTTGTTTGATTTGGAAGTGGCGTTTATGATTCCGTGGGCGGTGGTGTTTAAAGACCTGATGGCGGAAACGGGCGCGTATGCTTTCTGGTCGATGTTCGTGTTCATCGTGATTTTGACGGTGGGCTTTGTTTACGAATGGAAAAAAGGTGCGCTGGAATGGGAATAGAAGGCGTTTTGAATAAAGGCTTCGTAACCGCCAGCGCGGATACGGTGCTCAACTATGTCCGCACCGGTTCGCTGTGGCCGGTTACTTTCGGATTGGCATGCTGCGCGGTGGAAATGATGCAGGCAGGCGCGTCCCGCTACGACCTCGACCGCTTCGGCATCATCTTCCGACCCTCGCCGCGCCAATCGGATTTGATGATTGTCGCCGGCACGCTGTGCAACAAAATGGCACCCGCCCTGCGCCGCGTTTACGACCAAATGGCCGAGCCGCGCTGGGTGTTGTCGATGGGTTCGTGCGCCAACGGCGGCGGCTACTACCACTATTCCTATTCGGTGGTGCGCGGCTGCGACCGCATCGTGCCGGTGGACGTGTACGTTCCGGGCTGCCCCCCCACCGCCGAAGCCCTGATTTACGGTTTGATTCAGCTTCAGGGCAAAATCAAACGCACCTACACCATTGCCCGCCACTGATTCGGGCGCAAACACACCTAAAGGACAAAGCAATGAAATTCGGCTTGACCATCGTGTCGGCGGTAACGGCATTATCGGTGCTGTTGGTGGCGGTCATCATGCACGGCAGCATGGATTGGGCGGGCTTTTTGTGGCTGCCAAGCATCGCGCTGGCTGCCTGCAGCACGGCAGTATCTCTGTACTGGCTGCTGTGCCACAGCCGCAAACAAGGCGGAATTTTATTTGTCATCAACCTGTTGGCTTTAGGCTATGTGTGTACGCCGTTTTTGTTGGCATAAATGAAGGAACAAACCATGCACCCCAAGACTTTGGCGCAAACCGTTCAAACCATTTTGGGCGACAAAGCCGATAAAGTCATTTTGGCTTTGGACGAAGTAACGGTTGAATGCACGCCCGCACGTTATCTGGACGTGATGACCACCCTGCGCGACCACGAAGAACTGCACTTTGAATCGCTGGTGGATTTGTGCGGCGCCGATTACAGCACCTACAAAAACCAAGAATGGCAGGGCAAACGCTTTGCCGTTATCAGCCAGCTTTTGTCGGTGAAAAACAACCAGCGCGTGCGCGTGCGCGTGTGGGCGGACGATGACAACCTGCCTTTGGTGGAATCGGTGGTTGGCATTTACAACAGCGCCGATTGGTACGAGCGTGAAGCCTTTGATTTATACGGAATCATTTTCAACAACCACCCCGATTTGCGCCGCATTCTCACCGATTACGGCTTTGTCGGACACCCCTTCCGCAAAGACTTCCCGATTTCCGGCTATGTGGAAATGCGTTACGATGAAACCGAAAAACGCGTGATTTACCAACCCGTTACCATCGAGCCGCGCGAAATCACCCCGCGCATCGTCCGTGAGGAGACCTACGGTGGCTAAACTGCGAAACTACACCATCAACTTCGGCCCGCAACACCCCGCCGCACACGGCGTTTTGCGGATGATTTTGGAACTGGAGGGCGAAACCATCGTCCGCGCCGACCCGCACATCGGGCTGCTGCATCGCGGCACCGAAAAGCTGGCCGAAACCCGCACCTATCTGCAGGCTCTGCCGTATATGGACAGATTGGACTACGTATCCATGATGTGCAACGAACAGGCGTATTGCTTGGCGGTGGAAAAACTGGCGGGCATCGATGTGCCGGAACGGGCGCAGTATATCCGCGTGATGTTTGCCGAAGTTACCCGCATTCTCAATCACTTGATGGGCATCGGCTCGCACGCGCTGGACATCGGCGCGATGACGATTTTCCTGTATGCTTTCCGCGAGCGCGAAGAGCTGATGGATTTGTATGAAGCCGTTTCCGGTGCGCGTATGCACGCCGCGTATTTCCGTCCGGGCGGTGTGTACCGCGACCTGCCCGACTTTATGCCCAAATACGAATCCAGCAAATTCCGCAACGCCAAAGTGTTGAAAAAACTCAACGAAGCCCGTGAAGGCACGATGCTGGACTTTATTGAAGCGTTTACCGAGCGTTTCCCCGCCTGCGTGGACGAATACGAAAGCCTGCTTACCGACAACCGCATTTGGAAACAGCGCACGGTCGGCATCGGTGTGGTGTCGCCGGAACGCGCCCTGCAAAAAGGCTTTACCGGCGTGATGCTGCGCGGTTCGGGCATCGAGTGGGACATTCGCAAAAAAGCCCCGTATGACGCTTATGCGAAAGTGGATTTTGACATTCCCGTAGGCTTGAACGGCGATTGTTACGACCGTTATTTGTGCCGCATCAACGAGATGCGCGAGTCCAACCGCATTATCAAACAATGCGTGCAATGGCTGCGCGACAATCCGGGCCCCGTGATTACCGAAAACCAAAAATTCGCCCCCGCCAAGCGCACTGAAATGAAAACGGGCATGGAAGATTTGATTCACCATTTCAAACTGTTTACCGAAGGCATGCACGTTCCCGAGGGCGAAACCTACACCGCCATCGAGCACCCCAAAGGCGAGTTTGGCATTTACATGATTTCGGACGGCGCGAACAAACCCTACCGCCTGAAAATCCGCGCCCCCGGTTTCGCGCATTTGCAGGGCATGGACGAAATGGCACGCGGGCATATGCTGGCGGACGTGGTGGCGATTATTGGCACGCAGGACATTGTATTCGGAGAGGTGGACAGATAATGTTATCGGCAGAATCTTTACGGCAAATTGATGTGGAGCTGGCGAAATATCCCGCCGACCAACGCCGCAGCGCGGTAATGGGCGCGTTGCGTATCGCGCAAACCGAACTGGGCTGGCTGAAACCCGAAACCATTGAATTTGTGGCGCAATACATTGGTATCGCCCCGATTGCCGCCTATGAAGTCGCCACCTTTTACAATATGTACGACCTGAAACCTGTCGGTAAATACAAGCTGACGGTTTGCACCAATCTGCCGTGCGCCTTGCGCGGCGGGGTGCATGCGGGCGAGTATTTGAAACAAAAACTCGGCATCGGCTACGGCGAAACCACCGCAGACGGCAAATACACGCTGGTGGAGGGCGAGTGCATGGGCGCGTGCGGCGATGCGCCGGTGATGCTGGTGAACAACCATAAAATGTGCAGCTTTATGACCGAAGAAGCGATTGAGAAAAAATTGGCGGAATTGCAGTAGGGTGTAGGTTGGGTTGGAAACCCAACATTCTTTCAAAATTGAAGAAATGTTTTGTCGGGTTTGGCGAACCAACCTACTCAAGTAGTGATGCATAATAAAACCATTGTTGTTTGTTTTGTGTGTTGTTCAAGTATGTTGTCGGGCTGGTTATCCCAAACCAGTCAGGCGAAAAATACGCTGCCATACAAACAAGTAGCTATGAAAATCCAAGAAGATAAAGATGCATTTGGGCAATTCAGATATTTGGGGCAAGCCCATTGCTTGGATAAGCAATACCATTTTGTTGATAATCAGATATTTCAGCAAAGTTATATCGGTTTGTACAATTTGATGCACCCTTTACCGCGATTGTTTGATTCTAAAAAATTAATTGCCGTTTATGATGATTTTGAGCACAAACATGCAATAAGGTTTGAAGGCTTTGATGTTATCGAGCAATGTCGGCAGCAATATGATTTGGAAGCGGTGCGGCAAGTGTATATTGAGGCGGTCAGTAACCATAAAAATTATTATTCGCCTGATGAGGAAGACATGGAAGGACATATGGTGGATTATTTGAAATCGGGGCAGTTGAATGTTTGCCGTTTTACGGATTGTTAAGCAGTAATTCAGGCTGCCTGAAAATTTAAGGAAACAAAATCATGGACTTTTGGCAAGGTTTTATTTTGATTACCGGCGTGCATCTGCTGGCGGCGATGTCGCCCGGCCCCGATTTTGTTTTCGTTTCCCAGCAAACGCTCGGGCGCGGCCGCCGCATCGGGCTGCTGACCAGCATCGGCATCGCCTTGGGCTTGGGCGTGCATATTGCCTATTCGGTGTTGGGCATGGCGGTGCTGATTGCATCGTCTGCGTGGCTGATGACGGCGGTAAAAATCATCGGCGGCGCCTATTTGATTTATTTGGGGATTCAAGGTTTACGCGCCCGCCCGCGCGATGCCGCCGCCTTGTCCGCCGCGCCGCTTGCACCGCAAGCCGCGTCTGCCGCTTTGTGGAAAGGCTTTTTGTGCAATGTGTTGAACCCCAAAGCCCCCGTGTATTTCGTGTCGCTGTTTACGGTGGTGCTGTCGCCCGAAATGCCCGTGTGGCAGTTGGCGGCTTACGGCGCGTGGATGATGCTGCTGCAACTGGCGTGGTTTGCGGCGGTGGTTTGGCTGCTGTCGGTGCCGCGCATCAACCGCCGTTTCCAAACGGCGGGACATTGGATTGACCGCATACTCGGCGCGGCGATGGCGGGCTTGGGCGTGAAAGTGATGAGCAATTAAGATAAACAAAGGCGGCGTTTTTTCAGGCTGCCTGAAAACCAGTAGGCAAAGAAAATGGCAATTTACCAATCCGGCGTGATTTTTGAAAATGTTGATACCCGCAGCCCCGACTGCTGGACGCTTGAAGCCTACCGCGCGCGCGGCGGCTACCAAGCCCTGCGCAAAATCTTGAGCGAAAACATGGCGCAAAACGATGTGATTGACGAAGTGAAAACATCGGCATTGCGCGGGCGCGGCGGCGCGGGCTTTCCCACCGGTTTGAAATGGAGCTTTATGCCGCGTTCCTTTCCGGGCGCGAAATACGTTGTCTGCAACACGGACGAGGGCGAGCCGGGCACGTTTAAAGACCGCGACATCATCAATTTCAACCCCCACGCCCTGATTGAAGGCATGATTATCGCCGGTTACGCCATGGGCGCGGAAGCAGGCTACAACTACATTCACGGCGAAATTTTTGAAGGATTCCAACGCTTTGAAGCGGCGTTGGCGGAAGCGCGCGCGGCAGGCTTTTTGGGACAAAAGATTTTGGGTTCGGATTTTTCGTTTGAACTCTACGCCCATCACGGCTACGGCGCATACATCTGCGGCGAGGAAACCGCGCTGCTGGAATCGCTGGAAGGCAAAAAAGGGCAACCGCGCTTCAAACCGCCGTTTCCCGCATCGTTCGGCTTGTACGGTAAGCCCACCACCATCAACAACACGGAAACCTTTGCGTCCGTGCCGTTCATTATCCGCGATGGCGGCAAAAAATTTCTGGAGCAGGGCGTGGAGGGCGCGGGCGGTACCAAACTGTTTTCCATTTCCGGCCATGTGGAACGCCCCGGCAACTACGAAGTGCCGCTCGGCACACCCTTTGCCAAATTGCTGGAAATGGCTGGCGGCATGAAAAACGGCAAAAAACTCAAAGCCGTGATTCCGGGCGGCTCGTCCGCGCCCGTGCTGCCTGCCGATATTATGATGGAACTGACGATGGATTACGATGCCATCGCCAAAGCCGGTTCCATGCTCGGTTCGGGCGCGGTGATTGTGATGGACGAAGATGTGTGCATGGTTAAGGCATTGGAACGTTTGAGCTATTTTTATCACGAAGAATCCTGCGGACAATGCACGCCCTGCCGCGAGGGGACGGGCTGGCTGTACCGCATCGTCCACCGTATCGCCACCGGCAAAGGGCGCAAGGAAGATTTGGAACTGCTGGATTCCATCGGCAACAATATGGCGGGGCGCACCATTTGCGCTTTGGCGGACGCGGCGGTGTTCCCCGTGCGCAGCTTTACCAAGCATTTCCGCCATGAGTTTGAACACTATATCGAGCATGGCAAACCGATTAAAGAGCATAAATGGTGTTGATTATTAGGGTCGCTCTCAGTTTATGATACTTTTTAAAATGGAAGGATTGTAAAAATGAAAAAATCTTCATTTGGCAGTATTCAAAAAGGGATTTTGACGACTGATTGCGACCAAATCAAAATACACTATAAATCTTTATCAAGGCTTGATATTGCCAATTTAAGGAATGTTTTGCGCAATACTTTGGCAATGATGCCAAGTCAGAAGTTTGAATATAGTTCTCATGTGAATGATAAAGTTAGAAATAAAGAAGTTAGTTTGGAAAGTGAAATAATCCAGAGTACTTTAGATGTTTTCTTATCAAATTCTGATGGTAGTTCGAATTGCCTTATTGAATATAATGAGAAGAGTGAAAATAATAAGATACGGTACAGAAGGATTTTGTTAAGGAGTTTGGTAACCAAGCTGGTTGACATAAAGGATAACGGCGAAATAAAGTGTAATTATTGTTTTGTTATCAATATTGATACGGGACGTGTAGTTACAGTATATTGGAATAAAGCATCGGACAGCCATGATAGCTTGGACGAATCAATTTATCAGGAGCCATGTGTTGCTAAAGGATTGGGTATTAAGAGCAACATTAAAGATGTTGGCAGTATGTCAGGCAGCCTGAAAACCGAATAAAAAAATTGTTAAATTAAAATCGTAACTAGGAACGACCATGTTACAAATTGAAATCGACGGCAAACAAATTGCGGTCAAGCAGGGCGTAACGGTGATGGAAGCCGCGCACCAGCTCGGCACCTATATCCCGCATTTTTGCTACCACAAAAAATTGTCCATCGCCGCCAACTGCCGCATGTGCTTGGTGGAGGTGGAAAAAGCCCCCAAACCCCTGCCTGCCTGCGCCACGCCGGTAACGGACGGCATGGTGGTGCATACCCATTCGCCCAAAGCCAAACAAGCGCAACAGGGCGTGATGGAATTTCTGCTCATCAACCACCCGCTCGACTGCCCCATTTGCGACCAAGGCGGCGAATGCCAGCTTCAGGATTTGGCGGTGGGCTACGGCAAATCGTCCAGCCGCTACAAAGAAGCCAAACGCAGCGTGGTCGGCAAAGACATGGGGCCTTTGGTGTCCGCAGCCGAAATGAGCCGTTGCATACACTGCACCCGTTGCGTGCGCTTCACCGAAGAAGTGGCGGGCGTGCAGGAAATCGGTATGGCGAACCGTGGAGAGTTTTCCGAAATCATGCCTTTTATCGGCAAGGCGGTGGAAACCGAATTGTCGGGCAATGTGATTGATTTGTGTCCCGTGGGTGCATTGACCAGCAAACCGTTCCGTTACGATGCGCGTTCTTGGGAAATGTCGCGCCGCAAAACCGTATCGGCGCACGATGCTTTGGGCAGCAATCTGATTGTCCAAACCAAAGACCACACCGTGCGCCGCGTGTTGCCGCTTGAAAACGAAGCGATTAACGAATGCTGGATTAGCGACCGCGACCGTTTTGCCTATGAAGGTCTGTATCACGAAAGCCGTTTGAAAACGCCGAAAATCAAACACGGCGGCGAGTGGCACGAAGTGGATTGGCAAACGGCTTTGGAATACGTCCGCAAAACGCTGGACTGCATCGCCCGCGAAGACGGTAAAGATGCCATCGGCATTTGGGCGAACCCGATGAATACGGTGGAAGAGCTGTATTTGGCGAAAAAACTGGCAGCAGGTTTGGGCATCAACAGCTTGGACAGCCGTTTGCGCCAGCAGGACAACCGTCTTGCAGGCAGCCTGAAAGGGGTGCAGTGGCTCGGACAAAGCATCGAGCAGCTTGCCGCTTGCGATGCGGTGCTGGTGGTGGGCGCGAATTTGCGTAAGGAACAGCCCCTGCTTACCGCCCGTTTGCGCCGTTCCGCCAAAAACGGCATGGCATTGAGCGTGGTGGGTGCGGTGAAAGAAGAATTGCACATGCCCTTGCTGGCGCAGGAAACCGTCCACCCCGACCAATGGGCGTCGTATTTGGAAAGCCTGTGCGCCAATGCCGACAATGCGGTGGCGGGCAGCCTGAAAAACGCGCAAACCGCCGCCGTGGTCTTGGGCGCAGACGTGCAAAACCACCCCGACTACGCCGCCGTGTATGCTGCCGCACAACGTTTGGCGGCGGCAGCCAATGCCACTTTGGGCATTCTGCCGCAAGCTGCCAACAGTGTCGGTGCCGATGTGCTCGGCTTTGTGCCGCAAGAAGGCGGTGCCGATTTTCCCGCCATGCTTGCCGAGCCGAAAAAAGCCATATTGCTGCTGAATGTCGAACCCGAAATCGACACGGCGGCGGGCGCGCGTGCCGTCCATGCCCTGCAACAGGCACAAAGCGTGATGGCATTTACCGCATTTGAAAGCGACACCCTGCGCGAAGTCTGCGACATTCTGCTGCCGGTTGCCCCGTTTACCGAAACGGCGGGCAGCTTCATCAACATGGAAGGCAAAGTGCAGTCCTTTCACGGCGTGGTCAAAGGCTACGGCGATTCGCGCCCCCTGTGGAAAATCTTGCGCGTGTTGGGCAATGTATTTGAATTGCAAGGATTTGACTTTGACAGCAGCGAACAAGTGCTGGCAGAAGCCTTGGGGGCGCAAACGCTTGCCGAACGTTTGGACAACCACAGCACTTGGCGCGGCACGGCGGCTTTCCGCGCCCCGCGCCTGCTGCGTACCGGCGGCGTGGGCATCTACCACAGCGACCCGATTGTGCGCCGCGCCGCGTCCCTGCAACGCACCTCCCACGCCGCCGCGCCCGATGCGCGGGCGCACCGCGACACCTTGGCGGCACTGGGCTTGGCAGACGGAGACCGCGCAAGCGTCCGTCATGGCGGCGAAACCGTCTGCCTGACCGTGCGTACCGACAACACCCTGCCCGCACACACCCTGTACCTGCCCGTACACACCGCCAATGCCGCATTGGGCGGCATGCTCGACGTGCTGACTTTAGGAAAGGCTGAATAATCATGCAAGAATGGTTCCAAGCCCTGTTGGGCAACGAAATCGGCTTAATCGTTTCCATTTTGTTGAAAATCGTGATGATTTTGCTGCCCCTGATTCTCACGGTGGCGTATCTGACTTATTTCGAACGCAAAGTCATCGGCTATATGCAGCTGCGTGTCGGTCCCAACGTAACCGGTCCCTACGGACTGATTCAGCCCTTTGCGGACGTGTTGAAACTGCTGTTTAAAGAAGTAACGCGCCCGTCCGTGTCCAACAAAGCCCTGTTTTACATCGGCCCGATGATGTCGCTGATGCCCGCGTTTGCGGCGTGGGCGGTGATTCCGTTTTCCGATGAATGGCTGCTCACCAACGTGGACGCGGGATTGCTGTATATTCTGATGATTACTTCGCTGTCGGTGTACGGCGTGATTATCGCGGGCTGGGCGTCCAACTCCAAATATTCCTTTTTGGGCGCGATGCGTTCTTCCGCGCAAACCATTTCCTACGAAATCGCAATGGGCGCGGCATTGGTGTGCGTGGTGATGGTTTCAGGCAGCATGAATTTTAACGACATTGTCGCGGCGCAAGCCAAAGGCATTGCCGGCGGTTCCATCTTTTCTTGGAACTGGTTTGCGCTGTTCCCCGTGTTTTTGGTGTACCTGATTTCCGCCGTTGCCGAAACCAACCGCGCCCCGTTTGACGTGGCGGAGGGCGAATCGGAAATCGTGGCGGGTTTCCATGTGGAATATTCGGGCTTTGCCTTTGCGCTGTTTTTCCTTGCCGAATACATCTTTATGATTTTAATCGGCGCACTCACCGCGATTATGTTTTTGGGCGGCTGGCTGTCGCCGTTTCCGCAAAGCTGGGGCATCATCGGCGCACCGAGCGCGTTTTGGATGTTCCTGAAAATGGCATTGATTTTGTACGGCTATTTGTGGATTCGCGCCACTTTCCCGCGCTACCGCTACGACCAAATTATGCGTTTGGGCTGGAAAGTGCTGATTCCGGTAACTTTTGTTTGCATCGTGTTGCTGGGTTTGTGGATGATTTCGCCGTTGAGCTTGTGGAAGTAAGCATACTGTTTTCGGTGGCGTTGGATTTTTCCAAACACCGTTGCACCAATGCGGTCATTCACAGCGACCAAACGGGTATTTTGCCGCCACCCCAAACCTTGCAAATTGCAAAATATCCTGATGACACGGGTTCTTACTTGTTTTATTTGGATAAAGACGGGATAGAGCAAACCGATACTTACCACGACAGTTTGGACGCGGCTTTTGCACAAGCCGAATTGGAGTTTGGCGTGAAACCTGAAGAATGGACAACAGCATGAATCAAACGGTTTCCGATTTGCCCACTTTGCTGCAAACCATGCAGCCCGTGTTGCGAGAAGGCATTTATTGTTTTAGCGCATTGTCTGATGATGTGGTTTTGCCGCATAATGAAATCATTGTATTGGTGCGCGAAGCCGAAGGCGTGTCGGTGATTGTGCACGAACAAGCGGCGCGGTGCTACGGCTTGCAATATGCATTTCGGGCAGCATGGATAACGCTTAATGTGTATTCGGATTTGCAAGCGGTGGGTTTGACGGCGGCGGTGGCACAGGCTTTGGCGCAAGCGGGAATTGCCTGTAATGTGGTGGCGGGTTTGCATCACGACCATGTGTTTGTGCCGCATCATCAGGCAAATGCCGCGATGAGTGCTTTAACAGCATTGCAGCAAACTGCTTGTCAGGCAGCCTGAAACTAAGTTTTTTAATTAAAGATGATTTCGCCCTTGAGTCTGTGGTCGTAGTTGATGAGATTACATTGAAATTTGAAAGCTTACCATTAATGGCATGCAATAATTAAGTACCTTGAGACAAGAGAATATGTTTTTTTCTATTGAAAAAGATTGCAAAATAACAAAGCTGAAGGTACTTTTATGTATTGATAGATTAATTGTCTATTATGGTGGAGAGGCAATATGGTTTTACAAAAAACAGTTTTTCGTATCCCACAAATGGATTGTTCTTGTGAAGAGCAGTTAATTCGCATGAAATTAGATGCGGTGGTTGAAGTTAAAAAACTTCAGTTTAATTTATCAAATAAAACCTTAACGGTGTACCATGAAGATGGTGGTAAATCTGTTTTAGAGCATCTACAAACATTGGGCTGGGACATTCAATGTATTGAGCACACGCGGGTTGATTCAGTAGAGATTCCTGTTGAGCAACAACAGAAAAAGTTGTTGTATGTGGTGTTAGTCATTAATTTTGTGTTCTTTCTGATTGAAAGTATTGCAGGGTGGTGGTCACATTCAGTAGGTTTGATAGCAGATAGTTTAGACATGTTGGCAGACAGCTTGGTTTATGTTATGGCTCTATTAGCTGTGGGTAAAAGTACAATTTATAAGAAAAATATTGCGTATTGGGCTGGGTGGTTTCAGATAACTTTAGCTGTAATGGGTCTTATAGAAGTGTTAAAACGATTTTGGGGTTTTGAGATGTTACCTGATTTTAAAATGATGATGTGGGTGTCATGTTTGGCTTTAATGGCTAACGTAGTGTGTTTGTATTTATTGCGCCAAAATGGTAGTCAAGAAGAACATATGCAGGCTAGTATGATTTTTACTTCTAATGATGTATTGGTAAATTTGGGAGTGATTGTGGCAGGTGCTTTGGTATTATGGTGGCAATCACCCTATCCAGATTTAATTGTTGGTGTCATTGTATTTGCATGGGTAATTTTAGGTGCAATTAGAATATTGAAATTGGCACGATGAATAGAACGAAGCATTTGACGGCAGTCAGCTGAATTTGTATGCAGAATAATTTTTGAAGGAATATCATGGAAGCGATTTGTTTAATAAACAATTTTTGATTAACCAAAATAAATTTTTAATTAAAAGAAAGCTATCCGCAACAATAGGGTAGGATGTAATTATGGCAAATTTAGTCAAAACCTTTTTGCTCGGCGAGCTGGTAAAAGGCATGGGCGTTACGCTCAAAAACTTTTTCGCCCGCAAAGAAACCATTATGTTTCCCGAAGAAAAAACACCGCAATCGGTGCGTTTTCGGGGTTTGCACGCGCAACGGCGTTACCCCAACGGCGAAGAACGCTGCATTGCCTGCAAGTTGTGCGAAGCCGTGTGTCCGGCGATGGCGATTAACATCGAATCCGAACAGCGCGAAGACGGTACGCGCCGCACCACCCGTTACGACATCGATTTGACCAAGTGCATTTTCTGCGGCTTTTGCGAAGAGGCTTGCCCCGTAGATGCCATTGTGGAAACGCATATTTTTGAGTATCACGGCGAAAAACGCGGCGATTTGCACTTTACCAAACCCATGCTGCTGGCAGTCGGCGACCGCTACGAAGCCGAAATCGCCAAACGCAAAGCCGCAGATGCGCCGTACCGCTAGGAGTGTGTGATGACTTTTTCCCTAATCATGTTTTATGTGCTGGCGGCGGTAATCCTGTTCGGCGCGTTGAAAACCGTTACCGCCAAAAACCCCGTCCACGCATCGCTGTATCTGGTGCTGACGTTCTGTATGAGCGCAATGATGTGGATGCTGATGCAGGCGGAGTTTTTGGGCATCACGCTGGTGGTGGTGTATGTGGGCGCGGTGATGGTGTTGTTCCTGTTTGTGGTGATGATGCTCAACATCGACGTGGAAGAAATGCGCAAAGGCTTTTGGCGCAACGCACCCGCCGCGCTGACAGTGGGCGTGCTGATGGCATTGGTGCTGATTTTGATTTTGCTCGCGCCCGAAACCAAATTGTCGGCGTTTGGCGAAATGAACGATGTGCCTGCCGATTACAGCAATGTGCGCGATTTGGGACGGCAGATTTACACCACTTACCTGCTGCCGTTTGAACTGGCGGCGGTGCTGCTGGTGCTGGGCATGGTGGCGGCGATTGCGCTGGTGCACCGCAAATCCGACAATCCCAAATACATCAATCCTGCCGACCAAGTGAAAGTGGACGCGAAACAAGGGCGTTTGCGTATGGTGAAAATGGCGGCGGAAGTGCCGCAACAACCGGAAGAAGGGGACAAAGCATGATTACCATCAATCATTATTTGGTGTTGGCGGCCTTGCTGTTCGGCATCAGCGCGATGGGGATTTTTATGAACCGCAAAAACGTGCTGGTGCTGCTGATGTCCATCGAGCTGATGCTGCTGGCGGTGAATTTCAACTTTATCGCGTTTTCGCAGTATTTGGGCGACACGGCGGGGCAGGTGTTTGTGTTTTTCGTGCTGACGGTGGCGGCGGCGGAAAGCGCGATTGGTTTGGCGATTATGGTCTTGGTGTTCCGCAACCGCAAAACCATTAACGTTACCGAGCTGAATACGCTGAAGGGTTAAACGGTAGGTTGGGTTAGGCATTGCCTTAACCCAACGCAACAATGGCATAATGGTCTGATTCCCAACCTGCGTTTGCTGGCTGAAAATCCAAAACCAAAGGAGCAATAAAATGGATTTGGCAACATTGGCTTATTGGGGAAAAAACATTACCGGCGGTTTGGCAATAGGGTATGCGTGCTATGTTTGGCTGATTAAAAAAATAAGTAAAGCAGCCGAAACCTATCCCGATTTGAAAATCGCCATTCCTGAAGACGTACCCGTCAGTGCTGTATTTCAAGAATGGTGCAGGCAAACCGGCTATGAATTTTCGCCTGATGATAAACGCTATTATTACAATGGCGGCTGGTGGGAAGATGGTGCGATGCTGGCTTTCTCGCATGAGAGGGGGCGATTGTTTTTACATGCATTTGCCATGTCAAAAACGCTGGAAGGCAAAATCTTTTTTGCTTTGAATGCGCCCGTGTGGATTGCAAAACAGAAACGCAGGAACAAACTCAAACAGTTGAACAAGCTGTTGCGGCATTGGCAGATTGAGCCAATAAAAATGAAATAATTGCTTATTTTTCAGGCAGCCTGAAACCGGAAAAGTTTTAAATTAAAGGGTTCATAAAATGAACGACATGACTTTATATCTCATCATCGCGCTCACGCCTTTGGCGGGTTCCCTGCTGGCGGGCTTGTTCGGCAACCAAATCGGGCGGCGCGGCGCACATTGCGCCACCATCGCCGGCGTATTGGTGTCCGCGCTGCTGTCGGCGTATGTGTTGTGCGGCTTTATCAACGGCACGCGCAGCAAGTTTGACGAAAACGTCTATACTTGGCTGACGATGGGCGGTACCGATTTTTCGGTAGGCTTTTTGGTGGACGGGCTGACCGCCATGATGATGGTGGTGGTAACCAGCGTGTCGCTGATGGTGCATATCTACACCATCGGCTACATGCACGATGAAAAAACCGGCTACCAACGCTTTTTCAGCTATATTTCCCTGTTTACCTTCAGCATGTTGATGCTGGTGATGAGCAACAACTTCATTCAGCTTTTCTTCGGCTGGGAAGCGGTGGGCTTGGTGTCCTATCTGCTCATCGGTTTCTACTTCAAACGCGACAGCGCGATTTTCGCCAATCTGAAAGCGTTTTTGGTAAACCGTGTCGGCGACTTTGGCTTTTTGCTCGGCATCGGCTTGGTGCTGGCGTATTTCGGCGGCAGCCTGCGTTATCAGGACGTGTTTGCCAACCTGCCGCAAGTGGCGAACCTGTCGTTTCTCGGCACGGACTTGATTACCGTAACCTGCCTGCTGCTGTTTGTCGGCGCGATGGGCAAATCGGCGCAATTCCCCCTGCACGTTTGGCTGCCCGATTCCATGGAAGGCCCGACCCCGATTTCCGCGCTGATTCACGCGGCAACCATGGTAACGGCAGGCTTGTTTATGGTGTCGCGCATGTCGCCCATGTATGAAATGAGCAGTACCGCCTTGAGCGTGATTATGGTGATTGGCGCGGTTACTGCCCTGTTTATGGGCTTTTTGGGTACGATTCAAAACGACATCAAGCGCGTGATTGCCTATTCCACCTTGTCGCAACTGGGTTATATGACCGTTGCGCTGGGCGTGTCGGCGTATTCCATCGCCATGTTCCATGTGATGACCCACGCCTTTTTCAAAGCCCTGTTGTTTTTGGCGGCAGGCAGCGTGATTATCGGCATGCACCACGACCAAGACATGCGCAATATGGGCAATCTGCGCAAATATATGCCGATTACTTGGCTGACCATGCTGATTGGCAATCTGTCGCTGATTGGCACGCCCTTGTTTTCCGGTTTCTATTCAAAAGATTCCATTATTGAAGCCGTGCATGCCAGCACATTGCCCGGAAGCGGCTTTGCCTATTTTGCGGTGTTGGCAAGCGTGTTTGTTACCGCGTTTTACGCATTCCGCCAATACTTTATCGTATTTCACGGGCCGGAACGCTGGCGCGAAGCCAAGCACGACCATCATCATGACGACCACGGCCACCATCACGGCTTGTCCCCCAAAGACAATCCGCACGAAAGCCCTTGGGTGGTAACTTTCCCTTTGATTTTCTTGGCGGTTCCGTCCGTGCTGATTGGTGCGCTGACCATCGAGCCTTTGCTGTACGGCGACTTTTTGAAAGATGCGGTGTATGTGAATCACGAATTGCACCCCGTGATGCACACCATGAAAGAAGAGTTTCACGGCATTTTCGGCATGGTAGCGCACAGCGTGGCAACGCCCGTGCTGTATTTGGCGATTGGCGGTGTGGCGGCGGCGTGGTTCTTGTATGTGAAAGCCCCGCATCTGCCCGCGCGTATCGCAGAGAAATTTGCGCCCGTGTATAAATTGTTGGACAACAAATATTATTTGGACGTGATTTATTTCAACGTGTTTGCCAAAGGCAGCCGCGCATTGGGTAATTTCTTCTGGAAAGTGGGCGATACCGCGATTATTGACAACGGCATCGTAAACGGCGCAGCGAAAGCGGTAGGTTGCGTAGCGGCGCAGGTTCGCAAGGCACAAACAGGCTTTATCTACACCTATGCGGCGGTGATGGTGGCGGGTGTGTTGGTGCTGGTGGTGGCGTTTTTCTGGAATTTGTGGTTTTAGAAAAAGGGTTTCAGGCAGCCTGAAATTCGGGACTGCCTGAAAATAAGCCTTTAAACGCTGCTGCCGATGAATATCCGATTCAATACGTAGGGAAGCATTTTAAACATCCGTAATACGCAAGAAATTTATTAAAATTATTTTATTGATGATAAAGAAAATACGGGCGGGTTTATTGTATTTTTATCGGGGAACGGTCGTTTTTCATTTCCGGATAGCTACTACTTTAACCAGTTGGAGAAGTCAGTTAGAGGGGGGATAGATTATCAGACAGTTTTAGTTTTTTAGGGGAGTGAAAGGAAATCTGATAAAGATAATTGGCAAAGGTTTTTTATGGATAAAACGACAGTAAAGGGAAAGAAATTAGGAAATAAGGCGAAATTTCTCATATCATCTATTATTTGTGCTGTGTTATTAGCACAGTGTGAATTTGTCCGAGTAATGAGTTCTCAAATTATTATACCTATTAAAGAAGTAGATTTTCCTTTAGGGGAAAATAGGAAAATGAGCTACCACTTTTCTTCTTTTCTGGAGAAAACGTATATTATTAATTTATTATTTGAGATTGAAGTTCCGCGAAATCCTGAAACTATAGAGCCAAGTTTTTCAATGAAAGATATTCCTTTGGATTTGTTTATTCAATGTTTCAAATTAAATGGCAAAGAAGAGAAATTAATGTTTGAAAAGCACTATTTAAGTACACAAGACAGATATGGCGGTAACGGTTGGACACCTAAAAATCCTAAAGTAAATAATGGATTTGGCTATGCTTTTGCATTAGGTGGATTTGATGCTGCCACAGGTCAATATCGCTGTGATTTTTCAGATAAGAGTTCTCCTAATATTAAGCAGGAATTTATTAATAGTTCGGTTTCTATTACTCCACATATTTCCTTTAAATAAGGGATGTAATCATGTCTGGATATAAATTAGCAGTTAAGTTCGCACCTTATGGCACAGAGTATCTCGAGAAAGATGGTTCTGTTACTAAATCTATTGGGCATGTATGGTATGAAGTTTATAAAGATAATGAAAAAATACCAATGATAAGTGCAGGATGGTCTTCTGGAAGGGATAGAAATCCTTTGTCTAAAGAAAGTTGCGGTTTGGATAATCTTAGCAATGAGGATTGGATGCGATATAAAGGTAAAAATATTGCTTCTATTACGGTTGATATTAGTGAAGCACAGGCAATGAAATTAAGTAGAAGCGATTTTCAAGCCAAAGCAATAAATAAGCAGCTTCATAATTTTCGTAAATGTTATGGATTGGCAACTAATAGTTGTATTGATTTTGCAGGTCAAGCATTAGCATATATTGGATTGACAGATGAAAAGGATTTTGATGGTAAAGCGGCATCTCCCATTAATCAAGTAGGTGTTTTTTTAGGGCAAATTGCTAAAAATCGCAGTATGAATGCTGACTTGAAATTAGAGTATTATGGGAAAACGATTGAATTTCAATCAAATGAACGCACAGAAAAAGAAATAGGACAGGTCTTGAGAAAGCATGGATTAGATTTTGATTTAACGGATGAAAATAAAACACAAATTAATCTTGCGGAGACATCATTATCTCCTGCTCAAGATATGGCTAATAAATTATTTGCTGCATACACATCAGGCGATAAAAATGCCTTGTCGTCAGTTGTGACTAATCATGTTTATACACAGCAGCGTAGTCAAGAAGTCAGCGAGCAAGTGCAACAATTAAAAGAAGCCGAGCAACAACGTATGGCTGAACAACTTGTAGAAGTACAGCAAGTAGCACAACAGCGACACAGAATGGTAAGGTCTTAAGATGCACATTGAAGAATTGTATGAAGCTGTAAGTAATATGGCGGTGGTAACGCAACATCT
>NZ_AUAP01000011.1 GCF_000428785.1 Conchiformibius kuhniae DSM 17694 | reverse complement strand
TGGCAGGGGCGCAACGGCAGCACCAAAGGCATTTATACCGTTGCTGCCCTATGGGAAAAAGGCGAATATTACATTTTGGCGGTGTGCGCCCGCGTCCCCGAAGGGCAGCCCGAAAACGGCAAAATCGTGCTGCACTACAGTAATTCCCCTGCATGGCAAAATGTTGATTATTTGGCACAACCGACCTTGTCGCACAACTGGCAATGGACGGTGATGAAAGCCCGCAAACCCGTACAAGATGGCGGCACATACAGCCAAATGTTTGTATCGGTGGACGGCAGCTACACGGGCGAAGCGGTGGAATATTGTCTGCCCTACGCTTCCAAAGGCGAGATATGGGCGGGTTACAAACCCGCCGATGCCGGCGCGGAGATTGCCGCCGCAAACGCCGCCATCACCGCCGAGCGCGAAGCCCGCACCGCCGCCGACACCGCACTCACCCGCGAAGTGAACACCGCCAAAAGCCAAATCGGCACGGCGCAGTCGCAGTTGCAAACGCTGCAAAACACCATTGCCGAAAAAGACCGCGCCCAAGTCGCCCGCGATGACCTGCTCACATCCGCCATCAACAATGCCTACGCCCGAATCGAAACCGCCCAAGACGTTGTGTCGTCCCTGCACGGTACGGTGCGAGCCATGCACACCGTCAAAGTGCAGGCAGTCGGCAGCCGCAAAGCGGTGGCGGGCTTGGCACTGGGCGCGGACGGCGAAACGGGCGACAGCCAATTTATCGTGATGGCGGACAAGTTCGCCCTTGCCGCGCCCAATGGCAGCAATGTGCAGATGCCGTTTGTGGTAACAACCACAGGCGGACAAGCCAAACTGGCATTGTCGGGCGATATGTTGGCAGATGGTTTGATTCAGGGCAAGCACATTGCGGCGGGACAAACCATCCGTACGCCCACACTGGTGGCGGCACGGCTGCAAATCGGTTCATTCACCATGGAACCGAGCGGCGCGTTTGCATCGCGCTCCACCGCCGCCAACCAAGCCGGTTTGAGTATCGACAACGACCGCATCGTCATCCGCGACACACGCGGACGGGTGCGGGTAATTTTAGGACGCTTGCGATGAATGACTACGGTATTTTATGCGCCGACCACAACGGCAGCATCTGCGAAAACCTTGAAGCCGCCTTGGCGGTGGAAGGCGTGTTGCTGCTGGGCGGCGGACGGAGCGGCATCATCGAATTGGACGCGCTGTTTCCCCTGCGCGAACACTTTGGCGGCATATTCGTGATGCCGCTTGCCCATGCCTTTGCCGCCAATACCCCCACCGAACACGCCGTAGCGGTGTATTTCGACAAAGGGCGCTTGGTGTGGCGCGTGCCTTATCAGGCAGACAATATGTATAGCGGCATGCCGTGGACAGGCGGCGAATTTGCAGGAAGGCAGTTTTTGTATGGCTACTGGAACAAATGACCACTACGGCATCGCCGTATACAACGAACAAGGCATAAACGTACTGGGCAACAACCTGTTTGCCCCCAAGCTGATTGGCACGGCAACGCTGCGGCAACGCGGCTTGGGCGAATTGTTTGTTGTGGCGGCGGACGGCAAGGAATTGTCCGAACGGGACGGCAGCCGCAACGTTCCGCTCACCGCCCTGCGTGCGGACGGCATCGCCCGTGCCTACCGCGACCGCAGTCCCCACCCCGACCGCGAAGGCGGCGAAGTGCGCACCGCCCTCACCCACAAATACGAATTCAGCCTGCACGGCTGCGGCGAAAGTTTGCCCTTGCTGGCGGCGGTGATGCACGGCTGGGGCGCGTCCTACGATGCCGCCAAATTCGACTTGGCAAGCCGTTTGACTGCCGCCGTCCTGTCGGGACAAGATTGGCAGGCGGCGCGGCGCGGACGCAACAGCGCGGCGGCGGCAGAATCAGCATTACGCGGCATCCGCACCGGACTGCCCTGTGCGCTGACTTTCCGTTGCCGCCCGCTCGGCAACGGCGCATCGGACGGCTTCGGGCTGGTTGCCCTGACCGCAGGACGGCTGTATGTGGAAATGACCCCGAACACCGAAACCGTGCTGCACCTGTACGACTGTGCCGGCGTGCCTTGGGATTATTTTGCACGCTGCTCAACGGTGGCAACGCCCGATGACTACGGCTTGGCAGTATACGGCCACGAACCGCCGCTTGCCAAAATCGTGTGGACGGGCGAAACCGCCGAAAGCCACGGCAAACCCCTTGCCCCGTCTCCCCTGCACATGAGCAGCCTGCCCCGCGCCCGTTACTTCTTTGCCCGCCACTGCGACACCACCCTGCGCGGCATTGCCGACAGCATCGGCAATGAAGACGACACCGCCCGCCGCCGCCTGTGCCAACAACTGGAAGACGACCCGAACGCCCCCTTGCGTTACGAACTGTACAACAATGCCCGCCCCCTGTTGCGGCTGTTGTCCAATCAAGATGCCGTCCGCAAAGGACAACAAGTGTCCGTACGCGATGCCGGCAGCATCGGCAAAATCTACACCGTACAAGCGGGACACGACTATGCCAAAGTATGCAGCGTGGCACAGCATGCTTGCGGCGGCATTTTTGACCTGTCCGGCGGCGGCGTACTGAACGGCACCGGCAACGTCCATGCCTACAGCGTATTCGAGCGCAGCTTGGGCAACACCCCCACACGCAGCCGTCCTGCCCATTTGTCTGACGACTACGCGGGCGCACCGTGGAACCCCACCGTGCCGTTCAAACTGTCGCAAATGTACGCCCAAGCGGGACTGGATTACCACGCCCCTACCAACCGCACCGCTATCGACATCCTGCTGCGCGACACCAACGTATTGGACAAATTCAACCTGTTCATCCATCAAAAAACATGGAAGTTGCAACGCGCCCTGAACGTACTGTTTAAAATCGACCCCACCGTTGCCCACCTGCCCAACCCCGACTACAGCCCCGAACAAGCAGCACAACGGCTGGAAGCGCAACAACAGCACCAAAGCCGCATCGATGCCGAACAAGCACGGCGCGAACTCAACGGCGGCGGCTACGATACGGACATCCACGCCCGCATCGAACGCGACTTGGGCAGCCGCCGCGCCCTGCTGGAAACGATTGAAAACATCTTGGACGGCGGCGAGCGGAACCGTGCCGACCTGATACCGTTTTGGGGCCTGCCCGCCTACCGCCACGGCAACGACAAACTGGAACTGTACCAACACCTGTCCGTTAAAAGCAGTGGCAACGTCAAAGCCCCCGACTACCTGCCTGAAAACTGGATATTGTGCCGCACCCCCGATTAACCGCCCGCATCTGCGGGCTTTTTTGCAACTGCCAATTGAAAAGGAAAAATCATGGCAAAAAACACTCAAAACCAAACCCACATCATCGGCTTGAAAAAAGACATTGTGGACGAGCAAACCGGCGCACCGGCAGGCTACCACGTTATCAACGACCTGCATATCGGCTACGGTAGTGCTTACGCCACCGCCACCCTTGCCAGTTATTACAGCCAAAAGCTGCACGAAGCGGGCAAACAGCCGATGGGCAGCACCACCGTTACCCTGTACGGCACACCCCCGCGCGGTACGGACGTGCAGGATTGGGCCTACCGCAGCATCGCCGCCGAAACCGCGCCCGATGCGCTTGACCCCTACGGCAATCCCGTCCAGCCGCATCAATTTAGCGGTGCGGATTTGGTATTTGCGCCCGCCGATGCCGGTACGGAAGCAGGATAAGGAGGCAGCCATGAAAACCAAAGCCCTGTATTGGTGGAATTACCTGCTCGGCTGGCGGTTTCTGCCGCGCCGTTTGCAGGATTGGCTGTTCGGCACGGGAACGCGGGCGGTGGAGCTGATTAGCGGACTGGGGCTGTTGGGCTTTGCCCTTGCCTTTGCCAACCATGCCGCACTGCTCACCCGCTATCCCATCTACCACAAATTCGCCACCGCGCCGCCGGCTTTAACCGTTTCGGTTTTGGCGGCGGTGGGGCTGGCGCAATTGCTGCTGATGGTGTGGCACAGTCCGCGAGCCAACATCTTGAGCGGCTTCGTGCTGCTGGTGGGCGGGGTGTTGTGGTTTTTGATTTTTGCGGCGTTTTCAGCCAATTATCCGCCGTTCAACCCGAGCATGGCATTGCCGTTCATTTTGGCTGCCGTGTGCAGCTTGGCAGGCAAAAACCTGATTGACTACAGCCGCTTGCAAATCAGAACCCAAGAACGCTACGGAAAGGACGGCAGCCCGTGAACGCATGGCAGACTTTGTTTCCCGCCGGCATCGTGTTTGCCATGTGCGGCGGGATTTTGGGCGTACTCGGTGCATTCGAGCAGGGACACGGCACATGGCGGCGGGTGGCGGTGGAAGCCGCCATCGCGGCGGTGCTGGCAGCAGCCGTAGCCGAAAACTATCTGCCGCTCAACAAGGCTTGGCTGTGCGGCGGTTTCGGCGTGGGTGTGGGCTTGGTGGCGGGTTATGTACTGGACGCGGTCAAAGCCGTTGCCCCCGACACCGTGCGCCGCCTTGCCGACAAACTCGCCAAACGCTACGCCCCCGATGATGCGGGCAAGTCCTGATTTCAGGCTGCCCGCAACCCCGAACCGCCGCAAGGCGGTTTTGTTTTTAATCTTGTTTTTAAAGGAAAGTCAAATGACTGAAAACCACAATCCCGAAATTGAAGCGGTCGAAATCCCCGAAACCGAGCCGCAAACACCGGAAACCCCGCCCGCGAAAAACCCCGCCGACTGGGTAACGGAAAACTTTAGCTGGCGCGAAATGACCCGCAGCCAAACGGCGGCACGGCGCGGCATCGACAACACGCCCAATGCCGAGCAGCGTAAAAACATCGTTTACACCGCGCAACAGTTGGAAAAAATCCGCGCCTACGTTGCCGAAAAATACGGTGCGCCGCGCGCACTGATTGTGTCGAGCGGTTTCCGTTGCCTGACGCTCAACCGCGCCATCGGCGGCAGCGCGACTTCGGCGCACGTTCACGGGCTGGCGGCGGATTTTGATATTCAGGGTTTGACATCAACTCAAACAGCTAAAATCGTCAAAGAAATGAAAGATAAAGGTTTGATTGATTATGACCAGTTGATTTTGGAATATCCGGGTCGTGGCGATGGTGCGTGGGTGCATATCGGTTTCAAAGCGGGTGGTAAAAACCACCGCCGCCAAGAACTGACGGCGAACCGCGTGAACGGTAAAACGGTGTACAGCAAGGGCTTACAAGCCTGATTGACCAAATCAAAACAAGAAGGACAACATCATGATTTAGCAGAAACCCTAAAAAGACGGCGACAGGCGCAGTGCGCGAACACCGCACCTGCCGGCCTTGCAGCGCATACCTGCGTCAGCCCGAAGCCGTCCCCTAGGGGCTTCGGATTGTATAATATCCGACAGGAGACTGACAATGGCATACCGCATTTTACGCTGCCAAAGCTGCAACAAGCGGCTGGGCGATGCAGACGGCGCATACAGCTTGAGCATCAAATGTTCACGCTGCCGTGCGCTTAATTATTTCAAATCATTCTGATTCTAAAAGAGCATCCTGAATGCCGAACCACCGAACGCCGCGAGCGTCCACAGGAAAGGCAGTTCATGAATGGCCCATCTCAAACGCACCGCCCCACAGTCGGCAGCCTGTTCGCCGGCATCGGCGGATTTGACCTCGGATTCGAGCGGGCAGGATTTATCACAAGCTGGCAAGTTGAAATCCACGACATCTGCCGCTCCGTCCTTGCCGACCGCTTCCCCCACGCCAAACAGCACAAAGACGTGCGCACCTGTCTGCCCGAGCTTACCCCTGTGGACGTCATTGTCGGCGGCTTCCCCTGCCAAGACGTTTCCATTATGGGACGGCGGGCAGGACTTAACGGACAACGCACCGGTTTGTTTTTCAACGCAATGCACATTGTTGCATCACTCGCTCCCCGATGGCTCGTTTTGGAAAACGTCTGCGGTCTCATCTCTTCCCACGATGGCCGCGACCTGCAAACGGTTATTGAAACGCTGGCCCAATGCGGGTATGTGGGGTACTGGCGCGTGCTTGACGCTCGTTATTTCGGAGTCGCCCAAAAACGCCGCCGCATTTTCCTTTGCGCGGGTTTGGGCGAATACCCCCCACTGGAGTTTATGGGTGATGCCGGACCAGTGGAACGCAGCCATGGCGCGGGTTGCGCGGGCACGGCGTGGGCGGACGCTTTTCCTACACTGCTTGCCGGACTGCGCGGCGGAACGAGCATCGATTTGTCGTTTGGCAACGTCATCGCTGTCCCCGACTCACGGCATCAGATGGTTGAGCGGCAGCGAAAGACTGAAGCTGACGGGTTTTTGCGCGGACTGGCTCAAACCGACTTTGAAGAGGCACGGGCTGCGGGAAACGCCGTTGTACCGCAAGTCGCGCAATGGATTGCCCAAAAGCTGATTAAAACATTTTAACAACCTGCCGATGTCCGTTCCGACTCCCCATTTTACTTCACACAAAGAAAACAGCCCGAATGAATTTGGGCTGTTTTTACTGGAGATTAATGCCCTTGATTGCACCATATCCACACCATCACAACCATATAAAATCAATAACACATGATTCTATTAAGTTTTTATCTGTTACCGATAAAACCCGCCATCGGCGCGAGCAACACGCGGGCTTGTTTTATATTTTCAATTACTTGACTGTTTTCTTTTGATTTATTTTTAAAATCCATCATTTGTATAAATTCGGCGGGTTGTTTGCGGTTTTTTATTGTCGGGAAAATGCCGCACGCGTCCGGCTGCCCGCCCGACAGGCATTATTCAGGCTGCCCGAAACCGCCGCCAAACGCCGTATTCAAGGCTGCCCATGCTACCTTTTGCTGCAACTGCGCCTGCAAAATACGGCTGCGTACCTGCACCACTTCGTCTTGCGCCGTCAAAACCGCCAAGCGCGTTTCCACGCCCGCCTTCACGCGGTCGGCGGCGGCAGCCTGCTGACGTTGTGCCAAACGCAAAGTCTGTTGTTGCAAAGCGGCGGCTTCGCGTGCGGATTCGTATTGGCTCAAGGCATCGGCCGCTTCTTTTAATGCCTGATAAACCGATTTGTTGTAACGGGCAACCTGTTCGTCATATTCCGCCTGCTTCACCGACAAATTCGCCTGCAATGCGCCTGATGTAAAAATCGGCAGGGTAATGCTAGGCAACAAGCCCGCCGCCCAACTTTGCATACTCGGCAAATCGCCGATTTCCAAGGCGGAACGTCCGATTAGGGCGCGGATGCGGATATTCGGATAAAACTTGGCTTCGGCGGCGCGTACCAGATGACCGCGACTGAGTACCGCCTCGCGCTGTGCCGCCAAATCGGCGCGTTTGCCCAACATATCGGCACTCAAAGCGGCAACGGGCGCGGCAGGCACGGCGGCGGACGGTTTCGGTTGCCAATGATTTAAGGCGTACGGTGCTTGTCCGCTTAAGGCTGCCAGCGCGTGCCGAATCAGCGCGGCTTTTTCGTCCAAATCGCGGATGGCGGCGGCAAATTGCCGTTGGGCGTTTTGTACGGGAAACAATTGGCTCGGCGGCAACAGTCCGGCACGGATGCGGTCGCGCAGCAGTTTTTCCTGTTGTTGTTTGATGGCGATGCGTTCGCGCAACAGGGCTTGTTGTGCCGACAAAGTTTGCAGTTGGAAATATTGGGCGGTAACGGCTTGCGCCAGCAGCAGGCGGGTTTGGGCGATTTCATAGGCAAGGGCGCGTTCTTTGCCCAATGCCGCCGCCAATTCGCTTTTGTGTTCGCCCCACAAGTCCCATGCCCATTGTCCTTTCAATTGGACGTTGGCGTAGTGGACGCTGTTGCCGAAAATGCGTTCGGACAGGGAATTGGGGTTGCTGACGGATTCGTGGTACAAACCCACACCGTCCGCCGACAAGGCTGCCTGAACGCCGTTTTGCGATGCCGCCAAGCCGCTCCCCGCTTGTGCCTGCCGCAAACGTGCCGCCGCCGCCGTCAAGTCGGGCGATTGTGCCAACGTGGTTTCAATCAGGCGGTTCAGCGCATCGTCATTCAGTTGCCGCCACCATTCGGGCGGAATCAAAACGGGACGTGAGGGCAGGTTTAAGGACGCGGCATCGGTCATGACGGCGGCGGGAGGCGTGTGCTTGAACGGCGCACACGCGCTTAAAGCCAGCAGGCAGGCGGCGGCACCCCAAAACGGTTTTTCAGGCAGCCTGAAAATATGCATGATGTATTTCCTTATCTTACCGTGAGGCGGTATCCACTTGCGCTTCCACCGACATGCCCGGCGACAAACGCTGCAAACCGTCCTGATTGGCGTCCAATTCAATTTTAACGGCAATGCGTTGGGCGATTTTGACAAAGTTGCCCGTGCCGCTGTCGGCGCGTATCAGGCTGAATTCGGCGGCGGTGGCCGGCGCGATTTCGCTGACTTTGCCGCTAAAACGTTTGCCGCCGAGCGCGTCCACCGCCACCGATGCTTTTTGACCGGTGCGGATGGCGGCGGTATCGGCTTCCTTGAAATTCGCAATAATCCAACGGCGGTCGGGAACGACAAACATCAGTTGGCTGCCCGCCGAAACCAACTGCCCCTGTTTGACCGCCACTTCGCCCAAACGCCCCGACACGGGCGCGTACACCACCGTGTGCGCCAATTCCTGTTTTGCCAAATCCACAGTGGCGCGGGCGGCATCGGCGGCGGCAGTCAAACCTTCGCGCCCGTTTTCCACGCTCAACACGTCTTGTTGCGCCACAGTGTACATCGCCTGCGCCTGCGTGTAGGCGGCTTGCGCCTGTTCCAAAGCCGACTGCGCCTGTTCGTATTCGCGTTGGGCAATGCCTTCGCTGCCTTTGACGCTGTTCAAACGTTTCATATTCGCCTGTGCCAGCCGCAACTGGGTTTCGGCATTGCGTATCGCGCTTTCACGCGCTTTGGCACCGGCATCGGCGCTGGTGCGGCTGTGCGACATCTTGCCCAAATTGGCGTTTTGCGCCGCCAGATTGGCTTCTGCCTGCGCCACTTTCGCCGCATAAGGCGCATCGTCAATCCGCACCAAAGGCTGTCCTTTTTCCACGCGGGCAAAATCGTTTACCAGCACTTCGCTGACGTAACCGCCCACGCGCGGGCTAATCAGCGTGGTTTGACCGCGCACATAAGCGTTGTCGGTGGACACCGTGCTGCCTGCAAACGGCGGCAGCCGCCACACATACAATGCCGCCGCCGTACCGGCCGCCGTCAGCAGCAGCAAAGCCGCCACCGCCAAACGGCTGCGTTTTTTCGGCTGCCACCGCGCTTCAGGCTGCGGTGCGGGGTCGGGAAGCGGATTATTCGTTTCGCGCCTTGTTTCTTCCGCCTGAACGGGTTTGGGTTTGTGCTGCCGGTTTACTTTTCGTTTGGAATCCATTCCTGTTTCCTCAAGACTTCAACAATGCCATCAACTTCGCCTTTTCCGCCGCCAAAACATCGGTTTTCCGATAACGCCGCCAGCCCCAACGCCATAGCGCCACCACAAACGCCGTCAGCGCGCAGCCGCATATCACGGTAAAAAAATCACGAAACGCCAACACCGATGCCTGCTGTGCTGCCTGTGTAATCAGCGAAGCGGCGGCTTTGGACTGCAGCACCGCCATATCGTTGCTTTGCGGGGCGTAGGGCTGTGCCGCCGTTTGCAGGTAAGCCGTTACCTGCGGTTGCGTCAGCGTCAGATGCTGTGCCATATCCGTCAAATGCGCCTTGGTGCGGAAGGTAACAAACGCATGGCTTAACGCCGCTCCCGCCAAGCCGCCCACCGTTTGCGACAAACCGAATATCGCCGCAAAACTCATAATGTGGTTGGTGCTTTGCGCCAACGCCCGCACCAAGCCTTCCAGCAGCATCGGTCCGACAAAATACAGCGTACAAAATGCCATCAGCGCCTGACTCCGATACATCTGTTCGGGACGGGTTTGCACGCCCACACCCGTGTCCCACCACGCCGCCAGCGCCATGCCCGCCAAGGCAATCATAATCGGGCGGCGGATATCGTCCACATCCAAACGCAGCAGTCCCACCACCACGCCCGCCAGTGATGCCCAAAACACCACCGTATAAAATCCCGTCATCTGCACAGCGTCCATGCCCAAGCTGCCGAGCATACCCGCCGCTCCGACCGTCTGTTCTGCCGTCAGCATCCGCACCACCGCCCCGACGGCGGCAAACGCCAAAATCTGCGGCATCCGTATCCAGCGCCAATCCAACATCGGTTCGGCGCGACAAGCTTCCAAGGCCAACGCCGTGCCGGTCAGTGCCACCGCTCCTGCCAACAGATAGCCCAACCAGTCGGTTGTCCACCACACCACCCTGCCTTGTACCAGAAAAGCGCAAAATAAAGCCACGCCGCCGGCAAAGAGCAAAAACACTAATATGTCCGTCCACGACAAGGCGCGGATTTGTTGGGACGGCGGCAAAGGCAGGTACAACATCGCCGCCGCACTCAAACACGCGCACACCGCAGGCAGCCACAACACCGTGCCGATGTGTCCGTTACCCAATAGCGGCGGTACCAACGCCTGCGCCAACGGCGTGGCACACAGCATCAATCCTAACGCCATCATCACCCCTGCCAGTTTTTTTGCACCTGTAAACACCTGCATCAGGTAAAACATCGCCAAAACCAGCAAACCGCTTGCCACTACCCCAGAAGCTGCCCGAATCAGCAGCGCGGTGCGGTAATCCGACACCCCCGTCTGCAAAGCCGCCGCCGCCAGCATCAGCAGCGCAATCCAGCGCACAAAACGCTGCACGCCGAAATGTTGGCGCACCTTAAACAGCAAAATGCTCATGCAGGCGTAACTCATATAGTAGGCAGCCTGAAACCAGCCGTCTTGCTGCAAATCCATGCCCAAAATGCCGCGCAAAAACGGCTGCGCCGCCTGCATCACACCGTTTTGCAGTCCCGCCGCCAACGCCAGCCAAATACCGACCAGCAGATAGCGCAAACGCAAACCGCCCGAAAGGTCGGGCGAAGCGGGCGACCCCGGCATCATCGGCATTTCGTGCGGCTTAAAGACATAACCTTCGGATTGGAAAGCCATTGAACCAACCTGTCAAAAAATGTTTGTTTCAACGCACAGAGCCGCAGCCCCGTGCCTTGCCCCGATTCGGACGGGTTTGCGCCCTGACCGAAGCCCATTCTACCGCCGCAAACGGTGGAACTTCAAACCTAAAAGGAATTTTAATGAAATTTTTATAATCACTTGGCGGCTCGGGCGCAACGCTTAAGCATTCCGGCTCACCTGCAAAGGCATGGTGCCGCACACGTCTGCGCCCAAAACGGCACGCAGGTTCTGCAACGCCGCGCCGATGTTTGCCGTTACCGCTTCGGCTTGCGCCATGTGTTGCGGCGAAATCCGCGCATCGTGTTGGTGGAAAAGATGGGCATCGAGCAAACGCTGTGCGTGCATGCCTTCGCGCCAGTGGTGGCGCACGGCCGGTTCGCCCGCATCAAACAAGGTGCCGACCACGCTGTTTTGCACGGTGGCAATGCCCAGTGCGCCGTCTTCGCCGCCCAAGCTGCGAAACAGCCCGTGCTGCGGAAACCCGCCACAGGCAAGAAAAAAATGCCGGCGGAACACGGTATTGCCGCCCACCGTCATCGCCAGCACCCGCCACGCCCGCGCAAAATCGGGGTGTGCGGTGTAGCGTTCGGGAAAATGCATCGGGCGCAGCTTCAGGCGCACCAAGCCCAAATAGTCGAATTTGGACAAGGCAAACGCCGCCGCCGCCAATGCGCCGTTTTCGTATTCGTCGTCTGCGTCCAAAAAGGCGATGAAGGGCGCGGTACTTTGTAACGCGCCCCAATTACGCGCCCGCGCCGCGCCGCCGTTGTCGGGCAAGCGTTCGGGGCGAATCTGCGGAAATTGTGCCGCCAAGCGGGTAATGACGTGCCATGTGTCGTCATCGGAAGCATCGTCAATCAGATGGATACGGCGGATTTCGGGCTGGCGCAACACGCTGACAACGGCACGGTGCAGGGTGGCAGATGCGTTGTAACAGGGAATCACCGCATCAATCGTCATCGCTGTCTTCCTGATTAAATGCGTCTTCTTTCATCATCGCCTGATGACGCTCCAGAAATTCGCGGGTGCTGTCTTTGCCGCGCAGTTGCAAAATATAGTTGCGCACCGCCGCTTCCACCAGCACCGCCAAGTTGCGCCCCGCCGCCACCGGCAGCATCACCGAGCGGATTTGCACGTTTAAGATGGATTCGGTTTCGGTGCGGATGCTCAAGCGGTCGAGCCGTTTCATGTATTCGTCATCGGCGGGGACGAGGTTGATGATGAGTTTGAGCTGTTTTTTCGGGCGGATGGCGGTTTCGCCAAACATGTGGCGGATGTTCAGCACGCCCAAGCCGCGCACTTCGAGAAAGTCACGCAGCACCGGCGGGCAGCGTCCTTCCAGCACTTCGGGCGCGGTGCGGTGCAGCTCGACGGCATCGTCTGCCACCAAGCTGTGTCCGCGTGAAATCAATTCCAATGCCAATTCGCTTTTGCCCAAGCCCGAAGAGCCCGTCAGCAATACGCCGATTTCAAACACGTCCAAAAACACGCCGTGTTTGACGGTGGACGCTGCCAGCACCCTTTGCAGGTAAATCCGCAGCACGTCCATCAGGTAGGGGCTTTCCAGCGCGGAAGTGAGCAGGGGAACGTTGTGGGTGTGGCAGTAATCGCGCAGGGTGTTGGGCACGGGCAGGTCGTTGGCAACGATGACCAGCGACATGGGAAAATCAAAAAGCCCGTCCAAGCCGGTCGTATGTTCGGCCTGTTCGAGCTTGTTCAGATAGGCGACTTCGGCAACGCCCAATACCTGCACTTGGTTGTGGTGGATAAAGTTCAGATGCCCGACCAGTGCCAGCACGGGTTTGTCGGCTGCCACGCCGATGCGGTTGTCGCCGCCGCCGGTGCCGGTTACCCAGCCCAAATGCAGTTTTTGCTGGTTGTCTTTATACAGACGGCGGACGGAAATGCTGGGCATCGGGGCAGCTCCGCATCAGCACGCGAGCAAGGCACGCACCTGTTCGGGCGTTTGGCAGGACATCAATTCATCGCGCACGCTTTTTTCGGAAAAACGTTCCGCCAAATGAGACAACAGCTCCAAATGCGTACCCGTTGCCTGTTCGGGAACGAGCAGGACGAACACCAGCGACACGGGTTTGCCGTCGGGCGCGTCAAAATCAACGGGGTTTTTGGTGCGGACGAACGCGCCCACTGCTTCTTTGACGGCGGCATGACGGCCGTGCGGTACGGCAACGCCCTGCCCCAAGCCCGTTGTGCCGAGCTTTTCGCGGGCAAACAGGCAATCGAACACATCGGTGTGCGGCAAGCCGCTTTGCGCTTCGAGCAATTGTCCGATTTCTTCAAAAAGGCGTTTTTTACTGCTGACTTCCATCTCCAGCACGATGTGCGATACGGGAAGAATTTCGCCAATCAACTTCATCTGTTGCGTCAATCCAAAAAGGTTCGTGGCGGAATTTTAACGCCGGTTTACATTTATCTCAACAGGTAAAGAAAATTTTACACAGCCGCAGGGGCATGGCAAACGCCCTGCCCCATCGGGTGCATCGGCGGTTTACACGCCCGTGCCTTGCGCTTTCAAACGCTCGGGGCTTTCCAGCTTGGACAAAGCAGACAAATAGGCTTTTGCGGTGGCAACCAATACATCGGTGTCCGCGCCCTGACCGTTGGCGACTTTGCCGCCGCGCTCCAAACGCACCATGGTTTCGCCTTGGCTTTCCGTGCCGTGCGTAACCGCGTTCACCGAATAAATCAGCAAAGTCGCGCCGCTTTTCGCCACGCTTTCAATGGCTTTGAAAATCGCGTCCACCGGCCCCGAGCCGGTGGCTTCGGCGTGGTGTTCCTCGCCGTGTGCGCTGAACACGATTTCGGCACGCGGCGGCTCGCCCGTTTCGGTGCTGATGCGTTGCGAGATGAATTTGTAATGGTCGTGCGACAGGCTGGTCAAACCGTCCGATACCAGCGCGTGCAAATCTTCGTCAAAAATTTCGCGTTTTTTGTCTGCCAATTCTTTGAAACGGGCAAAGGCGGCGTTCAAGGCTTCTTCGCTCGCCAATTCGATGCCCAGCTCGGCGAGCTTGGTTTTGAAGGCGTTGCGGCCGGAAAGTTTGCCCAAAGTCAAACGGTTGTTTGCCCAACCCACCGATTGCGCCGACATGATTTCGTAGGTTTCGCGGTGTTTCAACACGCCGTCCTGATGAATGCCCGATTCGTGTGAAAAGGCATTCGCGCCGACAATCGCCTTGTTCGGCTGCACGGGATAGCCGGTGATGCCGGACACCAGTTTGGACGCGGGCACGATTTGGGTGGTGTCAATGCCCGTTTCCAAGCCGAACACGTCGCGGCGCACGTTCAAAGCCATCACGATTTCTTCAATCGCGGCGTTGCCCGCGCGTTCGCCCAAGCCGTTTACCGTGCATTCCACTTGGCGCGCGCCGCCTTTTAAGGCAGCCAGCGAGTTCGCCACCGCCAAGCCCAAATCGTTGTGGCAGTGCGCCGACCACACCACGCCCGCGCCGCCCGGCGTTTTGGCAATCAGTTCGCGGAAAAAAGCTTCGGTTTTGTGGGGGACGGAATAGCCCACCGTGTCGGGAATATTGATGGTGGTCGCGCCCGCCTCAATTACCGCGCCGCAGATTTCCGCCAAAAAGTCCAATTCGGAACGCAGCGCGTCTTCGCAGGAAAATTCCACATCGGCGGTGTATTCCTTGGCGATGTTTACCGCTTTGACTGCTGCCGCAATCACTTGTTGCGGCTTCATTTTCAGCTTGTATTCCATGTGAATCGGGCTGGTGGCGATAAAGGTGTGGATGCGTGGGCGCACCGCGTGCGACACCGCTTCGCCCGCCAAACGGATGTCGCGCTCCACCGCGCGGGACAGCGAGCAAACGGTGGTTTGGGTGAGGGTTTTGGCGATTTCGCTCACCGCGTCAAAGTCGCCGGGGCTGGCGGCGGCAAAGCCCGCTTCAATCACGTCCACGCCCATTTTTTCCAGTTGGCGGGCGATGCGTAATTTGTCTTCCTTGCTCATCGCCGCGCCGGGCGATTGTTCGCCGTCGCGCAGGGTGGTGTCAAAAATAATGATGCGGTTGTTTTGGTCTGCGTGGGGCATGGTTTTCTCCAAAGTGGTTTGTTGGTGCATAAAGGCGTTTAAATCCAAAGGTTTGCCTTGCGCTTCCGCCAGCGCCGCCAGTTTTTGCAACTGGTGCAGGGGCAGCGAGCCGCGCGTGCGCCACTTATAAATGGCGGCGGTGCTGACGGGGTGGTCGGGGTCGTGTTCTTTCAGTGCTTGCGCCAGCGCATTGACGCCGCCGAAGTAGGCAATCAATCGGTCGATTTCGGTTTGCATCGGTTTGCGTGTCCAAAAAAGCGGTAAGAATGGGCAGATTATACGGATTTTGGACAAACTGGCAACAAATTTTCCAAATGCCAAAAAATAAGCATATTTTTAGACATTTTGTACATTGTCAAAACCGTTCTTGCGGCGATACAATGCGCCCATGCTGATATTTTTGGATTTTGACGGCGTGCTGCACGGCAGCAATCCGCAGCGCACGCGCATCTTGTGGCAACAAATGCCTGTGTTTGCAGAATTTTTTGGTCAAGACGAATGGGCGCACACGGAATTTGTGGTGTCGTCCACATGGCGCATCGGGCGCAGCTTGGCACAATTGCGCGAACCCTTCCCCGCCTGTCTGCGCCCGCGCATCATCGGCACAACGCCGCCTTTGCACCACCCAATCCACGCCCTGCACGGCTGCCGCGAGCGGGAAATATTGTGTTGGCTGAACGATTTTTGCCAAACGCAGCGCAATTGGGCGGCACTGGACGACACTGCTTGGTATTTCCGCGACCACCGCCACCGCCTGTTTTTGTGCGCGGGGCAATACGGTTTGCGCGAAGCCGATTTGCCGTTTTTGGCACAACATTTGCGCGGGCTGCGCGAACCGCATCAAAGGGCATCATTTCATGCAAAACAATAAAATCATCGGCGCGGTTGCCGCCGCCGTGCTGGCACTGGCGGGCATTTTATGGACGGCATCGGGCAACACTGTGTCTGCCGCCGCCACGCCCTTGGCGCAACTGCCGCAAGCCAACGGCGAACCCGCCGCCGCACTCATCAAACCGAACCGTCCCACGCTGGTGAAATTTTGGGCGAGCTGGTGTCCGCTTTGCTTGAGCGAGCTGGCGGAAACCGAAAAATGGGCGCAAGACAAAGATTTTCAGGCAGCCAACGTCCTGACCGTTGCCTCGCCCGCGTTTCTCGGCGAGAAAAAACAGCCCGATTTTTCCGAATGGTATCGCGGTTTGGATTATCCGAAGCTGCCCGTGTTGCTCAACGAAGGCGGCGCGTTGGCGAAAGAATGGGGCATCAAGGTTTATCCCTCGTGGGTGCTGCTGGACGGCAAAGGACAAGTTCTGCGCGTGGTGCGCGGCAGCCTGAACCGCGCCCAAGCCCTTGCCCTGATTGCCAATCCGCAGGCGGAACTGCAATCGCTGCAACAAACGTTTTACCAACCCGACACACAACAAGGAAACAAAGCCATGAACAGCAAAACCATTTATCTGGCAGGCGGCTGCTTTTGGGGCTTGGAAGCCTATTTCCAACGCATTGACGGCGTGTTGGACGCGGTTTCCGGCTACGCCAACGGCAAAACCGAAAAGCCCAGTTATGAAGATGTTGTCCACCGCGACACCGGACACGCCGAAACCGTCAAAGTCGTCTACGATGCCGACAAACTCACGTTGGACGACATTTTGCAATACTATTTCCGCGTGATTGACCCCACCAGCCTGAACAAACAAGGCAACGACCGTGGCACGCAATACCGCACCGGCGTGTATTACACCGACCCCGCCGAACAAGGCATCATCGCCGCCGCCTTTGCCCGCGAACAGCCAAAACACACGCAAAAAATCGTGGTGGAAAACCTGCCCCTGCAACGCTTTGACGAAGCGGAAGAATATCATCAGGATTATTTGTTGAAAAACCCCAACGGCTATTGCCATATTGATATTCGCAAAGCGGACGAACCCCTGCCGCACAAAAAAACCTCCGCCAAACCGAGCCAAGACGAATTGCGCCGCACCCTCACCGCCGAGCAATACCGCGTTACCCAAGAAAACGGCACGGAACGCGCGTTCAGCCACGAATACGACCACTTGTTTGCGGACGGGATTTATGTGGACGTGGTGGGCGGCAAGCCCCTGTTCAGCTCCGCCGACAAATACGATTCGGGCTGCGGCTGGCCGAGCTTTACCAAGCCGATTGAAGCAGCCGCCGTTAGCGAACACGAAGACAACAGCTACAATATGCGCCGCGTGGAAGTACGCAGCCAAGCGGCGGATTCGCATTTGGGACACGTTTTCCCGGACGGCCCGCCCGACAAAGGCGGTTTGCGCTACTGCATCAACGGCGCGAGTTTGAAATTTGTGCCGTTTGAAGAAATGGACGCGCAGGGCTATGGCGCGTGGAAAGATAAAGTGAAAAAATAAAAAATTTTCAGGCTGCCTGAAAAACGGTTTTTCCGTTTCAGGCAGCCTGAAAATTTATCCCTTACGATTTCCTATCCTGCCGCCATTGCGCGGGATTGGTCGGACGGCGTTCGCGCCACAAACCCGCTTTTTTGCGCCGCGCCGTCTGCTGCGCCACTTCATACGCTTTCGTACCTTTATATGCCCACGCCAAACCGTGTTCCACCAAAGTCAGATTCAGGCTGCGGCGCAAGTGCGGACAAAAAATTTCCGCCAACACGCGCCCGTAACGGTCGGGATTTTGGGCGCACACCAGCAACACGGTTTTGCCCTGCGCCTGCTTGTGCAAAAAACGCGTTGCCTCCGCGCCGTGTTTTTGCGCACTTTCCGGCGCGTCAATGTATTGCAGGCGCACCCGCACCACACGAAACCACATCGTGCGAACTTCCACCGTGTCGCCGTCCACCACTTTGACCACGCGCCCGAAAAACCAGCGTTTGTTGTTGATTTGGCTTTTGAAACGGTGCAACAAACGCGCCCGCACCACAAGGGGACGGAGCAAAAAATGCCACAAGGCATACAGCAACGCCACCGCCGCAAAGTGCCGCACCTTCAGTTCGCCCCAGTTTTGCTGCCACAAAACGGAAACCATGGCTTGCAGTTGTTGCCACAGCCACGCCGCGCCGGTCAGCAACCATTCCATATTCCATCTTTCTGCCCCGATGTGCGGGGCTGCTGTTGCTTACAAAGCGGGAAATTTAGCACGGCAAAACGGCAAACGTCAAGCCGCTTTGCAAAAATAATCCATAAAAACCAATATTATAAATCAGAATCCGAGCCAGTTTGCCGCAAAAGCGCATGAAGCATATAAGCGCAATTTATTTACCGCCCGAAACGTTTTCCCCTAGAATACGCCGTTTTAGCCACGCATCAGGAAAAAATATGTTGTACAAAACCCTTGTCCCCGCCGCTTTGACTGTGGCACTGACCGCTTGCGGACAACAGCAAAATGCCGCGCCCGCCGCTTCCGCACCGTCCGTTTCCGCCGCACCCGCCCATCCTGAGGGCAGCCTAATGGAGCGCATCGAGCAAAAAGGCACGATTACGGTCGGCACGGAAGGCACTTATGCGCCCTTCACCTACCACGATGAAAGCGGCAAGCTGACGGGCTACGATGTGGAAGTTACCCGCGCCGTCGCCGCCAAATTGGGCGTGCAGGTGGAATTCCGCGAAACGCAGTGGGACGCGATGCTGGCGGGCTTGAAGGGCGGGCGTTTCGACATGGTTGCCAACCAAGTCGCGCTGACCACGCCCGAGCGTCAGGAAACGTTTGACAAGTCCGAGCCGTATAGCTGGAGCGGCCCGATGATGCTCGCCCGCAACGATGAAACCCGCATCAGCAGCCTTGACGACATCAAAGGCTTGAGCGCGGCGCAAACCCTGAGCAGCAACTACGGCGAAATGGCGGTGGCGGCAAAAGCCAAAATCGTGCCGGTGGACGGCATGGCGCAAGCGCTGTTGCTGGTGCAGCAAAAACGCGCCGATTTGACCCTCAACGACTCGCTCGCCCTGCTCGATTATTTGAAGAAAAACCCCGAATCGGGCTTGAAAACCGTGTGGCAGGCGGGCGGCGACAAAAAAGTCGGCGCAGGCTTGGTGTTGAACAAGGGCAACGGCGAAGCACTGGAAAAAATCAACGCCGCCATGAATGAACTGCATCAGGACGGCACCTTGAAAAAACTCAGCCAAGAATTTTTCGGCACCGACGTCAGCGTCAAATAAACAAGGCATGCCGCAGCGCGGATTGCCGCCGCACAGGGCAATCCGCGTTTTTGTCGCGCTTTCGCCGCCGCCCGCACCCGCCCCGCGCACAAAACATGACTTTTGCCCCCGATTTAACGTAAAATCGCCCTTTTATCTGCCCAAACAAGAGAGAATCTTCCGTGTTGAACAGTCTTTTGGCCGCCCTGCCGTTTATGAGCGAAGCGCGTGCCGATTTGGTGATGAGCGCGTTTTGGCCGATGCTGAAAGCGGGCATTTTGGTGTCCGTGCCTTTGGCGGTGGCATCGTTCGCCATCGGCATGGTGATTGCGGTGGCGGTGGCGCTGTTGCGCATCAGCCCTGCGCGTACCCGTCTGCACCGCTTTTTATTGGCAGTGTGCAAGGTGTACATTTCCATCATTCGCGGCACGCCCATGCTGGTGCAGATTTGCGTGGTGTTTTACGGCCTGCCCGCCATCGGCGTGTACATCAACCCCATTCCCGCCGCCATCATCGGCTTTTCGCTAAACGTGGGTGCCTACGGCTCGGAAACCGTACGCGCCGCCATCTTATCTGTGCCGAAAGGACAATGGGAAGCGGGCTACTCCATCGGCATGACCCACATCCAAACCTTCCGCCGCATCATCGCCCCGCAAGCCTTCCGCGTTGCCGTACCGCCCCTGAGCAACTCATTCATCGCCCTGTTTAAAGACACCTCGCTGGCAAGCTTCGTTACCGTAACCGAAATGTTCCGCGTGGCACAACAATACGCCAACGCCCGCTACGACTTTTTGCCCGTATACATACAGGCAGGACTGATGTACTGGTGTTTTTGCTGGATTTTGTTTTGGATACAGGCACGGCTGGAACAACGCTTCAGCCGCCACACCGTGCGTTGATACAGGGAAAAGCACATGATTAAAATCAGAAACATTCACAAACGCTTCGGCTTCGACACCATTTTGGACGGCATCGACTTGGACATCATCAAAGGACAAGTGGTGGTGATTTTGGGGCCTTCCGGCTCGGGCAAAACCACCTTCCTGCGCTGCCTGAACGCCTTGGAAGTACCCGAACAGGGCAGCATCGAATTTGAAGCCCCGCCGCCCCTGCTGGTGGATTTCGCCCGCATGCCCGACCAAAACCAAATTTTGGCACTGCGCCGCCGCTCGGGCATGGTGTTTCAGCAATACAACCTGTTTCCGCACAAAACCGCTTTGGAAAACGTGATGGAAGCGCCCGTGCAAGTACAGGGCAAATCGCCCGTAGAAGCCCGTTTGCAGGCATCGGAGCTGCTGGAAAAAGTCGGCTTGGCAGACAAAGCCTCGCTCTATCCCGAACAGCTTTCCGGCGGACAACAACAGCGTGTCGGCATCGCCCGCGCCCTTGCCCTACAGCCCGAGCTGATGCTGTTTGACGAACCCACCTCCGCCCTCGACCCCGAATTGGTGCAAGACGTACTCAAAACCATGAAAGACTTGGCAAACGAAGGACGCACCATGCTGGTGGTTACCCACGAAATCCAATTTGCTTTGGACGTTGCCGATGTGGTGGTGGTGATGGACGAAGGCAAAATCGTGGAAAAAGGCTTTCCCGATGATTTGTTCCGCGAACCCAAACACGAGCGCACCCGTGCGTTTTTAAGCCGCATCGCCCTGTAGGACGCGTCATTATTATTTCAATTTCACACTGAAAAACCATCATGATGCAAAACACCGTCATTCCCGCGAATGACGGTGCAAAGACCTTTTGAAGCACTTGATGACACCCCCCAACCGCGTCCGTCCGTCTTGCCGTCAGGCGGAAACGGACGGCATGCAAACGGGCGTGCCGTTGTCTCTTGAAATCGCGTTTTCCGCCCCCATTTGCCCTTTCTGTTTTTTCCGCGAGACTGTTTTCATGTCCACACATTTTGACGAAAGCGCCGTATTGCCCACGCTGCCCCTGCGCGATATGGTGGTGTATCCGCACATGGTTTTGCCCCTGTTTGTCGGGCGTGCCAAATCCATCGCCGCGCTGCACGCTGCCGGCGAACGCGATGTGCCGGTGTTTTTGCTGGCACAACAGGACGGCGACACCGAAGACCCCGCGCCCGCCGATTTGCACCAAACCGGCACGGTTGCCAAAATCCTGCAAATCATGCCCCTGCCCGACAACACCGTCAAAGTGCTGATGGAAGGCATCGCCCGCGCCCAAGCCGTGCAGATTTGGGACAACGGCGAATTTTTTGAAAGCGAAGCGGTGGCGGTGGCGGAAGAAAACGGCAACCCTGTCGGGCGCGAAGCCCTACGCCGCGCCCTGTGCGAGCGTTTCGAGCAGTTTGCCAAGCTGAACAAAAAAATCTCCGACGACGTGCTGGCGTCCATTTTGGATTTGGACGACCACAGCCGTTTAGCCGACACCATCGCCGCGCATTTGCAGCTCAAATTGGCGCAACGCCAGCAGTTGCTGGAATTGCACCATGTTGCCGAACGCATGGAATACCTGCTGTTGCAGCTCGAGTCGGAGTTGGACATCATGCAGGTGGAAAAGCGCATTCGCGGCAAAGTCAAACGCCAAATGGAAAAAAACCAGCGCGATTACTATTTGAACGAGCAAATCAAAGTCATTCAGAAAGAATTGGGCGAGGAAGACGAGCGCGGCGAACTGGAAGCCTTGGAGAAAAAAATTCAGGCAGCCGGCATGAGTGCGGAAGCCAAAGAAAAAGCCCTGTCCGAATGGCGCAAACTGAAAATGATGCCCGCCATGTCGTCCGAAGCCACGGTGGTACGCAACTACATTGAAACGCTGCTGGAATTGCCGTGGAAAAAGAAAACCCGCGTCAGCAAAGACATTGCCAAAGCCGATTTGGTGCTGAACGCCGACCATTACGGTTTGGAAAAAGTCAAAGAGCGGATTTTGGAATATTTGGCGGTGCAAAAACGCACCGACAAGCTCAAAGGCCCGATTTTGTGCTTGGTCGGCCCGCCCGGCGTCGGCAAAACCTCGTTGGGCGAGTCCATCGCCAAAGCCACAGGGCGCAAATACGTGCGCATGGCATTGGGCGGCGTGAAGGACGAAAGCGAAATTCGCGGCCACCGCCGCACCTACATCGGCTCGATGCCCGGCAAAATCATGCAGAGCATGATTAAAGCGGGCGTAAAAAACCCCTTGTTTTTGCTGGACGAAATTGACAAACTCGGCAACGATTTCCGTGGCGACCCCGCCTCCGCGCTGCTGGAGGTGCTCGACCCCGAACAAAACGGCGCGTTTGCCGACCATTTTGTGGAAGTGGATTTTGATTTGAGCGATGTGATGTTTATCGCCACCTCCAACAGCTTCAACATTCCGCCCGCCCTGCTCGACCGCATGGAGATTATCCGTTTGTCGGGCTACACCGAAGACGAGAAAATCAACATCGCCATGCAATATCTCGTTCCGAAACAGATGCGGCGCAACGGCGTGAAAGACGGCGAACTGGCGGTGGACGAAAGCGCGGTGCGCGACATCGTGCGCTATTACACCCGCGAAGCGGGCGTGCGCTCGCTCGACCGCGAAATTGCCAAAATCTGCCGCAAAGCGGTGATGCAGAGCGAGCGTTCAGGTAGCCGCACCAAAACGCGCAAAGCGAAAAAAATCACCGTAAACAGCGAAAATTTAAACGATTTTCTCGGCGTGCGCCGCTACGATTACGGCGTGTCGGCGGGCGAAAACCGCATCGGGCAGGTAACGGGTTTGGCGTGGACGGAAGTCGGCGGCGAATTGCTGACCATTGAAGCCGTTGCTTTAAAAGGCAAAGGCAATATCGTCCGCACCGGCAAACTGGGCGACGTGATGCAGGAATCCATCGCCGCCGCGTGGAGCGTGGTGCGTTCCCGCGCCGACAGCTTGGGCATCGCCTCTGATTTTTATGAGAAAAACGATATGCACGTTCACGTTCCCGAAGGCGCAACGCCCAAAGACGGGCCCAGCGCGGGCATTGCCATGACTTTGGCGATGGTGTCGGCGCTGACGGGCATTCCCGTGCGCGCGGACGTGGCGATGACCGGCGAAATCACCTTGCGCGGCGAAGTGCTGCCGATTGGCGGTTTGAAAGAAAAACTGTTGGCGGCGTTGCGCGGCGGCATCAAGCATGTGTTGATTCCCAAAGACAATGTGAAGGATTTGGAAGAAATTCCGCAAAACGTGAAAGACGGTTTGCAGATTCACGCGGTGCAGTGGATTGACGAGGTGTTTGAGCGCGGTTTGGAACGGCTGCCCGTGCCGGCCGCTTTGGACGATGCGCCCGCCCCGCCCGCCGAAACCCCGCGCAAACGCAGCCCCAAAGCACAGGCGCACTGATTTGTGTTGTAAACGGGGCGGTGCGGTCAAAAAATGCCGCACCGCCCCGTGATAGTGCTTGACACGGCTTTTTCCCGCTTGATATAAAGCGAAACGGCCGCATCATGTGCCGTTGCGCTTGACGCACCCGTTTGACGGACGCGCCGCGTGCCGCAACACCCGCGCAAACCGCAAACATCCTCCACCCATTTTACCCAAACAGAAAGGGAAAACATTATGAACAAATCAGAACTGATTGACGCCATCGCCCAAGAATCGGGCTTGAGCAAAGCCGATGCGGGCAAAGCCTTGGACGCGTTTACCAACGTGGTCAAAGACACCTTGCAAAAAGGCGACATGATTACACTGGTGGGCTTTGGTTCGTTCAGCGTGGCAGAACGCGCCGAACGACAAGGTCTGAACCCCAAAACCAAAGAGCCGATTACCATTCCCGCCGCACGCGTGCCAAAATTCAAGCCCGGAAAAACCTTGAAAGACGCCCTTGTGCCGGCAGCCAAACCCGCCAAAAAATCATCAAAAAAATAATCATACCGACACGCCGTCCGGCGCAACTGCACCGCTTGGCGGGCGCTTGCGCCGAACGGTATCTTTTTCCTTTTGTACGGACAACAAACAATGTCGATTAAAGAAGAATTTAAATCGTTTATCCTGCGCGGCAACGTGATTGATTTGGCGGTGGGCATGGTGGTGGGCGCATCCTTTTCCAACATCGTCAAATCCTTGGTGGACGATGTGATTATGCCCCCCATCGGTCTGATTTTGGGCGGCGTGGACTTTTCCAACCTGTTCATCACCCTCAAAGACGGCGCCAATCCGCCCGCAGACGGCTACGCAACTTTGGCAGCCGCCAAAGCCGGCGGCGCGGTAACGCTGAACATCGGTTTGTTTATGAACACCGTGGTCAGCTTTTTGATTGTCGCCACCGCGATTTTCTTTGTGGTCAAGCTGATTAACAAGCTCAAAGACGCCGCCCTGAAAAACGCCGAAGAAGCCGCCGCCGAAGAAGCACCGCCGCCGACCAGCGAAGAAGTGCTGCTGCTGCGCGAAATCCGCGACGCACTGGCGAAAAAACAAGCCTAAGGCGTGTCATCATTTAAACTTTTACATTGAAAATCAGTTTGATATAAAAACACACCGTCATGCCCGCGAGTGCAGGAAGCCACCGCCCGATGAACTGCCAACCATGTTTCATCAAGGCTTGTTCAATTTATTTTGGATTCCCGCCCACGCGGGCATGACGGCACGGGGTTTTTCAGTCGATTGATGACACACCCAACGGCACGGCAAACACACCGTGCCGTTTTGCCTACCAAAACTCGGCAAACTGCGCCGTATCGGTGTTTTTCGCTTGGTCAATCACAACGGGCGAAGTGCCGACCATCATCAGCCCAATGATTTTTTCCTTGTCGGTGCAAGCAAACGCCTGCCGCAACAGGGGCGAATGCACCCACATTCCCGAAATCCACACGCTGTCAAAGCCCTGCGCTTTGGCGGCAAGCTGAAGCGCATACGCGGCGCAACCCGCGCTCAAATTCTGCTCCCATTCCGGCTTGCCCGCTTTCGGGCTGTAAATCACCGCCGCTACATTCGGGCCCATTTTGCCGACCCGCTCCGCTTTCGCCACCACTTCTTCGCCAAACGGCGACTGCACGGCGGTGTCGTGCAAAATCTGCTGAAAACGCGCCATGCCCGCCGCGCTGTGTATCACCACAAAACGCCAAGGCGTGAGATGCCCGTGGTCGGGAACCTGCGTGGCTGCCTGCAAAATCGTGTCCCACTGCAATTCATCGGGCGCGGGCGCGGTCAGCGTTTTGGTGGAACGGCGGGTGGTGAGAAGCTCCAAAGTATCCATTTGTGAAATCTGTGTGTGCAAAAACGGGCGCAAGTGTAGCCTTAATCCTGCCCGTTGGAAAGGGAAAAATCATGCCCGCAAAGGAAGCCGCCGCGACATTTCAGGCTGCCTGAAAACGGTTTTTCCCGTTTCAGTCAGCTTTTTGCTTGAATGCGGCTTTATGCCGCGTCAAAATATTGTTTTTCAAAAGGATAAACAATCATCTATGTTTCAAGACATGAAAAGCCTATGCCGTTATTTGCGCCGACCGGTAGCGCGCTATTCGGCAGGCATTCATCTTTTCGTTTGGCTTGTTTCCGTTCTGTGCCTGATACTGCTTGGAATTATGTCATTAGCCCACCAGCCGTTTTTATGCTGCGTTCCCGCCAAAACGGTTTCCCTTGCCGACAATACCGAATACCGCTTAACGCCCGGCCATCGGGGCGGCAAAATATTACAGTTTTCGCATCAAGGGATTATTCACAAAGCTGGTTTAAGAACAACGGACGATATCTACATACATGAAAGTATCCGTGCGAACCCGACATTTACCGCCACCGGTGCGCATTTTGTGCCGGTAGAGGCTTCTTACGGATTCATGGTTCACAACAAACGTTTTTCTTGGGGCATTTACGAAATCAGGGGCTTGATGGTTTCCGGACGTTTCGTCCAAAGCAAAAGCGGCAGCGAATACGCGCTTCACGCCACGCCGGAAGAGATAGCAAGCTGTCTGCGCCGTTCTTGGTGGTTTCCTGCTGCAATACTGGTTTTCACGCTGCTGGCAACGGTGTGTTTTGTCAAATCGGCGGCGGGATTTTGGCGGCAAAACCGTTATGAAAATAAAAAACTTGCCCGAAAATATCGAGCTTTGCGCGAAAAGCAGGCGGATAAACCGTAAACCGCCTTGCCCTTTTTTCAGGCTGCCTGAAAAATCCCGCCGTCATTCCCGCGCAGGCGGGAATCCAAGTCCGCACAAACGCAAATTCCGATAAAACAAAGATTTGTGAAAATCCAATTTGGATTCCCGCATTCGCGGGAATGACGGACACGGAGCGGCTTTCAGGCTGCCTGAACACTTTCACAAACACCCGAATTCCCGCAACAGCGTTTCCTGCAAACCCTGTGCCTGCTCCCCATCGGCGGGCGCGATGCGGCGGTAGTTGCCGTCCCCGTCCATCTGCCACGCTTTCACATTGTCCGCCAACGCCAAATGCAAACCCTCGCCCATCACGCGGGCTTTGAGCGCAGGGTCGCGCACGGGCGTGGCGGTTTCAATGCGGCTGAAAAAATTGCGTCCCATCCAGTCCGCGCTGGAAATCAACACGTCTTCCTTACCGCCGTTCAAAAAATAATACACGCGCGAATGTTCCAGCAAACGCCCGATAATCGAGCGCACGCGGATGTTTTCAGACAGTCCAGCCACTTGCGGACGCAAAGCGCAAGTACCGCGCACAATCAAATCAATGTCCACGCCCGCCGCGCTGGCGCGATACAAAGCCTGAATCACCTGCGGTTCAACCAGCGAATTCATTTTGGCGATGATTTTGGCGGGTTTGCCCGCTTGCGCGTGGGCGATTTCGCCGTCAATGCCGTCCAACACGCGCTTGTGCAGGGTAAACGGGCTTTGATACAGCGTTTTCAAGCGCGTGGCCTGACCCAAACCTGTGATTTCCATAAACAAAGCGTTCACATCGCGGGTGATGTCCGCATCGGCGGTCAGCAAACCGAAATCGGTATAAATTTTGGACGTGCCCTGATGATAATTGCCCGTACCCAAATGCGCGTATTGCTTGAGTTTGCCGTCTTCGCGGCGCACCACCAACGCCATTTTCGCGTGGACTTTGTAGCCGTAAACGCCGTAAACCACGTGTGCGCCCGCTTCTTCCAAACGTTCCGCCCAACCGACATTATTGGCTTCGTCAAAACGCGCCATCAGTTCCACCACCACGGTAACTTGTTTGCCCGCGCGCGCCGCCGCCATCAAGGCCTTTGCCAATTCCGAATGCGTGCCGGTGCGGTAAATCGTCATTTTGATGGCCACCACATCGGGGTCGTGTGCGGCATCGCGGATAAAACGGACAATCGGTTCAAACGATTGGTAGGGGTGGTGCAGCAACACGTCTTCGCGGGCAATGTGTTGGAACAAATCGGTATTTTTATGCCATTCGGGCGCAAGTTGCGGCACAAACGGCGGAAATTTCAGTTCGGGGCGTTCCACCATATCGGGAACGGCGTTCAGGCGCACCAGATTGACGGGGCCGTTCACGCGGTAAAGCGCGGCACGATTCAAACGGAATTGCTCCAGCAAAAAATTGCTGATGGTTTCGGGACAAGATTGCGCCACTTCCAAACGCACGCCGTCTCCATAGTCGCGGTCGTGCAATTCGTTTTGAATGGCGGTACGCAGATTGCTCAAATCGTCTTCGTCCACCATCAAGGCGCTGTCGCGGGTGAGACGGAATTGGTGGCAACCTTTGACTTTCATGCCCGGAAAAAGTTTATGCACAAATTCGTGCAACACGGACGACAAAAATACGAATACGTCTGCGCCGCCGCTTAAATGTTCAGGCAGCCTGACGATGCGCGGCAAAATGCGCGGGGCTTGCACGATGGCTTTGTCGGAAGCGCGTCCGAAAGCGTCTTTGCCTTCCAATTCCACCACGAAATTCAAGGATTTGTTGAGCGGACGCGGAAAAGGGTGCGCCACGTCCAAACCGATGGGCGTGAGCACCGGCAACAATTCGCGGTTGAAATAATGTTCCACCCAACGGCGTTGCGCCGCCGTCCAGTCGCTGCGGCGCAGGAAAACGATGTTTTCGCGTTCCAATTCGGGAATCAGCACTTCGTTGAACAGGCGGTATTGTTCGCGGATTAAATCGCGGGCTTGTTCGCACACGCGGGCAAGGGTTTCGGCGGGCGTTTGTCCGCAATCCAGCAGCACATCGGGACGTTGGCGCAGTTCGCGTTTCAGATACGCCACGCGCACTTCAAAAAATTCATCGAGATTGGACGAAACAATGCACAAAAAACGCAGCCGTTCCAAAAGCGGAACGTTCGGGTCTTCGGCTTGGGCGAGTACGCGGCGGTTGAAAGCCAACAAACCGGCTTCGCGGCAGAGTAAATCGGGGGTATCGGCGGCAGACATGGTGGGATTCCTTGTGTGTTGTCGTTTGTTGTGATTATAGCCGAAGCGGGGCTGTTAGGGTTTTTACACCCAATTTTCCGTCCGCAAACCGTCCACCCGCACAAATTCGCGCAAATTGTTGCTGACCAATACCAAACCTTCGCTGCGGGCATGGGCGGCGATGTGCATATCGTTTTCGCTGATGATGCAGCCGCGCCGCGACAAATCGGCGGCAATATTGCCAAAATGCGCTGCTGCTTTCATGCCGTAGGGCAACACTTGCAAACGCGACAAAAAATCTTCCGCCACGCGCAGATTTTGGTCTGGAAACGCGCTTTTTTCTGCGCCGTAAAACAGTTCCGCCGCCGTAATGCTGCTGACACACAAACGGTTTTCGTGGCGGTTGAATTTGTCCAACACCGATAAGGGACGGCGTTTCATCACATAAATCACGATGTTGGTATCCAAAAGATAATTCAACATTACCAAGTCTCACGTTCAGATGGCGGAAACGCATCGCGTTCTGCCATAAAATCTTCACTAACACTTTCGCCGGACAGAAAAAAACTGTCCCAAGAATGCCCTACCGGACTTAAAACGCGCTCACGTCCCACTGCCCGAATATTGACTTTTTTGACTTCGGCATCAAAACGTACTTCGGCAGGCAGGCGCACGGCTTGGCTTTGGTTGTTTTTAAACAAGGTGGCTTGCGGCATGATGGTTTTCCTTTAGTATATACACGGTGGTTATGCTAACCGTTCTGCCCTGTGTCGGCAAGGCAAAATGGCGATTAAATGCAATGTTCAAGCAGCTTGAAAACGTTTTTGGCGTATAATCGCGCCCACTTCCCACTTTCTAACGAGTAGTCAGATGTCTGTTTTGTTGTCTTTGCGCGGTGCGCCCGCGCTTTCTCTGTTCCGCATTGAAAAATTATGGCAAAAAGCCCGCGCCGCCGGGCTGCCTGAAAACGGCTTGCACAGCGAATTTTGGTATTTTGCGGAATGCGAAAACGAACTTTCCGCCGCCGATGCTGACAAACTCCGCGCCCTACTCGCCGCCGACAGCGTGTCCGCGCCCGCCACGCCTGCGGATAAAACTTTGTTTCTCATCACCCCGCGCATCGGCACGATTTCGCCGTGGGCGTCCAAAGCCACCGACATCGCCCGCAACTGCGGTTTGCACGGCATCACACGCATCGAGCGCGGCACGGCGGTTTACCTTTCAGGCAGCCTGAACGCCGGGCAAAAACAACAATGGGCAGCGCTGCTGCACGACCGCATGACCGAATCCGTGCTGCCCGATTTCGCCGCCGCCACGCAACTGTTCGCCCACCCCACCGCGCAAACCTTTGCCACCGTGGACATTTTAAACGGCGGCAGAAACGCGCTGGAAACCGCCAACCGCGAATTGGGCTTGGCATTGTCGCCCGATGAAATGGACTATCTGCTGGAAAATTATCAAGCCTTGCAGCGCAACCCCTCCGATGTGGAACTGATGATGTTCGCCCAAGCCAACAGCGAACATTGCCGCCACAAAATTTTCAACGCCGATTTTATTTTGGACGGCGAAGCCCAGCCCAAATCCCTGTTCCGCATGATACGCGACACCCACGAAGCCGCACCGCACGGCACGGTGGTCGCCTACAAAGACAACGCTTCCGTCATCGAGGGCGCGAACATCGGACGTTTCTACCCCGATGCCGACCGCAACTACCGTTTCCACCAAGAAGACACCCACATCATCATGAAAGTGGAAACCCACAACCACCCCACCGCCATCGCCCCGTTTGCGGGCGCGGCAACGGGCGCGGGCGGCGAAATCCGCGATGAAGGCGCAACGGGGCGCGGTTCGCGTCCGAAAGCGGGCTTGACCGGTTTTACCGTGTCCAATCTGAACCTGCCCGAGCTGCCCCAACCTTGGGAACAACCCTACGGCAAACCCGAACACATCGCCAGCCCGCTTGACATCATGATTGACGGGCCCATCGGCGGCGCGGCGTTCAACAACGAATTTGGTCGTCCGAATTTACTCGGCTACTTCCGCACCTTTGAAGCCGAACACGAAGGCGCGGTGCGCGGCTACCACAAACCGATTATGATTGCCGGCGGCTTGGGCAATATCCACGCCGCGCAAACCCACAAACACGAAATTCCCGCCGGTGCGCTGCTGGTGCAACTGGGCGGGCCCGGCATGCTGATTGGTTTGGGCGGCGGCGCGGCATCGTCTATGGACACCGGCAGCAACAGCGCCGATTTGGACTTCAACTCCGTGCAGCGCGGCAACCCCGAAATCGAACGCCGCGCCCAAGAAGTGATTGACCGTTGCTGGCAGCTCGGTGCGGAACGCAATCCCATTGTTTCCATTCACGATGTCGGCGCGGGCGGTTTGTCCAACGCCTTTCCCGAACTGGTCAATGACGCCGGTCGCGGCGCGGTGTTCCAACTGCGCGATGTGCCGCTTGAAGAACACGGTTTGAGTCCGATGCAAATCTGGTGCAACGAAGCGCAGGAACGCTATGTGTTGGCGGTGCTGCCTGAAAACTTGGACACCTTCCGCCAAATTTGCGAACGCGAACGTTGCCCGTTTGCCGTGGTCGGCACCGCCACCGATGACGGGCATTTGCAGGTGCGTGATGATTTGTTTGCCAACAATCCCGTTGATTTGCCATTAAATATCCTGCTCGGCAAACCGCCCAAAACCACCCGCCGCGACAGCCGCAGGCTGCCTGAAAAACGCGAATTCAACGCGGGCAAATACGACCTGCGCGAATCCGCCTACCGCGTGTTGTCGCTGCCCGCCGTGGCTGCCAAACACTTCCTGATTACCATCGGCGACCGCAGCGTGGGCGGCATGACGCACCGCGACCAAATGGTCGGTGCCTACCAAACCCCCGTAGCCGACTGCGCCGTTACCCTGATGGGCTTTGACACCCATCGCGGCGAAGCCATGAGCATGGGCGAAAAACCCGCGCTCGCCCTGCACAACGCCCCCGCTTCGGGGCGCATGGCAATCGGCGAAGCCATCACCAACCTTGCCGCCACCCCCATCGGCGACATCGGCAACATCAAACTTTCCGCCAACTGGATGGCAGCCTGCGGCGTGGCGGGCGAAGACGAAAAACTCTACCGCACCGTAGCAGCCGTTTCCCAAACTTGTCAGGAGCTTGGCATCAGCATTCCCGTTGGCAAAGACAGCCTGTCGATGAAAACCGTGTGGCAGGAAAACGGCGCACAAAAATCCGTAACCGCGCCTTTGAGCCTGATTGTTTCCGCCTTTGCGCCCGTGCAGGACGTGCGTAAAACCGTTACCCCCGAATTGAAAAACGTTGCCGACAGCGTATTGTTGGCGGTGGATTTGGGCTTCGGCAAAGCGCGTATGGGCGGTTCGGCATTAAGCCAAGTGTGGAACGATTTGAGCGGCGAAAGCCCCGATATTGACGCAGACTGCCTGAAAGCCTTTTATCAAGTGATTCAAAAACTGGTTTCCGAAGATAAATTATTGGCGTATCACGACCGTTCCGATGGCGGCTTATTTGCAACGTTGGCAGAAATGTCGTTTGCGGGGCAAAGTGGATTAAATGTTGATTTAGGCGAGGTATTAAAAAAATATTTACCTATCCATCACCCTGAATTTAAAAACTATGCTGATTTTATTGAACAATGCAACGAACGGGAATTAAGCGACGAATTTATTGAAGGGATTGCCGCTAATATTTTGTTTAATGAAGAATTGGGGGCGGTAATACAAGTCGAGCGTTCTAATTTGGCATATGTTAAACAGGTATTTTCCCAGTACGGTTTAGGCGATGTTACTTTTGAAATCGGCACACCCAATCCTACCGACCCCGAATTTAATCTGTATAGCGGACGATATGTATTCTGTGAGAACTATCCCAGTGTGCAACGTGTATGGCAACAAACTTCTTACCAAATCCAAAAACTGCGCGACAACCCCGCTTGCGCCGACAGCGAATTTGCCCTGATTGGCGATGAAAAAGCCCGTTTGTTCGCCAAACTGCCCTTTGATGTGAAAGAAGATATTGCCGCGCCGTTTATCAGCGCGGGCGCGAAACCCAATATCGCCGTTTTGCGCGAACAAGGCGTAAACGGACATTTGGAAATGGCGGCGGCGTTTACCCGCGCCGGCTTCAACGCGGTGGATGTGCATATGTCCGACCTGATGGCAGGGCGCATCAAACTTGCCGATATGCAGATGCTCGCCGCTTGCGGCGGTTTCAGCTACGGCGATGTGCTGGGCGCAGGCGAAGGTTGGGCGAAATCCATCTTGTTCCACGCCAAATTGCGCGATGAATTTGCCGAATTTTTCGCCCGTCCCGACACACTCACGCTGGGCGTGTGCAACGGCTGCCAAATGGTCAGCAATCTGGCGGAAATCATTCCGGGCGCGGCGGCGTTTCCGCGTTTCCGCCGCAACGAAAGCGAGCAGTTTGAAGCGCGTTTGAGCATGGTGCGCGTGCCGAAGTCGCACAGCCTGATTTTGGCGGAAATGACGGGGGCGATGCTGCCTGTGGTGGTCAGCCATGGCGAGGGTCGCGCCGATTTTGCCGCGCACGGCGATTTGGCAAAGGTGGACATTGCTTTGCAATATATTGACGGCACGGGAGAAATTACCCAAACCTATCCGCTCAATCCCAACGGTTCGCCGCAGGGCATTGCGGGCGTGTGCAGCGCGGACGGGCGCGTTACCATTATGATGCCGCATCCGGAGCGCGTGTTCCGCAGCGCACAAATGAGCTGGTGTCCCGATGAGTGGCAGGGCAGCGAGTTGGGCGGCTGGTACCGTTTGTTTGCGGGGGCGCGTAAGGCGTTGGCGTAAATTTCGGGCTGCCTGAAAGCGGGGAAAACCGTTTTTCAGGCAGCCTGAATCACACAACACAAGGAACAATCATGAAAACTTTTGATTTCCGACTTTGGTTTGCATTTTTGCTGATTAGCCTGATTCCCGCCACACTCAACCTTATCCGCTTGCATTTCATCGGCAATATGCCCAACGAATGGGGCTTTAATATTGCCAGCCAAATCCAATGGTTGAACATCGGCTACGAAGTCATTCAAGAAGCTTTTCTGATTCCCCTGTTCTTTATGCTTGCCAACGCGCAAAAACACGGCGAAACACATTTTCACCGCAACGCCGCACAAGGCTTCACCCTTATAAGCGGCGTTTATTTATTATTATCGGTATTGATATTTGTTTTTGCAGAGCATTTATTGGCGCATCTCAAACAAACGCCACATCTGATTGCCGACACCGGCGTTTATATCCGTTTGGAATCGGTTGCCATCATGTGTTCCATCGCAACGGAATATTTAATCGTCTATTTGGCAGTAAACCGCAATTATAAAGACATCATTTTATTTTCAATCATCAAAACCGCATTATTGCTTGTTTCGGACTGTCTGCTGGTTGCCGATAACCGTTTTTCCCTGCAAATGGGCGTCAATGGCATTGCCGTTTCCAATATTTTGATTAACGGCTTATTGACCCTGTTTTTAATCTTCAAAACCAATATGTTCCCATTTTTTCAACGGAATAATTGGATTTGGGACAAAGCGTGGTTCAAACAATGGTTTCACTTGGGCGCATTTTCGGGCTTGGAATCGTTTGTCCGCAATGCCGTATTTGCCCTGATGATTTTACGCATGGTAAACGAAGTAGGCGAACAAGGTGCCTATTGGATTGCCAACAGCATTATTTGGGGCTTTTTACTGGCACCCGCTTTAGCATTGTCGGAAGTGGTTAAGCGGGACGTTGCCGCCGATGTCAATCATATCCGCACACACACATCGTTCTATTTGAAATTGACCGCTTTATTTTGTGCCGTTTGGCTGTTATCCATGCCTTTTTGGGCGTGGTTCGTCCAATATGCCGTCCAAACAGACCAATCACAAACTGTTGTCAAAATTATGTTTTTACAAACGGTATTTTATTTGAGCTTTATGTTCAACTACAGCGTTTTTGACGCAACCTTAAAAGGCTTGGGCTTAACCCGTTATATGTTGTACCAATCCATTTGGATTAATATTGTGTATTATGGACTGGTGTTTGCTTTATATTATTTTGACACCATTAAAATCAACTTAATCAGCATTTCCTTGATTTTCGGCATCGGCATGCTGTTGGACATGATACCCACATGGTATTTGTATCAACGTGCTTTGCACTCACACGGTTTGAAATTCGCAGATTGTTTCCGCACAAAACCATGAACGACATACATGCCGCCACATTCGGTTTTCCAACTATCCTTGTAGAAGGTGCAAAACATGAAGTACATCACATCTTTCCTTTTCGCCAGCGCCGTTTTGCTGTGCCACGCCGCGCAAGCCGATACGGGCGTAACAGACTTTCAGGGCTTCCACACCCAGAACCACACGGTTAGTTGTGTGGGCTACCGCCAAAGTGCCGAAAATCCGTCTTTTGTCGGTTGCAGCGTAAACGGCGAATTTGTCAAACACAAATACAAACGGGACAAAGATTGCGAACTGGATTGGGGTTCCAATTTCAGTGTCCGCAAAAAGGGGAAAGCGGAAATTGATTGCGCGGGCGACACTTATGCCATAGGCGATGAGAGCCGTCTGTTAAAAACGGGGCAAACCGTCAGGGGAGACGGCTGGACGTGTACCGCCGTCAAAGATAACGGCATCAAATGCCTGAATACGCAAGGCAACGGCTTTGTTTTAAGCAAGAAAAAACAAATGCTGATTCATCGGAAACGCTAAAGGTACATCTGTATGAGATTGATTTATCTGCACGGCTTGAACAGTGATGCCAACAGCAAAAAAGGGCAATTGCTGCACGACTATTGCATCCGCAACCACCCCGAGGTGCGTGTGTTGCGCCCCGACTTGAATCTGCCGCCGCCGCAGGTGATGGATTTGTTGGACAGTTTGCTGGCAGAACCCGAGCCGACTGCCGTTGTCGGAATGTCTTTGGGCGGATTTTTCGCCCTGAAAATGCACGAACGCCACGCTTGCCCGATGGTGCTGCTCAACCCCAGCATCCGCCCCGACCAATCGCTCACGCGCTTTTTCCCGTGCAAAAATCCGCACGCGGACACGGTGGGACACACCACCGAAGGCGGTTGGCAGCTCAAATGGGCGGATATTGAATGGTTTGCCGCCAACCCCGCGCCGCCGCCGCAACGCCCCGAACGCTGTCTGCTGCTGGTGCAAACGGGAGACGAACTGCTGGATTACCGCAAGGCGGTGGCGCACTGCGCCGGTGCACGGCACATTATCGAGGCGGGCGGCGACCACCGCATCAGCGATTTTCACACCAAGCCGGCGCAGATTGTGCCGTTTCTGCTCTCCGGTGCGTGAAGCCGCGATGCCTGTTTATGTCTGTTGTGCGGCGGCGATGTTGTCGCGCATGGTTTGAATCACGGCGGCGTAGTCTTGCTGCCCGAAAATCGCCGAACCTGCCACAAAGGTGTCCGCACCCGCTTGGGCGGCGGCGGCGATGTTGGCGGGGGTGATGCCGCCGTCCACTTCCAATGCGATGCGCCGTCCGCTTTGGGCGTGGTGGCGGTCGAGCATTTGCCGCACTTGGCGGATTTTGTTCAGGCTGGAGGGCAGGAAACTCTGTCCGCCAAAGCCCGGATTCACCGACATCAGCAAGACCATGTCCAGTTGTTCCAACACGTTTTCCAACAGGCAAACGGGGCTAGCGGGGTTCAGCACCAAGCCTGCCTGCAAGCCTGCGCTTTTAATCAGCGACAGGCTGCGGTGGACGTGGCGGCTGGCTTCGGGGTGGAAGGTGATGATGTCCGCGCCCGCTTTGATAAAGGCTTGAATCATGTCATCAACCGGCTCAACCATCAAATGCACGTCCATCGGGACGGCAGCGTGGGGCTTGATGGCTTGGCACACCATCGGCCCGAAGCTCAAATTCGGCACATAATGGTTGTCCATCACGTCAAAATGAATCAAATCGGCACCTGCGGCAACCACGTTTGATACTTCTTCGCCCAAGCGGGCAAAATCCGCCGCCAAAATGCTGGGGGCGATGCGGTAGTCCATAAAACGGCTTTCTTTTTGAGTTTTACAAAGGTTTGACTTACAATCATTGTGCGGGGTGCATCTGCCGATTATAGCGTCTATGCCTTGGCACTGCCATACGCCGTGACGGCGGGTGTGCCTGATTTTTCAAGCAAGGCAGGACAAGCCCGCATGATGCGTGCCGCCGCACCAACCTTTGACGGAAACACAGCCATATGATTTTTCTCCGGACACGGCACGGGTGTGCCGCTTTGACGGCATTGTGCCTGTCGGCAATCATGCCCTCTGCCGCCGCTTTCGACATCCGCCCCAACTGCGATTTGCGTATGCTGGAGCTGAACGCCAAACAGCGCGAACGGCTGCAACTGCGCCGTCAGCAATACAAGGACCAAATGCGCCAAATCCAAGCCGACAACCGCCGCCGCAAAGACGTGGGCTTGCACGCCCTGCTCGCCAAACCGCCGTTCGACCGCCACCAAGCGGGCAAAATCGCCCAAGAACGCTACACGGACGACATCAAACTCACGGTGGCGGAGCTGAATTTTTACCACGATTTGTTTCAAATGCTCGACCAACGCCAACGGGAGCTGTGGCTGGACAAATGTGTCGGCGACACAGACGGACGGCGGTAAGCAAATGTTCTAAAATCGTGCAAAAAACACCGTTATCGCGTATCATGCCGCCTGAATGCCGATTGCGCCCGCACACAAATTCCGTTTTGCGTGCGGGCAAATGGATAAGGTTTCAACACACGGGGCGGCACATCAAACACCGCATGGCTTGCCCCGCTTCGGACGGGCTTGCGCCCCGCCCGGACAAAAGCTGATTTTACCGCCATCAACGGCGGGGTTTCAAACCGAAAGGAATTTTGATGAAGCCCGTATTTTTGGATTTTGAGCAACCGATTGCCGAGCTGACAAAAAAAATTGAAGAACTGCGCTTTGTGCAGGGCGATTCGGCGGTGGACATTTCGGACGAAATCGACCGTTTGCAGAAAAAAAGCCGCGATTTGGCGAAGTCCATTTTTGCCAAACTCACGCCCGCGCAGGTGTCGCAGGTGTCGCGCCACCCGCAACGCCCCTACACGCTGGACTACATCGCCGCCTTGTGCAGCGATTTTCAGGAATTGCACGGCGACCGCCATTTTGCCGATGACGATGCCATCGTGGGCGGGCTGGCGCGGTTTAACGGCGAAAGCGTGGTGGTCATCGGGCATCAGAAAGGGCGCGACACCAAAGAAAAAATCCGCCGTAATTTCGGTATGCCGCGCCCCGAAGGTTACCGCAAAGCCTTGCGCCTGATGCACACCGCCGAGAAATTCGGGCTGCCTGTTCTCACTTTTGTGGACACGCCGGGCGCGTATCCGGGCATCGGCGCGGAAGAGCGCAACCAGTCCGAAGCCATCGGCAAAAATCTCTACGAACTCACGCGCTTGCGCGTGCCGGTGTTGTGTACGATTATCGGCGAGGGCGGTTCGGGCGGCGCCTTGGCGGTGGCGGTGGGCGATTATGTGAACATGCTGCAATACGCCACTTATTCGGTGATTTCGCCGGAAGGCTGCGCGTCTATTTTGTGGAAAACCGCCGAAAAAGCCGCCGATGCCGCCGCCGCTTTGGGCATCACCGCCGACCGTTTGCACAAACTCGGTTTGGTGGACGAGGTGATTGAAGAGCCTTTGGGCGGGGCGCACCGCGACCATGCCGAAACCGCCGTGCGCGTGAAAGCAGTGTTGGAAAAACAGCTTGCCGAAGCGCGGGCGATGCCGCTTGATGCGCTGCTGGCGCGACGTTTTGAGCGGATTATGGCGTACGGGCAGTTTGCCGAGAAATAATTTCAGGCTGCCTGAAAACGGTTTTTTCCAATCTAATCTTCATCTTTCAAAAACAACGGGGCTTCATGAAAATCTTTTTTCCGTTTGAAACCCCGTCATTGATAGCGGATAATAAATAGGGAGAGGTCATGCCTCTCCCTATTTCAGGTGCAACATATAGGGTATGCTTTATGTGTCGCCCTGTGAGTTGAAACATAATGTTGCCCTGTTTTTTTGTTTTCAGGCAGCCTGAAAATCCAACCCTTTTTCCCGATACGCACACCATGACCGACCAAACCCGTTTCACCCCGCCGCCCTTTGCCAACCACAGCCCCTTAACGTGGTATCAGGCAGCCGCCCAACAACCCGCCTTTATCCGCGATGCCGCCCAACAACGCGCCATCGAGCATCTCGACCGCCTGTGGACGGAACTGATGATGTTCAAACGCAAACGCAACCGCTTTCTCGGACGCAGCCTGCGCTCCCCGCAAGTACCGACCGGACTGTATTTTTACGGCGGCGTGGGGCGCGGCAAAAGCTTCCTGATGGACGCGTTTTTCGGCTGCCTGCCCTACCGCCGCAAACGGCGCGTGCATTTTCACGCCTTTATGGCGGAAGTCCACAAACGCATGCGCGACAAACGCGGCGAAACCGACCCGCTTAAAGCCGTTGCCAAAAACATCGCTGAAGAAACCCGTGTCTTGTGTTTTGACGAATTCCACGTCAGCGACATCGCCGATGCCATGATTTTGGGGCGTTTGCTGGAACACCTGTTTGCCGAAGGCGTGGTGCTGGTGGCGACTTCCAACTACGCCCCCGCCGAACTCTACCCGCAAGGGCAAAACCGCAGCAGCTTCCTGCCCACCATCGCCCTGCTGGAAAAAAAACTCACCGTGCTGAACGTGGACAGTGGCGAAGACTACCGCATGCGCACGCTCACCCCCGCCGATGTGTTTTACATTCCCAACCACGATGCCAACGAAGCCAAACTCGCCGCCCTGTTCGCGCAACTCACCGGCTCGCCCGCCAAAGCCGAAACCGTCAGCATTCACGGGCGCGACATTCCCTGCAAAGGGCGGGCGGGCAAAGTGATGTGGTTTGACTTCCGCGCCCTGTGCTTCGGGCCGCGCTCGCAAGCCGACTACCTGTGGCTGGCGGAACATTGCACCCATATCCTGATTTCCGGCATCGAGAAAATGTCGCCCAACGAAAAAAACGAAGCCCGCCGCCTGACCCTGCTGGTGGACGTGTTTTATGACTACCGCGTGAAACTGTGCGCCACCGCGCAAGTGCCGATGGACGAACTTTATACCGAAGGCGATTTCGCCCATGAATTTGTGCGTACGGTAAGCCGTTTGGTGGAAATGCAGTCGGCGGATTATTTGGGACTGGCGCATTTGAGTTTGAAATAATTTTCAGGCTGCCTGAAAAATCGTAGCTTGGGATAACAACATCAACCTAACCATTTTTATGAATGGCTCATCTTGATTTATCCCAATCTACTGTTAAGACAAGGAAGATTTATTGATGGAATCTCAAGATAAAAAAACTGAAGACAGAAAAGCTGATTTGGGAGCTTTGACAATATGGATTCCCATTTTATGGGCAGCAGGTAGTATAGGTGTTTTTGTAACAACTGAATGTAGATGGTTGAATATAGAACAGTTTAAGTTTTGGATTTGGTTTTGTGGAGGAGGTTTTATAGGAAGTACCCTGCCTTGGTCAAAACAATTGTTAATAAAATTATTTCAGGGACATGCAAAATGGGGGGAATGTGGCATCTTGATTGTCTTTGTTTTGATTCAGGGGTTTGTATTTATTATGATAGCATACCCAAGCATTATATCGGATCGCATCAAAATTACACCAATATCATTTTTAATGTTGTTGGGGTCTTGGTTCTTGATAGAAACGTTAATGCAGGCGAAAGATGGTTTAGAATATGATGATTTAAAAAGGATAATTAAAAGTAGGCGGTAGTTTTCCTGATGATTTAATTTCATAATTTATTTGTTTTATGAGCTTATGCTGTTATTCACCCAATCCCCCGAAACCCTGCCCGAATATGCCCTCTCCCCCGCTTTGCACATCACGTCCACGCTGCCTGAAAACGGTGTGTACCTGCACCACGATGCGGACGGCATCGCCCTGTGCCAAGCCGGACAAAAAGGGCGGGTGCGCGTGGATTTTGTCGGTGGCGCGGCGAACCACCGGCGCACCCAAGGCGGCGGCGAACTGATTGCCAAAGCGGTCAAACACAGCGTCCACGCCACCGTTTGGGACGCTACGGGCGGTTTGGGGCGCGATGCTTTTGTGTTGGCGGGCTTGGGTTTGCGCGTGCGCGTGTTTGAACGCCACCCCGCCGTGTTCTGCCTGTTGGCGGACGGTTTGGCACGCGCCGCCGCGTGTGCGGACACGGCGGAAATTGTCAAAAATATTTCGCTGCATCAGGGTGATGCCGCCGAGTTGTTGCCCGAATACGCGGCACGCTACGACCGTCCCGATGTGGTGTACCTCGACCCGATGTATCCGCAACGGCAAAAGTCCGCCGCCGTGAAAAAAGAAATGGCGTATTTTCACGCGCTGGTGGGGCAAGACGGCAACGATGCCGCGCTGTTTGCCGCCGCCCGTGCCTGCGCCGTCAAGCGCGTGGTGGTGAAACGTCCGCGTTTGGGGGCATTTTTGTGCGGGGAAGTTCCGTCTTATCAATATGTTGGCAAATCCACGCGCTTTGATGCTTATTTGCCGTTTCAGGCAGCCTGAACAATGAAAATCATCAGCAAATACAAAGATTTTTATGATTATCTGGTCGGCATGTACGGGCAAGACCCCGTGCTGGTGTACGACCGCCGCGATGGCAGCGATGCCGCCGCGCTCACGCCGCCCGCGCCCGAACAAGAAGCGCGTTCGGGCGCGTGCGTGCGCCATGCGCTGCTGTGTGTCGGCGATGAATGCGTGCATTTGTTCGTTGGGCGCAATCAGGTGTTCAGCCATTGGAATTTGCTTGATGCGGAAGACTTTTTTGAACTCGGGAAACTGTATCATTATTGTGTCGGCATGGGCGAGCCGCTTGAGCCTTTGGCGTTTCAAAATGGCGAACGCTATGTTTTGCTGTCCGATTTACATGAAAGTTGGCAGAATTTGCGCGGAGAAAACGTGCGGGCTGCGCCCGAGTTCGCCCGTTTGTTCGGTGCGGAAAACGCCGATGTGCCGGTTTTGCTGTGGCAGGGCGAAGCGGTGCGGCGCGGACGCTACGCCAACGAAGTCGCGGCAACGGTGTGGTGCAATCCGTGTTTGCAGCGTTTGGGCGTGTATTTGGACGCGGATTGGGTGTGGCGGACGTTGTCGCAATTTTTGTCGGACGTGCGCGCCCGCAGCGAAATGCGCCACGAAGCCCCCGACCGCGACAAAATCGTCAATAAGGGTTTTGATGAACGGGTTTCGTTCCGCCCGAAAATGCGGAAATAGCTTTCAGGCAGCCTGAAAACGTTTTTTCGCATTATAATGCACCCCCGAACACCAGCCGTTTTCCAAACCAAAAATATGCCGCAAATCACCATTTCCCCCAGCCAAACTGTTTTTACCGCCGAATCCGGCGAAACCATACTCGCCGCCGCGCTGCGCAACGGACACAACCTCCCCCACGCCTGTCAAAGCGGCGTGTGCGGTTCGTGTCGGGCACGGCTGGTGTCGGGAAAAGTCCTGCCCAACGGCGAATATGACGACTATGTGCTGACGCCGGACGAACACGCCGCCGGCATGGTTTTGCTCTGCTGCAACCGCGCGGACGGCGACGTGGAAGTGGACATGCCCGCCTACGCGGGCGCGAAAGCCGTTACCGTGCGCACCGTTCCCGCCCGCGTGTTGTCGGTGGACGTGCGCGGCGCGGACATTGCCGTGTTGAAAGTCGCCCTGCCCAAAGCCCCGCCGTTCAAATTCTACGCGGGTCAATACATGGACGTGCTGCTCAAAGACGGCAGCCGCAGCTATTCCGTTGCCAACGCCCCCGCGCAAACCGATGTGTTGGAATTCCATATCCGCCGCCACGACAAAGGTTTGTTCTCGCCGATGCTGTTTGACGGGCGCGTGAAAACGGGGACGATTTTGCGCCTGCGCGGGCCTTTGGGCGGTTTTACCCTGAACGGGGAAAGCAGCCGTCCGATGATTTTTCTCGGCACGGGAACGGGCTTCGCCCCGCTCAAAAGCCTGCTCGCGCATCTGGCGGACACCGCGCCCTACCGTCCCGTGCATCTGTATCACGGCGTGCGCCATGCCGATGAACTGTATGACGAGTCCGAATTGAACAACCTGCTGTCGCGCCTGTACGGAGCGCGTTACACGCCCGTTTTGTCGCGCCCCGATGCCGCGTGGACGGGCGCAACGGGCTATGTGCAGCAGCAGCTTGAGCGCGATTATCCCGATTTGACCGGCTGCGAAGCCTATGCCTGCGGCTCGCCCGCGATGATTGCGGCGGCGCGGAGCGTGTGTCTGGCGCGCGGGCTGGACGATGCGGCGTTTTACAGCGATGCGTTTGTCAGCAATTAAGCAACAACCGTTCTTTCAATTCACGGATTTGGTCGCGCAACACCGCCGCCTCTTCAAACTGCAAATCCCGCGCCGCCTGCTGCATCGCCTTTTCCAAACGGGCGATTTCTTTCAAAGCATCGGCTTCGTTCAGCGCGGGCGTGTTCGGACTGCCTGAAGCTTTATCGTCCGCATGGTACACGCCGTCAATCAAATCCTTAATTTGTTTGCTGATTTGCTGCGGAACGATGCCGTGTTCTTGGTTAAACGCGATTTGTTTTTGGCGGCGGCGCTCGGTTTCGTCCATCGCCGCACGCATGCTGTCGGTGATTTTGTCGGCGTACAAAACCGCCACGCCGTTCACATTCCGCGCCGCCCGTCCGATGGTTTGAATCAGGCTGCGGTGCGAACGCAAAAAGCCTTCCTTATCCGCGTCCAACACCGCCACCAGCGACACTTCGGGAATGTCCAAACCTTCGCGCAGCAGATTGATGCCCACCAGCACGTCAAACACGCCCAACCGCAAATCCCGAATGATTTCAACCCGTTCCACCGTATCAATATCGCTGTGCAGATAGCGCACCTTGATGCCCAAATCGCCGTAATAAGCAGTAAGCTGTTCCGCCATGCGCTTGGTGAGCGTGGTTACCAGCACGCGCTCGCCCGCCGTGCTGCGTTTGCGGATTTCCGCCAGCAAATCATCAACCTGCGTGGCAACGGGACGGACGATGATTTGCGGGTCAATCAGCCCGGTGGGGCGGACGAGCTGTTCCACCGTTTGTCCCGAATGTTCGGCTTCGTACTGCGCGGGCGTGGCGGACACAAACACGGTTTGCGGCATCACGCGCTCAAATTCGGCAAAGGTCAAAGGGCGGTTGTCGCGGGCGGACGGCAGGCGGAAGCCGTAGTCCACCAGATTTTGTTTGCGGGCAGCATCGCCTTTGTACATCGCGCCGATTTGCGGCACGGTAACGTGGCTTTCGTCAATAAACAGCAAAGCGTCCGGCGGCAGATAATCCAACAGCGTGGGCGGCGGTTCGCCCGCCGCTTTGCCGGAAAAATGGCGCGAGTAGTTTTCAATGCCTTTGCAAAAGCCCATTTCATAAAGCATTTCCAAGTCAAAACGGGTGCGCTGCTCAATGCGCTGCTGCTCTACGGGACGGTTTTCTTTGGCAAAAAAATCAATTCGTTCGCGCAATTCCGCCTTGATGCCCTCACAGGCGCGCAGCACGGTTTCGCGCGGGGTAACGTAGTGGCTGGACGGAAACACGGTGTAACGTCCCACGCGCTGTTGCAGGCTGCCTGAAAGCGGGTCAAACACGTCCAAACGCTCGATTTCATCGTCAAACAGGCTGATTCGCAGAGCAATATCGGCACTCTCGGCGGGATAAACGTCAATCACGTCGCCGCGCACGCGGAAGCTGCCGCGTTTGAAATCCACATCGCCGCGCTCGTACTGCATCGCCGCCAGAATTTTCACAATTTCATCGCGCCCCAAAATCTCGCCTTCTTTCACCGACAAAATCATTTGCTGGTATTCGCGCGGGTCGCCGATGCCGTAAATGGCGGACACGGTGGCGACAATCACGGTGTCGCGGCGGGTCATCAGGTTTTTGGTGGCGGACAGGCGCATTTGCTCGATGTGTTCGTTGATGGCGGAATCTTTTTCAATAAACAGGTCGCGGCTGGGGACGTAGGCTTCGGGCTGGTAATAATCGTAATAGGAAACAAAGTATTCCACCGCATTTTCGGGGAAAAAGCCGCGCATTTCGGCGTAAAGCTGGGCGGCAAGGGTTTTGTTGTGCGCCATAATGATGGCGGGACGGCCGCTTCGGGCGATGACGTTGGCGATGGTGTAGGTTTTGCCCGAACCGGTTACGCCCAGCAGGGTTTGCGCGGACAAACCGTCATGCAGACCGTCCAACAGCGCGGCGATGGCGGCGGGCTGGTCGCCGGCGGGGGGAAAGGGTTGGTGCAGGACAAAGGGGGAATGGGGGAAGTTGATGATTTGCATGGCAGGGGAAAATGCGGGGAAAGCGCGGATTATAACGTCAGCAAAGCTGCCCGAATGATTTTTCAGGCAGCCTGAAAACTAACCACGCAGCATCTGCCGAATTTGTTTTGCCGCATCAGCCATTTCCTGCCGCAATGATGCGATTTCGGACGGTTTCAGATGTCGTGCGGGCATGGATGATGAATCTTGCTTCCCATTCGGTAAGTTTGTCAAAGCCGTAGCCGAAGTGTTGATGCCACCATTGTTCCAAGTCGCCATGTTGTTGCCTTAATTGATGAAGTGTATTGAAATCCAGTCGCAATTGTACCGAATATTGCTTGCCGGTCAAAGCGTATGCACCAATCACACAAGCACCCTGCCGTTCAAGATGACCTTTCAGCGCGGCAAACGTTCCGCCTTGCGTTTGGGTGTCGTCCACCAGAAAATAATGTTTGCCGCTTGCCGCGATGCCGTCAAATTTCGGCGGATTCGCCAAGCGGTGCCAGCCATCGCTGCCCGTGCGGGAAACGCGAGTGCTTTGCACCACATCGGTCGCCACCGGCAAATGCAAACGGCTGCCGATGATTTCGGCAACGGCAAGCGGAATTTTGTTGCGCCCTGCACTTTCTTCTGCCAAAACGGGCAACAAAACCGCTTGCCTGTTGCCGATAAGCGGTTTGAGTGCGGTAATGCCCTCGTCCGATACCAAGTCCTGTGCCAAACGCAGAGCGGCAAGGGCATCACCTGCTTTGGCGGCAGCGTAATCGGTGTGTGTGGTGGCATCGCTCAATTTGCGGTCAATCACCGTATCGGGAAAATCGTTTTGCCAAGCACTGCGCATCATCGTGTTGCCGTTTTGAAAAGAAAAGGGGTGATTATAGTCAAATTGCCGTACTGCTGCCGTTTGTAAAAATCTGATAGAATAATCCGTTTTTCTTTTCCGCCCCTCGCCCGATGGACGAACCGCCGTCTTGTCTTTACCCCTAAAACCCTGCCGTTCCGCCCCGCGCCACACGGCAGGCGGAGCCGACCATGTCCCAAGAACCCCGTTACCACGAAGCCGAACGCCTTGCCGCCGACCTTGAACGCATTCACGAGTTGGCGGAAGCCCTGTTGCCGCACCTGCCGGACGAACACGCCCCCGTTCCCCCCGCGCTGCCCGAAGCCGCCGACCGCCTGAACACGCTCACCGCCATCTTGCACGAGCTGCACCCTGCGGATGTCGCCACCGTTTTGGAACACCTGCCGCAAAAAGAACGCGCTTTGGTGTGGCGTTTGGCAAACCCCGAAGAAGACGGCGACGTGCTGCTGGAAGTGTCCGAAGCCGTGCGCGAAAGCCTGATTGAGGACATGGACGATGCCGAGCTGGTGGCGGCGGTGGAAGACATGGAAGCGGACGAGTTGGCGGAGCTTGCCGACAGCCTGCCGCAGCAAGTCGTTGCCGAAGTACTGAAAGACTGGGACGATGAAGAACGCGCCCAAGTTCAGGCAGCCATGTCCTACCGCGACGACCAAGTCGGCGCGATTATGGATTTTGAAACCGTCAGCGTGCGTGCCGATGTCAGTTGCGAAGTGGTGCTGCGCTACCTGCGCCGTTTTGACAGCCTGCCCGACCACACCGACAAAATTTTCGTGGTGGACGACCACGATATTTTGCAGGGCGTATTGCCCATTCGCAAACTGCTGGTATCCGACCCCGATGATTTGGTGGAAAACGTGATGGCGCGGGACGTGGTGCGTTTCCGTCCCGAAGACGATGCCGAAGAAGCCGCCGCCGCGTTTGAGCGTTACGACTTGGTAACCGCGCCCGTTACCGACCACAACCACAAACTGATTGGGCGTTTGACGGTGGACGAAATGGTGGACGTGATTCGCGAAGAGGGCGAAACCGATATGTTGAACATGGCGGGTTTGCAGGAAGAGGAAGACCTGTTCGCGCCCGTGTTGCGCTCGGTGCAGAACCGTTGGTTTTGGCTGGCAGTGAATTTGTTTACCGCCTTTGTCGCCAGCCGCGTCATCAACCATTTTGAACACACCATCGCGCAAATTGTCGCTTTGGCGGCGTTGATGCCGATTGTGGCGGGCATCGGCGGCAATTCCGGCAACCAAACCATCACCATGATTGTGCGGGCGATGGCGATGGGGCAGCTTTCCGGCATTCAGGCGATGCACCTGCTGAAAAAGGAAATCGGCGTGGCTTTGGTCAACGGCGTGTTGTGGGGCAGCGTGATGGGGGTGATTTCCTATCTGCTCTACCACAACACGGGCATCGCGCTGGTGATGGTGGCGGCGATGACGCTGAATTTGCTGTTGGCGGCGGTGTTGGGCGTGATGATTCCGGTTACGATGGAAAAATTCGGCAAAGACCCGGCGTTGGGCAGCTCGGTGCTGATTACGGCGGTAACGGATTCGGGCGGGTTTTTGATTTTCTTGGGGTTGGCAACGGTGTTTTTGATTTGATACGGCAACACGCGCACCTTGTCGGCACGGTGCGCGTGTTGCGTTTCAGGGCTTGGGCTTGTTGCCCAAAATATTGATGACTTTGCGTTTTTCCGAAAACACATCGGGCGGGGTTTCGCGGTCAAACGCGGTATCGCCGCCGTACGGCAGGGCTTGCCCGCGCTGCAATCCCGCAAAATCAAACAATTGCGTGTCCGCCAAATGCGAAGGCACCACGTTTTGCAGCGCGGCGAACATGCTTTCAATCCGACCCGGAAAACGCCTGTCCCAATCGGCGAGCAGGTCTTTGATGATTTGGCGTTGCAGATTCGGCTGCGAGCCGCACAAATTGCAGGGAATAATCGGAAATTGCTTCAGCTCGGCATAACGCGCCAAGTCTTTTTCTTTGCAATATGCCAAAGGACGAATCACGATGTGTTCGCCGTTGTCGGAAACCAGCTTGGGCGGCATGGCTTTCAGTTTTCCGCCGTAAAACATATTTAAAAACAAGGTTTCCAAAATGTCTTCGCGGTGATGCCCGAGCGCGATTTTGCTACAGCCGTTTTCCTTTGCCACGCGGTACAGTACGCCGCGCCGCAAGCGGCTGCACAGCGAACAGGTGGTTTTGCCCTCGGGTATCACGCGCTTGACCACCGAATAAGTGTCTTCTTCCACAATCAGATACGGCACGCCGATGCCGTGCAGGTAATCGGGCAGGACGTGTTCGGGAAAACCGGGTTGTTTTTGGTCGAGATTGACGGCAAGCAATTCAAATTCAACGGGCGCGGAAGCCTGCAAATGGCGCAGAATGTCCAGCAGCGCGTAGCTGTCTTTGCCGCCCGACAGGCACACCATGATTTTGTCGCCGTGTTCTATCATGTTGAAATCATTGATGGCATCGCCAACGGCATGGCGCAGGCGTTTGTGCAGCTTATTGTTTTCCAGTTCGGTTTTGCTTTTTTGGGACATGGCTTCGGGCGGGAAAAATTAAAAGGCTGCCAAAAACAGGGCGACAACCGCCAGCAGGTTCGCGCCGAAACACAGGCTGCGCCGTGCGGGTTGGTCTTTGATGTAGCTGTAAATAAAGGCGATGCGCCCCAGCACGAACACCAATGCCCAAAAGTTGATGGTCAATTGTGCGGCTGCGCCCGTAGCGTGGGCGATGATGACGGCGGCGGCAAAGGCGGGAAAAATTTCGTAGCAGTTTTGCTGGGCGGCGTTGGCACGGGCGGCCGCGCCTTCGGTTTTGGCAAGAAACTCACGCGGATTGCGGTTGTCGGCAACGGTAAATCCACCCGCTTTTTTGGCATACACGGCGCAAAAAAGCGGCATCAGCACGGCAAGCAAAACGCAAAAATAGGCAAAAGTCATTCATTATGCTCCTGAAAAGACAAACACGCCGGTGCGGCGGACGTTCGGCACACGGCGCATTATAACGGATATTGCGCCGATAAATCCGATAAAACGGGAAAGATTTGGTATAATTTGGCAGATGTGCGTTTCCGATGCGTTCGGAAACAAAAGAGGTTTGTTATGGAAAAATTCCGATATTGTTTATTTTTCGGGGCGTTGTCGCTGCTGTTGGCGGCGTGCGGCGGTCAGCCCGAGCGCAAGGAACACGGCAGCGCCGCCCCGCCCGCACCCACTGCGGTTGCCGACAAAGACAAATATTTGACTTCGGACAGCTTTCCGTTCGATTGGCAAGAGCAGATACAGGCGCAGATGCAAATGGCTTCGGAAGTCGGCGGGCAGCAGACGCGCCGCGTTCCCACCATTGCCCAAGCCGATTTGGTGTTCGTAACCAACGACGTACGCACCGCATCACGCGATATTGCCAATCTCACCCAACAATATCGCGGCCACCTTTCCAAAAACAATGTATTCCACATCCCCGACCCCGCCCAGCGTTACACGCAGGCAGACGGCAGCGTGGTGGTGCTCACCCGCTACAGCTACGGGGCGGAAATGGAAATGCAGATTCCGCACGAGCAGTTGCAAAACTTTTTGGCGGCATTGTCCCAATACACCACCGTGCTGAGCAGTCAGGTGCAAACCGAAAACCGCATCAGCGATTTGCGCCTGCAAGCCCTGTACGAGCAATACCAACAACACCGGCAAAACGCTTCCGCCCAGCCGGCAGGACACGTTGCGCCCGCACAAAGCGCACCCGACACCGCCGCTTCGTCCGAAGCCGCCGCATCGGCAGCCGCTTCCGCACCTGCGCCGTCCGCCCCCGTGCCGGTGAAAAAAAGCCATTGGGCGCATCAAAACGAGTTTGAGCTGCTCCAACGCCTGTATTGGCAAAAACAAACCGAATCGGCAACCATCCGCCTGAAATTCACCCAGCCCGTTCAAACCGACAGGAAAGGCGAAGACAGCATGCAGGTTCTGGTCGAACAAAGCCGTCCGGCTTTCGGCAGCATGCTGGCGCCGATGTTCCGCCAAGGCTGGAGCGGATTTTTGGGCGTGGTGCTGTTTTTCATCGGCATTTGGCCCGTTGCCTTGGGCGTGCCCCTGCTGTGGCTGGGCTGGAAACGCTGGCGTCAGTCTGCCAATGCGGAAAACCCCGTTTTGGACGAAGCCTTCCGCACGGACGACCCCGCTCCGCCGCCCTATCGCGAACCCCACCGCCGCCAACCGCGCCAACGCCCGCAGCAGCGCAATTATTTTGACGACGACGACGATGATTTTTAAGGACGCACGCCATGACGGAAACCGAATTTTTACAGCATTCCGACCACCTGTTTGCCCACATTGAAGACACGCTTGACGCGGGCGGGTGGGATTTCGATTGCCGCTTCAGTGGCAATGTTTTGACCATCGAAGCGGCGGACGGCACGCAAATCATCGTGAACCGCCACACGCCCAATCGGGAGTTGTGGATTGCCGCCAAAAGCGGCGGCTACCACTTTGCGTGGCGCAACGGCCAATGGCTGTCGGCGCGGGACGGCAGCGAATTTTTCGCCGTACTCGGCACGGCATTGGGCGATGCGTGCGGCGAAACGGTGGCGATTGCCGCGCCCTGAAGTTGCGCCGTCATGCCCGTGCATGACGGCATTTCCATCGTTGTTCCGATGACGGCACCCGATTGCGCATGCCGTCATTTTGTTGCTGCGCCGCTCTGCCGCGTTTGCATGGCAAAGCGGGGGCATTGGCGATATAATCCGCCGCTTTGCCAACGCGCCCGATATTGCCATGCTGCTCAGTCTTTCCCTACACAATTTTGTTCTGGTCGAACAGCTTCATCTCAATTTCCAACAAGGCTTTACCGTGCTGACGGGCGAGACGGGCGCGGGCAAGTCGCTGACTTTGGACGCGCTGGCACTGCTGTTGGGCGGCAAGGCGGATTTCGGACAAATCCGGCACGGCGCAAAGGAAGCACAGTTGGCGGCATTGTTCGACCTCGACGGCGCAGACACTTTAAAAGCGCAGTTGCGCGAACAGGGTTTGCTCGATGAAGACGGCACGCAGGTGTCGTTGCGGCGCATCATCGATGCCAAAGGCAAAAGCCGCAGCTTCATCAACAACCACGCCGCCACGCTTGCCCAGTTGAAGCAGGTGGGGCAGCATCTGATTGACGTGCACGGGCAAAATGCCCATCATTCGCTCAACCGCGAAGCGGCGCAACGCCAGTTGTTGGACGCATTTGCGGGCAACGGGGCGTTGGCGGACGAAACGCGCCGCCGTTATCAGGCGTGGCAGGATTGTTCCCGACAGTTGCAGCAGGCACACGACCGTGCCGAAAGCCTTGCCCTCGAGCGCGAGCGTTTGGAATGGCAGGCGGGCGAGCTGGAAAAGCTGGCAACGTATGCGGGCGAGTGGGAAAGCATCAATTTGAGTCATGACCGTTTGGCACACGCGGCGGCTTTGTTGCAGGCGGCGGCGGAAGCGGAAGCGCACATTGGCGGCGAGCAGGGTTTGCAGCACACGGTGGCGCGGTGCATGAAAATTTTGTCGCCGCTCGCGCACATCGAGCCGCGTTTTGCCGAATGTTTGGACATGCTGGCGGCGGTGGAGGCGGAAGCGGGCGAAATTGTCAGCAATTTGGGCGCGGTGGCGGCGCAGGTGGAGCTGAACCCCGCAGAATTGGCGGCGCAGGAAGAACGCATCGCGCAATTGATGTCTGCCGCCCGCAAATACCGCACCGGGCCGGAGCATTTGCCCGCCAAGCTGGACGAAATCCGCACGGCATTGGCAAATTTGGAAGCCGCCGCCGACGTGGACGCGCTGCAACGCCAATGCCGCGATGCCGAAGCCGCCTACCGCAAAACGGCAGGGCAGTTGTCGCAACGCCGCCGCGAAGCGGCAGAACGCCTGAGCGCGCAAACCCTTGCCGTCATGCGCGAACTGGCGATGGGCGGGGCGCGGTTTCAGATTGAGCTGCCCCCGTCCGAACCTGCCGCACACGGCTTGGAGCAGATACGGTTTCAAATTGCCGCCAATCAGGGTGCGCCCCTGCGCCCGCTCAACAAAGCCGCATCGGGCGGCGAATTGGCGCGCATCAGCTTGGCACTGCAAACGGCAGTGGGGCAATTCGCCCGCATTCCCACCCTGATTTTTGACGAAGTGGACACAGGCATCGGCGGCGGCACCGCCGAAACGGTCGGACGGCTGCTGCGCGACATCGGCACGCGCCACCAAGTGCTGGCGGTAACCCACCTGCCGCAGGTGGCGGCGTACGGCGAACACCACTGGCGCGTGTCCAAACACAGCCGCAACGGACAAACCTTCAGCCGCATCGACCTGCTGGACACAGACGGGCGCACCGCCGAACTCGCCCGCATGCTCGGCGGCGAAATCCTGACTGACACCACCCGCCGCCACGCCGCCGAAATGCTCGCCGCCGCACAAAACCACATGGTATAATTTGCCCATTTTTCCGCGAAAATGCCCGCCATGTCCCGCCCCGACGACTCCGCCGTTGCCGCGCACACCCGCCTTTGGTTGGAAAAAGCGGTTATCGGTTTGAACCTTTGCCCGTTTGCCAAAGCCCCCTACGCCAAAGGACGGGTACGCATCACCGTTTCCCGCGCCACACATCTGGACGGCGTGCTGACCGCTTTGGACGATGAGCTGCACACCCTGCTCGCCACCCCCGCCGAACAGGTGGAAACCACCCTGCTGGTGCTGCCCGATGCCTATGCCGACTTTTTGGCGTTCAACGACATGCTCGATGCCGCCGATGCCGCGCTTGCCGACCACGGCGCCGAAGGCGTGATTCAAATCGCCCCGTTCCACCCCGATTTTTATTTTGACGGCACCGCGCCCGACCACATCACCAACCACACCAACCGTTCGCCCTACCCCACTTTGCACCTGATTCGCGAAAGCAGCATCGACAAAGCCGTTGCCGCCTTTCCCGATGCCGAAGCGGTGTTCGGGCGCAACATCCGCCTGCTGGAGCAAATGGGACACGCGGGCTGGCAGGCACTGGGCTTGCCCGATACACGGGGCGGCAGCCATGGATAAGGCGTTTTTCGTGCAACACGCGTGGTGGCTGCTGGGCGGGCTGCTCGGGCTGCCCCTGATATTGGCACTGCTGCTGCCGCAAAGCCGTTTGCGCCGCGCCATTGTCAACGGCTTGCTGTGGGTGTGCGGCGGAGTGTCGCTGCTGCTGGGCATCATCGGGGCGTTTTTGCCGGTGCTGCCGACCGTGCCGTTCATTCTGCTGACGGCGGCATGTTGGGGACGGGCATCACCGCGCTTTCATGCTTGGCTGCACCGCCACCCGTATTTCGGCCCGATGGTGCGCAATTGGGAACAACGCCGCGCCATTCCCCGCCGTGCCAAATATTTGGCATGGTCGATGATGACGCTTTCGTGCGCGATGCTGTTTTACCGGCTGCCGCATTATTGGTGGGTGGGCGCGGGCGTGTCGGCAGTGTGTCTGACGGTGGGGCTGTGGATGGCGCGTTTGCCCGATGCCTGAAGCAAATTCCCCACACCCGCGCCGCCAATGCCGCACGGCGGCGGGGTTTTTTGTTGCCGCCCGTTCAGTTTCCCCCCGAAACACGGTAGAATAAGCGGCATTTTCCATCTTATCGTTCATGTGCTTCAGCAAAACATGAACCCCATCATTCGGGGCGCAAACCGCCAAGTGTTGCGCCCCCGATAATGTCCCCCATCGGAACGCGACCGCCCGGAGCTTGTTTGTTATTATGTGGATTTTTTTTCTGATGATTCTGATTTCGGCAGTGGTGTTTGCCGTGCTGTGGTGGTTGTACGTCCGGCAGGAATACGACTGGCAGCAGGAATTGGCCGCCTATCGCGGTCAAGACCGCCGCGCTGCGCCCGCAGCAGCACCCGCCCCGCCCGATGTGCCGGAAGCCGAAACCGCCGACCAAGCCGCCGCAGCCGACCCGTTGCAGTCGCCGCGCCGCCCCGTGCGCCTGCCCCTGCCCAAGCCGGTTTCCGAAGCACAGGCGCGTCAGGCGGCACAACAGCAAAAATCATCTCCCGCCCAAGCCGTTCCCGAGTGGGAAAAAAATCTGAACGCGCTGCAAAGCCATGCCGAGCGCCTGCCCCGCTACACCAACCGCAAACCCGCCCCCAAGCCTTTGGAGCATCTGCACCAGCAAAGCGTGTCCGCCCCCGCCGACACGCCCGAAGCCGCGTCCGACAACCCGATTCCCTTCCAACTGGTCGAGCCTGCCGAGCAGGAAAAGCCCGAAATCATCACACTGGAAGAAGCCACGCGCAATCTGCAGCCCTATTTGGGCGAAGACAAACCCGCCGAAACCGCCTTGCCCCCGCCCGCGCCCTTGACCAAGCCCGATTTGGAAGTGATTACGCTGGAAGAAGCCACGCGCACGCTCAAAGAGCCCGCCAACGTGCCGCCCCCGCCGCCGCCCGCCCCGCTTGAAGGCGAAGAAATCGGCATGGACGACATCATGGATTCCGTGCGCGAACGCACCCTGTCGGCAACGCCCGCCCCCGCCGTCCGCACGCAACCTGCCGCCGACATGGAAACCATCGGCATGGACGAAATCCGCGCCAGCCTCGAGCGGCAACGCCAAGCACGGGTGCGCCAGCAAATGGCGGCTGCGCCCGCCACCGACTCCTTGAGCGTGATTGGCGAAGACGAAGTGTTTGCCAACCTTGCCCACACCGATTCGCCCGTAAACCGCCGCCGCAAAAACCGTCCTGCCGGCGATGCCGCGCCCGCCCAAGCACCCGCCTTCCGCCGCAGCGATGCCAAACCCGCCGCCGCGAAAAAAAATCCCGCCGCCGCACGCAACGGCGGCAGCAGCCGCACCGCCGCGCCCGACACCCCGCCCGCCGCCGGCACGGGCAACGATGCCCCCCCCGCACCAGACGACCCCGCGCCTGCCGTCCCCGCCGTTTCCCCCGCGCCCGCACCGCCCGCCGAACCCGCCCACCGCCGGTTTGAAGGGCGCAGCGCCGCCGTTGCCGCCGGCATTGCCGCCCCGCCGATTGTCGAACAGCCGATGAACTTTCCCGAACCCCTGCTGCCCGACTTCGATTTTTCCAACAACACCGTATTGGATTGGTCGGCACTTTCCGGCCCCGTGCGCGACATCGTTCCCGTTGCCCCCGCCGCGCCCAACCCCGCCGACCACAGCGCAGACGACCCAATCATCTGTACCGACACAGACGAAGACGCCCTCCTGCCCCCGCTCGAACTGCTGCTGCCCGCGCAATACGACATTGACGCGGTGCAAACGGACGAACAGCTTTTGGAAAACGGCATTACCATTGAAGAGAAACTCGCCGAATTCCGCGTCAAAGTCAAAGTCATCGACGCGGTGGCCGGCCCTGTGATTACCCGCTACGAAATTGAGCCGGACGTGGGCGTGCGCGGCAGCTCGGTGATGAATTTGGAAAAAGACTTGGCGCGTTCGTTGGGCATGGCGTCCATTCGCGTGCTGGAAACCATTCCGGGCAAAAATTGCATGGGCATCGAGCTGCCGAACCCGAAACGGCAAATGATTCGCTTGAGCGAGATTTTCAATTCGTCCGAATTTTCAGGCAGCCGCTCAAAATTGACACTCGCGCTGGGACAAGACATTACCGGTGCGCCCGTGGTAACCGATTTGGCGTCCGCACCGCATCTTTTGGTTGCGGGAACAACGGGTTCGGGCAAATCGGTGGGCATCAACAGCATGATTTTGTCCATGCTGTTCAAAGCCCCGCCCGAAGACGTGCGCCTGATTATGATAGACCCGAAAATGCTGGAACTTTCTGTTTACGAAGGCATTCCGCATCTGCTCGCGCCGGTGGTTACCGATATGAAGCTCGCCGCCAACGCGCTGAATTGGTGCGTGGGCGAGATGGAAAAACGCTACCGCCTGATGTCGCATTTGGGCGTGCGCAATTTGTCGGGCTACAACGCCGCGCTTGCCGAAGCCGCCGCGCGTGGCGAGAAAATCGCCAATCCGTTCAGCCTCAATCCCGAAGACCCCGAACCGCTTGAAAAATTGCCGTTTATTGTCGTTGTCGTGGACGAGTTCGCCGACCTGATGATGACGGCGGGCAAGAAAATTGAAGAACTGATTGCGCGTTTGGCGCAAAAAGCGCGGGCGGCGGGCATTCACCTGATTTTGGCAACGCAACGCCCCAGCGTGGACGTGATTACCGGCTTGATTAAAGCCAATATTCCCACCCGCATCGCCTTCCAAGTGCCGAGCAAAACCGACAGCCGTACCATTCTCGACCAAATGGGCGCGGAAAACCTGCTCGGTCAGGGCGACATGCTGTTTTTACGTGCGGGCAACGCCCATCTCCAGCGCGTGCACGGCGCATTCGTTGCCGACAGCGAAGTGCATCATGTCGTTGAATATTTGAAACAAACGGGCGAACCCGATTATATTGATTTGATTCCCGAAAGCAGCGATGAATTGAACTTCGGCGGCGCGGGCGGCGGCGAGCGCGACCCTTTGTTTGACAAGGCGGTGGAAACCGTGTTGCGGACGCAAAAGCCCACGATTTCGTCCCTGCAACGCCATTTGCGCATCGGTTACAACAAAGCCGCCACGCTGGTGGACCAAATGGAAGCGGAGGGGATTTTGTCCGCCGCCGACCACACCGGCAAACGCACGATTTTGGCGCGGACGGGCGAATAAGTTTCAGGCAGCCTGAAAAATACTTAAGGAACAAACATGAGCAACAAAACTTGGTCGGGACGTTTTGACGAACCCGTGTCCGAGCTGGTGAAACAGTACACCGGCTCGATTGATTTTGACAAACGCTTGGCGCAGGCCGATATTCAAGGCTCGCTGGCGCACGCGCAGATGCTGCACGAAGCGGGCATTTTGTCGGCGCAGGATTGGGCGGACATTCGGCGCGGCATGGCGGAAATTCAGGACGACATCGCTTCAGGCAGCCTGCAATGGTCGCTGGATTTGGAAGACGTGCATATGAACATCGAGCGCCGTCTTACCGACAAAATCGGCGATGCGGGCAAACGCCTGCACACGGGGCGCAGCCGCAACGACCAAGTGGCTACGGATATCCGTTTGTGGTTGCGCGGCGAAATTGACTTAATCCGCAACTTAATCCGCGACTTGCAAACTGCCTTGGCGGAACTGGCGGCACAACACGCCGATGCGGTGATGCCGGGCTTTACCCATTTGCAGGTGGCGCAGCCCGTCAGCTTCGGGCATCACCTGCTGGCGTATGTGGAAATGCTGGGGCGTGATGACGAGCGCATGGCGGATTGCCGCAAACGCGTAAACCGTATGCCGCTCGGCGCGGCTGCCTTGGCGGGCACGACTTTCCCGATTCAACGCGAAACCACTGCCAAGCTCTTGGATTTTGAACAAATCTGCCAAAATTCTCTGGACGCGGTGTCCGACCGCGATTTCGCCATTGAGTTTACCGCCGCCGCTTCGCTGCTGATGATTCACTTGAGCCGCCTTTCCGAAGAACTGATTGTGTGGATGAGTCCGCGCTTCGGCTTTATCGACCTTGCCGACCGTTTCTGCACCGGCTCGTCCATCATGCCGCAGAAAAAAAATCCCGATGTGCCGGAGTTGGTGCGCGGCAAATCGGGGCGCGTCATCGGGCATCTCACCGGCTTGCTGGTGTTGATGAAATCGCAGCCGCTCGCTTACAACAAAGACAATCAGGAAGACAAAGAGCCTTTGTTTGACACGGTGGACACCGTGCGCGACACCCTGCGCATTTACGCCGACATGATGCGCGGTGTTACCGTGAAACGCGAAAACATGCGCGCTGCCGTGTTGCAGGGCTTTGCCACCGCCACCGATTTGGCAGATTATCTGGTGAAAAAGGGGCTGCCCTTCCGCGACAGTCATGAAGTCGTTGCCCGCGCCGTGCGCCATGCCGAGCAGCAGGGTTGCGATTTGGCGGATTTGGCTTTGGAAACTTTGCAAAGTTTTAGCGATTTGATTGCGGAAGACGTGTTTGCCGTACTCACGCCCGAAGGCAGCCTGAACGCGCGTAACCATTTGGGCGGCACCGCGCCCGAACAGGTGCGGGCGCAGGCGGCGCGGTGGTTGGCACAACTGGCATAACCCACCCTGCGGCAAACTTGCCCGCCACCCGCACCGCCGCTATAATCCGCGCCGTTGCCGTTTTGCCCGATGTTGCCATGTTTGCCGCACCCCATGCCCCTTTTACTGCTGCCGCCACCCGTGCGGCAGCCCTGCCGTTTTGCCACAAGCCCGTTTCACAACGGGCTTTTTTGCCGTTTTTCTCCCGATAAGGAACGTCCATGCCCAACCCGCTTTACCGACAACACCTGATTTCCGTTTCCGACCTGAGCAGCGAACAACTGCACACCCTGCTCGACACCGCCCTGCAACTCAAACGCCAACCGCGCCACGACCTTTTGGCGGGCAAACTGATTGCCTCCTGCTTTTACGAACCCTCCACCCGCACACGGCTGTCGTTTGAAACCGCCGTACAGCGTTTGGGCGGACAAATCATCGGCTTTTCGGACGGCGCCAACACCAGCGCCAAAAAAGGCGAAACCCTTGCCGATGCCTCCCGCATCATCTCCGGCTACGCCGATGCCATCATCCAGCGCCACCCCAAAGACGGCGCGGCACGCATTGCCGCCGAATTTTCCGCCGTTCCCGTCATCAACGCCGGCGACGGCACCAACCAACACCCCAGCCAAACCCTGCTCGACCTGCTCACCATCTACGAAACACAAGGCACATTGGACAAACTGAACATCGCCATGTGCGGCGACCTGAAATACGGGCGCACCGTCCATTCGCTCGCCCAAGCCCTGAAAAACTTCGGCTGCCGTTTCGCCTTCGTCTCCCCGCCCAGCCTTGCCATGCCCGACTACATCACCGCAGAGCTGGACGAAACCGGCTGCGACTGGCAGATTTTCGACAACTTGGAAAACGCAGTGGCATGGGCAGACATCTTATACATGACCCGCGTGCAGCGCGAACGCTTCGATGCCGAAGAATTTGCCAAAATCCAAGGCAAATTCAACCTGCACGCCGCCATGCTGGCGGGCGCGAAAAACAATTTGCGCGTGCTGCACCCCCTGCCCCGCGTGGACGAAATCCACCCCGACGTGGACACCACCCCCCACGCCCATTACTTTGAACAGGCACAAAACGGCGTGTATGCGCGAATGGCGATTTTATCCCTGATTTTAAACGAAAAAGTATAGGAAAATAGGAAAACGCGATGGAACAAAAAAAACTCAGCGTGGAAGCCATCGAGCACGGCACCGTCATCGACCACATTCCCGCCGGATTAGGCTTAAGCATCTTGCGCCAATTCAAGCTCCTGCACTACGGCAACGCGGTAACGGTGGGCTTCAACCTGCCCAGCCGCACACAAGGCAGCAAAGACATCATCAAAATCAAAAACGTCTTGTTTTCCGAACAAGATGCCAACCGTTTGGCACTGTTTGCGCCCGAAGCGGTGGTGAACCAAATCCGCGATTTCAACGTGGTCGGCAAAATGCGTTTGCGTCTGCCCGACACCATCAGCGAAGTGTTTCGCTGCCCGAACACCAATTGCGCCAGCCACGGCGAACCCGTATCGAGCCGTTTTTACGTGCGCGTGCAGGGCAGGCAAACCAAGCTCAAATGCCATTATTGCGAAAAAACCTTCGCCCGCGAAGCGGTGGCGGAAGCGTAAAACGCATTATGATTTAGGGCGCGTCATTATTTAGATTATTTCATTAAAAATTAATTAATTATAAAAAATGCCGTTATGCCCGCACGGGTGGAAATCCACTGCCCGATACTTGGCAAGCCATGTCTTTTTCAAGGTTTGTCGTGCTTCGATGTGGATTCCCGCACAGGTGCAGGTTGGGTTGGCGCGAAGCGCAAACCCAACAAAATCCATAAATTTTCGGAAAAATATTGGGTTTTCACTTCGTTTCAACCCAAGCTACGCTTGCTTCACAAACATCAGGCAGTGGATTCCCTCCTGCGCGGGAATGACGGCATTTTGGCATTATACTGATTTATATTAGAAAAATTTAAATGATGACACACCCTAGCGGCAAAACCACAGCATCGTCCGGGCGGATTGTGCGGGCATGACGGTGCTGTTTTTGCACGGGCGCGGGACAAAGATAAAATCCTGTTTCGTTGCCGAAACAGGATTTTATCTCAACCAGAAAGGAAATCATCATGAAAAGTGGTAGCGAGCCCGTCCTCCGGCACTGACTTTCCCAAGTGGGCTGCTGGCTTCCGCCCCTGACCCGTTGCCTGAAATCATCATGCGGAGAGACCCGCTACTGGATTCGCATTATACTGGCACGGCACAAAAGCGCAAGCGTTTTTTGACACAATTTTTCGCTTTTTTACCGCAGCCAACATTTTTCATTTCTTTACCTTTTTAAAACAAATGTTTTTTCAATCGGGATTATAATTATTTTTTTACAACATTGGATATGCCAAATCATGATGCAACCGGATTCGCGGCAACGCTACGGCAGCGTGAGCCGCTTTTTACATTGGACGATGGCGGTTTTGTTCGGCTTTATGCTGTTTACGGCAGCCGCGTGGAATTACGATGAAGATTATTTCAGCTTGGTGGGCTATCACAAAAGTGCGGGCTTTGTGTTGATGGTGCTGGCACTGCTGCGGGTGGCGTGGGCGTTGGGCAACCGCACGCGCCGTCCGCGCAGCCATGTGGGGGCGCACATCGGACACGGTGTGCTGTATGTGCTGATGTTGGCAGTGCCGGCGGTGGCGTTGATGCGCCAATACGGTTCGGCACGCGGCAGCTTGGAGGTGTTCGGCATCACGGTGCTGCCCGCCGCGCCGGAACGGATTGGCTGGCTGGTGAAGGCGGGCGGCTGGCACGGCAGTTTGGCATGGCTGTTGTTTGCTTTGGCGGCGGGACATATTTTGTTTGCCGTTGTTCATCAGATTCGCGGTGGGAAAATCATCAACCGCATGGCGGGACGGACGGAAACAGACGGTCAAAGCCGTTGATTTGCCGCACGCGCAGGGGCGGGACGGGGACGATGTGTTATCATCGCGCCTTGTCCTGCCCCGATGTGTTTTTATGTTGTACGAACGCCTGCAAGAACGGCTGCGCCGCGCCGAACCGTTGCCGCAAACGGGAAATACGGCAGACGCGCTGTTGTCGGCACAAGCCAACGGCGCGGGCGCCGATGTGCTGTGGCTGGACTTGGAAATGTGTCCGCAAAGCGGCGATTTGCTGGAAGGGGCGTTTTTGGCATACGGCTGTGCGTGGCGTTTTGATGCGGACGATTTGCACACGCAGGGCGACACGGTGCGGCAGCTTTTGGCATCGGCGCGTTGGCTGGGCGGACACAATATTTTTGAATTCGACCTGCCGCATCTGGCACGTTTGCTGCACTGCGGCGACGACGTGCTGGCACAATGGCGGCAGAAATGCGCCGACACGCTGTATCTTGCCACCCTGCTCATTCCCCACCAGCCCCGCTACGCGCTCGCCAAACTCTACCGTTGCCAAAGCGGGCGCAACGACCCGCTTGCCGATTGTGCGGAAAGCCGCGCCTTGTGGGATTTGTGCCGCGACATTTGGGCGCAATTGGATTTTGCAACGGCGCGGCTGTTTTGCGGCTTACTGCCCGTGTCGGATTTGTTTGGCGCACCGCAGCCGTCTGCCGCAAAATCGCGCAGCCTGTTGTCGCTGCTGCCCGAAGGCAACCGCACCGCGCTGATTAAGCACATCCGCACCGCCCTGTCGGCACCCCCGCACGAAGCGCATTCTTCGTGGCAATGGCTCGGCTTGGCGGTGTTTGTGCATTGGTTGTACCATTTCGACAAGCCGCAGGCACGGCGTCCGACTTGGCTGCTCAAACACGCCGCACACGGGCGCGTGTTCCAAGCGGCAGAACGCACGTTTTGGCAGGTCGAACCCACCGATGCCGACACACTCAATCGCGAATGCCGCAGCCTGTTGCGCATTCCCGATTTTCAAGGCTTGCGCGAAGGGCAACTTTCGGTTGCCCGTACCGTTTTGGCACGCGAAGGCATCGCGCTGGGTTTGCTGCCCACCGGCGGCGGCAAAAGCTTGGCATTCCAACTGCCCGCACTGATTTTAAGCAAATACCGCCGCAGCCTGACGGTGGTGGTGTCGCCGCTCAAAGCCCTGATGGAAGACCAAGTCATCAATTTGCAGGCACAAGCCCCCGCCTATGCCGAACGCATCGCCTGTCTGATTTCGGGACAGGGCGAAGCCGTGCAAAAGGACATTCTCAACGGCGTGTGGCAGGGCAATATCGACATACTGTATTTGAGTCCCGAGCGTTTGGGCAGCCATTCGGTGCGCCAACTGCTGAAAAACCGTCCGCCCGAATTGTGGGTATTGGACGAAGCGCACACCTTAAGCCAATGGGGAACGGATTTCCGCCCCGATTTTCTGCGCATTGCCGACCACATCAATGCCTGCTACGGCATCACGGACGGCGCAAGTGTCGGAACGGATTTGTTTGACGCGCCCGAACACAACTTTGTCCGTCCGCCCGCATTCGCCCTGCTCACCGCCACCGCTTCGCCGCGTGTGCGCGAAGACCTGCAACGCGAATTTGCCGACAAACTCGTCCGTTTGACCGGCGGCAAAAGCCTGATTCCCTGCGGCATCGCTGCCGAAGATTGGCAGGTTTCCCGTGCCGAAATCACCACGTTCGTCCACCGGCTGCCCGCCGCACACCGCTTCGCCCCCGTCAGCAAACTGCTGCACGACAATCACCGCACCTACGTCCAAGCCCACCCCGAACACCCCGAATGCGCCACCGCGCTGGTGTATGTACGCAGCCGCAAACGTTGCGAAAGCTACGCCCGCGATTTGCAAGCATCGGGTCTGGCGTGTGCCGCCTACCATGCCAAGCTGCCCGAAAGCCAAAAAAAAGACATTTTGCGCCGCTTTAAAAATCACGAATGGGACGTGGTGGTCTGCACCAATGCTTTCGGCATGGGCATCGACAAAAAAGGCATTCACACCGTTGTCCACTACGAACCGCCCGCCCATTTGGAATCGTATGTGCAGGAAATCGGACGCGCCGCCCGCAAACACGGCGAACGGGCGCAAGCCCATCTGTTCTGGTCGGCAGAAGACACCGAAGCCCTGTTCCGCCAAGAACGCCGCAGCCGCATTCCCAACAGCAAAACCTTAAACGACTGTTGGTCGCAAATGCGCTCCGTGTTGGCACGTCCGCCAAGCGGGCAATGGTTCGGCAGCCACACCCTTGCCGCGATTTTGCCGCACGAAGACGGCGGCGAAGATTTGGACACGCAAATCCGCGTTGCCCTGCTGGCATTGGAACGCTACGGGCTGCTGGTCGAACACGCCCGTCTGCCCGCTTGGATACGCATCGGGCTGGCAGACCCGCCCGACACCGCCGTCAATGAACACACGCTTGCTTTTTACCGGCGTTTGCACGCATTGTTGCCGCACACACGCACCTGCCAAGCGTTTTACCTGCCCGAATTGGCACTGCTGCTCGACTGTTCCGTCAAAGCCCTGCTCAACAAGCTGCAAGAACTGGTGCGGGCGCAACTGGCACACTGGCAGGCAGAAGTGCACATCCGCCGCGTGCGGCGCAACCATGAAGCGTGGTTCCGCCGCCAAAGCAAAATCTTGGCAACCGTTTGCCAATACGGCGGCGATGCGCCCGCAGACGAAAGCGGTGCGCTGCGCGTGTACCTGCCCGCCTTGTCCAACCTGCTCGCCCAACGGCAATGCCCCTGCCGCGACCTGCGTCAAGAGCTGCTCGCGCCGCTTCGGGCAATGGGCATCATCGGCTACCGCAGCCGCAATGCGGCGGAAGTGCTGGTTTCCCCCGCACCGGAGATTGACGGCACTTGGCAAAACTGGCTGGCACGCGCACAACAATGCCTGTCCGAACTCTACGGGCTGTGCCGGTATCTGTATGCCCGTTTGCCCGACCACGCCGACAACGGCACCGGCTTCGCACTCGAACAGTTGGCACACGAACGCCGGCAAGCCCCCGACACACTGTTGGCACAATTGGAAACCCTGCAAAAACTCGGGCTGATTGACATGAGCCGCATGGACGAACAGTGCGGCAGCCTGTTTTTCATCGGCAACCCCACCGGCAAGCACGCCCGCAACCGCTATCACGCCAATGCCTACGCCTATCTCGACCGCCACTACCGCGAACGCTGCCAACGCCTGCACATACTCTGCCGTTGGCTGGACAGCGACACGCCCGAACAACGCCGTGAAATTTTGGAAGACTATTTCCGCTACGGTTTGGCGGAAGTCGTACAACGGTATTTCGTACAAACCGAGCCGACCCTGCACCCCTACCCGCTCCGCCCCGACACGGCTGCGGAAACGCCCGCATTCAGTGCCGTGCAAAACGCCGTCATCAACGAAGCCGGACGCGCCGCTTTGGTTCTGGCGGGGCCCGGTTCGGGCAAAACCACCGTCATCGTCCACCGCATCGTCCGGCTCATCACCCGCGAACACATCATGCCGGAAAAGATTTTGGTGCTGGCATACGGCAGTACGGCGGCTGCCGAGTTGCGCCAACGTTTGCGGCGTTTGCTCGGGCGCGATGCCGACGCCGTTACCGTCAGCACCTTTCACGGCTTGGCACGGCAAATCGGCGCATGCAGCGAAAAAGACGCGCCCGCCGCCGCCCTTGCCGACATTCAACGCCGCTTCCCCCGCCTGCGCGGCAACGACAAAGAATCCCGCTACCACTGGCTGATGGAAAACGCCGTCGCCATCTTGGAAAGCCAAGAAGAAAAACCGTATTACCAATACATTATGGTAGACGAGTTTCAAGACATCGATGCCGTCCAATTCCGCATGATTGAGCTGCTGGCGGCGATGGACACCGATGCGGGCGACCCCGAACAGCAAGGCTATCTGATGGCAGTGGGCGACGATGACCAAAACCTGTACGCCTTTCGCGGCGCCAGCATCGAATTTATCCGCCGTTTTGCCGGACACTACCGCATTGACGAATCCAAACAATACGTTTTAAACGAAAACTACCGCAGCCGCGCCAATCTGGTTGCCCTGTCCAACCGCTACATCGCCGCCGCCCTGCCGCCCGAACACCGGCTCAAATCGGCACAACACGCCATCCGCGCCCACCGCCAAGATACCGCCCAAGCCATACGTTACACCCTGTTCCGCCACGAACGCCGCGCCGACATGGGCGCGTGGCTGGCACAAGACATCGCCCGCACCATGCGCGAACAACCGAACGCCCGCATCGCCGTACTCTGCCGCGAATGGCAGGGCTTTGACGTGGTGCAGCACTATCTCGAACAAAACGGCATTTGCGCCCGCCGCCACCACCAAACCGACCTGCAACCCGCAGAAAGCGTGGTCGGACAAGCCCTGCTCGACCACCTGCTCGAACAACCGCTTGCCCCGATAAACGGCGAGGCGGGCGAATATCTGGAAAACTGGCGCCGACAAAACGGCTTCAACACGCTCGACCACGCTTGGGCGGCGATTCGCGCTGCCTTTGCCGGCGAACACGACATCAGCCGCAGCCGCGCCGCCGAAATCTTGTCACAAGCCGTCCACCAAGCCGAACCGAAATTGTCGCTGTTGAGTTTCCACCGTGCCAAAGGCATGGAGTTTGACCATGTTTATCTGATTGACCAATTCGGATACCGGCAATGCCCGAATGCAGACACCGTCCGCGCCCTGTATGTTGCGCTCACCCGCGCCAAAACAGGCTTGACCGTGTTGCAGTGCGAACACGCTTGCGACACGGTTTTGCAGCAGGTTTTACGGCAGCAGCACGATGCCCGCGCCTTTGAATTGCCCGCCGTTGCCGCGCCCGAACAATTGGTTTTCCACCGTTTTTTGCAGTTGGACGAAATTTGGCTGACCCCGCCCGAGCTGGTTACGGAAGCGGGACGCGCTTTGCTGGAACACACCATTTGTCGGGAAGGCGCATGGTGTGCGGAGCGCACTTCGCTGGCGGGCATGACCGAATGCGGCGACAAAACCGTGCCGCACCGTTGCACGGGATTTGTCGGGCGCAAAAACCAAACCATGTTGGCGTGTTTTTCCAAAAACTTTCAGCAGGAGCGGTGCAAACAACATTTTGATGTAACCATGCTCGGTTTTACCACCGTGCGGGTTTGGCAGCACGATTTGAGCTGGTATGCCAAATACGGCTATCAGGGCAAGCGTGGGGAACATTTTCTGCTGGTGCCGTATGTGCGTTTTTGCAAGCCGTATGTTTCAACGCACAGCACGGCACCGGCCTGATGCCACTGCACTGATTTTCATGGTTTGATACCCAAAAGGAATATTGATGAATATTGAAGAAGTATGCGCCGATGTGCCGGTGATTGACGCCATCACACCGGAAGGTTTGCACATCGGCGGGCAATGCTACCGCGCCGTGATTTTGGGCGGCGGCGCAGTGTCCGCGCCCGCCGAAGCCGCGTGGACGGATTTGACCGCCGACAGCTTCCGCGCCGCCCGCGAAGCGGGAGCGGAAGTGGTGCTGCTCGGCACAGGCGCAAAACAGCATTTTCTGCCCGCGCAAATCATCGCCGCACTCGCCGCGCAGGGCATCGGCATCGAGTGCATGAACACCGCCGCCGCCGCCCGCACCTTTACTTTACTGCAAAGCGAAGGGCGCAAGGTGTGGGCGTGGCTGTGGTTGTAATTTTTGTTTTGCAAAATCCGAAACTTTCAGGCAGCCTGAAAAAAAATCGCCGCCTTGCGCTTGAATTCGTCCGCCGCAGCCCTATTTAGCGGGCTGTATGGATTTCGGCGCAACCGCGCCGCCCAATAAACCCAACTTTGGAGAAAACACACATGACAATCCGTCCCCTGCACGACCGCGTGGTTGTGAAACGCCTTGAAGCCGAAGAAAAAACCGCCTCCGGCATCATTCTGCCCGGTTCCGCCGCCGAGAAACCCGACATGGGCGAAATCATCGCCGTGGGCGCGGGCAAAGTGAACAAAGACGGCTCGCGCCGCACTTTGGACGTTAAAGTCGGCGACAAAATCCTGTTCGGCAAATACAGTGGTCAAACCGTCAAAGTGGACGGCGAAGAACTGCTGGTGATGCGCGAAGAAGACATTTTCGGCATCGTAGAATAAGTTTCAGGCAGCCTGAAAATACAACATTATTTATTGAAATCAACAATTATCGGAGCTAATCCCAGATGGCAGCTAAAGACGTACAATTCGGCGCGGACGTGCGCCAAAAAATGGTAAACGGCGTAAACGTATTGGCGAATGCCGTGCGCGTTACTTTGGGCCCGAAAGGCCGCAACGTGGTGCTTGACCGTTCATTCGGCGGCCCGCACATCACCAAAGACGGCGTGTCCGTAGCCAAAGAAATCGAGCTGAAAGACAAATTTGAAAACATGGGCGCACAAATGGTAAAAGAAGTCGCGTCCAAAACCAACGACGTGGCGGGCGATGGCACCACCACCGCCACCGTTCTGGCGCAAGCCATTGTTGCCGAAGGCATGAAATACGTTACCGCCGGCATGAACCCCACCGACCTGAAACGCGGCATCGACAAAGCCGTTGCCGCCTTGGTGGACGAACTGGCCAACATCGCCAAGCCCTGCGAAACCTACGAGCAAATCGCCCAAGTGGGTTCCATTTCCGCCAACTCCGATGAATCGGTCGGCAAAATCATCGCCGATGCCATGCAGGAAGTGGGCAAGGAAGGTGTGATTACCGTAGAAGACGGCAAATCGCTGGAAAACGAATTGGAAGTCGTGAAAGGCATGCAGTTTGACCGTGGCTACCTGTCGCCCTACTTCGTGAACGATGTGGACAAGCAAATCGCCGGTTTGGACAGCCCGTTTGTGTTGCTGTTTGATAAAAAAATCAGCAATATCCGCGACCTGCTGCCCGTGTTGGAGCAAGTTGCCAAAACCAGTCGCCCCCTGCTGATTATCGCCGAAGACGTGGAAGGCGAAGCGCTGGCGACTTTGGTGGTGAACAATATTCGCGGCATTCTGAAAACCGTTGCCGTGAAAGCGCCCGGCTTCGGCGACCGCCGCAAAGCCATGTTGCAAGACATCGCCATTCTCACCGGCGGCACCGTGATTGCCGAAGAAGTGGGCTTGTCTTTGGAACAGGCCACGCTCGACCACTTGGGTCAGGCCAAACGCATTGAAATCGGTAAGGAAAACACCACCATTATTGACGGTGCGGGCGACAAGGCCGCCGTTGAAGCGCGTGTGGGCGAAATCCGCAAGCAGATTGAAACCGCCACCAGCGACTACGACAAAGAGAAGCTGCAAGAGCGCGTTGCCAAACTGGCGGGTGGCGTGGCCGTGATTAAAGTGGGCGCGGCCACCGAAGTGGAAATGAAAGAGAAAAAAGACCGTGTGGACGATGCCCTGCACGCCACCCGCGCTGCGGTGGAAGAAGGCGTGGTGGCAGGCGGCGGCGTGGCTCTGCTGCGCGCGCGTGCGGCTTTGAGCAAAGTCAATGCCGACAATGCCGACCAAGAAGCGGGCGTGAAAATCGTGCTGCGTGCGGTGGAATCGCCCCTGCGCCAAATCGTTGCCAATGCGGGCGGCGAAGCATCCGTAGTCGTGAACAAAGTGTTGGAAGGCGAAGGCAATTTCGGTTACAACGCGGGCAACGACACCTACGGCGACATGATTGGCATGGGCGTACTCGACCCCGCCAAAGTAACCCGTTACGCGCTGCAACACGCCGCGTCCATCGCCGGTTTGATGCTCACCACCGAGTGCATGATTGCCGAGCTGCCTGAAGACAAAGCCGCCGCACCGGATATGTCCGGCATGGGTGGAATGGGCGGTATGGGCGGCATGGGCATGATGTAATCCCCCACCCCGCACAACAAACAACGGGCTGTCTGCCGGCTGCTTTTGCGGTCGGACGGGCAGCCCGTTTTTCATGCCCGCCAAGCACAACCCGCACAAGCAATTGAATAATCAAAAATTATCCCGCCAGCCCGCCCAAAGCACACCGCAGCACACACGCCTTTCGCTTGCCAAATACCGACATCGCGTTTAAAATCAACACAGGGCTACCCCCAAACACTGGCAAGGCTGAACGCACCCCCGCCGCCCCACCGGAAAAGCAGTAGCCGTGCAGGACGGCGCCTTGGCGTCTTCTCCTATATCCCAAACTTCAACAAGAGCATTAAGTTCATGAAAAACAAAATCTTATCAGTCATATCGGCGCTCTTTCTGGCACTGGGCGCCACCGGCGCGCAAGCCGAAATGATTACCGATGCACACGGCAACGTCGGCTACGACACCGCCGCCGAATGCGATGCCGCCGTCAGCAACGGCACCGCCCGCTTTTACACCCCCTTCACCCACAAACCGCCCCTGCTGCGGCGTGGCGAAAAAGGGGTGCAGCAAGCCAAACTGAGCGATTTGGGTGAAGACTACAAAATGGGCGCGTGCGACTTGGGTGTCGGACACAAAGACGGACGGGACGGCGTTTCCGTTGCCCTGCAAGGCAAATACGTCCCCTACAGCCCCGACATGCCCATCAATGCCTACACCGACAAAGAAGGCACAGTGGTGCGCGTGAGCATGGGTCAGTGCGACAACTGGTTCAGCGACAACGCCCCGCGCCCCGTCCGCTTCGTCAAAGAGCCCGAGCCGGTTGCGGTTGAAGAACCCGCTCCCGCACCCGTTGAAGAGCCCGCCCCCGTTGCCGAACCCGCACCGAAAATGAGCGCGGCACGCGTTGCCCCCTATGTGTTTGCCACCATGGGCGCACTGCACAACGGCGTAACCATCAGCGACAACGTTACCATTAAAAACCCCTACGGCAGTGGCGACATCTTTGTCGGTCAAAACAGCGACGACACCCGTTTTGGCGGACAAGTCGGCGCGGGCATTCTGTTCAACGACCTGCTCGGCACCGAAGTGTTCTACCAAGGCGCGCGCAGACACCACTACAAACAATTTGTTTGCGCCCTGCAACGCGCCTTCGGTGCGCGTGCCACAGTCGGTACGAATGTCGGCGAAAACACCCGCGTATTCGGCAAAGTCGGTGCGGCAGGCGTGCAGTACGACAGCAAAGAACTGGGCAAAGGCAAATTTGTCGCCCGTCCGACCGCAGGCGTGGGCATCACCCACAATGTCAATGAAAACTGGGCGGTTCGTGCAGACTACGACCACATTTTCCGCCTGAACGATGCCAAGCGCACCAACACGCAAGGCGCACAATGGAAAGGCTCGAACTACTTGGGCGCAGGTGTGCAGTACAAGTTCTAAACGTTTGATTTGATTTCCGCCGCAACAGGACAGACCCCGTTCCTGCTTGCGGCTTTTTTTGAAACTTTTTTGGAAACAAGATGATGACACACACACCCCGCGACATTACCCGCATCCGCCACAACACCAAAATCATCGCCACTTTGGGCCCCGCCAGCAACGACGCCGCGCTGTTGCGCGACATGATTGAAGCGGGCTGCCTGAATGTGGTGCGCTTCAATTTCAGCCACGGCACGGCAGACGAACACGCCGCCAACGCCCGCACCGTGCGCCACGCGGCAGAACAGGCAGGGCGCGAAGTGGCGATTATGGCGGATTTGCAAGGCCCGAAAATCCGCATCGGCAAAATCGCCGACCCGGACGGCATCGTGTTTGAAGCGGGCGACACCCTGCTGCTGGACGCGGCGTTTGCCGGCACCGGCACACGCGAACGCATCGGTTTGGATTACCGCCAATTGCCCGCAGATGTGCGCGCGGGCGACACCCTGCTGCTTGATGACGGTTTGCTGACCCTGAAAGTGGACGAAGTGCGCGGCAGCGAAATCCGCACCACCGTGCAAAACACCCACCTGCTGCGCAGCAACAAAGGCATCAACAAGCCGGGCGGCGGCTTGAGCGCGGGCGCATTGACCGAAAAAGACATCAGCGATTTGCAAACAGCCGTGCAAATCGGCTGCGACTACATCGCGGTGAGTTTCGTGAAAAATGCAGACGACATCGCCCAAGTACGCACCTTGCTGCAACAACTGTGCGGCAACGGCACACAGCCCGGCATCGTGGCGAAAATCGAGCGCGTGGAAGCAATTGAAAATTTAGACAAAATCATCAAAGCTGCGGATGGAATTATGGTGGCGCGGGGCGATTTGGCGGTGGAAGTGGGCAACGCCGCCGTTCCCGCCCTGCAAAAACGCATGATTCGCCGCGCCCGCGAGCTGCGCCGCTTCAGCATCACCGCCACGCAGATGATGGAAAGCATGATTCAAAATCCCATACCGACCCGCGCCGAAGTCAGCGACGTTGCCAACGCGGTATTGGACGGCACCGATGCGGTAATGTGTTCCGCCGAAACCGCCATCGGTGCGTATCCCTATGAAACGGTGCGGCAAATGGCACTGATTTGCGCGGCAGTGGAAAAAGAACAGGACTCGCTGGCGGGCGCGGGCGACAGCCACATTCAGGAAACGGGGCGCATCGACCACGCCATTGCCGGCGCGGCGGTTCACATCGCCCACCACACCCGCGCCAAAGCAATTGTGGCACTCACCGAAGGCGGCACCACCGCATTCCACATCAGCCGCTACGGTATTTTGATTCCCGTGTACGCGCTCACGCCCAGCCGTTTGGTGCAACGGCGCATGGCAATGTATCGCGGCGTGCGCCCCTTGCGCATGAGCGTGAGCCACAATCACGATGTGGCACTGGAGCAGGTTGAAGCCCTGCTGAAAGCGCGGAATCTGCTACAAAGCGGCGAGCAGTACATCATCACCAGTGGTGCAAAAATGGGCAAAAGCGGCTCGACCGATACCCTGCAGGTGCGGACGGTCGGTTAGGGCGCGTCATCAATTAGCCGAAAAACCCCTGTGCCGTCATTCCCGTACAGGCAGGAATCCAAATCAAAGCACGACAAACCTTGATAAAAAACATGGCTTGCCAAGCATCGTGCCGTGGATTCCCGTCTGCGCGGGAATGACGGCACATTTTTTATATTGAACGGATTTTCAGTAGAAAAATTTAAATGATGACACGCCCTAAAGCGCGTCATCAGGTGATGCGGCGGAACGGCGGCAGCGATGCCAGCATTTGTCTGCCGTAGCCGTGCGTGATGACGCGCTTGTCCAAAATGGTGATGCGCCCGTAGTCGTTTTCGGTGCGAATCAGGCGCCCCACCGCCTGCACCAGCTTGATGGCGGCTTCGGGTACGGTGATTTCCATAAAGGGCTTGCCGCCGCGTTGTTCTATCCAACGGTTTTTGGTCTGTTCAATCGGGTTGTCGGGCATGGCGAACGGCAGCTTGGCGATGATGACCTGCACACAGGCTTCACCGGGCAAGTCCAAGCCTTCGGCAAAGCTGTCCAAGCCGAAAATAATGCTCGGTTTGCCCTGTTCAAGGTTGTGGTGATGCTGTGCCAGCAAGGCTGCTTTGGACTGTTCGCCCTGCACCAGCAGGAAAGGCAGCAGTGTGTCGGTCAAACGCAGGGCAACGTCCTGCATCTGTCGCCGCGATGCGAACAACACCAGTGTACCCACCGCCGCCGTGTCGCTGATGAGTTTGGGCAGCCATTCGACAATTTCGGCGGTGTGCGCCGCCGCGTCTTTGGGGCTGGCAAGCAGGGGCGGAACGTATAATTCGCCCTGTTTGGCAAAATCAAACGGGCTTTCCAGTGCCAAGGTGTGCGTTTGCGGCAGCCACACCAAGCCGGTTTGTTGCAGCAGCAAATCAAAATTGCCCAAGCTGCGCAAGGTGGCGGATGTCAGTACCGCGCCCGCTGCCCGCCGCCACAAGCCGTTTGCCAGATAGCCCGCGCTGCTGATGGGCGCGGCGTAGAAAGTCCAATCGGTTTTGCCGTTTTCGCGGCGGCAGCCGACCCATTTGGCAAGGGGCGGTTCGGTTTGGTCGGCACGCTCTGCCGCCATGTGCGCCCACACCGCCGCCATCTGCTCCACCCGTGCGGCAAACACGCCAAATTCGGCACTCAGGCGGTCAATCTGTCCGGCGTCATTGTCTTTGTCGCGCCGCGCCGCCGACAGGGCTTCGCGCAGGGCTTGGCTGTGTTTGAACAGGGTTTGCGATGCGGTAAAGCAGTTGGACACCAGCAGCGCACAGTTTTCGGGAATGTTGCCGTCCTGCCACAGCCACACGCTTTCGCGCCCGTCCGCATGGTCGGCAAGTTGCGGAATGTCGCGCAAACGGATTTCCCATTCGTTCATGCATTCGGCAAGGGCGATGGCGGCATCGTCTGCGGCGGTTGCCAATTCGTCTTTGCCGCACATGGCAACGATTTTGGCGGTTTGCTGCGGCCATTTTTCCAGCAGCCACACCGCATTCGTCCACGAATGCTCCGCCGCAAAACGGCTCAAGGCTTTTTTGGGCAGATGGTGGGCTTCGTCCAAGCAGTAAAAGCTGTGTTCGGGTGCGGGCAAAATCACCCCGCCGCCCATGGCGATGTCCACCATCAGCAAATCGTGATTGGCAACAATCACGTCCACGCCGTCCAAAGTGTCCCGCGCCAGATAAAACGGGCATTCGGCACGGTTGGGGCAGGCGGATTTCAAACAGCCGTGGTTGTCGTTGCTCACCTGCTGCCACACATGTTCGGCAATCGGACGCGCCCAAGTGTCGCGGTCGCCGTCAAAACGCCGTTCCGCAAACGCCGATGCCAATTCTTCCAGCAGCAGCAAATCGCTTTTGGCGGGTTTGTGTTCCCACAGCGCTTCAAAGCCGAACATATCTGCCTGCCCCTGATTTTGGGTCAAACGGTAGAGCTTGTACGGACACAGATAACGCCCGCGCCCTTTTGCCAAGGCAAAACGGAAATCCAAGCCGCTTTTTTCCGCCAGCAGGGGCAAATCGCGCCCGACAAGCTGCTCTTGCAGGGCAACGGTGGCACTGGACACAATCAGCCGTTTGCCCCGCGTTTGCGCCATAATCGTGCCTGCCAGCAAATACGCCAAGCTCTTGCCCACACCGGTCGGGCCTTCAATCACGGCAATGCTTTCGCCTTCGCGCACGGGCGCATCGCCTTCTTCGGGCTGCGGCAAACTGCGTGCAAAGGTTTGGGCAACCGCAGCAATCATCTCGCGCTGCGCGGCACGGGGGCGGAAACCGGACAAATTGTCGCCCAGTTGGCGGTAGTGGTCGCGAATCGCATTTTTTTCCAAATCGGTGAGCATGAGGCACGTTCGGGGCATCGTCAATCGTACCGCCATTGTAGCGCAAAACGCATTGCCGTATGCCGCAAAGCCCGCTATGATGCCGCGTTTGCCTGATTTTGAAAGCCCTTGCCATGCTCCGCATTCACCACATCACCCTTGCCAACCACCTGCCCTTTGTTTTGTTCGGCGGCATCAACGTATTGGAAGACTTGGATTCCACCCTGCACGCGGCGGAACATTACGTCCGCGTAACTGCCAAACTGGGCATTCCCTATGTTTTCAAAGCATCTTTTGACAAAGCCAACCGCTCGTCCGTGCATTCCTATCGCGGCGTGGGCTTGGACGCGGGCTTGGAAATTTTGGCGGCGGTGAAACGCGAATTTGCCGTTCCCGTCATCACCGATGTGCACGAGCCGCACCAGTGCGCCGCCGTTGCCGAAGTGGCAGACGTATTGCAACTGCCCGCGTTTTTGGCGCGGCAAACCGATTTGGTGAAAGCAATGGCGGCAACGGGTCGCGTGATAAACGTCAAAAAACCACAATTTGTCAGCCCCGCGCAAACCGCGAACATTGTGGAAAAATTCAAAGAATCGGGCAACGACCAAGTGATTTTGTGCGAACGCGGTACACAATTCGGCTACGACAATTTGGTGGTGGATATGCTCGGCTTCGGCGTGATGAAGCGCGTTTGCCCCGACACGCCCCTGATTTTTGACGCCACCCACGCCCTGCAACAGCGCGAAGCGGGCGCGGCGGCTTCGGGCGGACGGCGGGCGCAGGTGTTGGAGTTGGCGATGGCGGGTATGGCAACCGGTTTGGCAGGCTTGTTTTTGGAAAGCCACGCCGACCCCGACCGCGCCAAATGCGATGGTGCGAGCGCGTTACCGCTTGATTTATTGGAAGAGTTTTTGTTGCGCGTGCAGGCGGTGGACGAAACGGTAAAATCGTTTGCGCCTTTGGAGATTGCGTAAGGGTTTTCAGGCTGCCTGAAAAAAACGGGGTGGATTATTGTCCAACCCGTTTTTTGTTAAACGGCGTTTTTTTATTTGCGTTCTACTGATGTCACTCTCCAAGTCCAATCGCGTTTGGTTGGGCTGAATTTATAGGCTTTTTCCTTTGCCAATTCGATGGCGGTTCTTTCAGAATCGGCTTCCACAGTGGTATCGGTTACCGAATGGGTTGCGCCTTTTTCAAATCTGCCGCGAACATAAATATCTAGGGCGTGTCATCAATTGACCGAAAAATCTCTTCCCGCACAGGCGGGAATCCAAATCGAAGCAGGTGTAGGGTGGGTTGGCGCGAAGCGCAAACCCAACAAAATCCATAAATTTTCGGAAAAATGTTGGGTTTTCACTTCGTTTCAACCCAAGCTACGCTTGCTTCACAAGCATCAGGCAATGGATTCCCGTCTTCGCGGGAATGACGACCTTTTGTATTATTCTGAATTTAAAGTATAAAATTTTAAATGATGACGCGCCGCCGTCATCACGCCGCCACTTTCCAAAACAACCATACGTCCAGCCCGCTAATCCGGGAAAACTGCCAAAACAGTGCCAACAAAAACCCGCCCTGCAATTGCGGCAGCGAAAAATACGCGCAACTTTGCCCGCACAACACGCGGCGGTGCAGCCAAAACACCAGCATCAGCAAGCCCTGCCCCACCCACCATGCGGCGGGGTTCATCAAATAAAGCTGCACCAGCCGGAACGACAAAACCCCTGTGCCGCCCTGCGGATATTGCCACCACAGCAGCAGCGCCAGTGTCAGCCACGCGGCAAGCTGCACCGCGCCGCCCAGTGCCAACAGCGACAAAAAATCACTTTCCGCCTTGTCGATGCGCCAAGCCGTTGCGCTCTGCGGATTGCGCCTGACCCTGCCCGCCAAAAAGCACAGCCCGCCCAAGCCCAAATAGATGTGCAAACCGTATTGCAGCAAAGTCAAGTTGGCAATCTGCAAGCCGTATGCCGGCAAAGCCCAATCCGCCGTGATGCCCAGCCGCGCCAGCACCCACAGCGACACCGCGCCCGCCGTCAGCCACGCCGCCGCCGCCGCCGCCAAAAACCCCCACGCCCGCGCCCGCCACGCAAAGCCCGCAAACGCGGCGCACAAACCCACTGTCAGCAGCACCGCCATCAATACGCCACTTCGCCGTCAAACACCCGTACTGCAGGCCCGCTCATCATCACTTCGCCGCCTTCCTGCCACGACACCGTCAATTCCCCGCCCGGTAAATCCACACGCACGTCCGCCCCCGCTTCCAGCAGGTTCAAACGCACCCCCGCCACCACCGCCGCACACGCGCCCGTGCCGCAGGCTTGGGTTTCGCCCGCGCCGCGCTCGTACACGCGCAATTTGATGTGGGTTTTGTCCACCACCTGCATAAAGCCCACATTCACCCGTTCGGGAAAACGCGGGTGGCGCTGCAAAGCTTCGCCCCAGCCTTCCACAGGCGCATCGTCCACATCGCCCACCCACATCACCGCATGCGGATTGCCCATGCCCACCATGCTCATTTCCGCGCTGTCCAAGCCGTTTACCACAATGTGGCTGCTCGCCCCCGCCGTTTCGCCGCCGCGCAGCACAAACGGGATTTCTTCCGGCACAAACGTGGGCGCACCCATGTTTACCGTTACCGAGCCGTCATCGTTCATGCGCGGCTTGATGATGCCTTTGGCGGTTTCCACCACGATTTCGCGCTTGTCGCTCAAGCCCTGTTCGATGATGAATTTGACAAAACAACGCGCACCGTTGCCGCACTGTTCCACTTCGCCGCCGTCCGCATTGAAAATGCGGTAGCGGAAATCCGCACCGGCGCGGGCAGGACGCTCCACCAGCAGCAATTGGTCGAAACCGATGCCGGTACGGCGGTCGGCCCACGCCGCAATCGGCGCGGCGGCGGGGTCAAACGGCTGGCTGATGCCGTCCACCATCATAAAATCATTGCCCAAACCGTGCATTTTGGTAAATTTTAACATCGTCATGGCGGGAATCCCGTAAAAACACAAAGGTAAAACAAAACGCTATTGTAACCTTAACCGCACGATTTGCAAGCGGTGCAGATGCCTTGCCCCACAAACCGCTATAATCACCGTTTTCACCTTTTCCGCAATCCGAAAATGACACCTTCCAAACCCGTCCGCCTGTCCAAACGCATGGCGCAACTGGGCCTGTGTTCGCGCCGCGAAGCCGATGCCTACATCGCAAACGGCTGGGTGCGCGTTAATGGCACAGTAGCGGTGCTGGGGCAAAAAGTCAGCCCCGCCGACCGCATCGACTTGGACAAACGCGCCCACCAACAACAAGCACAGCGTGTAACCATCTTGCTGAACAAACCCGTAGGCTTCGTAAGCGGACAGCCCGAAAAAGGCTACCGCGCCGCCGCCGAACTCATCAGCCCAAACAACCGTTGGGCGGGCGACACCAGCCGCATCGATTTTGACCCGCAACACCTGCGCCACCTAGCCCCTGCCGGACGTTTGGACATCGATTCCGTAGGCTTATTGGTGCTCACCCAAGACGGGCGCATCGCCAAACAACTGATTGGCGGACACGGCAGCAGCGAAAAAGAATACTTGGTGCGCGTGCGCGGCACACTTTCCGAACAGGGCTTGGCACTGCTCAACCACGGCTTGAGCTTGGACGGCGAAGCCCTGCGCCCCGCCAAAGTAACATGGCAAAACGCCGACCAACTACGCTTTATCCTGACACAGGGCAAAAAACGGCAAATCCGCCGCATGTGCGAACTGGTGGGCTTGCGCGTGGTCGGGCTCAAACGGATACGCATCGGGCGCGTAAAACTGGGCAAACTGCCCGCAGGACAATGGCGCTACCTTGCGCCCGATGAGCGGTTTTGACCCATAATAAACAGCCTGAACAAACATTTCAGGCTGTTCAAAAAATCATTTCCAACCCGCACCGCTTGGGTTGAAGCAAAGCATAAACCAAATAATTTCTTTCCAATCAAAAATTAATGTTGGGTTTTCAACCCAACCTACTTGATTTTTGATTCAGAAACAATGTATTCCACCTGCGTAGATACCATCTTTCCAGTCAAGCCCCCCGTAGCAGAAATTTCCAACTGACGGGACTGATAAACCGTTTGATGCTTCAATACGCCAAAGCAAATATGTACCAATTTACGCATCGCCGCGCCCAATGCCTGCATCGGCGTTTTTTGCCTTTGCAGCAGACGGGCGTATTGGGCGGCAATATCAGGGTTGTATTTCTTTGACACGACCGCAGGCAGATACAAGGCTGCACGCAATACTGCCGAACCTTTTTTGGATAACATCACCCGCCCCCTTTGCTGTCCCGATTCGTGCATTTTCGGCACCAATCCGACAAATGCTGCCATCTGTGCTGCCGAAGTGAAGTTTCTGCTGCGGTATAAGGCGCATATGCGTACTGCCGTCTG
>NZ_AUAP01000010.1 GCF_000428785.1 Conchiformibius kuhniae DSM 17694 | reverse complement strand
ATTGTTGCATCAAAATTGTTGCATCAAAATTGTTGCATCAAAATTGTTGCATCAAAATTGTTGCATCAAAATTGTTGCATCAAAATTGTTGCATCTGCAACCACACCCCATTCCGACCCGCTGCCTGACGGCGGGTTTTTCCTATCCGAAACCGATAACATGAAACGCCTATCCGCCCTATTGTGCGCCGCGCTGGGTTTTGCCGCCGCCGCCCACGCCGCCCCGCCCGACAGCCGCGATGAGGGCAGCTACACCGTGCTGGACATCCACCACGAACCCACCGCCGTCCAAATGCGCTTTTTCCGCACCGGCGGACAATGGATGATGGACGGACGCAAAGAACACGAAAACTGGCAGCCCGTTTGCCGCGCAGACGGACGCTGCCGCCTGCAGGTTTCCCAACTGCACGACATCACCCGTTGGAAAGCGCGCCTTTCCCCCGACTGGCGGCGACACACCTTCCACTGCATCAACAATCTTGCCTTCGCCTTTTGCCGCACCCGCCACCCCTACCGCAAACACCAACGCGCCTACTGGTTTTTCGCACTGAAAAACCAAGACATTTTCCCGCTTCCGCTCAAACGCGAACTGGTGCTGTCCCCCCAACTCCAACAACGCGCCCCCGTTGCCGGCAAACCTTGAAGAACGTACCGCCACCTCCCGCCGCCGTCCGTTCCGCAAACGTTCCGCCCGCACCCCGCTTCACTCGCAAAGAAACGAAACCATGAACGAACACGCCCCCAGCAAAACCGCCGTCAAAAAACACATGCACCATTTGCAGCAATTGGGCATGGCACTGACGGAACTATCCGACAATACATTGAAAAAAATAGGTTTGTCTGAAGATTTGTATCAGGCGGTGCGCGACTACCGCAGCATTTCCGCCAACGGCGCGCGCAAACGTCAGGCACAATACATCGGCAGGCTGATGCGCGACACCGACCCCGCGCCGATACAGGCGTTTTTGGACACGCTCAAGGGCGAAAATCAGGCGCACAATGCGTTTTTGCAGCGTGTCGAACACGTCCGCAGCCGTTTGCTGGCGGAAGACGGGGCATTGACCGAATTTGTCGCCGAACACCCCGCCGCCGATGCGGCACAACTGCACACGCTGATTCGCAACGCCCGCAAGGAGCAGGCACAAAACAAACCGCCCAAGCATTTTCGCGCCCTGTACCGTGCGTTGAAAGAAACGATGGCGCAGCAGCCCGCGCCCGCCGCCGAATCCGACCACGAAAATCCCGAATAACCATATAATCATAATCATCAGGCAATGCGCCGCATTGTCTGCCCGTGAAAAAGAAGTACCTTGAAATGATGAACTACATGACTCCCCCCAACTCCGACCCCGCTTATGCGGAATTTGTCCGCACGGTGGTGGCCACCCAAACCGTGTACACCCTGCAAGACGGTGAGGACTATTTTGCCGAGTGTCCGTCTGAAGTGTATGAAAACCGTTTTGGCGAACCCGAAGCGGTGTATTGCTTTTGGCACAGCTCGGAAAATGCGGCGGATTGCCGTTGCGAGGAGTGGCAGGATTACCGGATTGTGTCCATCGGTTTGGTGGATTTTATGTACGATATTCTGATTGATATGGACCAAGACCAAGTGTTGGCGGGGATTGCCTTCGACCCGAATCTGTACGGTACGGAAATCGAGCCGATTGAGTTGTTGGGCGATTTGTTGGACGAGCTGACGTTTGCGGGGCGCGATGATTTTCCCGAATACGATGAGTTGCAGGGCTACCGTTTGGAATGGGAGCGGATTATGGCGTGTCAGGAGAAGCTGCATTGACGGCGGTGGCGGGGCAGGGCGGGGCGTTTGTCGCGCCGCCGTTTGTGTCGCCGCGCTGGCTGTGCGGCGGTCATGCGCAAACGCTTTATGCCAAAGCCCTGCAACCGCCCCTGCCCGCCTACCGCCGCGAACTCATCGCCGACAGCTACGGCGAAGATTTGGCTGCTTATGATTTTGTTGATGCCAAGCAAGACGATGCGCCGTTGGTGGTCTTGTTTCACGGTTTGGAGGGCAGCAGCCGCAGCCATTACGCCGCCGCGCTGATGCACGCGGTGGCCGCGCACGGCTGGCACGGCGTGGTGGCGCATTTTCGCAGTTGCGGCGGCGTGCGCGCGCGGCGCACCTATCATAGCGGCGACACCCGCGAAATCGCGCACATGCTGGCGGTGTTGCAGCACCGTTATCCGCGCCTGTATGCGGTGGGGGTGTCGCTGGGCGGCAACGCTTTGGCGAAGTATTTGGGCGAGCAGGGTGAAAATGCCGTGCCGCACGCGGCAGCAGTCGTTTCCGCGCCGCTTGATTTGCCCAACGCCGCCGCCGCTTTGGAACGCGGCTTGTCGCGCTTGCTGTATGCGCCGTATTTTCTGCACACGCTGCGCCGCAAAGTGCCGCAGCCGCCGCAACGCTGCCGCTCGCTGGGCGAATTTGACCGCGCCTACACCGCGCCGATGCACGGTTTTGCCGATGAGCAGGATTATTACGCCCGTTGCGCCGCCAAGCCGTATCTGCCGCACATCGCCCGCCCCACTTTGATTGTGAACGCGCAAAACGACCCCTTCCTACCCGCCGAATTTCTGCCGACCGCCGCCGATGTGTCCGCGCAAGTGCATTTGCTCCAGCCGGAAAACGGCGGGCATTGCGGTTTCGTCTCGGGCGAAGGGCGCGGACATTTGCGCTGGCTGCCGGAAACGGTGCTGCGGTTTTTTGAAGCGGCGCGGGCTTCGGCAGTATAATCCACCTTATTGTTTCCTGTATTTGGGCAATCATGCACTACGACCACATCAGCTTCCATCTTGCCGACCTGCCCGCCGGCACGCCGCCGCAACACGCTGCCCACCACATCGGCTATTATTTCGCATGGGCGGTGTCGCAAGGGCTGCACAGCACCGCCGCCGCTTCCCTGCCCAATTTTTCCCTGTTGCGGCAGGGCAAAATTTCGGGAGCGACCTTTGTGCTGACCCAACTGAACGGCGGCATCGACAAAACCTGCTTCAACGACTTGGGCAGACGCTTCACCGAATACTACTATGCCGATGAAGACGAAGGCTACGGACACTTTATCCACGATTATTTTCATACGCTGGATTTGGACGGAACGGCAGCGTTTTACCAAACCGCCGACAGCCCCGAACACCAGCACAAGCTCAACCGCGTGTTTCAAACCGCTTTCCAACGCTGGCACAACAGCCTGAAACGCTGATGTGTGCTTGGGGCGCGTCATCAAATCGACCGCAAAAAACACGCGCAAGGTAATTTTCCTTGCGCGTTGTTGTTTTTCAAGCCTGTGCCGCTTCCATACCGCACAAAATCAATTCAAACGAAAAATCCTTTTCACTGCGCTTGCTGCGCGTGCTTTCCTGATTTGCCTGCAAAAAACCGATGTTGGTGAAATACTTGTTGGCAGACACCTCCGGCACCACTTCGTGTTCGCGTGCCACGCCGATGCGCAGCAGATGGGTGCTTTGCACCAGCCCGCCGTGCTGGTACACGCCGTTTTTGGCCTCGCATTCGAGCGTGTGGGTGTGCCGGTACAAATGCGCCAACACCAACTCCACTGCCTGTTGCACGGGCAAGGTGGCGGACGACCATTTTTCCAAATAGCGGCGGTGCGCTTCGGCATCTTGGTGCAGCCAATAATGGTAGCTGGGCAACTCGACTGCGGTGGTGCTGCCCGGAATGTTCAGCTTGTGTTTGAACGCGGTCAGCCATTCGTTTTCGCGCAACGATTGTGCCGATTGGCGGTTGGCTGCCTGAAGCTCGGCGATGGCGCGGTTGAGTTTGTCCAAATGGGCTTGGTCGGGCTCGGCAGAAGCGTTTTGCTGAATGCGCTGGCGCTCCAAGTCGTGCAGCAAATCGCGTTTCAAATCGGCACGGGAGGCGCATTCGCTCAATTCAAACAGGGTGCAAACGGCAATGTGGTGCAGCCATTTGTCGTCTGATTCGAGCGTTTCGTGGAAGCGTTGTGCCAATTGACCGAGACGGATGAAATTGCGTACGCGTTCGGAGAGCGGATAATCGAAGTAGAGCTTCATCAAAATTCCTTGTCGGTTTGAAGCCCCGTCATTGATGGTGTGATGATGTCGGTTTGGCGGGGGCAAACCGTTCCCAAGCGGGGCGCGGCGCACGCTGCGGTGGGAAGCAGTATCAAAGTTTCGTGTCGGGGCGGTGCGGCGCGAACCGCTCGGCATAGTGCGCGTGTTGTTGCAAAACGGCGTGTTGGAGCGCGTCCGGCGTGCTGTGGTTGGTGATGACGTCATCGGCAATCGCCAAGCGTTGCGCGTCATCGGCTTGGGCGGCGACAATCGCCAATACTTCCTGCTCGGACAAGCCGTTGCGCCGCATCACCCGTGCCACGCGCACGTCTTGGCGGGCGTGTATCAGCAAAACGCGCCGCACCAGTGTGCCAAAATGCGGGTGCTCTGCCAAAGTGGGCAGCTCGACCAATCCGTAGCCGGCGGTGCAGCCGTGCTGGCGTTGGCGGATTGCGCGGATAATCAGGGGGTGGAGCAGCGCTTCCAAACGGGCTTTGGCGCAACTGTCGCCGAAAATCAGCCGCCGCATGGCATCGCGGCGCAAAATGCCGTTTTCATCAAGCATTTGTGCGCCGAAGGTGCGGGCAATGCCGCGCAGGGCGGGGCTGTTCGGGGTGGTAATCAGTTCGCGATTGACGGCATCGGCGTCGATAACGGGAACGCCGATGCCTTGAAAATAAAGGGCGGCTTGGCTTTTCCCACTGCCAATGCCGCCTGTGAGTGCAATCCATGCCGTCATAAACTAAAAGCCCGATTTTGCCAACCACCAAGCAATTAGCGTGCCGACTTGATTGTGAAACAGAAACACCAGCCACCCCGCCACCGCCAAGCAGGGCCCGAACGCCATCGGCTGACCCTTGCCCACCCGTTTGACCAGCGCGGCGGCAATCCCGACCAGCGATGCGCCCAATACCACCACCGGCAGCACCGCCGCGCCCACCCACGCGCCGACTGCGGCAAGCAGTTTGAAATCGCCGTGTCCCATGCCTTCCTTGCCCGTCAGCAGCTTGAACGTCTGGTACAGCGTCCACAAGCTCATGTAGCCTGCCACCGCGCCCCACACCGCTTGCGAAAGCGGCACGAAACCCGTATGCAGATTGAACAGCAGCCCCAACCACACCAAAGGCAGCGTCAAATCATCGGGCAAAAGCTGGGTATCGGCATCGATAAACGTCAGCGCAAGCACAAACGCCGTCAAAACACAGCCCCAAGCCGTTACCGCGTCCGCGCCGTAACGCCACGCCACCACGCCAAACAGCACGCCCGTGAGCAATTCCACCAAAGGGTAACGCACACTCACGGGCGCACGGCAACTGCCGCAGCGTCCGCGCAGCAGCAGCCAGCTCAATACGGGAATGTTCTGCCATGCCTTGATGCCCGCCCCGCAGCTTCCGCAACGCGAACGCGGTAGCAGCAGATTGAAACGCGGCGGCGGCTCGGCAGCCACGCCCAACAAAGCCCGTCCTGAGGCGGCTTTGTCGGCGGGCAGCCATGCCAGCACCTGTTCCACAGGCTTTGCCAAAATCTCTTTGGCGGCGCGGTCGTATTCCCTGTTCATCATCACCGGCAGCCGGTAGATGACCACATTGAGAAAACTGCCCACCATCAAGCCCAGCAGCCCTGCCGCCGCCACCGCAAACACCGTTTCTTCCATCATCAGCCGAACACGTTACCGATGTTGAACAGGGGCAGGTACATCGCCACCAAAATCACACCGATGATGCTGCCCAGCACCACCATGATAATCGGCTCCATCAGCGAAGACAGCATCGCCACCGCGTTGTCCACCTCGTCTTCGTAAAACTCGGCAACCTTGTTCAGCATGTCGTCCAGCGCGCCCGATTCCTCACCGATGGACGCCATCTGCACCACCATGTTCGGGAAAATCTGCGCCGCTTGCATGGCGGAAGTCAGTGAAATACCCTGATTGACCTTGCTGCGGATTTCAATCGTGGCTTCTTCATACAGAATATTGCCCGATGCGCCCGCCACCGAATCCAAAGCCTCCACCAAAGGCACGCCCGCCGCAAACAGCGTTGCCGTTGTCCGCGCCCACCGCGCAATCGTGGCTTTTTGCACGATGTCGCCGAAAATCGGCATTTTCAGCAGCCACGCATCGACCTTTTTCTGGAAAGCGGGCGAGCGTTGGTGAATCTGCACCAATGCCACCACCGAGCCGACCAAGCCCAAGATAATCAGCCAGCCGTAGGCAACGAAAATATCGGAAATGTTCATCATAAACGCCGTCAGCGCGGGCAGTTCCGCGCCCAAGCCGTCATACACCTTTTTGAACTCGGGCAAGACGAACATCATCATCACAATCACCAGCACGATGGCAACCACAATCACCGAAATCGGGTAGGTCAGCGCGCTTTTGACTTTTTTCTTGATGGCTTGGGTTTTTTCCTTATAGGTTGCCAATTTGTCGAGCAGGGCTTCCAGCACGCCGCCCGCTTCGCCCGCCGCCACCAAGTTGCAGTAAAATTTGTCGAAATACTTGGGGTGTTTGGCAAACGCGCTTGCCAGTGCCGTGCCTTGCTCCACGTCGGCGCGCACGCTCAGCAGCATGCGCGTCATGGTGGCGTTGGAGTGTCCTTTTGCCACGATGTCGAATGCCTGCATCAGGGGCAAACCCGCTTTCATCATGGTGGACAATTGGCGGGTAAACACAGTCAGGTCGGCTTGGGTGATTTTTTTGTCGCGCGTTTTTTTCATCTTGGTGATTTGCAGCACCTTGACTTGGCGGCGCTGCAGTTTCTGACGCGCTTCTTCTTCGTTGCGGGCGACCACTTCGCCGCGCACGATGGATTCGGTTTGCAGGTTGCGGCCTTCAAACTGGTAGCGGTTGCCTTTTTCCTTTTGTTTGGGATTGAAGGCGGCGGCTTTTTTTGCCGAAACGGTTTTGACGGGTTTTCTGGCTGCCATAATGAACGATACCTATTCAATGGGTTGATTTAAAATTATTCGTTGGTGGTGGCGATGACTTCTTCCAGCGAGGTGATGCCCTGCATCACTTTGAGCAGGCCGGAGCGGCGCAAATCCACCAAGCCTTCTTCGTAGGCGATGTTGGCGATGTCCACTTCCGTGCCGTTGTTCATGATGACGGCTTTCATTTTTTCGGTCATCGGCATCACTTCGTACAAGCCGGCACGGCCTTTGTAGCCTTTGCCTTTGCAGATTTCGCAGCCGACGGGGCGGTACATCGTCCAATCGCCCGCTAAGTCTTCATCGGTAAAGCCGGCGCGTTTGAGTGCGGGTTCGGGCGGACGCTCCACCGGTTCTTTGCAGGCGGAACACAAACGCCGTGCCAAACGCTGCGCCATAATCAGATTGACCGAGCTGGCGATGTTGAACGGCGCAACGCCCATGTTCAGCATCCGCGACAGGGTGGCGGGGGCGTTGTTGGTGTGCAGGGTGGAGAACACCATATGGCCCGTTTGCGCGGCTTTGATGGCGATGTCCGCCGTGCCCAAGTCGCGAATCTCACCAATCATGATGATGTCCGGGTCTTGACGCAGGAAGGCTTTGAGCGCGGCTTCAAAGGTCAAGCCCTGCTTGTCGTTCACGTTTACCTGATTGATGCCGGGCAGGTTAATCTCGGCGGGGTCTTCGGCGGTGGAGATGTTTACGTCGTCGGTGTTGAGAATGTTCAGGCAGGTGTAGAGCGAGACGGTTTTGCCCGAGCCTGTGGGGCCCGTTACCAGCACCATGCCGTAGGGGCGGTGAATCGCTTCCATAATCAGGTCTTTTTGGAAGTCTTCAAAGCCCAGTTGGTCGATGTTGAGGGTGGCGGCATCGGAGTTGAGGATACGCATCACCACTTTTTCGCCAAACAGGCAGGGCATGGTGTTCACACGAAAGTCGATGGCTTTGCTGTCTGGGCTGAATTGGAGCTGGATGCGTCCGTCCTGCGGAATGCGTTTTTCGGAAATGTCGAGCTTTGCCATCACTTTAATCCGTGAGGCAAGCTGGCTGCGCAGGTTGAGCGGGGGCTGAACCACTTCGCGCAGTTGTCCGTCCACGCGGAAACGCACCCGTGCCATAAATTCGTAAAATTCAAAGTGAATGTCTGATGCGCCGGCGTTGAGTGCGTCTGACAGGACTTTTTGGATAAAACGGGCGATGGGCCCGTCTTCTTCTTCTTGTCCGTCCACAATCATGGTTTGCGCTTGGGCTTCCTGCAGGGTGCTGTCGGTGCCCATTTCGCGCAGGATGCTGGTGCTGCTTTGTCCGAACCATTCGAGAAAGCTGTTCAGGTGGTCGTCGCGCACCAAAACCAAGTCTATCGACAAGCCGCTAGAGAAGACGAGTTTTTGCAGGGCTTGGATGTTGGTGGGGTCGGAAACCGCCATGAACAGTTTTCTGCCGCGCTTGAACAGTGGCACGCAACGGTGTGCCATCATTTGGTTTTCGTCCAGCAGGTCGGTCATCATTTTGCTGCGCGAAAACGCGTTGATGTTGAATTGCGGGTAGTTGAACATGCGCGACAACAGGGCGCACAAATCCTGAGGGGTGATGATTTTGTCGTCAAAAATCATTTTCAGGAAGGTGCCGCGCTCGGCGGCTTGTTGGTATTTTTCGATTTTTTCTTGCGGGACGAGCTTTTGTTGCAGCAAGACCCGAAATAAACCTATGCTCATAACGGTGTACCTGTCGGTGTGGGGTGTGGTGGTAAAAATTTCCTTGCAATTATACAGGATTATCGGGGGTGTTGGGATTGGTGCGCGTGCGGCGGGGGCGGGCGGCGTTTCAATCGCACAACAAAAATTTTTGTCTAATCGGGCAGGGCGGCGCTGTCCATGCGTTTTAAGATGACGGCGCTTTTGCGTTGCAGGCGGGCATCGTGGGGGCGGTCGGCGTAGCGCAGGGGGGCGGACACGCGGGCGGCAAGTTGGGCGGCTTGGCGGCGGTCGAGCCGTGCGGCGGGTATGCCGTAAAAGTGTTGTGCCGCCGCTTCCGCGCCGTAGATGCCGTAGCCCCATTCGATGCTGTTCAAATACAGGGTGTAGATGCGCCGTTTGTCGGTGGCGGATTCGAGCATGGCGGTGATGGCGGCTTCTTCGGCTTTGCGCCAGTAGCTGCGCTGTTCGTTGAGAAACAGGTTTTTGGCAAGCTGTTGGCTGATGGTGGAGCCGCCGGCACGGATTTCGCCGTTTTGGCGGTTGCGCTCGGCGGCGGCGCGTATGCCTGCCAAGTCAAAGCCTTGATGCTTGGCAAAATGGGCGTCTTCGGAGGCAATCAGGGCTTTTTTCAGGTGGGGCGAGATGTGTTCGTAGTCCACCCAACGGTAGTCCAGTTTGACTTCGGGTTTGCTGTCGGCAAGCTGTGCCATGCGGTTGCGCATGAATGCGGTGTCGGCGGGGGCGAGTACGCGCAGCCCGATGATGCTGCCGTAGGCATACATATTGAAGGTGAGCAGGGCAAACACGGGCAGCAACAGCAAATAGACGATGTATTTCACAAGCCTTCCTTTCGGGGGCGGCGGCGCAGGGCGGTGATGACGGCATCGGCATCGGGGGTGAAGCCGCGCCACAGGCGGTAGGATTCGGCGGCCTGACGCACCAGCATGCCCAAGCCGTCTGCGGTGGCGGTGGCGCCGCTTGCGGCGGCAAAACGCATGAAAGCGGTTTTGTCGCTGGCATACAGCATATCGTAGCCTAAAACGCACTGCCCGAACACGGCGGGGCAAATGTCGGGCACTTCGCCGTTCAGGCCGGCGGAAGTGGCATTGACCACCACATCGAAATAATTGGGCGGCAGCGCGTGAAAGCCGGTGGCGGCGATGCCGAAACGCCGTGCCAGCACCTGTGCCTTGTCGGCGCTGCGGTTGGCAACCACCAATTCCGCCAAACCGGTGTCCAGCAGGGCGCACACCGCACCCCGCGCCGCCCCGCCCGCCCCCAGCAGCAACAGGCGTTTGCCGCGCAAAGACGTTTGCAAATGCGTCTGCAAATCGCATACCAGCCCCGCGCCGTCCGTATTGTCGCCGCGCAAACCGCCGTTTGGCAGGGGAATCAGCGTGTTTACCGCGCCCGAAGCCTGCGCCTGCTCCGAATGTTCGTCTGCCAAATCAAACGCATATTCTTTAAACGGCACGGTAATGTTCGCCCCGCCCGCGCCCGATGCGAAAAAACCGCGTACCGCATCGGCAAACGCATTGCGCTGCCTGTCTGCCAAAATACGGCGGTAACTGATGTTCGCACCTTCCTGTGTGGCAAACAGGCGGTGGATTTGTGGAGAACGGCTGTGGGCAATCGGGTTGCCGAAAACGGCATATTGGGCAATCATCATGCTGAGGTGTGGAGCAAATAACCCATTGTAACCCGAAAACGCGCTTTCGGGCAGCCGTAATCGGAAACCCTTGCCCCACATTTTCTGATATAGTTCGGCATACCGTCCGCGCCCACGCAAAACGCCCGTGCGCCGATGCCTTATATTTGTCTTTACCGCACCTGCCCGACCATGCTCAACTTTATCCGCCCCAACATCCGCGCCGCCCGCGCCTACGCCGTTGCCGACCTGCCCGCAGGCTGGCTGAAACTGGACGCGATGGAAGTGCCTTACGCCTTTCCCCCCGAATTGCAAAGCGAACTCGCCGCACAACTCGCCCGCGCCGACATCAACCGTTATCCCAATCCCGCCGCTTCCGCCCTGCCCGCCGCCTTGCGCCGCGCCTTTCCCGTTCCCGATACCGCCGCGCTCGCGCTCGGCAACGGCTCGGACGAACTTATACAATTCATCACCTTATTGTTTGCCCGCACGGATGCGAAAATGCTGGTGTTGGAACCGAGCTTCGTGATGTACCGCCGCAATGCCGAACTGTTTGGCATGGACTGCATCGGCGTGCCGCTCAAGCCCGATTTCACGCTGGACTTGCCCGCCGTGTTGAACGCGCTTGCCGAACACAATCCCGCCCTGATTTTTCTCGCCTATCCGAACAACCCCACCGGCGTACCGTTTGCCCGCGCCGATGTGGAAGCCGTGATTGCCGCCGCATCGGGCGCGGTGGTGGTGGACGAAGCCTACGGCGCATTCAGCCGCGACAGCTTTTTGCCGCAAGCGGGGCAGCCTGAAAACCTGATTGTTTTGAGAACCTTAAGCAAAATCGGCTTTGCGGGCTTGCGCTTGGGCTACGCCGCCGGTGCGCCCGCCGTCATGAACGAATTGGCAAAAATCCTGCCGCCCTACAATATGAACTGCTTAAGCCTCACCGCCGCCGAGTTTGCGTTGAACAATATGGATTTTATCAACAAAAACATTGAATTACTGAAACAAGAGCGCACGCGTTTAAGCAACGCCCTGCGCGGCATTGCGGGCGCGACCGTGTTCGCCAGCGAAGCCAATTTCATCACCGTGCGCCTGCCCGATGCCGAAGCCGCGTATCAAAAATTGTTGGACAACAAAATCTTGGTGAAAAAACTGCACGGCAGCCATGCCTTATTAAACAATTGCTTGCGCCTGACCATCGGCACGCCCGAACAGAACGATGCCGTATTGTCCGTTTTGTTGCAGGCTGCCTGAAAACCGTTTTTACCGTTTAATCAAGAAAGTAAAACCATGCGAACCGCTACCGTTTCCCGCAACACCAGCGAAACCCAAATCACCGTATCCGTCAATCTGGACGGCACGGGCAAAGCCTGTTTCAACACCGGTATTCCCTTTTTTGAACACATGCTCGACCAAATCGCACGGCACGGCATGATAGACTTGGACATTGTCTGCAAAGGCGATTTGCACATCGACGACCATCACAGCGTGGAAGACATCGGCATCACGCTGGGGCAGGCGCTGCGCCAAGCGTGGGGCGACAAAAGCGGCATCGCCCGCTACGGACACGCCTATGTGCCGCTTGACGAAGCCTTGAGCCGCGTGGTGCTGGATTTGTCGGGGCGGGCGGGACTGCATTACCATGTGGACTACACCCGCGCCCGCATCGGCACGTTTGACGTGGATTTGATTGAAGAATTTTTTCACGGGCTGGTCAATCACGCCATGATGACCCTGCACATCGACAATCTGCGCGGCAAAAACGCCCACCATCAGGCGGAAACCGTGTTTAAGGCATTCGGACGCGCCCTGCGCATGGCGGTGGCGCACGATGAACGCATGGCGGGACGCATGCCGTCCACCAAAGGCACGCTGACCGCATGAACACCCTACTGCAAGCCCAAGCCGCCAGCGAAGCGGAATACCTTGAATTTTGTGCGGAAAATCCCGATGAAATGTTTGAATTCATCAACGGGGAAATCGTGGCGATGGCGGGCGCATCACACAACCATTTGCTTATCGCCCACAACCTGACCCGCGAATTGGGCAACCGTTTGCGCAAAAGCGGCTGCATGCCGTTTGCCAGCGACTGCAAAGTCAAAATCGGCAGCCACTATTTTCTGCCCGACGTGGTGGTAAACTGCCGCCGCGACAACGAAGCGGAGTTTAGCCAAGTCATTGTAATTATGGAGATTTTGTCCAGTTCCACCCGCTTTACCGATTTGGTAACCAAATTGGCGGCATACCGCCAACTGCCCACGCTGCAACATTATCTGGTTTTGGAACAACGATTTGTACAAGCCTTTTTGTATTCCCGCGCCGATGATTGGCGGGAACACACTTTCCGTAGCGGTACCGTTGCCTTGCCCGCGCTGGGCGTGGAGTTGGTATTGGACGATGTGTATGAGGCGGCGGTGTTTGAACGGAAAATGTGGATTGTGAAATGATTGGCGGGTTTCAGGCAGCCTGAAAATGTAGTTTCTTTCATGACGAAAAACACCGCAACGCCACAAACTACATTTTTATTTCGCCGCCGCCCGCGCTGACACGGTAAAAATCTTTGCCTTTTGTCAAAATATTTTCTTATTTTGTAAAAAATTGTGTATTCCGCCCGTTTCGGCTACTGGCAAAAGCCCCGATTACTTGCTAAACTGCGTTCCGCTTTGCAACTAAACAACCAAATGCTTGAATTGGCAAGTTGATTTGTAATTTAGTTACAAATTATCAGAAAAATATTCTCTACCAAACCTTCACAGGAGTCAGAAAATGAGCGACTTGAACGCCCTGTTTCAAACCATCAAACAACGCGACCCGAACCAAACCGTATTCCATCAGGCGGTGGAAGAAGTGTTCGGCAGCCTTGCCCCGTTCTTGGCGAAAAACCCCAAATACACCCAATTCGGCCTGCTGGAGCGCATCGTTGAACCCGAGCGCGTGATTATGTTCCGCGTGTCGTGGGTGGACGATGCGGGCAAGGTGCAGGTCAATCGCGGCTACCGCGTGCAAATGAATTCCGCCATCGGCCCCTACAAAGGCGGCTTGCGCTTCCACCCCACCGTGGATTTGGGCGTGCTGAAATTCTTGGCGTTCGAGCAAGTGTTCAAAAACGCGCTGACCACGCTGCCGATGGGCGGCGGCAAGGGCGGTTCCGACTTTGACCCGAAAGGCAAATCCGATGGCGAAGTGATGCGTTTCTGCCAAGCCTTTATGACCGAATTGTCGCGCCACATCGGTGCGGATTTGGACGTGCCGGCGGGCGACATCGGCGTGGGCGGACGCGAAATCGGCTTTTTGTACGGTCAATACAAGCGCGTGCGCAACGAGTTCGCATCGGTGCTGACCGGCAAGGCGTTGAGCTACGGCGGCAGCCTGATTCGTCCCGAAGCCACCGGTTACGGCACGGTGTATTTTGCCGAAAACATGCTGAAAACCAAAGGCGACGGCTTCGCGGGCAAGCGCGTTACCATTTCCGGTGCGGGCAATGTGGCGCAATATGCTGCCGAAAAAGCGATTCAGTTGGGTGCGAAAGTGCTGACCGTGTCCGATTCCGGCGGTTTCGTGCTGTTCGGCGACAACGGCATGACCGAAGCGCAGTTGGCGGCATTGATGGAATTGAAAGAAGTGCGCCGCGAGCGTCTGTCCGTTTACGCCAAAGAGCAAGGCCTGCAATTCTTTGAAGGCAAACGTCCTTGGGGCGTGGCGTGCGACATCGCGCTGCCCTGCGCCACCCAAAACGAGTTGGACGAGAACGATGCGCAAACCCTGCTGCAAAACGGCTGCATCTGCGTGGCGGAAGGCGCGAACATGCCCTCCACTTTGGGCGCGGTGGAAGCCTTTGTCAAAGCGAAGATTTTGTACGCGCCGGGCAAGGCGTCCAACGCGGGCGGCGTGGCGACTTCCGGTTTGGAGATGAGCCAAAACGCCATTCGTCTGTCGTGGACGCGCGAGGAAGTAGACCAACGTTTGTTCGGCATTATGGAAAACATTCACGAAAACTGCGTTGCCAACGGTTCGGCAGACGGTTTTGTGAACTATGTGAACGGCGCAAACATCGCGGGCTTCAAGAAAGTCGCCGATGCGATGCTGGCACAAGGCGTTGTGTAATGCTTTGATTAAAAACTAAAGAAACACCCCGTTTGAATAAAACGGGGTGTTTTTAGTTTTTCAGGCTGCCTGAAACTTCCCCGTGCCATTGGGGCGTGTCATCATTTAAATTTTTCTACTGAAAATCAGTGAAATATAGTTGAAATGATTTATTTTTCATACAAGGCGGCGAGCCGCAGACAGTATGGATAATACGGCAAGGCGAGCCAACGCCGTATGAAAAAATAAGCATTTTAACTATATAAAAGATTCCGTCATTCCCGCGAATGCGGGAATCCAAATCGAAGCACGACAAACCTTGATAAAACATGGCTTGCCAAACATCGGGCAGTGGATTCCCGCCTGCGCGGGAATGACGGTCTGTGTGTTTTCAGTCAGATGATGACACGCCTTCGCGTTTAGCCGAGCAAGGTAAAGTGGCTTTGGTCGAGCGTACCCAAGCCCGCTTGCAGGTGGGCAAAGGTAACCGCGCTGCCGCTACCGTGTCCGTCCGCATCATAGGAGAGCTTGCCGGTGTGGTTGTCGTAGCGCACGTAATCGCCGAAATTGCTCATATTGTCGTGCAGGGCGGTGAACACCGCTTTGGACAGACCGATTTTGTCGCTGCCTTTTTCAAAGTCGGTGATGGTGTCGATGCTGCCGTCCAACAGGCTGCCGAAAGCGAAGGTGTCTTTGCCTTTGCCGCCGGTGAGCGTGTCGCTGCCGCCGCCGCCCAACAGATAGTTGTCGCGGTCGTTGCCGACAATGCGGTTGTTTTCGCTGTTGCCGATGCCGTCTTTCGCACTGCCAATCAGGTGCAGGTTTTCCACAAACTGACCGAGCGTGTAGCTTTTCAGGCTGCTGTAAACGGTGTCGGTGCCTTCGTTGCGGTTTTCCACCACGCGGTCGCCGGTATTGTCTACGATGTAGCTGTCGTTGCCGGTACCGCCTTTGAGCGTATCCGCACCCGCGCCGCCGTCCAGCCAGTCGTTGCCCTTGCCACCGTCAATCACATCATCGCCCTTGCCGCCGTAGATGGCGTTGTCGGCATCGTTGCCGGTGAGCGAATCGTTGTAATCGGAACCAATCAGGTTTTCAATCTGCGTACCGAAACCGATAAACGCCTGACCTTTCACAAAAGTATTTGCCGCAACGGTGCGCATCGCCAGCCAGTTGCCGTCAGACAGATTGCGCCCGCCGCCGCTCTCCGCCAACACATCGGCACGGGTCAGCAAAGTGTGTTCGCTCAAGGCGAAATTGGTGGTTTTCGCGCCGGAATGAATCCACGAACCGGGGGTCAGATTCACGGTTACGCCCTGCGTTTCCGCCGATGCGTCAAAGGTGTCCACGCCGCCGCCGTCCCAAATATACACGTCGCCGTCAAAGGAATGGCGGTTGAAGGCTTTGAACGTGTAGGTGTCGTTGCCCGCGCGTTTGTCGGGGTTCACACCGTAGCGGTAGTGCAGATACGCCATGTCGTAAATCCGCAAACCGTCGTGTTTGACGAAGTCGGCGCGGTTGTACGACATCACCGTCAGGCTTTCGTGGTCTTCGGTTTTGCTCATCACGGGTTCGTCGCCGCGTTGGGCATCGCGGTGCGGGTGTTTCAGACCCAGCGAATGCAGGGTTTCGTGAATGGCGGTAACGTAGTCGAATTTGTTGCCGGTGAAGATGTTGCGCGCCAACTGGACGTGTCCGCCAAAATACGCCTGACCCAATACGTTTGGCGCAAGGTCGTGAATGTAATAGGTAATGTCGGCATATTCGCCGTCTTTGGCGCGGACGAATTTAACCGCCGAGTTTTCTTCGATGTGGCGCAACACGTCTTCCATTTTGCGCTGGTTGGCTTCCGACATGCCTTCGGGGTTGTGTCGGTGCAGGGTTTCCAGATATTTGATTTCGCTGCGGATAACCGAGATTTTGTGGCGGTCGGCGTAGCCCAGTTTGGCAGCTTGCTGTTTCAATTGGGCAATGTGTTCCGACAAGTTGTCCAAGTCGTGCTGGGTGAAGAAGCGGTAGGTGAGGGTGGCGGCTTTGCCGGTGGGTTTTTGCGGCAGAAAGCCCAAATAGCGCTGGTTGTCCCATTCGCTGTCCAAATTGGCAATGAAGTAGGGCAGTTTGCTGACGGGCAGTTTGCCGTTGCCGCTCACAAAATCACCGCCGATTTGGGGGCGCATCACGGTGTAGTGGTGGTGGTCTTGTGCGCTTGCGCTGCCGGAAACCACTTTCGCGCTGACGGTGTGGTCGCTGTCGGCGAGCAAGTCGGCTTTGTTTACGCTGACTTTAAAGGTTTTGCCGTGTTCCACGCGGGTGCGGTACTGCTTGCCGTTCACGTCCACCAATACGGTGTCGCCCGTTTTGGCCGCGCCGCTCACCACGCCGGAAATTTGCGATTGTTCCGCATTCAGGCCGTTTGCGCGGACGGTGTTGCCCGACACGCCTTCGCCTTCCAGTGATACTTTCAGGCGGGAAATGGCGGCGGCGGCGTCTTGGTCGTCCATCGGCGCGAAGGTTTTGCTGTTGCCGCTCCACCAGCCGCCTTGCGACACTTTAAACACTTTGCCGCCGTGATTGATGTGGAAACGGAACTGCTTGCCGTCCGCAGCGCGCAGCTCGGATTCGGCGATTTGCACTTTGAAACGGAAGGTTTCGTTGTCCACGCCCGCTTCATAGCGTTTGCCGTTGATTTCTACGGTAACGCTTTGCAGCACATCGCGGTTGTAACGGGTGTTCAAATGCGGCATGGAAGCGGTGTCGATGCGGCCGTTGAGCGTAACCATGCGGCTCATGTCGTCTGCGCCCAAAAAGTTGTCGTCCACATCGGTGATGCGGATGCCGATGCGCTGATTGTCGGCGGGTGCGGACGGTTTGGGCGGCTGCGGCGGCTCAACCGGCGGTTGCACGGGCGGCTTGGGCTGTACGGGCGGCTGCGGCGGTTGGGGCGGCTGCACCGGCGGTTTGGGCGGTGTCGGCGCGGTGTCGTTGCCGTTGTCGGGCGGTGTCGGTGCGGGCTGGTGTCCGCCGTCCGTGCCGGCGGGTGCGCTTGCGGGCAATGCGCCCGCAGCCGAGTAGGTGGCGAAAGTGGCGTTCAATTCGCCCAATTTGCTTTCCGGTACGGCGTGATGACGGAAATAATTTTGCATCACCAAATCCGGCATGCCCGTCATTTTGCCGTTCAGATACACCAGCAGATTGCTGCCCGAAGCAAACGTGGCGACATTGTCCAACACTTTGCCGGTTTTGTTGTCGATGATTTGGTACACGCTTTGCGCCGCCACCGGCACCCAAATCATGTCGCCCTTGCCGGAGAGCTTCGCCGTGCCGATTTTATCGGGTTGGTAGATTTTCAAGGTGTAGCCTTGCTCGCCCGATGGGGCGGTATTGCCCGACCCCGTTCCGCCGCTTCCCGCACCCGTGTCCGTATCGGGCAGCGTGCCGTTGGCGGAAGACGTGGCAAAAGTCGCGTTCAAGCCGCCCAATTTGTCGCTGCTGACGGGATATTTTTCAAAATATTGGTACAACACGAAATCGGGCATGCCCGAAGCCTTGTCTTTCAGATAAACCTGCAGATTGCTGCCCACCTTCAGCGTGGAAATATTTTGCGCCAACTGCCCCGTGCTTTTGTCGATAACACGGTAAATGGTTTGGTCGTGCGCCTGAATCCAGTCCATGCCGCCCGACACGTCAAGATGCCGGGTTTTGCCGTTGCGGACGATTTCCAAAGCATAACCCTGCTTATTTTCAACGGCATGGTGGGTTTCGGGGCGGGATACGCCGTCTTGGTCAAAGTTGTCGAGACGGCGTTGGCAGCAGCCCGCGCAGGCACAGCCCGACTGGTGCGCGCCCTGTTCGCCGTCCTGCGGCAGTACGGCGGTGCTGGAAGTGGCGAAAGTGGCGGCATTTTTGCCCGCATTGTTGTCCGCACCCGGAATTTCATCGGGGGCAACGGGGTGATGGTCAAAATACTTGCCCACCACCAATTTGGGCAAACCTTGTGCCTTGCTGCCCAAATAAATCTGCAAATCCTTGCCGGAACGGTGCGCCACCGCTTGCTCGACCGGCCGGCCGGTTTGCTTGTCGATGATTTGGTAAACGGTTTGGTCTTGTGCTTCCACCCGTGTGATGCGACCCGCAGCGTCCGACAAATCAAGATATTGGGTGCTGCCGTGGCGGGTGATGCGAAGGCTGTAACGCGCCATAATCATACTCCTTGCTGTAATTGGCTCATCGCTGTGTGTTTGCCCGAAACGCGGGATGACATGTGCGCCGCGCCGCTCGGGAAAGGTTGGGGCGTGTCGTCATTGAAATTTTTCTACTGAAAATCAGTGTGGTATAAAAATACAAGGTCATTCCCGCGCAGGCGGGAATCCACTGCCCAATGCTTGGTAAGCCATGTTTTATCAAGGTTTGTTGTGCTTTGACTTGGATTCCCGCCTGCGCGGGAATGACGATGCCGTGTTTTTTCAGTCAATTGATGACACGCCTTAAGCTGCAAACGGCTATTTTACCGTTATAAACGGCGGGATTTCAAACGAAAAAGGCATTTTGCACACCGTGTTTTGTGCCAAGCTTGGTTTTTGCCGCCGGCTTGGCGCATTCAGGCAGCCGCGTCCAGCAGCGTTTGCCCCAAATAGCTGCCTTTTTCAAAACCGGGCAACACGAAAAAATAGCCGCCGCCAAACGGCGAAATATACTCTTCCAAAGGCTCGCGGTTGAGCAAACCCTGCACAAACACAAAACCGTCCGCCAAATTCGCCTGATAACACACAAACAGCAAACCCACGTCAAGCTGTCCCGACTTCGCCAGCCCGCGCGAATAATTGAACGGGCGGCGGAACAGACGGTGTTTTTTCAAAAATCCGCCATCACGCGGATTGGCAAGGCGCATGTGGCTGTCTTTGGGAATGGTTTTGCCCTCGGGGTCGCGGGCGTAATCGGGGCTGTCGTGTTCGTGTTTCATGCCCAAGGGCGCACCGGAATATTTTTCGCGCCCGAAAATCGCTTCCTGCTCGGCAAGCGGCGTTCTGTCCCAAAATTCCACAAAATGACGGATTAAGCGCACCGCCTGATAGCTGCCGCCGCGCGTCCACGCCGGTTCGTCCCGCGCGTTTTCAGCAATGCCCGTCCACAGCACCTGATTGGCGGTTTGCGTTTGCGACACGTCGGGGTTTGCGCTGCCGTCCCGAAAGCCGAACAGGTTCCGCGCCGCGCTGCCCGCTTGGGTTTTTGGCAAAAAGCCTTCCATGCTCCATTTAATCACCGCAAACGCACTCCAATGTTTGATGATGTCGCGCAGGGCGTTCAGACAGGTTTCGGGGCTGAAAGCGCAGATTTGCAAGGACAAATCGCCATCGCACCATTCCGCCTGAAGTTTGTCGTTGGGAAAATCGGGCATTTCTACCAAATGCTTGGGGCGCAGCGCGGACAAGCCGAAACGTCCGTCAAACAGGCTCGCGCCCACGCCGAGCGTAACGGTCAGGCCGTCCGGCGGCACGGTTTTGCCGAGAATGCCGCTTCCGGCGGGCGGAAATTTGCGGTCGCCGTCCGCCAGTTCGCCGCCGCGCGTGAGAAATTCAATGCGGCGGCTCAAAATTTGCAAGGTTTCGCGCAAACCGGCGCGGTCGCGTGCGCTGACATCAAAGGCGCAGACGATGCCGAAAGGCTGGTGCGGGGTAACGATGCCCGCCTGATGCGCTCCGTGGCAGGGATAGGCTTGACGCGAATGCGTTTTTTCCGCGCAAGGCGGCGGCGCGGCGGCGGGTTTACCCTGACTGCAGGCAGCCAGCGTGCCGCCTGCCGCCAACAGCGCGGCGGTTTTGAACAGGGTGCGTTTGGCGGGGTCGTGCGGGGTATCCATCATATTGTTCTTTCAAGAAAAACAGGCTGCCTGAATTTCAGGCAGCCTGTGTTTGGAATAAGCGCGTGTCATCATTTGACTGAAAAATCCCAATCCCGTCATTCCCGCGCAGGCGGGAATCCGGTGCTGCTTTTTGGCAAGCGTTGTTTTCCCGACATTTGTCGGGTTTCCACTTGGATTCCCGCCTGCGCGGGAATGACGGAATGGTTTTATATCACACTGATTTTCAGAAAAATGGAAATGACGGCACGTCCAAAGTTTCAGCCGCCCAAACCGAGCAAGCCGCGCAATTTCGCCAAATCTTCCGCTAACGCATTTAACGGCGTTTTCAAAGCGTTGCGGTCGGCATCGCTCAATTTGTCGTAGGTGGCGAAGCTGCCGTCTTGGGCGCGGTATTTCGCCAAAATGCTGTCCAATTCGGCAAAACGCTGCTGCAAACGCGGCGGCATTTCGGCATCGGCGGCGGCAATCTGCGCTCCGAACAGCTCCACGATTTTTTTGGAACCGTCCACATTCGCCTGAAAATCGCTCAAATCGGTATGGCTGTAACGGTTTTCCTCGCCGGTGATTTTGTCGGCGGCCACCTCCTCAATCAGCTCCGCCGCCCCGCCGACCACTTTTTCGGCAGGGAAGTCCAGATTGGCGATTTCCGCTTGCAAGGATTTGACATCGTTCAATAATTTATCCGCCGTTGCCGCCACCGACTTGGTGTCTTTTTCCACCCACAGCGCGTATTCAATGCGGTGGAAGCCGCCGAAAGCGGGGTCTTTGGTTTTCAGTTTGAAATCGTCTTCGCGCACGTCAATCGCTTCGTCCAATTCTTCAAACAGCGAAGCCACCGGCTCAATGCGCTCGTAATGGGCGCGGGCGGGTGCATACAGGGCTTTCGCCTTGTCCAAATCACCCGCTTTCACCGCCGTAACAAAGGCTTCGGTATCGCGCACCAGCACATCGGTTTGTTCCTGAACGTATTTTTTGTATTCCGCCAAAGCCTGTTCCAAAGCGGCGGGCGCGGCGGCAGACGATGCGGCGGCAACGGCTTCGGACGGCGCGGCTTGGGAAACGGCGGTTTCGGCGGCGGGGGCTTGTGCGGACGGCTGTTGCTGGCACGCGCCCAATGCCAACAGCAGGGGCAGCAGGGAAAGTGTGCGTTTCATGAAAAATTCCTTTGAAAAGAATGGGAAATGACGAAAATTAACCTGATTTAACTGAAATTATACGCCCGTTGCCGACAAATGCAAATCGTTTTCATTTCCTGAATCAGAAAAAACCCTGTCGGGAAACAGGGTTTTCGGGTTTCAGGCAGCCTGAAACAAACAATCAGTTTTCCGCCAACACCGCTTCAATCAATTCCACCGCGCCATCGTCCGCCAATTTTTTCGCCACCGCCCTGCCGAGCGCGTCCGCATAGGGCGCGGGTGCTTGCGCCGAAGCGGTGAGCGTGTGCGAACCATCGGGGTGCGCCACCAAGCCGTGCAGGGTCAGCACACCCTGTTCGTCCCCCGTGCAGTAGGCGGCGAGCGGCACTTGGCAGCTTCCGCCCAAAGCGCGGGCAAGGGCGCGTTCCGCCGTGATGCAAGCGGCGGTTTGCGCGTGGTTGAGCGGCAGCAAAACCTCAATCAAATCCGTGCGGTGTGCGGCGATTTCAATCCCCAATGCGCCTTGTCCTGCCGCCGGCAGGCTGTCGGCGGGCGACAACACGGCACGAATGCGCCCGTGCAATTCCAGCCGTTCCAGCCCCGCCGCCGCCAAAATAACCGCCGCGTATTCGCCCGCGTCCAGCTTCGCCAAACGCGTTTGTACATTGCCGCGCAGAGGGCGCACCGTCAAATGCGGAAAACGGGCGCGGATTTGCGCTTCGCGGCGCAGGCTGGACGTGCCGACCACCGCGCCTGCGGGCAGCGCGGACAAATCGGAATAATCATTGGAAACAAAGGCATCAAAAGGATTGGCACGCTCGCCAATCGCCGCCAACGCAAAGCCTTCCGGCAGCACCATCGGCACGTCTTTGATGGAATGAACGGCAAGGTCGGCGCGACTGTCTTGCAAAGCCTGTTCCAATTCCTTGATAAACAAACCTTTTCCGCCGATTTTGGACAGGGTTTTGTCCAAAATGCGGTCGCCCTGCGTACTCATGCCGAGAATGGAAACGGCGCAATCGGGATACAGCGTTTGCAGTTGCGCCTGAACGTGCCGCGCCTGCCACATCGCAAGCGGGCTTTCGCGGCTGGCGATGACCAGCGATTTTGGGGATTTCATCATTTTGAATTTTCTTGAAAAACGTTTTCAGGCAGCCTGAAACTCAATGCGACATAATCTGGCTTAAAAACTGCTTGGCGCGGTCGCTTTGCGGGTTTTTGAAAAACGCTTCCGGTTCCGCATCTTCCACAATCTGCCCGTGGTCAACAAAAATCACGCGGTCGGCGACTTCGCGGGCAAAGCCCATTTCGTGGGTTACGCACATCATCGTCATGCCGCTTTGTGCCAAATCTTTCATGACTTTCAACACTTCGCCGACCATTTCCGGGTCAAGCGCGGAAGTCGGTTCGTCAAACAGCATCACACGCGGTTCCATCGCCAAGCCCCGCGCAATCGCCACGCGCTGTTGCTGCCCGCCGGAAAGCTGGGTCGGCAACGCGTCTTTTTTGTGTTCCAAACCGACTTTTTTCAGCAGTTCCACCGCTTTGGCTTCGGCAGCTTCGCGGCTGATGCCTTTTACCTTAATCGGCGATAAGGTGATGTTTTGCAACACGGTTAAATGCGGATACAAATTAAAATGCTGGAACACGAAGCCCACTTCGGTGCGGATTTTGTTCAAATCGGTTTTCGGGTCGGCAACGTTCACGCCGTCCACCCAAATTTCGCCTGAAGCGATGGTTTCCAATTGGTTTACCGTGCGGATAAGCGTGGATTTGCCGCTTCCCGAAGGCCCGCACACCACCACCACTTCGCCTTGGCGGATGTCGAGGCTGACATCGTTGATTACATGCAAATCTTTGAAATATTTGTGAACGTTTTTAAAGCTCACCATGATTTTGTTTTTGTCGGTTACGGTCATTGCGGTCTTTCGGTGTTTCAGGCAGCCTGAACATTTTGGTTAATCAGATGGTTGGACAAGCGCACATACAATTCGGGCGGCACGGCTTCGGCGCGTTGTTGCGGGCTGATGCCGTTGGCGAGCAAATCGTCTTCGTTCGCCCAATCTTTCAAATTGTTGCGTAAGGTTTTGCGGCGTTGGTGGAACGCCTGTTTCACCAGCGCGGAAAAATGGGCGAAATCCTGCGCCGTGCCGATGCGCCCCGCCTGCGGAATCAGGCGCACCACCGCCGAATCCACTTTCGGCGCGGGGTCAAAGGCTTCGGGTGGCACGTCCAGCAGTTTTTCCATGTCAAAAAAGTATTGCAGCATCACGCCCAAACGCCCGTAATCATTGCTTTCGGGCGCGGCAACCATGCGCTCAACCACTTCTTTTTGCAACATAAAGTGCATATCTGTGATTTCGTCCGCGTATTCGCTCAAGCGGAACAGCAGGGGCGTGGAAATATTGTAGGGCAGATTGCCGACAATTTTCTTTTTTCCTGCAACGCTTGAAAAATCAAACTGCAACACGTCGCCCGCATGGACAATCAGCTTTTCCGCATAAGATTGTTTTTTTAAATGGGCGATAATGTCGCGGTCAATCTCGCAAACGTGCAGCCGCGCCAGCGCACGGCACAAAGGCTCGGTGAGCGCACCCAAGCCGGGTCCGATTTCCACCACAATATCGTGCGGCTGCGGGCGCACGGCGCGGACGATGTCGGCGATGATGCGGGTGTCGTGCAGGAAGTTTTGTCCGAAACGTTTGCGGGCGCGGTGGGTGTTCATCTTGTTCCTTTTCGGTTTGAAACCCCGCCGTTTACGGCGGTAAAATCGCTTGATTATTCGGGCGGGGGTAAGCCCGTCCGAATTAGGGCAAGGCATGGGGCGCCGCTTTATGTGCAGCCCTGTGGGTTGAAACATGGCATGGGCTGTCGGGCGGAAAGGGGCGTATTGTACGCGAAAACGGGGCGGGGCATCAGGCTTCGTGTTCGGATTCGGTGTCGGGCGGGGCGGTCAGGTATTGGGAGAAGGCGAGCAAGTCGTCAAATATCAGGGTGTGTTCGGGCAGTTTGTCGGCGTGTTCGGCAAGGGTTTTGGCGCCTTTGCCGGTTTTGACCAATACGGCTTTGCCGCCCGCCGCCGCCATTGCCTGCAAATCGCGCAGGCTGTCGCCGACCAGATAAGTGTGTTCGGCATCGGCTTGAAAACGCTCCAAAATGTCTTCCACCATGCCGGGTTTGGGTTTGCGGCAGGTGCAGCCGTGTTCGGGCAGGTGCGGACAAAACCAGATGCCGCTAATCTCGCCGCCAGCCTGATGCACGAGTTTGTGCATTTTGGCGTGCATTTCGCTTAAAGTGTGCATGGTAAACAGTTTGCGCCCCAAGCCGGATTGGTTGGTGGCGACGGCGATGGTGTAGCCCGCTTGGGTGAGAAAGGCAATCGCGTCCAAGCTGCCGTCTATCGGCTGCCATTCTTCGGCGGATTTGACGAAATCGTCGCGGTCGTGGTTAATCACGCCATCGCGGTCAAGGATAATCAGTTTCATGGTTGTTTTTTGCCGGTCAAAGAGTTCAATAATGCTTCCAATTGTAAGCCGATATTTTCCACAGAAAAATCCCGTACGCGCCGCAAGCCTTGTTTGCGGTAACGGCTTTGCTGTTCGGGCGATGCCAGCAGTTCGCAGACGGCATCGGCAAAGGCTTGCTTGTCGTGCAGGGGAATCAAACGCCCGTATTCGCTGTTTGCGCCCAAAACGTCTTTCGGGCCGGTGGGGCAATCCATCGCCACCACAGGCGTGCCGCAAGCCATGCTTTCCAGCAGGACGGTCGGTAAGCCTTCGTGTTCGGAAGTGTGTACAAACACGTCCGCATGTTTGAAAAACGGATAGGGATTGCGGTGTGCGCCCAATACAATGCAGTCTTGCTCCAAGCCCAAAGCGCGGATTTTTGCTTCCAAGGCGGTGCGGTTGCCGCCCTCGCCAACAAAGCAGAGTTTGTGGGTGATGCCGCGCCGTTTCAATTCTGCGTAGATGTCAATCAGTTCTTCATGCCCTTTGCCGATGTCCAGCCTGGCGGTTTGCAAGATATAGGGACGGTAGGCGGCGGCTTCGGCGGGCAAGTCTTGTTCGGCTTGGGCGGCGATGTCTGCCAAGTCCATCGGATTGGGCAGGGTACGGATTTTGTCGGGTGGCAGCGTGAACAGGTTTTGCAAATACTCGGACATTTGCGGACAAAGGGCGATGACAGCAGCGTGGTTTTGGAAAATTTTTCTAAATTTATCAAATTGGTGTTTATCGGAAGACAATAATCCGTGCAGTCGTCCGTGCACCCAGCGCACACTGGGCGGGCAGCCGCGCCGCAATATTTCCGGCAGACGGATAAATTTGTCCAAGCAGCCTGAAAAGTCAATTATCAAATCAATTTGATTTTGTCGGATGAGGCGTTTGACCGCGCGGTAAAAGCGGATTTGTTCGTAGGCTTTGAAATATTCGTGGCGGATTTTGTGCAGCAGGCTTTTGCGCCGTTGCCGTCCGACCTGTGAATAATGTTCCACTTCTGCTTCGCTGAAAACCGTGTGTACGGCGACGCCAGCGGGAATGCCATCCTGAAAAAACGCCTGTTCGCCCAAATCTATAGTCAGCAACAGGGTTGCTTGGTGTTGGCGCGACAAGATGTTCAGGTAGTTGAGCAGGATTTTTTCCGTGCCGCCCAAGACCAAAGATTTGTGCAAAATTAAGATATTCATAATTTAGATATTCATATTTATCACAATTGGAGGCGCAACCTGCCGCAATTCGCACGACAGGTTGCAAATTGCCGTTTAGCGGTATCGAAACAGGCTGCCGCGCCATTTTTGAACGGCTGCCTGAAACACGATGGTTCAGACCCGCAGGGCGGCGGACAAGGTGGCCGGGCTGATTTTGCCGATATTGTTTTTGTAGAACAATATCTTTGCATCGGGCGACTGCGGTCGCCAATGGGCGAAGTTTTGCGGATCTTCACGGTAAAAGGCGATTTGCGGCGTGCCGAAAGCATCGGCAAGGTGGACGGCGGCGGTGTCGGGGCTGACCAGCTTTTCGGCACGGCGAATCAGCTCCGCCGTTTCCAAAACATCGTTTGCCGGATAGCAGACGACATTATTCGGCAGGGGCAGGGCGCTTAATTGCGCGTTAAACGGCGGTGCGCCCAGCAGTACAAAACGGCGTTGGGGAAATTCATCGGCAAACATGGTTAAAAACGCGCGGATTTGACGGTCGTTGAAGCGGCGGCTGCGCGATGCGCCAAAAAAATTAACGGCGGTAAAATCGGTGATGCCGTGCGTTTGCAAAAAATTTTCAATCCGCGCGGCAACGGCGGCATCGTGCGGCAAATCGTGGCGGGTGTCGGCGCAGGCAATGCCGCAGCATTCCAAAGCGCGGCGGTACACTTCGGCAAAATGCAGCCCGTCCGCATCGATGTTGCGGCTGAACAGGCGGTAATCCGCTTTGCCGTAACCGACGGTGAGCGGCGCGGCCAGCAGGCGCAACAGCAGCAAATCGCGGTTGCGCAGCAACACGGTGGGGTCGATGACCGCATCGTAACGCCCGCGCAACTGCCGTCCGGTGCGCCAGTAGTCCCACAGGTTTTTCGGGCGGGCGTGATACAGCGCGTCAATATGCGGATGTGGCGCAAACAGGCGGCGGTTGCCGTTGTTGCACAACACGCCGATGCGGATGTCGGGTCGGGCTTGTTTGATTTCGCGGAACACAAAGGAGCTGACCACGGCATCGCCGATTTTGCCGTCCTGCCGCAAAAACAAGATGCTGCGGATGCGGTCGGACGGTGCGGGCGGCGGCGGACGGTCGAGTAGACGTTTGCCCCATTTGAGCCGCAGCGTTTGCAAGCGGGCTTTCAGGGATTTGAACAGCAGTTTGGCGCGGGACATGGCGGGCGGGGTGAAAATGCCGATTATAGCGCAGCACTGCCGTGCCGTTTCAAAAAACTGTGCGCAGTCGGCAACGCTGTTGTTCCCGTGCGGGCGGGAGTCCAAAACACATTCAAACAAACCTTGATAAAACATTGCTTGCAAGTTGTCGTGCAGTGGATTCCCGCATTCGCGGGAATGACGGAAGTTTTTATACTTTTTTGATTTTTAATGTAATAATTTAATTGATAATAAGCCTTGGGGCGTGTCGTCAATTAACTGAAAAAATTTTGCACCGCCATTCCCGCAGACGGGAATCCGAGTCGAAGCACGGCAGACTTTGATAAAACACCGCTTGCCAAACATCGGGCAGTGGCGTTCCGCCCGTGTGGGAACGACGGTATTTTTTGTTGCATTGATTTGCGGTATAAAAATTTATATGGTGCGTTTCAGTTGGCGGCGGGCGGTTCGGGTTCGTCCGACACCACCGGCACTTCCACCAGACTTTTTTCAAATTCGCTCAAGTTCATGTCCAAACGCTCCAAGCCCGGCAGAATCAGGGCGCGAAGGGCGCGGGGGACGCTGTCGCCCTCCAAGCCGGGCAGGTACACGAAGCGTTCGAACAGTTCGCGCAGTTGGATTTGGTCGGCGGCGGTTTTGAGCAGCCAGCCTTTGGCTTCCGCGCCGATGTAGTCGTATTGCGCCAGCTTGCGCAAGACTTCTTCCAAGCGTTCGCCGCCCACGCGCACGCGTTTGCGAAAGTCGTGCGGGCGCAGGGTTTTGCCTTCTTGTTGGGCGGTTTGGAGCATCAGCAGGATTTGTACGGCGGTGTCGAAGCGTTCGCGGCCGTCGTCGGGCAGGTCGGTGCTGCCGCCGTGCCAGCCGCTCAAGCTGGCGGTGAGTACCGCGCCGCCCAGCACCATCGTCCACAGCAGGTGCAGCCACACCAAAAACAGGGGGACGGCGGCAAATGCGCCGTAAACCAAATGGTAGCTGTTGAAATTGTTGATGTAGATGCCGAACAGCCATTTGGCGGCTTCCAGCAGTACGGCGGTAACCGCCGCGCCGGTGAGGGCGTGCCAATGCGGCACTTCGCGGTTGGGCACAAGGCGGTAGAGCAGGTACAGCAAAACGGCGTTGGCAAGCAGTCCCATCCACACCCAGCCGGTTTTGCCCGCCAGTGCGGGAAACCAGTGCGCCATTTGGGTGGAAGCGGATAGCCCCGCGCCCGCCACCACGGGCGCCAAGGTGAGTATCGCCCAATACAGTGAAAAGCGTACCCACCAAGGGCGGGTGCTGCGGGCGCGCCAAATGCCGTCAAAGGTGCGTTCGATGGTTTGCATCAGCAGCAGGGCGCTCAGGGTCATGGCTGCCAAGCCCATGGCGGTGAGCCCGCCCGCCTGATTTTTAAATTCGGTCAGGTATACGGTTACGGCAGATGCGCCGCTCGGTACGAGCAGGTCGTTAATCCAGCGCTCGAACAGGGCGGAGACGTTGCCGAACACGGGGAAGGCGGTGATGACCACCAGCATGACGGTAAGCAGGGGGACAAGTGCCAGCAGGGTGGTGAAGGTGAGGCTGCCCGCCGCTTGCAGTACCCGTGCTTCTTTGAAGCGTTGGTACACGAATCCCGCAAATCCGCGATGGCGTGCGGCAGGCGAAGTTTCCGAAGACATGGTGGTTGTTCCTTACAAAAAGCAAAATGATGGGGCGGTGCCGTCATCGGTTTCAGATGGAAAAATCATCGGCGGGCGGGGCGTACAGCAGCGACTCGATGCGCGGTGCGGTCAGGTTTTCGTCTATTCTGGCAATCAGGTCGCAGGCGTATTTGCGCAACTGGGTGTCGCCGCGCACGATGATTTGGGTGTAGGCGGGTTCGAACCAGTGGCTGATGTCGCGCACCGTCCATTCGCCGTTGTCGCGGGCTTCGGCAGCGCACGCCGCCCAATCGAGCAGCCCGATGCCCAAGCCGGCGCGGACGTAGGTTTTCAGCAGGTCGTTGTCGCAGGAGAGCAGTGCCGCCCGACAGTGTATTTGTGCTTTTGCCAGTGCGCGCCCGAACACGCTGTGCGGCTGTAGGGCATAATTATAGGTAAGCAAAGGGTAATCAGACAAATCCCGTATGCTTGCGCCGCTTTTTTCCGCCAAAGTATGGGTTTTTGGCAACAGTAGGGCATAGCGCCAAGGGCGCGACAGCAAATGCCGCAGTGGCGGTATGTTGCGCGGCGGCTCGCTGCTGACGGCAAAATCGGCTTCGCCGCGCAAGACGGCGGCCGCCACTTCATCCGGCGTGCCGGTGATGATGTTCAGGCACACGTCGGGGTGGTCGGCGGCAAAAGCGGCCGCCAAAGGCGGCAACACGCAACGGGCGTGGGTGTGCGACGCCGCCACCGTCAGCACTCCGCCGGCGGTATCGGCAAATTCGCCGCCGATGCTTTTGATGTGCTGCACATCGCGCAAAATCCGCTCCGCCGTTTCCAGCACCGCCCGCCCCGCCTGCGTAACCGCCACCATGCGCTTGCCGTGCCGGATGAAAATCCGTACCCCGATTTCCTCTTCCAGCAATTTGATTTGTTTGGACACGCCCGGCTGGGACGTGAACAGAGCCTCTGCCGCCTCCGACACGTTCAAATTGTGGCGGAAGGTTTCCACCGCATAACGCAACTGCTGTAATTTCATCACCGTTTCCTTGCCGCAAAAACACCGTTTTGGTTTGCGCCCCCCGATTGGCATGCTTGGCGGGGCAAACGGCACAATGTATCACGCCCCAAGCAAAAAGCAAAGGCGGCGGGTTTGTTGTTTTTACACAACCGCAAGAAAAAAAAACGCCCGAAAAACCGCCTGAATATTATATCATGCCAAATATTTAGGTATAATGCTGCAATCTATAAGCCAAACGGTGCGGCGGTATTTTCTATTGACAGAAACCGCCTGTTTTCTTTATAGTAACCCCGAAAAATTCAGGTTTCCGCCGCATAACGCTTGCGGTCTGCCTGAATACCGCAAGCCGGCAGAACACGCCCACACAGCCCTACCGCGCTTTCTGCCAAATTTTTTTGATGAGGGAATAACATGACCAAACAGCTTAAATTAAGCGCCATGATGCTCGCCCTGCTTGCTTCTGCAGGCGTGTCGGCCAACGGTTATACCGTCAGCGAGCAAAGCGGCGAAGTTGTCCGCAACAGCTACGGCGAATGCTGGGAAAACAACTATCTGAACAAATCCACCGAAGGCTTGGCAGAATGTGGCGATGCTGCCGCCCCCACACCGCCGCCTCCTCCGCCGCCCCCGCCCGTTCAGCGCGAACCCGAAGAAAAAGTGGTTACTTTCTCTTCCAACTTCCTGTTCGGCTTCGACAAAGATACCTTGCGTCCGCAAGCTGTGGATTCGCTCAACTCTTTGGCGGCGCAGCTGTCTGATGCCAAAGTGGTGCGCGCGCGTGTGGAAGGCCATACCGACTTTATGGGCGCAGATGCCTACAACCAAGCCCTGTCCGAGCGTCGTGCCAACGTGGTTGCCAACTACTTGGTGAACCGTGGCGTGCCCGCAGCCAAGATTTCCGCCATCGGCTACGGCGAAAGCCAAGCCCGCATGACCGCATCTTGCCAAGCGGAAGTGGCGCGTTTGGGCAAAAAAGTGTCCAAAGCGAAAAAACGTTCGGCACTGATTGCGTGTATCGAACCCGACCGCCGCGTGGACGTGCGTATCCAATCTGTCGTTACCCAATAACCGGCAGAGTATGTGCAAGCAGCCGCTTCCGACAACATCATCGGAAGCGGTTTTTTTATCAAAATTCCTTTCGGGCGGGGCGTAACGCCATCCGCATCAGGGCAAGGCATGGGGCGGTGCTTTATGTGCGTTGAAACAGTGAAGATTGGCATCTTGCGCCAACACAAATTCGGCAGCCGCTTGCGCGTGCAGGGCGGCGGTGTCGAACAGGGGCAGGGGGCAATCGTGCGGCTGTAGCAGCAGTCCGATTTCGGTGCAGCCCAAAATCACGCCTTCCGCGCCGTTTTGCCGCAAGCGGGCGATGATGTCGCGGTAACGCTCGCGGCTTTGCGGACGGATGTCGCCCACGCACAGTTCTTGGAAAATGATGCGGTGGATGTCGTCTTGGTCGGCGGGAGCGGGCATGAGCGCGTCAATGCCGCGTTGGCGCAAACCTTCGGCATAAAAGCCGTTTGCCTGCATGGTGAAGCGCGTGCCCAATACGGCGGCGCGGCTGATGCCTTGACGGTGCAGGGCTGCGGCGGCGGCATCGAGAATGTGCAGCAGGGGAATGTCTGCCGCCGCTTCGATTTGCGGGGCGACTTTGTGCATGGTGTTGGTTGCCAGCACCAAGGCTTGTGCGCCTGCCTGCTGCAAGATGCGGGCGGCGCGGGCAAGTGTGGCGGCTGCGGCTTGCCAGTCGCCGTTTTTTTGTTGTTCGGCAATGGCTTGAAATTCAACGCTGTACAAGATGAGCGGTGCGCTGTGGTTGCCGCCTTTGGTTTGATTGACGATGCGGTTGATGTCGCGGTAGTAGCACGCGGTGCTTTCAGGACTCATGCCGCCGATGATGCCGATGGTACGCATGCGCCGTCTCCTACTCGGCAAAGCCGTGTTCCGCCGCCGGAAAGCTGCCATCTTTCACCGCACGGACATACGCTGCCGCCGCGTCTTGCAGGCTGTTTTGCCCCATCAGGAAATTTTTGACGAATTTGGCGGGCTTCGGGAACACGCCGAGCATGTCGTGCCACACCAACACCTGACCATCGCAATCCGCACCCGCGCCGATGCCGATGGTGGGGCAGGACACGGCTTCGGTAACGCGTTTGCCCAGCGCGGCGGGAACGCATTCCATCAGCACCATCGCCGCACCCGCCGCATCGTGGGCGCGTGCGTCTTCCAGCAGCGCGGCGGCGGCGATGTCGCCCTTGCCCTGCACTTTGTAGCCGCCGAACGCGTGTACCGATTGCGGGGTCAAACCGATGTGGGCGCACACGGGAATGCCGCGCAGTTGCAAAAATTCGGTGGTGTCTGCCATCAGTGCGCCGCCTTCGAGCTTGACCATGTGTGCGCCCGCCGCCATCAGTTCGGCGGCGGCGGCGAATGCCTGTTTGCGCCCTTGCTGGTAGCTGCCGAAAGGCAAGTCCGCCACAATCAGGGCGTTGCCGTTGCCGCGCGACACGGCGGCGGTGTGGTAGCACATGTCGGCGAGCGACACGGGCAGGGTGGACGCGTGTCCCTGCACCACCATGCCCAGCGAATCGCCCACCAGCAATACGTCCACTTTGGCGCGGTTGAGCAGGGCGGCGGTGGCGGCTTCGTAGCAAGTGAGCATGGCGATTTTGTCGCCTTGCGCTTTCATTTGGCGGAGGGTATTGACGGTAATCATCGGGGGCTTTCGCAAAAGGATTTTTCAAGCGGGGTAGATGGTGGGGGAAACGGTTTTTTCAATTCGTACGCAGACGAAAAAATCCCAACCGCCGTCATTCCCGCGCAGGCAGGAATCCACTGCCCGATGCTTGGCAAACGATGTTTTATCAAAGTTTGTTTGAATTTATTGTTGGATTCCCGCCTGCGCGGGAATGACGGTATTTTATTTATTACACTGATTTTCAGTAGAAAAATTTAAATGACGGCATGCGCTTTGTTTTTCAAAAGAAAATGGGATTTGCCCCAGCTCTCCCCCGTAAACGGGAGGGGACTGAAGCGGTATTTTTTCAGGCTGCCTGAAAACGCAAACTGCGCCCGTTGCAACCGTTTTCGGCTTTCAAATCGGCAAGCATGCATTTGAAATCCAAGCCGTATTGTGCCGACAGCGCATCGGCGCGTTTTTTCAGCGTGTCGGTGAGCAGCACGGGCGCGGTTTGAAACGCCAACACCGCCGCATTGCCGTGTGTTTCGGCGGGCAATGCCAACACGCGCCCATCAAACGCCTCGCGCAAACGGGCGCAAAACTGCGGATAACGTTTGTCGCCCTGCCACCAATTGGTTACGAAAATCCCGTGCCGGCTCAATGCGCGGCGGCAGTCGGCAAAATATTCGTCCGACACCAAAGCATCGATGATTTGTTCGCCGTCAAAGCCGTCCGTCAAAATCACATCGGTGCCGCCGCGCAGGGTTTTGACGTATTCCGCGCCGTCCGCTTCAATGATTTCAAAGGTTCCGCCTTCGGGCGGCAAGACAAACATGGCGCGGGCAACCGTAATCACCTGCGGATTGACGTCCACCGCCGTCTGGCGCGTGTCGGGCAGGTATTCCGCCAGCCAACGCGCAAAACTGCCGCCGCCCAAGCCGATTTGGGTGATGTGCGCGGGCGGCTGTTCGGCAAACAGCAGCCACGCCATCATCGCGCGGCTGTACGACAGCACCAGTTCGGGCGGATTGTCCAAATTCATCGCGCTTTGCACGGTGGGCGTGCCAAGATGCAGGGAACGGATGTTGCCGTTTTCGCTGATGCCCACTTCAGGCAGGGCGCGGCGGTAGTGTTGTTGGCGGCGGTAGGGATGGGGCATGGGTGTTTGACGGGAAAAAAAGGGCAATTATAGCGTTTAATGTTGCGGCGCGTCTGCGTGTGCGGACACATCGTCCGCAGCCGTTACGGTTTCGGCGGCGGGCAGGGCGGGTGTTTCCCCCTGCAAGGCTTCTGCCGCTTGGCGCACACTGTGGTGCAGACCTTGTGTCAAGCCGTTGATATTGCTGCCGTCCAAACCGATTTCCTTAAGCAGACTGTCCACAAGCGGGGCTTGGCCGCGATAACGCAGGGCGCTGTTGACCATTTGGTCGGCAAGATTGTCGGCATGCCCGCCGTCTTTCGGGCTGCCGGACGTTCCGCCGAAACCGCCCAAGCCGTTTACCTGCAAAATCTTAATATCGTCAATGTTTTCCATCGGACGGACGGACTCGCGGATAATGTCGGGCAAACGCTTGAGCAATGCCAAACGGATTTGCATGGCGATTTGCTCGTCCGACAGCGCGTTGGCGGCTTCGTTCACGGCGCGGGTGCCTTCCGCCTCCACCTGATATTGTTTTTCCTGCGCCTGCGCCAGCAGGATTTTGGCATCGGTTTCGCCCTGTGCGGCGATGCGGGCGGCTTCGGCGCGGTCGAGCGCCGCCTGTTTCTCCGCTTCGGCAGACACGGTAACCGCAATCGCTTCTTTTTGCGCGGCTTCTTCGGCAGCAATCAATTCAATGGCTTTGCTGCGCTCGGCGCGTTCGGTTTCGCGCACGGTAATCACGCCCTCTTCCTCGCGCACGGCTTCGGCGCGCGATTTTTCGGCGGCGGCTTTGGCTTCGGATTCGGCACGGGATTTTTCCGCGATGGCGATGGTGCGTTCCTGCTCTGCCAATTCTACGGCTTGGGTTTTGCGGATGCGCTCGTTTTCGATGTCGCGCTCGGCGGCGATGCGTGCCAATTCCACTTCGCGGCGGGCGGCGATGCGGGCTTCTTCAGCTTCGCGTTCTTTGGCGGCTTCTTCTTCGGCAATGGCGGCGGCCTGTTCGGCACGGCGGACGGCAAGGTCAAGTTCTTGTGCCATTTGCGCGTATTGCTGGTCGCGTTCGGTTTGCAGGTTTTTCTGGGTGCGTGCAAACGCGCTGTCCTGTTCGGCATCGTTTTGCTTTTTTTTGTGCAATTCCACCATTTCGGTCAAGCGGGTCAAACCTTGCGCGTCAAATGCGTTGTTGATGTTGAAAAATTCCTTGTCGGTTTGGTTCAGATGGGTGATGGCGATGTTTTCCAAATCCAAGCCGGTTTTGTCCAGTTCTTCTTTCAAGTAGGCATGAACGTCGCGGATAAACTCAAGGCGCTTGCTGTGCAGCTCTTCCATGTCCATTTTGGCGGCGATGGCGCGTAAGGCATTGATGAGCTTGCCTTCCAACACTTCTTTCAGGGCGTTGCGGTCGTGGGTGCGCGTGCCGAGCGTTTGTGCTGCGGTTTCGATGCCGACCTCGCCGGGGCGCACGCGCACGAAAAATTGCGCCACAAGGTCGATGCGCATGTGGTCGCGGGTGAGCAGGGATTCGGTTTCCTCGCAGGAGATTTCCAAGGTGATGGTTTGCATATTGATTTCCATCGCCTGATGAAAAATCGGCAGCACAATCACGCCGCCGCTAATCACGATTTTTTCACCGCCCAAGCCCGTGCGTACCAGCGAAGTTTCTTTGTTGGCATGGCGGTAGAATTTCTTGAAACCGATGCCCAGTGCCGCCAAAACACCCAGCACAAACAGCAGCAAGCCGATAAAAAATCCGTCCATATTCAGTCTCCTTTCGTGGGCGCGGGCGTGCGCCAAATATTGGGGTGTGCGGAAGGGGCGGCGTGCCAACCGTTGTCGGCGGCAAGGGCGCGGACGTGTGCGCGGCGGGCGGCGGTGTCGGGGTGGCTTTGCGCCCATTGCGGGGTGTGGTCGTGTCCGTGTTCGCGCTCCACGTTTGCAAACACGGCAAACAGCCGTGCTGCGCCGCCGACATCGCCGTAACGCGATTGCACCGCCGCCACCGCCGCCGCGTCCGCCGCTTCTTCCAAACTGCGGCTGTAACGCAGATTTTCCAAACCAATCAGCCACTCGGGATTGCCCTGCCCGCCCGTTGCCGCCGTGCTGATGAGCGCGAACAGCAGCCCGCGCGATGCGCCGCGCAAAGGGTCGCGGTGTTTGACGTGGGCGATTTCGTGCGCCAGCACGGCGGCAACGCTTTCTTCGTCAGGCAGCTTGTCCAGCAAACCCTGATACAGCACGATATGCCCGCCGAATGTGGCAAAAGCGTTTACCGTATCGTCATCGCTGCGGTACACGCGCACGCTGCCCGCAGGCAAATCCATGCGCCGTGCCAAATCGTCCGCCAGCGTTTGCAAAGCGGCATCGCTGCGCGTGTCATCACCGCTTTCAATCAAATCCCCGACAAAGGCAAACCATTGCCGCTCCCGCTCCAAGCTGAGGGCATACGGCAACACGCGCACCGCACCTTCCACCAACAGCCACAGCACCGCCACACTAACGGTGAGATACACCAGCATCTGCCGCAACTCGCGCACGCGGTAACCGGCAGGCGGAATGTTCGGATTACGGCTTTCGTCAAACTTCGGGTCGGGCATGATTGGGCTTTCGCAACTTTCCCGCCGTGCCGTATGCCAGCACCTCCACCGTTCCCAAAGCAGAGGATTGCTGCGGAACATGAATATTACCCAAAGTGGACGTTTCAAACTTCATGTTTAAAATCATCTCCGCGCCGAGTTCGTCCGCTTGCGCCTTCATCCGCAACACCGCTTCGCGGCGGGCGCGGTCGAGCAAGGTTTCGTAGCCGCGCACATTGCCGCCGAAAATATTGCGAAACCACGCCAGCAGGCGCGTGAAATAATCGCTGGACACCACCACGCTGCCCATCACCAAGCGTTGTTCCGCAAACGATTTGGGCGGGCGTTTCACCGACAACACCATAATATGACGCAACGCGTCTTCCCGCGCCAAAATACCGGCATAGTGTTTTTTCTCGGCGCGGCTGCCGAAAACAAACGCCACCGCCAACAGCAGCACGGGCAATAAATAGGGCAAAAAGATACCCGTTATGAGCATAATGGTTTCTGACATGACTGCCCCCTTATTCCAACACCACCGCCGTGCCGTAGGCGAAAATCTCCGATGCGCCCGCCGCCACCGATGAGGTGGAAAAACGCACATTAATCACCGCGTTTGCGCCGATTTGCCGCGCCTGTTCCTGCATTCTTTCCAAAGCCTGTTCGCGCGACTCGTTCAGCAGCTCGGTATAGCCTTTCAGCTCGCCGCCGACAAGGTTTTTCAAACCCGCCATAAAATCGCGCCCCGCGTGCTTGGCGCGGACGGTCGAGCCTTGCACCAAGCCCAGATGTTTGACGATGCGGCGGTCGGGAATGTGTTCCAAATTGCTCAGCAGCATGGCATTACTCCTGTAAAAAACAAATACCAAACCGTATCTTACACAATGTTGCTACAGGCTTCAATTGCCACGGGGCAAAAAGTGCCGTCTTGTGCGGATGCGGGCAAAAACGCCCTGCTATAATGGCACATTTGTTTTGATTAAGGCGCAACCATGCTTTCCCAATCCGTGATTTTGATTACCGGCGGCACCGGCTCTTTCGGCAACACTTTCGTGCCGATGACGCTCGCCCGCTACAATCCGAAAAAAATCATCATCTTTTCCCGCGATGAAATGAAACAGTGGGAAATGGCGAAACACTTTCAAGGCGATGCGCGGGTACGCTTTTTCATCGGCGACGTGCGCGACCGCGAACGGCTTTACCGCGCTTTGGACGGCGTGGATTACGTTGTCCACGCCGCCGCCACCAAAATCGTCCCCACCGCCGAATACAATCCCTTTGAGTGCGTAAAAACCAATATCAACGGCGCGATGAACGTGATTGACGCCTGCATCGACAAAGGCGTGAAGCGCGTGGTCGCCCTGTCCACCGACAAAGCCAGCAGCCCCGTCAATCTTTACGGCGCGACCAAGCTGGCTTCCGACAAACTGTTTGTGGCGGGCAACGCCTATTCGGGCGAGCACGGCACGCGCTTTGCGGTGGTGCGTTACGGCAATGTGATGGGTTCGCGCGGCTCGGTGATACCGTTTTTCATCAGCCTGCGCGACACGGGCGTGCTGCCCGTTACCGACCCGCGCATGACCCGTTTTATGATTTCGCTGGAACAGGGCGTGGAGCTGGTGTGGCACGCTTTTGACGACATGGTGGGCGGCGAAGTGTATGTGAAAAAAATCCCCTCGATGACGATTACCGAACTGGCGGCGGCGGTGGCGCCCGAATGCCGTTGCGAAACGGTGGGTATCCGTCCGGGTGAAAAACTGCACGAACAAATGATAGGCGCGGAAGACGCGCACTACACCTACGAATATCCCGAACATTTCAAAATCCTGCCCGCGATTAACGGCTGGCACGATTCGCCCGAGCGCATCAAAGACGGCAAAAAAGTGCCGGAAGGTTTTGTGTATGCCAGCGACAGCAACCGCGAATGGATGTCGCGGGAGGCATTGCGGGCGTGGATTGAGGCGAACAAGCATAAAATCGGGGCGATTTGAGTTTTCAGGCAGCCTGAAAAGAAAGGAATGCGATGCCTTTATTTGATTTCACGTTTAAAAACTTGGAGAAAACGCTTGAGTCTAACCACCTTCTCGGTTGGTTTTATTTGACGAACGGTGCTTACAACATCTGTATTAACGGCAAGCGTTTGTTGTCGTACAATCCCGACATTTGGACGGCGGACGCGAAAATCGTTGCGGAACAATATGATAACGGTTTTTCTCCTGAAATACCCGATTATTATGTCGCCCGTTTGCATGAATACGTGCTGAGTTTCGCCCTGCCTTATGCTTGGCAAAATGTCAGCGACTTGATACACGCTTGTCTTTTGAATCCGAAAGTTTATGATTTGGCACGGGCGCAATGGGCGGAAAAATTGCAGCGCCATGACCAAGCCATGCGTTATGCCTTGTTCGGTGGCAGTTTCGGCTATATGGGAATGCCCGTTTTCCGCTTGTGGCGGTATGCCGATGAAATTTATCTGTATTGGAACGGCAACGAAACGGACGGTGAGGGCGTGCCGTATTTTCAGCATCGCGGCGAAGCCGTTTTTGTGATGGCAGAGGCGGATTTTATCCGTGAAGTGGAGGATTTTCATCAACGCTTGATGACGGTGATGGCGGAGCGCATCTATGAAGTGCAAACCCGTTATCCGGACGCTTATCGGCAAATGAAGGTAGATAATCAAACGATTTGGGATAGGCACCAATATTATCAAAGCAGTTTAAACCGTGCCATGCGGCATCAACGTTTGTTTCCCACCGATTTTGAACAGAAGAATTTGGCTGCCGGTATTGATTTGCGGAAAATGTTGGCGGAAAACGATTATCCAATTGAAATTATTCGTGTAAACCATTTTTAGGAAACCTGCCATGACCCGCTATCACGCCAAATTGCCCCAAACTGCGCCCTTGCCGTCCCTGCTGCTGCGCCTGCTGTTTACGGCGGCGGGCGCGGCGTTGCTGGGCTTTTTTCTGTGGCTGGGCTGGCGTGGCGAAACGCGTTTCGGCGTCATGTTTAGCGTGTTTGCGCTGCCTGCGGCGGCGTATTTGTTTTGGAGTGCGCGGCGGGTGTCTGTGTATTGGCGCAACCGCCGTTTGTACCGTGAAGCGGAATTAGCGGTGTTGTCGCAACCGATTCCGCCGCGCCAAACGCCGCAGGGCGCGTGTGCGTGGACGATGCCGTTTGCTTGGTGGTGGCAGCTTGTGCGTTTGGTGGTGTTGCTGTGGCTATGTGCTTGGTGCGTCAAATCGGTGTGGACGCTGTTGGTAACGAACACAGATTTTTCGGGGCTGTTGTTGGCGGCTTACACGATGTTTGTGGTGTGTTCCGCTTTACGCTATGTGCTGGGTATTTTGTTGTCCACGCGGCGTTTGGTTTATGAACCGCTTGCCGATGAATTTCATTTGCGCATGTTTTCTTGGCAAAAAATGCGTTGGCAGGTGCGCGAGCGGCGTAGCGCGAACGATTTTGTCGGCATCGCCTGCGCGTGGCAGAAAAATGATGATGGCACGGGGCATCACGAAATCCGTCTGATTGCCCGTTCAGGCAGCCGCGACTGGGCGTTGGGGCGCGTGAGCAATGTGTTTACCGACCACTATTTTGTGTGGCAACGCGCCGAGAAAATGGCACAACGCACGGGCTTGCCCCTGCTTCAGGAAGCCTGAACATTTGTTTAAAGAAAGAAAACCATGATTCCCTACGGCAAACAAACCATTTCCCCCGCCGACATTGCCGCCGTTACCGCCGTGCTGCAATCCGACTTTCTCACACAGGGCAACAAAGTCCCCGAATTTGAACGCGCCCTTGCCGACTACTGCGGCGCGGCACACGCCGTTGCCGTCAATAGCGCCACTTCCGCCCTGCATCTGGCGTGTCTGGCATTGGGCTTGGGGCAGGGCGATGTGTTGTGGACATCGCCGATAACCTTTACCGCTTCCGCCAACTGCGCCCTGTATTGCGGCGCGGACGTGGATTTTGTGGACATTGACCCGCACACGCTGAATTTGTCCGTTCCCGCGCTGGCGGACAAATTGGCGCGGGCGCGGCGCGAAGGCAAACGTTTGCCGAAAATCGTCGTGCCCGTCCACCTGTGCGGCGAACCGTGCGCGATGGCAGCCATCGGCGAACTGGCGCGGCAATACGGTTTTGCCGTGATTGAAGACGCTTCGCACGCCATCGGCGCGGCTTACGGCGCGGGCAAAGTCGGCAACTGCGCCCACAGCGACATCACCGTGTTCAGCTTCCACCCCGTCAAAATCATTACCACCGCCGAAGGCGGCTTGGCGACCACCAAGCGCCCCGAACTGGCGCAGAAAATGGCCTTGCTGCGTTCGCACGGCATCACCCGCGACCCCGCCGAAATGGACGGCGGCAGCGATGGTGCGTGGTATTACCAACAGATTGATTTGGGCTTCAATTACCGCATGACCGAGCTTCAGGCAGCGTTGGGCATTAGCCAGCTTGCGCGTTTGGACGAATTTGTCGCCCGCCGTCATCAATTGGCGGCGCGTTACGATGAATTATTGCGCGGATTGCCGTTGGATTTGCCGTACCGCAATCCCGACAACCATTCCGCGCTGCATCTTTATCCCGTGCGCGTGCGCCCCGAAAGCGGCAAAACCCGCAAACAGGTTTTTGATTATTTGCGGGAAAACGGTATCGGCGCGAATGTGCATTATATTCCCGTCCACAGCCAGCCGTATTACCGCAAGCGTTTCGGTTTTCAAGCGGGCGCGTTTCCGAGTGCGGAAGCGTATTACGCGCAAGCCATTAGTTTGCCTTTGTATTTTGATTTGGGCGAAGCGCAGCAGGACGAAGTGGTGCGGGTGTTGCGGGCGGCGTTTCAGGCTGCCTGAAAACAAAAGGGTAAACACAGATGTCTGACTTTCTGCCGGAAAAACCGCCGTACCAAAGCAAGCACGGTTCGGTGTGGCCGCTTGTGGTGTGCGGTGTGTTGTTGGGCGGCGCGGGGCTGTATCACGCTTGGCAATCTTTCGCGCAGGGAATGGTGCGGGACGATACCAAACCGCCGTCCGTTGGTGCGCCGCCCGCCGATGTGTTGGCGAAAGCGCGTCAGGGTGATGCCGCCGCCCAGTATCAGATGGGGCGTTATTATATGCACCGCGATGATTGGCGCAATGCGGTGATTTGGTATGAACGTGCTGCCGCGCAGGGCAATGCCGATGCGCAAAACAATGCGGGCGTAGCGTATATGGAAGGGCGCGGCGTGGCGGCGGACAAGGTGAAAGGTTGCGCCTATTTGAAAGCGGCGCACGAGCAGTTGCAAACGGCGCACAGCGCGGACAACGTGCGGATGTGCGAAGCTGAGTTGAAACCGTAATGTTTAGGGTGTGTCATCATTTAACCGGAAAGCCACTGCACCGTCATTCCCGCGAATGCGGGAATCCAAGTCAAATGCCAAGCATCGGGCAGTGGATTCCCGCCTGCGCGGGAATGACGGCATTTTTTTATTGTTCTGATTATTCGTAATAAAAGTTTAAATGATGACACGCTCTAAAGTAGCCTGAAAATAGAAAAGCCTCCCTCTCCCGCTTGCGGGGGAGGGGCGGGGTGGGGGAAAAGCGGCGTAATCAAAAGAAAAGTTTGTTGCGCGTGCAATACCGTTCCCCCGCCCCAGCCCTCCCCCGCAAGCGGGAGAGGGAGCAAAATGTTTCAGACAGCCTGAAAATTTTTTGGAAATCAAATTATGACCCTTTGCATTATCCCCGCACGCGGCGGCAGCAAACGCATCGCCCGCAAAAACATCCGCCCGTTTGCGGGCAAACCGATGCTGGCGCACAGCATTGAAACCGCCTTGGCAAGCGGCTGTTTTGACAGGGTGCTGGTGTCCACTGATGATGGCGAAATCGCGGCGGCGGCGCAGGCATACGGCGCGGACGTGCCGTTTGTGCGCCCGTCCGAATTGGCAGACGATTACGCCACCACTTCGGACGTGATGCGCCATGCGGTAAACGCGCTGGGCGTGGCGGACGATGCGCCCGTGTGCTGCCTGTATGCCACCGCGCCGTTTGTGCGGTCAGACGATTTGCGGCGCGGCGCGGCGGTGTTGCGCGAAAGCGGCGCGGATTACGCCGTCAGCGTTACCACGTTTGCTTTTCCGATTCAACGCGCTTTGCGTTGCGAACAGGGCAGATTGCAGATGTTCCAACCCGAAAACGCGGCGGTGCGTTCGCAGGATTTGACCGAAGCGTGGCACGATGCGGGACAGTTTTACTGGGGCAGGGCGGCGGCGTGGCGCACGGGCAAGGCGGTGTTTGCGGGCGAGGTGTGCGCCGTTCCCGTACCGCGTTACCGCGTGCAGGATATTGATACCGAAGAAGATTGGCAACGGGCGGAAATATTGTGGCGGGTGCTGGCGGAATGGCAGGCTGCCTGAAAGGAAACAAAATGTTTGAAACCATTAAAATTTACCCAAGCAAAACCAAATTATTCAAGTATTTGTTGATAGGTTTGGCTTTCTGTGCGCTGTCCCCGTGGCTTTTGATGCGCGGTTTGGAAAAAGGGAGTGCTTTGGATATATTTTTTCTATTGTTGGTTTTCTGTTTTTTGGGTTCTGTGCGGTGCAAATGGTCAAACGTTTCCGGCAAAGCACGCCCATGATTGAAATCAATGAGCAAGGCATTGTTGTGGATGCTCATGCGTACAGCGTGGGCTTGATGGCGTGGCAAGAGATTGGCGGAGTAAAAATCACGACATTGGAAACATCTCCATTCAGTAAACAAACTTTTATCGTAATTGATATTTTTGATGATAAAAAGTTTTTGGCGCGAATGTCGGGGTTTCAAAAAATAATGGCTTTAAGCAGTAAAAAAAATGGGCTATTCAACCCAGACTTTCTCGTTAATTGGAACGGACAGCCCGTACACGGCAGAGCAATTATGCGCGGAAATTCAAAAACGTTTAAACCATTTTCAGGCAGCCCGAACATGAAATTCCTTTTCCGAACAGATGCTTCCTTGCAAATCGGAAGCGGACATCTGATGCGTTGTCTGACCTTGGCAAAATCCCTGCGTGAACAAGGGCATACCGCGCATTTCGTTTGCCGCGAACATTCGGGGCATTTGTTTGATTTGGTGTTGAAAAACGGTTTTGACGGCAGTTTGCTGCCCGCGCCGTCCGCCAGCCCCCACCCCAACCCTCCCCCGCAAGCAGGGGAGGGCGTATCGTGTTTGGCGCATTCGGCGTGGCTGGGCGTGCCGCAAGCGCGGGATTCTGCCGATTGCGAGGGCATTATCCGCGATTTCGCGCCCGACTGGATTGTGTGCGACCACTACGCGCTGGATACGGAGTGGGAAAGCCGCGCCCGCGCCGTGTGCGCGTCCAAGATTTTGATTATTGACGATTTGCACGACCGCTGCCACGATGCCGATGTGCTGCTTGACCAAAATCTCGGCAGCCGCGCCGCCGATTATGTGGGTTTGCTGCCCGCGCATGGTCGTGTGTTGGCGGGAACGCGCTATGCGCTGTTGCGACCCGAATTTGCGGCGTGGCGCGAACGCAGTTTGGCGCGGCGCGTTTCAGGCTGCCTGAACACGGTTTTGGTGAGTTTGGGCGGCGTGGACAAGGATAATTTTACGTTGCGCGTGTTGCGGGCGTTGGCGCAATGGCTGCCGCCGTCTTGCGAAGTGCGGGCGGTGATGGGCGCGGCCGCGCCGCATTTGGCGGCGGTGCGCGAATTTGCCGGTGCCGCGCCGTATCGCTGCCGCGTCATCACGGCGGCGGACAATATGGGCGAATTGCTGGCGGCGGCGGATTGGGCGGTGGGCGCGGCGGGCAGCAGCGCGTGGGAACGCTGTTGCGCGGGTTTGCCGAGTGCCTTGCTGGTGTTGGCGGACAACCAGCGCGGCATCGCCCGCGCCTTGCACGATGCGGGTGCGGCCGCCGTGTTGCCGTCCGATTTTACCGCCGCCGACCTTCAGGCAGCCTGCGCCGGTGCGGAGCAGCGTATCCGCCAAAGCCGTGCCGCCGCCGCTTTGTGCGATGGCAAAGGCGTGGCGCGGGTGGTGCGGCATCTGACCGCGCCGATGCCCGCCGCCGTGTTGCGCGATGTGCGCGATGACGATGCGGCGCGTTTGTTTGCGTGGCGCAACCATGCCGAAGTGCGCCGTTTTATGTTTGATGCGGGCGAAATCGCATGGGAAAACCACATTGCTTGGTTTGCCAAACAGCGCGGCAATCCCGATTTCGTGATGAAAATCCATCAGGCAGACGGCGCGGCTCGCGGTTTTGTCAGCTTCACGCGCCGCGAAAACGGCGTGTGGGAATGGGGTTTCTACCGCGCCCCCGACTGCCCGCGCGGACACGGCACGGCATTGTGCCTGCACGCTTTGCGTTTTGCCTTTGCCGAATTGGGCGTGGCGGCGGTGCGCGGGCGCGTGTTGCCGCACAACGCCGCCAGTTTGGGGCTGCACCGCAAACTCGGTTTCAGACAGCCCGAAACTTTGGCGGACGGTACGCAAATCTTTGAATTATCGTCTAACGAATTTGCCTATTAAACGGCAAAAACGCATTTGTGCTTTCTTGCGGGTGCGGACGGTAAAGCGTAAAGCCAATCCGCCCCTGCGCCGCGTGCCACGTCAAAGCGCGGGCGGGTGTGGCGTGTGCCGCCAAAACCTGTTGCACGGCGGCATCATCGGGCGGCGCGGGTAGTCGGTAAAGCTGCAACAGGGCGCGGACGGCGTTCAGGCGTAAGCGGGTGTCTTGCAGTTGCTGCGCGTGTTGCTGATATTCGGTGTGAATTTCCATGTTCCACAGCTACTTGCCCAGCGAAAAACGCGGCACGGGCGTTTGAAACGGCGCATCGCCGCGCAGTTGTGCCAAAGCATCGTCCGTGCAGACAAACGCGGCGTGTTCGGCGTTTTCGCGTAGCAACACCTTGATTTTGAAACCATGCCAGTATGCGCCAAGCCGTGCCGGAATGCCCGATGTTTGCGGTCGGTCGGCGGTCATGTCGTTTGCCAAACTGCGGTATTCGTATTTCATTGCCCGACACAAACCCATGTCCTGTTCCGGCAAAGGCGCAAACACTGCCGTGCAGCTTGCGGGCAAACGGTGTGCCGATTCGGGGTGTTGTGCCAAAATATGTGCAAACAATTCCGTGTGTTGTCGGATAAGCGCGTTGCCTGTGGCGCTTTGCACCAAACCTTGCGGGTGTGCCAGCATCATGCGCCCGATTTTGATGTGGCGGCAACTGCGCGACAAGGCGTCTTGTGCCTTGCCCGACAGCCATTCGGTGATGGCTGCCGCCCTGCCGGTTTGCAGCAGTGTTGCGTAGGCGGGAAAGTGCGTTGTTTCCAACAAAGCCGTTTCAAAATGCTGCGGCGGCACGGAAATGTGGTCGGATTGCGCCAAGCTGTCAAGATTGTCCAGCACGGCACGGTGTCGCGGCAAAGCTGCCTGAAACACGGGCAGATGCGTGCGGACGTGTGCGGTGCAAGCGTCTGTGTCATATTTGTTTGGGCAGGCAAAATCGGTTTCGTGCGGCAGTTTTTCCCAATCCGTAGCGGTGTGCGGGTGCCGGAGCCATTCTGCCTGCTGCTGCGGCGTGGTGTGGTAAGGGAACAAATGCAGCGCGGCGTAACCGTTCGTGCCGGCGGGCGGTGTTTCGTTTGTTTTCAGCAAAGTTTGCGCGGCGGTTTGCGCGTTGGCGGCGGCAAGGGCAAACATCATGCAGCCTGCCAAACAATAGTGTTTCAACATTGGCGTTTCCTTTCGTATAATAACGCCCGATTTTAGGATATTCGCATGACCATTGCCATCAACGGCCGCGCCATCGGTACGGCGCACCCGCCCTACATCATCGCCGAAATGTCGGCCAACCACAACGGCAGCCTGCAAACCGCTTTCCGCCTGATTGACGAAGCCAAACGCGCCGGTGCCGATGCGGTCAAAATCCAAAGCTACACCGCCGACACCATCACCCTGAACAGCAACGCTCCCGATTTCCAAATCAAGGGCGGCTTGTGGCACGGGCGCACGCTTTACGATTTGTATCAACAGGCGCACCTGCCGTGGGATTGGCACGCGCCCCTGTTTGATTATGCGCGGGAAGCGGGCATTACCCTGTTCAGCTCGCCGTTTGACTTCAGCGCGGTGGACATGCTGGAGCGGCTCAACGCACCCACATATAAAATCGCCTCGTTTGAAGCCGTTGATTTGCCGTTGATTCGTTATGTCGCGCAAACGGGCAAACCGATGATTGTTTCCACCGGCATGGCAGATGCCGCCGAAATCGCCGAAGCGGTGGACACTGCCCGCGCGGGCGGTTGCCAAGAATTGATTTTGCTGCATTGCGTAAGCGGCTATCCCGCACCCGCCGCCGATTACAACCTGCGCACCCTGCCCGATATGGCGCAACGCTTCGGCGTGCCTGTCGGCTTGTCCGACCACACTTTGGACAACACCACTGCCATCGCCGCCATCGCCTTGGGTGCGTGCGTGGTGGAAAAACACTTCACGCTTGACCGCAACGGCGGCGGGCCCGATGACAGTTTTTCCCTGCAACCCGATGATTTGGCGGCACTCTGCCGCGATGCCCGCACCGCGTGGACGGCGTTGGGCAAAGTGGAATACGCGCTCAAATCCAGCGAACAGGGAAATATCCAGTTTCGCCGTTCCCTGTATTTTGTCAAAGACTTGCGCTCGGGCGATGTGTTGACTGCCGATGCCGTCCGCAGCGTGCGCCCCGGTTACGGCTTGCCGCCCAAGCATTTGGACGAATTGCTCGGCAAAACCCTGCGTTGCGATGTGGCGGCGAACACGCCCGTGCATTGGGACGCGTTTCAGGCAGCCTGAAATGAAAATCCTGAAAGACAGCGCGATTTACCTGCTGGGGGAAATCTTTGCCAAAGCCCTGCCGTTTCTGCTGCTGCCCTATTTGACCCGCAAATTGGGCGCGGCGGGTTTTGGTGAATTGTCTTACTATCAAACCTATTTGGCGTTGCTGGTGATTGTGTTCGGCATGAGCCAAGACGGAGCGGTGGCGCGTTATTATTATGTGTACGGCAAACGCAATCTGCATAATGTAGTGTATGCGGGTTATGCTTATACTTTTGCGGTGGCGGGCGTGGCATTGGCGGCGGCGTGGGCGGCGGGGTCGCTGATTATGGCGGCGGTGGTCGGTGCGGCGGCATCGCAATGTGTATTGAATGTTCAATTGGTTTTACGGCAATGCCGAAAACAGGCATTTTCCTATACGCTGATTCAAGTGGCATCGGGCATTTTGACCAGCGCATTAACGGTTGCATTGTTGGAATGGATGGACGGTGAGCCCGTTGCCAAGCGGTTTATGGCATTATTGTTGGGGAATGCGGCGGTGTCGGCTATCGCGGCATGGTGGTTTTTGCGTGATCGCTATCTAGTAGTGCATATTAGTTATAGTAAATTATTTAAATCTATACGTTATATTATGGTTTTTGGTGTGCCTTTAATACTACACTATGTTGCTGGCTTTACTAAAGGACAATTAGATCGGATGGTATTGTACCCAATTTATCCAGCAGAGCAAATCGGTATATATGCTGCGGGATTTCAAGTTGCATGGATATTAAGTGTCTTGCTAATGGCAACTAATCGAGCTGTTGTTCCTTATTATTATCAAGCTATGAAAGATGGTCGTTTAAATTCTTTCAGAATCCGTAAATTGTCATGTTGGACATTTGCTTTGGTATTTGTAGTTGCACTATTAACATGGCTATTACCCGAATCTTTATTTTTATTGGTGCTGGGCGATGAGTATATCGGGATTAAATGGTATGCTTGTTTATTTTTGCTTGGAAATGGCTTATCCGCACCGTATTTTATTTTGGTAAATTATCTATATTATTATGGGCAAAACAGCAAAATTTCCTTTATTTCTCTATTGTCAGTCGGCAGTTATTTGGCGGTTTTGCTGGCAACCGTCCCGTTAGGGCCGAAATGGACGCCGTTGGCGATGATTGCGGGCGGACTGGTGATTCTGCCCCTGCTGTACCGTCAAGTAAAAGATTAACAAAATGAACCATCTGATTATTTGCCATACCCCCTTGCAAGTGCTGATTGCCCGCCAAATCATCGCGCAGCAGCCGCAGCAAAGTTTTCATGGTGTGATGTTTTCCTATGAAGACAATGCTAAGTTTCAGCATTATTTCAAACAATTGTCCGATGCCTGTCGCGGTGCGGCGCAATTCGTGCTGCTGACCCCGCAACAGCCCGCCGCCTATTTGAGCGCATTAAACCGTCTTTCAGGCAGCCTGCAAGACGAATACGACACCGCCTATTGCGCCAGCATCAACAGCATGATGGTGCATTACCTGCTCAGCCGCAGCCGTTTCACGCATTTGGAAACCTTTGATGACGGCACGGGCAACATCTTGCCCGACAGCATTTTTTACCGTCCGCCGCCCTTGTCGGTGAAACAAAAACTGCTGCGCAAACTGCTGGGCGTGTCGTGGGACAGCCGCCAAATCATCGCCCGCAGCCGCTTGCATTACACCCTGTTTCCGCAGTTTGACAACATTATTCCGAATACGCGCGGCGTGTCGCTGATGCTGCCTGATAATGTGGCAACCGGCGGAAAAGTGGAAAAAATCCTGCTGGGACAGCCTACTATGGACAATCCCGCCGCCAATGCCCGCCTGTTTGAACGCATTGCCGAACAGTTCGGCATCAGCCGTTATTTTCCGCACCCGCGCGAACAACGGCTGCCCGATTTGGACTGCATTGACAGCGACAAAATTTTTGAAGACTGGTTGGCTCGGCGGCGGCAGTTGGAAGCCGACACGGTTTTTGAACTGTATCATCTGTTTAGCACCGCTGCGCTGAATACCGCCCACTTGAACGGCATCCGCAGCTTGGCGGTGGACGTGTCCGCCGTTACCGGCAAAGAACTTTCACCGTCCACCCGAACCCTGTTCGCCCGTTTCGGCATAGAAACCTTGATATTCAAGGATAAAGCATGAATACCGCCTATTTGATGCTGTGCCACCGCCCGCCTCAGCATCTGTCGGCGTGGGCGCAACGCGAGCCGCAAGCACGCTTTTACCTGCATTACGATGCCAAATCCGACATCACCGAATTGCACGCCTTGCGCCAAATAAGCAATATCTATATTCTAAACAACCGTGTAGCGGTGAATTGGGGTGGATTCAGCATGATTTTGGCAACGCTGAACCTGTTTCAGGCAGCCCTAGCCGAACCTGCAAACCGTTATTTTCATTTGCTAAGCGGAGAATGCCTGCCCTTGCAAAACACCGCTACTTTGGAAGCGGCGTGGTCGGATTTGCCCGCAGGAACGCTGTTTTTGCAAAGCCGAACCAGCCGCCGTTTGCGCCACCGTGTCCGCTTTAATGCGCCTCATGCCGATACCGCATGGCAACGGAAATGGCACGGCAAGGTTTTAACCAAATTATTGCAAGGATTAGATTATTTGCTGCCGACCAAGCAAATTTGCCATGTTGGCAGCCAATGGTTTTCTGCCGACCGCGTTGCTGCTGAGCCGTTGTTTCAAGAAGCCTTAAGCGAACCCAGCAGCTTGTTTGAAAAGAAACTTTGCCCTGACGAACATTTTTTCCAGCACATTGTCCACAACGTGCTGCCTGAAAAAAGCATCAATCACATCAACGATAACCGCCGCCTGATTGCCATGCACGGCAGCGCTAACCACCCCGATTATTTGGATTTGGCACAACTGCGGCAAGCGCGGCAGAACGGTTTGTGGTTTGCCCGCAAAGTGGACGACAGAACCGCGCAAACGTTTTTGGCGGAGCAATATTGATGCAATTTTCCGTATTGATGTCATTGTATTATCGGGAGAAACCCGAGTATTTGCGCAAATGCCTGAACAGTTTGGCGATGCAAACAAAAGCTGCAGACCAAATCGTTTTGGTGTATGATGGCGAAGTCGGCGCGGCATTGGAAGCAGTGGTGGCGAAGTTTTCCGACCTGCCTTTGGAAATCGTGCGGCTGCCTGAAAATATTGGTTTGGGTCGTGCCCTGAATGTGGGGCTGGACGCTTGCCGCCATGAATGGGTATTCCGTATGGATACCGATGATATGTGTATTCCGGAACGCTTTGAAAAACAATGTGCTTTTATTGAAACTAATCCGGAAATAGACTTATTTGGCGGACAAATTAGCGAATTTTCCCACCGTGCGGAACAGCCTGACGGTGTGCGCCGTGTGCCGCTTCAGCATCATGAAATTTGCAAGTTTGCCAAAAAACGCAACCCATTTAACCACATGACGGTAGCCTACAAGAAAAGCTGTGTGATGAAAGCAGGTGGGTATCAGCATCATTTATATATGGAAGACTATAATTTGTGGCTGCGAATGTTGGCGCAAGGCGCACAAACTGCCAACTTACCTGATGCTTTGGTACAAGTGCGTAGTGGTGAACAAATGGTAGCTCGGCGAGGCGGTTTGGCATATTTTCGTAGTGAATGGCAGCTTTTTCGCTTAAAGCGGTATTTGGTTGTACATAATTCATTACCAGCATTTTGTATTTTTTTGCTCCGCAGTATATCACGTCTTTTACCGACTCAGTTATTATGCATAATTTATCAAAAATTCCTACGCAAAAAATGAAAAATACCATGTTACCGTACTATTACCTGTTTATGGGTATCGTGTTGACTGCGCTTGCTACAGCATTAATCTAGGATCATGGAACTGTTGATGAATTAGCTGTTAAATTTTAAAATATAATATAATCAATATTTTATCCAAGAGCATATCGGGTAATATGAAAAAAAGTTTACTATTTACAAATTTTGATGTATAATAAAAAGCATTTGGTTTTTGATGTTTTTTTGCGCATGATTTAGAGAAAGTGAATTTGATGGAAAGTGATATGATAAGGAATAATCTTAAAAAAATAGAGAATGTATATGAGCCGGTCGTTGATTTTTCGTTATTTGATAGTAAATTAAGAAACGAGGGTATTAGTGGTTTTATGCGTTTAAGAAATGAAGCTGAGTTTTTAGCAGTTTCAATAGATTCTTGGATTTTGTATTTGGATGAACTCATTATAGTGTATAATGATTGTCAAGATGATACAGAAAGTATAATTCAGGATTATATTAATAAATATCCAGATAAGATTAAAGCTTTTCATTATATTCCTGTTGTGTACCCACAAGGAAGTGAGTTATATAAGCACTTGCCAAGTGATCATTTTCAAAGTTTAGTAAATTACTATAACTTTTCATTAAGTAAGACTACAAAGAAGTGGGCTATTAAAATTGATGGAGATCAGGTTCTTGTTAAAGGGGATAAAATTAGAGAGAAGTATAACCAATTAAAGATCGATGAAAACAATAATTATGTCCAGTGGCTTTCTGGTGTAAATATTATTGATCACAAAGGGAAGTTGTATATACCATCTACTGCAAGGTTTTGTAATTTGCATGGCGACCTGTGGTTATTTCGAGTTGATAAAGATAGTATTTTTAAGAAAGGTGAGGAATGGGAGTTTTTAGATTTGTCTAAAAGGACAAGTTTGGAAACTATTTTTGTTCATTATCATTTAAAATTTATGAAGAATGATTATGGTTTGAGTAATTACGAGTTAAAAACTAATCCTAATTCTAGATATTATTCTGTGTATTTGATTTTTTTAGCGATGCTAAAACTTATTCCGCTAGAAAAAATCGTATTTCAAATTGATATGCCTATTGTTAATTGTGAGTTTTTTGGTGTTAATCGTATGAGGGACTATAAAAAGGATGCAAGAGCTTATCTTTCTAAGCAAGGTGGAAATTTTTCCTTAAAAAGTTATATTAAGGAATTTTATATATATTTAAAATTTAATGCAACTATATCATCCTTTTTGAGAAGATTTTTAAGAAAATTTAAACATTGATTCCTCAACTTTGATAATTTGGAGCTAATATGAAGGTAGTTATTACTTATGGTACGTTTGATTTGTTCCATATCGGGCATGTACGATTGTTGAAGCGGTTACGTATGTTAGGTGATAAACTAATTGTGGGAGTATCTTCGGATGAATTTAATTTAAAAAAAGGTAAGAAATCCATATTTTCGTATGAAGAACGTTCGGAGATTGTAAATAGTTCTAAGTATGTTGATTTAGTGTTTCCTGAATATACATGGGAACAAAAAAGAGAGGATATTATTTACTATAATGCAAATGTTTTTGGTATCGGGTCAGATTGGATAGGGAAATTTGATGATTTAAAAGATATTTGTGAAGTTATATATTTGGAGAGAACTGAAGGTATTTCAAGTACATATATTAAATCCGTATTGTCATTGTCGCATATCTAATTTTAGTTTTAATTTTGATTTAAAATTTGATTTAAAAGAAGAAAATGAAACTTGTATATAAGTTGATTTTATCAAAGCTACCAAAACCTATAATAAATTTATTAAAATATGGAATAAAATTATTGGGATATTTGTTATATTTTTGTTCAGGTTTTTGTAATAGGAAAAATGATATATGGGTATTTGGTAGTTACAATGGATTTAATGATAATAGTAGATACTTGTATGAATTCGTAAATTCAAAACCACAGCTTGGAATAAAAGCTGTATGGATTTCTAAATGTAGGAAAGGAGTTAAAGAAGCAAGAAAATATGGAATAGCATATAATTTATTTAGTTTTAAAGGTATATATTATTGCATAGTGGCTAAAGTTTATGTTTTTTCATGTTATGTTAGTGATATTTGTTTTTTTACTTCTAAAGGTAGCATAAAGATAAATTTATGGCATGGGATACCAGTAAAAAAGATTGAGTATGATATTTTAACTGAACCATTAGTGTATTTTTTTTCTAAAGCGACTAGATTTTCTAGAATTATTAATCCTCAATTGCATATTAAGTGCGACTTAGTTTTATGTCCTTCTAAATATGTTTTTAAATATTCATTTAGATCAGCCTTTAGAGTTAATATTAATCAGGTAATCTTTGCTAAATATCCACGAATAGAATATTTGAAAAATGTAAAGAAGATTACAGACTATGCTAGTTATAAGAAAATTTTTTTATATGCTCCAACTTGGAGAGATGATGGGAATAATTTTATTGAAAATGCAAAAATAGATTTTGTGAAATTAAATAATTTTCTTATTAAAAATAATTCTATTTTTTTGATTAAATTCCATGTGGCTACGGAAATAACTATATCTAATTTTAGTAATATAATTTCTTTGCCTTTAGATATTGATAGTGTGGTAATTTTAAAAACAGCTTCTTGTCTTATTACCGACTACTCATCTATATATTTTGATTATTTAATTTTAGATAGACCAATAATACATTTTTGTTTTGACTTAGATAATTATATTAAAAATAGAGAGATGTATTTTGATTTTAATACAGTCCTAGCAGGAGAATGCGCTAAAGATTTTGAAGAATTATTATTTTCTATGGAGAAGATAATTGATGGGAATGATGAATACGCACAAGTTAGAAAAAAAATAATGAAAAGATTTTTAAGCGACCTAGATGCAAAAAATAATAATTTCAATATAATTGATCAAATTCAAGTTAAGCTTACAAGTCAAGATTAATTAGTTAAATTTATTAAATAAGGATTATTGATTACTATGGATAAAAAGATTTCTATTGGTATCTTAACATATAAGAGAACTGATTTATTAGTGTCTACGATAAAAGAGTTACTTTGTGTAAAATTTAAAATAGATCTTATTATTATTAATAATAATGAAACTTTAGATATTTGCAAAGATTTGAATTTTTTAAATGAATGTGAAAATATTAAGTTAACTTATATTTGGGATAAAGTTAATTATGGAGTGTCTATTGGTAGGAATAAGATTATTCAGTTAGTAGAAACAGAATATGTGATTATGTTAGATGATGATATTCGTATTCCAGATATAAATCATATTGTAGATAGTTGTATTCGAAAATTTGAAGAAGATCCAATGATTGGTGCTATTGCTTTTTATATTAAAGATATAAAAACAGGTATAGCTAATAAATATGAAATACCTCATAAAAATAAATTAATAGATATGAGTAAAGATTTTGATACCTATCTTTTTATTGGTGCTGCTCACGCTTTACGCATATCTATTTTGAGTGAGACAGGATATTATCCAAGTGATTTCGGATTATATGGTATGGAGGAAATTGATTTAGCATATAGAATAGTTGCCAAGAATTATAAGATTCGTTACTTATCAAATAATATCATTTATCATAAACGCTCTCCAAATGGTAGACATAGTAACAATTATGTTTACTACTTATCTTTTTTGAATCGTTGTAAGATATCTATTAGATATTTAAAATGGAGATATGTATGCTCTGTAGTTGTCGTTAGAGGAATATATCTTGTATTCAAAACTAAGCAAGTATTTTGGATATTTAAAGCAGTTCCTGAATTATACAGTGAGATTAACAAAAGGATGGTCAATAAGAATAAATTATTTAATAAAATTTTTTATCAGAATATAAAGAGGCTCAATGGCTTCTTATGGTGGTAAGTAATTATATGTTTAGTAATAAAGTTCAAAAAACTAATTTTCTGTATTTTCTACTTTTATTAGCTTACATTAAACCCCATTTTTATTATTATTCATATGTTTTAGCAAGATTTAGTGATTTGATAACAGTAATAATATTGTTATCGATAGTATTAAACAATTGGGGCTTATTTAAGTTAAATCGAAGAGTTTTTAAATATATATACATAAATATACTATATTTACTAGTTATATTAGTAAGTTTGTTTTATGCTTCGATGAGACAAGTTGTAGTAATACAAGATTTTACTGATATTATTCGTCCTATAATTAATATCACATCAATTTTAGTAGGCTATATTTTATATATTAAAAAATTTAATCGGAAAAGATTTTTAGATTTTTTAATACTTTTAGGGGTGTTGTCTTCAATAGTAGTTTTTTTAGAAAAAGCAGGTATGAATATTTTTTACAAGCTTTATTCTGATCAGAATCATGAGCTATACAATAGAGCAACAGGAATATACTATGATTTTGCAGAATTGGGGGTCTTACATGCAATGGCTATTATTTCTTCAATAATTAGATTTACGGAAGAAAGGAAAAAAAGATATTTGTTATATATTTTAATATTAGTTATTAGTATATTGCTTAGTACATCTAAAGCATCAATTTTATTATTAGTGTTGTTGTTTTTTATGTTATTTATTGATACTCTTTTTTTTTGTAGGAGAATAAGTATTGGCTCTTTAAGTGTAATAGTAATATTCTCAATATTATTCTTTTATGCTATGTATATTGTAATTTCCAATATCCCTGCGTTATATGATGGATTAGAATCGGTTTTTTTAATCTCGGAAGGAAATCCTTCAATTAGTAATAGATTAGATGATATAAGTTATGTTAGTAAAGTAATTTTAGCCGAAAATGTACATTTATTTATAGGGTTTTCTGCTTCTAGGACTATAGATAATAGTTATATTGAAATTGCATTTTTCTCAACTTTATTTCGTTATGGTATATTAGGTGTTAGTGTGTATTATTCTATGTTTATTTTAATCTTATTTGAAAAATTAACTGATATATATAGATATTTTAAATATCTTGTGTTTTCAACATTGTTATTAGATTTTGTTGCGGCTATGACTAATAGATTTAGCTACCCGATAACTATATTTATGCTTATTGGAATCTTGTTAACATCTGAGTATTTCGAAAAAAGAAAAACTGATAAGAGTTGATAATAGGTAAGGTAATTTTATTATGAAAAAAATAGCATTTATCTCAACAGAGATTTGGTCTTCTTATAATCCAGAGGGAATTGTAGCTAGAAAAATATTAAAAGGGCTAATTGATTGTGGATATGATGTAGAGGTTATCACAACAAAAAAATTTGAATATAAAAATATTACCGTAATTTCAAACGGAATTCCTGAATTTTTAGATAAAATCATTAAATATCTTTTTGGGATAGAAAAATTATTTTTTATAAAAAGAGTAATTAAATACTTGAATATTTCAAGTTATAAATATGATCTTATTATTACAAGGTCAGAACCAATTGCATTACATTTAATCCATTTTTTTCTTAAAACGCAAGCCAAAAAAATTGCAATGTTTAGCGATGTAGGGTATCTTAATCCATATTATAGTAAATTCTTTCTTTTAAAGAAAGTAATTCTATTTATTATAGAGAAGAAAATAATAGATAAAGTTAATATACTTACTCATACAAATAGATTTGTCATTGAGAAATATGTACACAATGGATTTGAATCTAGTAAATTTAGAATTTTTCCTAATCCGCTTGAAATAAGTGAACTTTCTGATAATGTAGAATATAGGGATAAAAAATGTAAGGAAATTATTTCTTTAGCCTATACAGGATCATTGTATGGTAGCAGAAATCCAGATAGATTCTTTTCTTATTTAGCTGATCAAGAGAATAAGAACTTTACTGTATATCTTGTAGGTGCTGTTAGAAATATGTATTATGAAAAACATAGATTTGGCAAAGTGGGAACTTTATTAAAAAATAAAGAGTTAAACTTATTAAAAAATAAAATTGAGTATTTTGGTTTAAATGAGAATATAAAAATATTGCCATTTATGAGAAAGTCTGAACTTGAAGAGTTTATAAAAAATAATATTGATATTTTAGTAAATATTGATGCACCATCAGAAGTTAATTTATTTTTATCTTCTAAAGTGGTAGATTATATACAATATAACTTGCCAATTTTAAATATTTCTAATGAGGGAGCTTCTGTAGATTTTTTAAAAAATGTAGGTATTTTAAAATACATGGATTATAACAAAGAATTTAATTATTCTTTACGGGATATTGTAGAGTCAGGTGATTTTTTGCCTAATTATAAGTTGATTCACAAATTCTCAACAGTAAGCTTGCTGAATAAATTAATCATTGAAGATCTTATTTAACCATTTCTATATTATTTCATTAAGGAGTTAAATATAAATGAAAAAAATGTTATTTGTTTTTGGTACTCGCCCTGAAGCAATCAAAATGATCCCAGTAGTTAATAAATTACGGAATAATAGATATTGTGTCAAAGTTTGTACAACTGGACAGCATAAAGAGATGCTACAGCAAGTATTAGACATGTTTAGTATAAAGCCTGATTTTGAATTGGAGCTTATGAAGCAGAATCAAAGTTTATCTGATATAACATCTAGTGTTTTGCAAGGAGTAGATAAAATTCTATTGGCAGAGAAATTTGATATGGTTTTTGTACACGGTGATACGTCAACGGCATTTGCCACTAGTTTAGCCGCATTTTATCATAAGTTACCAGTAGCTCATATAGAAGCTGGATTGAGAACTTATAATTTATATAATCCTTGGCCAGAAGAAGCCAATCGACAATTAATTAGTAAATTAACCAAATATCATTTTGCTCCGACAACAGAGGCTGCTAAGAATCTTCATAGAGAGGGTGTGGAAAATAATGTTATTATTACAGGAAACACAGTAATTGATGCATTATATTTCGTATTAAATGAAATTATTTATCCTAATGAGAAAGAACTTAAGGAAAAATTAGTAAATACTTATCCTAAGTTGAATAATGTTTTCCAAAGTCGTTATATTTTAGTAACTGGACATAGGAGAGAAACTTTTGGTTTGGATTTTATAGAGATATGCCAAGCTTTAAAACAAATAGCTTTATCCAATCATAATATATATGTTGTTTATCCTGTTCATTTAAATCCTTATGTACAAAATGTAGTTCGTGAAATTTTAGGTGATGTAAATAATATATGTTTACTCCCCCCTCTGCCTTATTTAGAATTTGTTTTTCTTATGAAAAATAGCTATTTAATTATTACAGATAGTGGTGGGATTCAGGAAGAGGCTCCTAGTTTAGGGATTCCTGTTTTAGTTACTCGAAAAACTACAGAAAGAATAGAAGCTTTGCAAGCAGGTACTATAAGGTTAGTTGGGGTTAATAAAGATGATATATGCGATATAGTTCAACAGTATCTAACAGACAATCAGTTATATTGTGCCAAACAAACTAATCCTTATGGTGATGGTAAGGCAAGCGATAGAATTCTAGAGTATTTAAATGACATTTTTGAGTAATTAGTAGCTTTGCTTTCTTTGTGTAAGACATTTTTATTTACATGTTTAGATCTGTATTTAGGTTGAATAGTTATGATTAGTATTAGTTCAGAAATTTATATGAATATCAAAAGAATTATAGATTTAATTTTCTCTGTAATATTTTTACCTATAGTCTTATTTGTCATATTTATTGTTGCTATTCTAATAAAATTGGAAGATGGAGGGGATGTATTCTATATTCAAAATCGCAAAGGATATTTGGGTAATACATTTAAAATGTATAAATTGAGAAGTATGAAAGAGCAAAATAATAGTATAATTACATATACTACTTTTAATGATGAGCGTATTACCAAGGTCGGAAATTTTATTAGAAAGACAAGAATTGACGAATTGCCGCAATTTTTAAATGTATTGAAGGGTGAAATGAGTTTAATTGGTCCGCGTGCCGAGTTTGTAGATTTTGCAAGACAATTGGAGCAAGAAATCCCAAACTATCATCAACGTTATCTTGTCAAACCTGGTATATCTGGTTGGGCTCAGGTCATGCAGGGATATGCAACGGGTGTGGAAGAAAGTAAAATTAAGCTAGAATACGATTTATATTACATTCGGAATTTTTCTTTCTCTCTTGATGTTTTAATTTTCTTCAAAACAATTAAAACTGTTATTACTGGATTTGGTGCGAGATAAAACAAAAAGCTGCCTGAAACGGCAGCTTTTTGTTTACCCATGCAATTTTTGCAGATATTCGGTTTCGGCACGGCTGCCGAGCATCACGGCAACACGCTGGTGCAAGCCTGTCGGTTGAATGTCCAGCATATTTTGATGGCCGTTGTGTGCTGCGCCGCCCGCTTGTTCCACCACCAGCGCAAGCGGATTGGCTTCGTACATCAGGCGCAATTTGCCGGGTTTGTTCGGGTCGCGGGCATCTTTGGGGTAGAGAAACACACCGCCGCGCATCAAAATCCGATGCACTTCCGCCACCATGCTCGCCACCCAGCGCATATTGTAATTTTTGCCGCGCACGCCCGTTTCGCCCGCCAGCAGTTCGGCGATGTATTGTTGCACGGGGGCTTCCCAATGGCGTTGGTTGGACATATTGATGGCAAATTCCGCCGTGTGTTCGAGGATTTGCGGCGATGTGTTTTGATAAACAAATACGTTGTCGGCATTCAGGGTAAACAGATGCACGCCGTGTTTGAAAGTCAGCACCAGCAGGGTTTGCGGGCCGTACAGCACATAACCCGCCGCCACTTGTTGTTTGCCCGCTTGCAGAAAATGCTCGGTTTGCAGGCGGCCTGAAGGTTTTTCCAGCACTGAAAAAATCGTGCCGATGGAAATATTCACGTCAATATTGGACGAACCGTCCAAAGGGTCAAACAAAACCAGATAACGCCCGTCTTCATGGCAGGCGACAAAGCCGTCTTCTTCTTCGCTCGCCAAACCCGCTACAGCGGAATTGAGTTTCAGCTTGTCAATCAAAATATTGTTGGCAATCACGTCCAATTTTTTCTGTTCTTCGCCTTGAATATTGCCCGTTCCCGCCGCGCCGAGTACGCCCGATAATGCGCCCAAACGCACTTTGGCGCTGATGTCGGTGCAGGCGGCGGCAATGGTGGCAACGGTGTCGGTGAGCGCGGCGGCGATGGTGTGTTGCTCGCGGTGTTGCTGCAAAAATGCGGCTAAATCGGTCATGATGGTACTCCGTCAGGGGATTTGGTGGTCAAGTTGGAAACGGGCGTGCGCGTCTTGCGCCAACAGGCGGCACAGAGCGGGCAGGGTATCAGACAGTTGTTTGGCCAGCAGATAGGGCGGGTTCAGCACAAACATACCGCTTCCGTGCATGCCGAAACCGTCTTGGCGCGGGGCATGGACGTGCAATTCGGCGCGTAAATAATTTTCGGGCGACAGTTGGCGCAGTTTGTCGGGCAGTTGGCGGCTGTCGGCGCGGCTCAAACAGGGATACCACAGCAGATAGCAGCCTTGTGCGAAACGCCGTTGCGCGTCTTTTAAGGCGTGGACGGCGCGGCTATAGTCTTGTTTTTGTTCGTAGGGCGGGTCAATCAGCACCACCGCGCGGCGGGTGGGCGGCGGCAGCAGCGCGGGCAGGGCTTGCCAGCCGTCCGCTTGTTTGACGATGCCGCGCCGACCCAATTTGGCTTCGCGCATATTGTTGTCCAGCAAGGTAAAATCGCTCGGGTGCAATTCAAACAGACGCAGTTTGTCGCTGGGGCGCATCAGGCTTTGCGCCAGCCACGGCGAGCCGCAGTAGAGATGCGTTGCCGGCAAAACGGCGTTCAGATGGGCGACAAAATCCGCCAAATGTTCAGGCAGCCCGTCCGCTTCACGCAAGCGGGCGATGCCGTGCAGGTGTTCGCCGATTTTTTGCGCTTCGCTGCCGCGCAAATCGTACATGCCCGCGCCGCTATGGGTGTCGATGTACCAATAAGCTTTGTCTTTGCGGTTGAAATAGCTTAAAACCAGATACAAAACAAAATGTTTGAGTACATCGGCGTGGTTGCCGGCGTGAAAGGCGTGGCGGTAGCTGAGCATGGGGCGGCAAAAGCGGGCAAAACCGACATTCTAGCCGTTTTTGAAGCGCGGCGGCAACGGCAGACGCACAAAAACAGGCATTTCACGCATTTTGGAACTCGCCTGTGGTCAAACATTGTGATAAACTGATGCATTTCAAATAACCCCCAAACATTTGTGATAAGAAAGGTCGCCATGAGCGCAACTGTTGAACAATTAGACAATTTGGAACGCCGATTGGTTGTTTCGGTCGCGTGGAGCGACATCAACGCCGAAACCGACAAACGTTTGAAAGCAACCGCCCGCCGCGTCCGCATCGACGGTTTCCGTCCGGGCAAAGCACCGTTGAAAATGGTCGCTTCCATGTATGGTGCCGACATTCAAAACGAAGTGTTGAACAAATTGGCACAACAGGCTTTTCAAGAAGCCGTTGCCGAGCATGGGCTGAACGTGGCGGCGCTGTTGCGCGTGGACGGCGTGGAAGACCAAGCCGAAGATGCTGCCGATTTTCAAGCAGCATTTGTGTTTGAAGTTTTTCCCGAAGTGAACATCGGCGATTTGTCGGCATTGGAAGTGGAAAAAGCCGTTACCGAAGTGGGCGATGCCGAAGTGGAAAAAACCATTGAAATCCTGCGCAAACAGCGCACCCGCTTCAACCGCGTGGAACGCGCCGCGCAAGACGGCGACCGCGTGATTATCGATTTTGAAGGCAAAATCGACGGCGAACCGTTTGAAGGCGGTACGGCGCAAAACTATCCCTTTGTGTTGGGACAAGGACAAATGCTGCCCGAATTTGAAGCGGGCGTCTCCGGCTTGAAAGAAGGCGAAAGCAAAGAAATTTCACTGACTTTCCCCGAAGATTATCACGGCAAAGACGTGGCGGGCAAAACCGCCGTGTTCACCATCAGCCTCAGCAACGTTGCCGAACCCGAGTTGCCCGAAATCAATGAAGATTTTGCCAAAGCATTGGGCATTGAAAACGGCGATTTGACCAAAATGCGCGAGGAAATCCTGAAAAACGTTTCCCGCGAGGCCAAACGCCGGATTGCGGGCAAAAACACCGAAACCGTTCTTGCGGCTTTGCACAAACACGTGCCTTTGACTTTGCCCCGCGCTTTGGTTGATGAAGAAGCGCAACGCTTGGCGGAAGAAATGCGCGAAAACTTCGTCCGTCAAGGCTTGGACGCGGCGAATTTGAACCTGCCTGCCGATATGTTTGCAGAACGTGCGCAAGCAAACGTGGCGTTGGGCTTGATTTTGCCCGTGTTGGTGAAAGAACACAAACTCCAGCCCGATGACGCGCAAATTAAGGCGATTGTGTCGGAGTTTGCCGAAAGCTACGAAGACCCGCAAGAGGTGGTGGATTGGTATTTTGCCGACCGCGAGCGTTTGAAAGAGCCGACCAATATGGCATTGGAGGCGAATGTGGTGGATTTCGTATTCGGTTTGGCAAAGGTTACCGAGCGTTCGGTGTCGTTTGACGAATTGATGAGTGCCAACTGATTGGCAAACGTGTTTTGCGGAAGCACCGAAGCGTTGCGCTTGGGTGCTTTTTAATACATAAGGAAAACAAGATGATGCCTGATATTTTGAACAATACGCTGATTCCGACCGTGATTGAGCAGAGCGGACGGGGCGAGCGTGCGTTTGACATTTATTCGCGCCTGCTTAAGGAACGGATTATTTTTCTGATTGGTCCGGTAAACGACCACACCGCCAATTTGGTGGTGGCGCAAATGCTGTTTTTGGAAAGTGAAAATCCCGATAAGGATATTTATTTTTATATCAACAGCCCCGGTGGCAGCGTAACGGCGGGCATGTCGGTGTACGACACGATGAATTTCATCAAGCCCGATGTGCAGACTTTGTGTTTGGGGCAGGCGGCGAGCATGGGGGCGTTTTTGTTGTCGGCGGGTGCGAAAGGCAAGCGTTTTGCTTTGCCGCACAGCCGTGTGATGATTCACCAGCCTTTGATTAGCGGTGGCTTGGGCGGTCAGGCTTCGGACATTGAAATCCATGCCCGCGAGTTGCTGAAGCTGAAAGGCAAGCTGAACGAGCTGTTGGCGCGGCACACGGGGCAGGATTTGGCGCGGATTGAGCGCGATACCGACCGCGATAATTTTATGTCGGCGCAGGAGGCGGCGGATTACGGCTTGGTGGATAAGGTGATTTCCACCCGTGCCGATGCGCTGCAGGAAGACAAGCAGTCTTAAATTTTCAGCGTAAAAAAAGGGTTTTGGAATGGTGTTCCAAAACCCTTTTGTTGTCAATCTTCGCCCGTTACTTCGGTGGCGGGTTTGGTTTTGCGCTTGGGTGGCGGCGGGGTGTCGCTGCCCTCATCGGCGGCTTTGCGTTTTTTTGGGCGCGGCGGCGGTGCGGCTGCCGTGTCTTTTTTGCTGCCGCCACTGCCTTTGTTGAAGCTCTGAATCGGCATGCCTTTGAGGGCGAAGCGCATATAGTCTACCCAGATGGGCAGTGCCAATGTGCCGCCGAAGCCGCGCCGTCCCATGCTGGCGGGTTTGTCGTAGCCGACATAAACGGCGGTTACCACTTTCGGATTGTAGCCGACAAACCATGCGTCTTTGAAATCGTTGGTCGTGCCGGTTTTGCCTGCCAAGTCGCTGCGTCCCAATGCACTTGCCCGCGCCCCCGTGCCGGAACGCACCACGTCTTGCAGCATGGAATTCATCGCGGCGGCATTGCGTGCGTCAATCACCGGCCGTGCGTTTTTGCCTGCAATCAAAGGATGCATTTCCGCACGCAAATTGCCTTTGGTGTCGTAAATCTTGTCAATCACATAGCCCGAAACCTTATACCCGCCGTTGGCAAACACCGCATAGCCTTCCGCCATTTGCAGGGGCGTTGCCGAGCCTGCACCCAATGCCAAAGGCAATGACGGCGGCAATTGGTTGGGACGGAAGCCGAAACGCTCGGCATAGCTGCGCATATAGTCCACGCCCATCGCTTGGGCAAGGCGTACCGAAACCGTGTTTTTCGATTTTGCCAATGCCAAACGCAGGGGAATCATGCCCGCGTAATAACCGTCCGAATTTTTCGGCTGCCAGCCGCGAATGTTCAAAGGTGCGTCATTAACCAGCGTGGACGGCGTCATGCCGCGCGACAACGCCGCCGAATACACGAAAGGCTTGAAGGTCGAACCCGGCTGGCGGATACTCTGTGTGGCGCGGTTGAACGTTTTGTAATGATAATCGTAGCCGCCGACCACCGCCCGAATCGCCCCCGTTTCCGTCTCCATCGAAATCAGCGCCCCCTGAATGGCGGGCTGCTGCACCACCGTCCAACGGTTGCCGCCAACCTTCGTTACCCGAATCACCGAACCCGCTTTCAAAGCATTGTCGCCCAAACGCTTGTTGCCGATGGCATTTCGCGCCATACCCAAATCGTTCAGCGTCAGCACCGCCTGAATACCGCCCTGCATGTGGATTTTGATGCCCTTATTGTTGACGGACGTAATCACCGCCGGCACCATATTTTCCACCGTATAAGTATTGGAAAGATATTGCTCGATTTCGTCTTCCATGTCTTCCATCTTGCTCAAATCGAGCTGCTCCTCCGCACCGCGATAAGACGAACCACGGTCGAAATTGCGTAATGCCTTACGCATCGCCGCCGTTGCCACCTTCTGATGCGCCGTGCTGACGGTGGTGTACACCTTAAAGCCCTGCGTGTACACGTCTTCACCGTATTTCTCGTACAAAGTCTGCCGTGCCATTTCCGCAACATACAGCGAATTTTGGTCAATCAGCAAACGGTAACGCTCATAATGCAGCTCTTCCGCCAAGGCTTCGCTGCGCTGTTGCGGCGTAATCATGCCCAATTCGACCATATTGTTGAGAATATACTCTTGGCGCAAACGGGCGCGGTCGGGATTCACAATCGGATTGAACGTGGAAGGCGCTTTGGGCAAACCCGCCAAAATGGAGGCTTCAGCCAAAGTAAGGTCTTGAACAGGTTTGTTAAAATAGATTTTCGCCGCCGATGCGAAACCGTAGGCGCGTTGTCCCAAGTAGATTTGGTTGAAATAAAGCTCTAAAATCTGGTCTTTGGTCAGATTGCGCTCGATTTTGTAGGCAAGCAGGGCTTCATTGAATTTGCGCGTCAGCGTCCGTTCGTTGGTCAGGTAAAAATTCCGCGCCACCTGTTGGGTGATGGTGCTGGCACCTTGTTTGTGTCCGCCGCGCAGATTGCTGAGCATCGCCCTGCCGACACCGACCACGTCCACCCCCCAGTGTTCGTAAAAACGCTTGTCTTCGGCGGCAATCACCGCGTCTTTCAACACGCCCGGAAATTGGTCGATGGGCGTAAAGGCGCGGCGTTCGTCGCCGTAAGTGCCGATGATGACCCCGTCTGAAGAGTAAATGGTCAAAGGTTCTTTGGGTTGGTAGTGTTTGACGGCATCAAGCTCCGGCAGTTTGGGGTAAGTTACCAAAACTGCAACGGTAATCAGCCCGACAGCAAACAGGAAAAGCCCCAAAACAAGCCCGACAATGGTGAGAAGGAAATTTTTAATCATGATTTTTTAATAAAAAGTTGCCATCAGTTTTTTTAAATAAAGTAAAATAAGCCCAGTTTTTGTTACTCGTGGGAACGGACTGCGGACGTTGCTATTATAAATGCTTTCATGCGTCAGGTAAGGATTTTAAATCATGCGTTTTAAGAAAACTGATAAAAACACAAGCAAAAAAGCTGATAAGGCTGGAAAATCTTCCGGCAAAACGGCTTCCGGAATGTCGGGAAAAACCGTCATTGGTTTGGATATCAGCCAAAACAACATCCGGATGATTCAGCTTTCGGCAAAAAGCGGCAATCAGGTGCAGGTGGACAAATACGCCGTCGAACCGTTGCCGCAGAATGTTGTTGCCGGCAGCGAGATTGTGAATTTTGACACGCTTGTATACCATTTACAACAGTGTTGCGGCAAATTGAAAGTCAAATCCGGCTCGGTCAATCTGGCACTGCCGATGTCGATTGCCACCATCGAGGACAACCTGCAATTTTCGCCCGACAGCGAGCTGACTTTGCAGGAGCTGGTCGAATCGGAAGTGGTGCGCGTGGGCGCCTTGGACGAAATGCGCTACGATTGGCAGGAGCTGCCGCACACGGGCAGCAGCCCCGAACAGCCCGTGCTGATGGTTGCCGCCAAAACCGAAAACGTCGACCGCTATGTGGATTTGCTGGACGAAGTGGGCTTGACCGCCATCAATGTTGATGTGGACATTTTCGCCCTGTTCAACGCTTATGCCTATGTCAATGAAATGAACGGCAACGAATATTTCCAAGAACGGGTGATTTTGCTCGACATCGGCGATGTGGTGATGAAGGCGCTGGTGGTGGAAAACGGACGCATTTTGTACCGTCATGAAAGCAATTTCGGCTTGGACCAGTTGGTGCAGCTGATTCAGCGCAGCTATCAGACCACCGAAGAAGAAGCATTGGAAATGATAGCGGGGCGCCGTCCGCGTCCGGACGAATACAAAGTAGAAGTGAGCGACTACTTCAATATGCAGGTGGCACAGGAAGTGCAGCGCGTGTTGCAGTTTTTCATGACCACGCGCAGCCACAGCGAGGCGGCGATTCAGCGTATTTTCTTGAGCGGAAGCGGCTGCATCGCGCATTCGGGCTTGGTGGAGGTGGTGCGTTTGCAAACGGAAATTCCGACACAGGAGCTGGCGCCTGTGTTGTCGGCAAACATTAAGGCGAAGGTGAGCGACGAGCAGCTTGAGGAAGACGCAAACGGGCTGACCACGGCATTCGGTTTGGCATTGAGAGGACTGTTCTAAAATGAATTTGATTAAAATCAATCTGCTGCCCTACCGCGAATTGCGGGAAATGAAACAAAAGAAAACGTTTCAGGGGATTTTGGGCGTCGGTTTTGTGGTGGGCTTGGCGTTGTGTGCGGGAGCGTATATGGCGTTGGACAAGGCCATCGAGCATCAAAACAGCCGCAATCAGGCCTTGCAGGAAGGCATCAACGGGCTGAAAAAGGAAATCGAAACGATTCAAACGCTGCGTGCCGACAAGGAGCGTTATCTGGCGCGTAAGAAAAAGGTGGAGGAGCTGGACAACAAGCGTTTTGACGGTGCGCGGATTGTGGACAGTTTGAATCAGGTGGTGCCGGACGGTTCGTATCTGGTTTCTTTAAAAGGCAAGGGTACGGACGGCAACGGTGCGGCAGAGGAAAAAGAATACATCATCGAGGGGCGCGCGCTCAGCGACAATAAGGTGGCTTTGCTGATGGCGGCGTTGCCCAGTACGGGAATGTTTGATTTGCCGGAGCTGGTGGAAATCGCGCAAACGGAAGACGCGCAAAAATTCGTGCTGCGTTCGATGCTGGCAGACCAAGCCCTGCTGCCGCCGCCTTCGGTTGCGCCGCAATCTGCTGTGCCCGCGCAGGGTGCGGAGCAGGCTTCCGCTCCGGTTTCCGCGTCGCAATCCGAAGCCAAATAACCTTTTTATGACGGAGTTGAAAGATGAGTGTGAACAATTTGGACATGCAGAAGCTGCATTTGGCGCCCAAGCCGGTTCAGTTTTTTATCGCGCTGTTGGTGGCGGCGCTGTTGGTGGGCGCGGGCTTCATGCTGATGTTTAAGGAGCAGTGGGAAACGCTGGAGAACGCGCAAAATGAGGAGGTTACCCTCAAGGAGCAGTTTGTGGACCAAAGCCGTCAGGCAGCCAATTTGGAAAATTTGCAGATTGAGCTGAAGATGATTGAGGAGTCCATTGAAAATCTGATTAAAAAATTGCCGACTTCTTCGGAAATCCCCAGCTTGATTCAGGAGCTGTATCAGGCGGCGGCGCAAAACAATCTGACCATGAGTGCGGTGATTCCGCGCCCCTTGGTCAGCGAGGATGCGAATATCCAGCGTTTGCCGTTTACCATTTCGGTGGTGGGCAATTATGAGCAGTTGTCGCAGTTTTTGCGTGATGTGGGCAAGATGTCGCGAATCGTTACCTTGTCGAGCATCACCATCAATGAAGCACCCAGCGAGCAGGGTAAAAAAACGGGCAATAAGTTGCAATTGACTGCGGTGGCAAGCACGTATAAGGCGATTGATGCCGCACAAGCTTCTTCGGCAAGCGACGCCGCTTCTTCAGCACAGTAAGGACGGGACGGAAAGAATGAAAGCCAGATTATTGATGATGCCTTTGGTTTTGGTGTTGGCAGGATGTTTGGACGAGCATGAGGATTTGCAAAATTGGATGCAGCAGGCCAAGCAGGAGGCGAAGATGCGGGTGCAAAAGCCGCAGCCGCCCGCGCCTGTGCAGTCGGTGGAATATACGCCGCCGCCGCGCATCAGCCCGCATGCTTTCAGCATTCAGCGTATGAAATCCGCTTATCAGGCGGGCAATGCGCCCGATGTGAACCGCCCCAAAGAAGTGTTGGAAAATTATGAGTTGGACGCATTGAAGTTTGTCGGGGTGATTGGCAGTGGCAATGTGTTGTCGGGTTTGGTTGAGGCGGACGGTCATGTTTATACCGTCAAGCCGGGCAACCACATGGGGCAGCACTACGGGCGCATCGTCCGCATTACCGCAGACCAGATTACTTTGAGCGAAACGGTGGAAGATTCGTTCGGCAATTGGGTGCAGCGCGAAGCCAAGCTGGTTCCCGCCGCCGATGCCGAAGTCGATAAGGCGGCGAATAATAACTAATACTTTTAAATTGAAAGAGGTTATATTTATGAAACTTACTTTTAAAAAAGCAGTTCCGGTGCTGGCGCTCAGCTTGGCCGTACAGGCGGCGTATGCGGGCAACATTACCGACATCAACGTGTCGGTTCTGCCCGACCAACGGCGTGTGATTAAGGTGAAGTTCGACAGGGACGTTACCAAGCCCAGTGGTTTTATTTACACCACGCCCTCGCGCATCGCGTTGGACTTTGCCGGCACCAAAATCCAATTGCCGCAAAAACAATTGTCGTATAACGACTCGCTGCTCAACCACATCATCGCCGCAGACGACAACGAACGCGCGCGCATTTCCTTGAGCCTGAGCAAAGAAGGTCAGTACGACACCGAAGTCAAAGGCGATGAAGTGTGGGTGTATGTCAGCGAAAGCACCGGCTCGTCCGCGCCCGCCGCACCCGCACCGTCTGCCCGCAAAGGCAAGCGCGGCAAGCAAACTGCCCAAGCCGATGAAACCTTCGCCGACAACACGTCTGCCGCGCCCGCCAACGATGCTTTCGGCGGTGCCGCGCCCCTGAACGTCAATTTCGTTACCGGCCCGAACAAAACCGGCATCGTCCAATACTCGTCTGCCTATGACGGTCAGCCGCAAGTCAAAATCTTGAGCGACCGCATGGTGATAACGCTGAAAAACTATCCCTTGGCAGCGTCCGACCAGAAAAACCTCGACGTATCCGCATTCTCCACCCCCGTGCGCAACGTCTTGGTGCGCCGTTTGGGCAACGACACCCAAATCACCATCCGCAATCAGGGCAAATGGGACCACCGCGTCCGCCAAGCGCACGGACGCAACGAAGTACGCATTTCGCCCGCATTGAGCGCGTCTTTGGGCGAAGCGGGCTTCAAACCGAAAAACACCAAGAAAAACTTCTCCGGCAAGCGCATTTCTTTGGATTTCCAAAACATCGACGTGCGCACCATCTTGCAGATTCTTGCCAAAGAATCGGGCATGAACATCGTTGCCAGCGACCAAGTGCAGGGCAAAATGACCTTGTCGCTCAAAGACGTGCCTTGGGACCAAGCATTGGATTTGGTGTTGGACACCTATGATTTGGACAAAGCCCAAAACGGCAACATCATCCGCATCGCGCCGCGTGAAGAATTGGAAAAACGTGTTCAGCAAATCCTGAAAGACGAGCAGGAAAAAGAAAAACACGAGCCTTTGGTTTCGCGCACCTTCCAGTTGAAATACAAAAATGTGGAAGAATTCCGCGACATTTTGAAGCTGGGTAGCGGCGACGGCAAGGGTGGCGGCAATATGTTGAGCGAGCGCGGCAATGCCATGATTGACCCCGCAACCAACACTTTGATTGTTACCGATGTGGCAAAAGTGGTGAAAAAATTTGATGCGCTGATTGCCGAATTGGACGTGGCGGCGCGTCAGGTGATGGTCGAAGCGCGGATTGTGGAAGCGGCGGAAGGCGTGTCGCGTGATTTGGGCGTGAAATTCGGTTATGCCCGCCGTGGCGCGACCGCCATCGGCAACACTTTGGACGCGGGCATCAACAACCGTAACGCCGCTTTGGGCGCGGTGAACACCACCTTGCTCAATCCGAACGTGAACCTGCCCGCTTCGGCATCGGTAAACACCATTTCGCTGGTGCGTTCGGTGGCATCGGGCGCATTGGGCTTGGAATTGTCGGCAATGGAAACCGACAACCGTTCCAAAACCATTTCCAGCCCGCGCGTGCTGACCCAAGACGGCAAAGAAGCGGAAATCGTACAAGGTTTGGAAATTCCGTATCAAACCCATACCGCAACGGGCTACCAAACCGCGTTCAAACAGGCGGCGCTGACGCTGAAAGTTACCCCGCGCATCACCCCCGACAGCAAAGTGATTTTGGACGTGTTGGTGAGCAAAAACGACGTGGACCGTTCTTTGCGCAACATCAACGGCGAACCTGCCATCGCCAAGCGTGAGGTGAAAACCCAAGCGATGATTGAAGACGGCGGCACTTTGGTGGTCGGCGGCGTGTATCAGGAAGTGTTTGACCACACCGTCAGCAAAGTGCCCGTATTGGGTGATTTGCCGGTGGTGGGCAACCTGTTCAAATCACGCGGTCGCAACCACTCGCGCAACGAATTGCTGTTCTTCATCACCCCGCGCATTATGGGTGGCGAAAGCAATGTGATGCGTTACTAGGGCGTGTTTGAAACTTTTCTGCTGAAAAAATCATTCAAATAGAAAAAGCCGTCATTCCCGCACAGGCGGGAATGACGGTATGGTGCTTTTTCGGCGAATTGATGACATGCCCTCAATCTGTAAAATAGTATTCGCCATTTGCAGTGTTTGCGCTAAAATGCCTGCCATGAATGATATGGCAGGCAATATTTTTTTCGTCGGCTTGATGGGGGCGGGCAAAACCAGCTTGGGTCGGCAGTTGGCGGCGCGGCTGGCGCGGACGTTTTACGACAGCGACCAAGTCATCTGCGAACGTACGGGCGTGTCCGTGCCAACCATTTTTGAGCTGGAAGGCGAGAGCGGTTTCCGCGAGCGCGAGCGTCAGGCGATTGACGAGCTGACCCGTTTGCAGGGCATTGTGCTGGCAACGGGCGGCGGCGCGGTGTTGCGGGCGGAAAACCGCGAATGTCTGCACACGCGTGGCACGGTGGTTTATCTGCACGTTGCGCCCGAAGTGCTGTTTGAGCGCACCCGCCACGACCGCAACCGCCCCCTGTTGCAGGTGGACGACCCTTTGCGCCGTTTGCACGAGCTCTACCGCGCGCGCGACCCGCTTTACCGCAGTGTGGCGCACTGTGTGCTGGATGTCGGCGATGAGACTTATTTTTCCACTTTTAAACAATTAATCGAATTGCTTTCGGGAAGTCATTGAGATGCAGACTTTGCAGGTTCGCACGCCGTCCCACGCCTATCCGATACACATCGGCAAAGGCTTGTTGGCGGATTTTTCCTTGTTTGCGCCGCACATCGGCAAAAAAGCCGCCATCGTTACCAACACCACCGTGTCCGCGCTGTATGCCGGTGCGCTGGAAAAATTGTTGCGCGACAACGGCGTGGAAACGTTTTCCATCGTGTTGGCAGACGGCGAAGCGCACAAAAACCATCAGTCTTTGTTGCAGATTTACGATGCGCTGCTGGCGCACCGCGCCGACCGCAAAACGGCGGTGGTGGCGTTGGGCGGCGGCGTGATTGGCGACACGGCGGGTTTTGCGGCGGCGACTTATCAGCGCGGCGTGCCTTTGATTCAGATTCCCACCACGCTGCTGAGCCAAGTGGATTCCTCAGTCGGCGGCAAAACGGCAGTAAACCACCCGCTCGGCAAAAACATGATTGGCGCGTTTTACCAGCCGCAAGCCGTCATCGCCGATTTGGACACGCTGACCACGCTGCCCGAACGCGAATTTTCCGCAGGCATGGCGGAAGTGGTCAAATACGCGCTGCTGGGCGATGCGGCGTTTTTGGCGTGGTTGGAAGAAAATATCGGCGGCATCATGCGCCAAGATGCGGATTTGTTGGCACAAACGGTGGCGCACTGCTGCCAAATGAAAGCCGATATCGTGGCGCAGGACGAAACCGAGCAGGGCATTCGCGCCCATTTGAATTTGGGACACACTTTCGGGCACGCCATTGAAGCGGAAATGGGCTACGGCAACTGGCTGCACGGCGAAGCGGTGGCGGCGGGCATGGTGCTGGCGGCGGAATTGTCGCGCGTGCAAGGCTGCCTGAATGCCGGTGAAGTCGCCCGCGTGTCCGCGCTGTTGCGGGCGGCGGCTTTGCCGGTCGTTCCGCCCGAATTTCCCTTTGAACGCTGGCTGGCACACATGCGCCACGACAAAAAAGTGCAAAACGGACAAATGCGTTTTGTTACCCTGCGCCGTTTGGGGGAAGCGCAAGTCAGCGTTTTGGACGATGAAAACCTGCTGCGGCAGGTGTTGTCCGCATAAGTTTTTTCACACAAACCGTTTTCATCAAGAAGGAATATTTGATGAGCAATCAAACAGCTTTGGGCGAAGCCCTGAAACAGGCGGTGCAAACCATGAGCAAACGCCGTCAGGCAGACATGGTGGCGGAACACATTTACGCCAAATACGATGTGTTCAACCGTTTCAAGCCTTTGGCGGTGGGCATCGAGCAGGAATTGGTGCAGGCGCTGCCGCAGTTTGACCCGAAAATCATCAACCGCGTGTTGTCCAACCACTGCCGCCGTCCGCGTTACGTCAAATCGGTGGCACGCGGCGGCAAGCGTTTCAATCTGAACAACCGTTTTCAAGGCGAAGTAACGCCCGAAGAACAGGCGTTTGCGCTGGAGCAGCCCGGTATCCGCGAGGCGATTGAGCGTCAGGACGCGCGCCGCGCCGAAGCCGCCGAACGCAAAACCGCCCGCGCCAATCCCGCGCCCGCCGCAGACGACACCCCTCAGGAGGAAACCGCATCATGAAACCGTTTTTGAAAACCGCCGCTTTCGCTTTGGTGCTGGCTGCCTGCGGCGGCGCATCGTTGCCGCAAGCCGACAAACCCGCCGCCGAAACCGCTTCCGCCGTGCAAACCAAAGTGGTGATGGACACCAATCAGGGCAGGGTGGTGCTGCTGCTGGACGGACAAAAAGCCCCGCAAACCGTTGCCAATTTCAAGCAATACGCCGAACAGGGTTTCTACAACGGCACGGTGTTTCACCGCGTGATTGACGGCTTTATGGTGCAGGGCGGCGGTTTTACCGCCGACATGGTGCAAAAACCCACCGCCGACCCCGTCCCCAACGAAGCCGATAACGGCTTGAAAAACCACACCGGCACGGTGGCGATGGCGCGTACCGCCGACCCACATTCCGCCACCAGCCAGTTTTTCATCAACGTTGCCGACAATGCCTTTCTCAACCACACGGGCAAAACCGCGCAAGGCTACGGCTACACCGTGTTCGGCAAAGTGGTGGAAGGCATGGACGTGGTGCAGAAAATCGCCAAAGTCCGCACCGGCAACCGCGCCGGACATCAAGACGTGCCGCTTGAACCTGTGGTGATTAACCGCGTGCAAATCGTCAGCGACAAATAATTTGACGTTTCAGGCAGCCTGCGTTTTGCGGCTGCCTGAAAACATTTGAGAAAGCAAACCGATGAAACTAACCCTGATGTTCCGCGAATATTGCAGCCTGTGCCACCAAATGCGCGATGCGCTTGCGCCGTGGCAGGCGCGTTACGGCTTTGAATTGGAAATTGTTGAAATTGATGATTTTCCCGATTTGGAAGCCAAGTATAACGAACTCGTTCCCGTGTTGCTGCACGGCGACACGGAAATTTGTCATTGGCATTTGGACGAGGGTAAATTGCAGGCGTATTTGGACGGGTTTCAGGCAGCCTGAAAAACGATAAAAAGCTGCCCGAAAATGTTTTTGGGCGTGTCATCAATTAACCGAAAAAACGCCACACCGTCATTCCCGCGCAGGCGGGAATCCAAGTCGAAGCACGAGAAACCTTGATAAAATATGGCTTGCCAAGCATCAGAAGGTGGATTCCCGCATTCACGGGAATAAAGGATTTTTTATATTGCACTGAATTTTCAGTATAAAAATTTAAATGATGACACGCCCTAGTCAGCCCGCGTTTGCCGAATATTTATTCGGGCGCACGTCCCGTAAATTTTTTGCTTAATACTTTCATATCCGACAAACGGATTTTCCATTGGTGTTTGTCGCGCGGACGGTGCGGAAGGTCGCGCTTGCCATAGGATAAAGTGTCCAACGTAGCAATGCCGTTGCGAATATGGACGTTTTCAATATAGGCAAAATCGCGTTGGTCGCCCAATTTGTCCAATAAATCCAAATTGACAACGGTATAACGCCCGTTTTGGTATTTTAATTCTGCCAAATTGTCCCAAGTGGCGTTGCCCAAACACGGGAAATCACGATTATCGGCATCGTAAGAACCTGCGGCGGTATACACCACAAAATGACGGTTCTGGATTTTTTGCACTTTTCCGATGCCGTTCAAACACGTTTCCAATTGGTTTTGAACGTGTTTTTGTAAAAAATGCTCCAAAGCCGTTTCTTTGGCAACGGCAGGTGCAGACAAAGCCAAAACGCCCGACAAAACCGCAGCAGATGGGTATAAACAGAATTTTTTCATTTTAATTCCATAAAATAAAAAAGGGAAAATGCTTGTTTGGAAATAACGTTTGCGGACAGATGGCGCGTGTTCAGACTGCCTGAACGCGCCGCCGTTTTCGCCAAATCCAAGGCAGCAGCCAACGCAGCGAAGCCCACAAGGGAAACGCAGAAATAAAAGCGACAAAAAAGATTATCACATCGGAATGCGTGCGGGAATAAAGCGGTTCAACGCGCCCCTTATCAATGCGGTAGCGCGTGGTAATCATGGCGGTGTCCAAATCGGCGTAAAGCTCGTAAGTATCCGCACCGATTTGGCGCAAGTGTGCGTAATCCTCTCCGAGACGAAGTTTTACCTCATCGCGCACGGGCTGATGCCCTTGGTTTGACAAGCGTTCCCAATCTTTTACATAAAATTGCGCTTGTTCGTCCTGAACCAGCACGGGAAAATAGCGGTCAGGCACATCGCCCGCCGAAAAATGCCGCACCGTCATCAGGCTGAACGCCGTATTCATCAGCCACACGCACAGCACCCAAGCCGTCAGCTCCGAAAATATCCGCAATAATTTCAAGATAAGCCGCCAAAAATATCCCAACATGATTTTGCTCCGACTGATGAAAAACCGCATTATCGCCCTGATGCCGCCGCGCCGCAATTTTTCAGGCAGCCTTGCCCCTTTTCCGTTAAAATAACGTGTTTTGCCTGATTGTCTGCCGCCGAGCATTATGAAAAATATCCGCAACTTCTCCATCATCGCCCACATCGACCACGGTAAATCCACCCTTGCCGACCGCTTCATTCAATATTGCGGCGGCTTGGATTTGCGCGAAATGAGTACGCAAGTTCTTGATTCAATGGATATTGAAAAAGAACGCGGCATCACCATCAAAGCCCAAACCGCCGCCCTGAACTACACCGCCCGCAACGGCGAAACCTACCGCCTCAACCTGATTGACACGCCCGGACACGTTGATTTTTCTTACGAAGTGTCGCGCTCGCTGTCTGCCTGCGAAGGCGCATTGCTGGTGGTGGATGCATCGCAGGGCGTGGAAGCGCAAACCGTTGCCAACTGCTACACCGCCATCGATTTGGGCGTGGAAGTCGTTCCCGTATTGAACAAAATCGACCTGCCCGCCGCCGACCCCGACCGCGTTGCCCAAGAAATTGAAGACATTATCGGCATTGACGCGGTGGGCGCGGTAACGTGTTCCGCCAAAAGCGGCATGGGCGTGGAAGACGTGTTGGAAGAAATCGTTGCCAAAATCCCCGCCCCGCAGGGCGACCCTGATGCGCCGCTTCAGGCAGTCATCATCGATTCGTGGTTTGACAACTATGTCGGCGTGGTGATGCTGATTCGTGTCAAAAACGGCACGCTCAAACTCAAAGACAAAGTGCGCTTTATGGCAACCAAAGCCGAAACGCAAGTGGAACAGCTGGGCGTGTTCACCCCGAAATCCGTGAATAAACAAGAATTAAGCGCGGGCGAAGTCGGCTTTCTGATTACCGGCGTGAAAGAATTGGGACAGGCGAAAGTGGGCGACACGGTAACGCTGGCGCAAAATCCCGCCGCCGAACCTTTGGCGGGCTTTAAAGAAGTGCAAAGCCAAGTTTTTGCCGGACTTTATCCTGTGGAAAGCCACGACTACGAAGCCCTGCGCGATGCGCTGGAAAAACTGCAACTCAATGATGCTTCATTGAAATTTGAACCCGAAGTATCGCAAGCCTTGGGCTTCGGCTTCCGTTGCGGCTTTTTGGGCTTGCTGCACTTGGAAATCGTGCAGGAGCGGCTGGAACGCGAATTTGATATGGATTTGATTACCACCGCGCCGACTGTGGTTTACCGTGTCATCATGAAAAACGGCGAAGAACTGGAAGTGGAAAATCCGTCCAAACTGCCCGACATCGGCACGATTGAAACCATTTTGGAACCGGTGATTACCGCCACCATTCTGGTGCCGCAGGATTATGTCGGCAACGTGATGACCCTGTGCAACCAAAAACGCGGCGTGCAGGTGAATATGCAGTATCTGGGGCGGCAGGTGATGCTGACCTACGATTTGCCGATGAACGAAGTGGTGATGGATTTTTTTGACAAACTCAAATCCACATCACGCGGCTACGCTTCGTTGGATTATGAGTTTAAAGAGTTCCGTCCTGCCGATTTGATTAAACTGGACATTATGGTGAACGGCGAAAAAGTGGACGCTTTGAGCCTGATTGTGCACCGTCAAAGCTCCGTGCATCGCGGGCGCGAACTGGCGGCGAAAATGCGCGAACTGATTCCGCGCCAAATGTTTGATATTGCGGTGCAAGCGTCCATCGGCAGCCAGATTATCGCCCGCGAAAACGTCAAAGCCCTGCGTAAAAACGTGTTGGCGAAATGCTATGGTGGCGACATCACGCGCAAGAAAAAACTGCTGGAAAAACAAAAAGCCGGTAAAAAACGCATGAAACAAGTGGGCAATGTGGAAATTCCGCAAAGCGCGTTTTTGGCGATTTTGCAGGTGGGGGATAAGTAAGGTTTCAGGCAGGTTGAAAAGCAAGAAAGGAGATTTAAAATGAATGAAAACTCAATAGATTGCATTTTTGTTATTGATGAATCTGGTTTTTTGGGATATGCCAAAAATCAAGAAAAATTTCCAGGTGAATTTGGATTGGTTGCTGGATATTTTTTACCATTCTCAACGGTTGAAAAAGCTAAAGAAGCTGCTAAACCTTTTTTTGCAGAATTCCGTAAAAATGATGATGATAAAATTCATATTACTGATTTATCCAGAGATGAGCAAAACAGATTAAGAAATAAAGTATTTGAAATATTTGAATGTAACGATCTCTCATGGCTATATAACGCTATTTCTGTTCAAGGTATGTATGAATTTTATAAAAATGATGATAGTCCTAAAAAAGAAAAAATTCATACTAAACTGTTTTACTCAATAATATTAAAAGCATTAGCATTTATAAAAACAGAGATTGAAACCGTCAGAAAAGTAAATATGTTGATTGTTTCAGACAAATTAAATAAAGGAGAAGTCAAAGATTTTGAACGGGAAATCAAAAATAATCACTATTTATTAACAACTAGGCAAAAAGAAGAAATCTATAAGAAGAAAAATCTTGAAACGGATAAAATAGAGACCTTTATATTCACTACTACTGTTACGATGCCTGAATCAGACAATTTTCAATTTGATGAAGATGAATTAAATCTTGATATTTGTACAGATATAAGTGATGTTACATTGATTGCAGATGTTTTGGCTAATAGTGCGTTTTATTATTTAACTCAAAAAATAAACGACAATCCTAATATTCGTTTGAATAGTAAAGAAGCAATAGAAATGCATCCATTGGCACATAAGGTATGGGGTAATCAAGCAGAAGACCCGCTTGATGAGATGTTTAGAAGAAAAAGATAAGTATATTTCGGCTGCCTGAAACAAAAAAATCATGGAAAACCCTGTCCAAAACACCGAACGCCTAATCCGCGAAATCAATTTAATCCACCAAAACTATTCACAGGATTATTTTGAAACGGGAAAAGTGGAAAAAGTCAATTTAAGCCGCACTTTGCACAAAGTGCCGCTTGAACATATTTTGGCATACCGCCTGAATCTGCACGAAGCGGTAAACGATTATTTGGCGTTTGCCGATGTACGCGGCATTGATTTTTTCTACCGCGTGAAAACCGCCGAAAGCATACGCGACAAAGTCGGCCGTTATCTGCAACGCGCCAACCAATATCCCGCCAACAATATTGTGAACGATATTTTCGGGGCGCGGGTAATTTTGCCTTCGGAAGCGGTGGCGCAAATTATGGAAAAACTTGACGATTGGAAAACGGCATACGGTTTGAAAAACTGGTATTTGCGCGATGAGGACGGCTATTTGGGCGTACATGTTTATTTTAAAAACGGCAGCAACTTTTACTATCCGTGGGAATTGCAGATTTGCGACGAAAACGATGCCGAAACCAATATCCGCAGCCATCGGGCATATAAACGCGGTTTTGTGGCGGCGGCGTTGCAGGCTGCCTGAAACCCGTTAAAAATATTCGGAGACAACAAATTGAAAACACTGATTGAACTATTATCCGCCCACGCTACCGCTTCCGCCTGCGCCCTGATTGCGGCGGGCGCGTTGCTGGTGTGGCGCAGCAGCAAGCAGCGCAACGAAGCGGGCGAGTGGGGCAGCGCCCTGCAATGGGGCTACCTGCTGGCGATGGTGGGCGGTTTCGGGCTGATGGCATTCGGCTTGGAATGGAGTTTTACCGCCGTGCTGCTGGCGTTTACCGTGTTTACCGGCGCGGTATGGGCGTGGGCGAAAACGGCGCGGCGCAAGCTGCCTGAAAACGGCGAGTGGCTGGACGGCAACCATTTCCGTGATTATATGGCGGGATTTTTCCCGATTATCGCGGTGGTGTTTGTGTTGCGGACGTTTGTCGCCGAACCGTTTCAGATTCCGTCCAGCTCCATGCGCCCCGGATTGGTAAAGGGCGACTTTATTTTGGTGAACAAATTTGCCTACGGCATTCGCGTGCCGGTGCTGAATAGCGTGCTGATTCCCACCGGCACGGTGCAGCGCGGCGACGTGGCGGTGTTCAATTATCCCGTTGAACCGAAAGTCAATTACATCAAACGCATTGTCGGCGTGCCGGGCGATGTGGTGGAATACCGCGACAAAGTCCTGACGGTAAACGGCAAAGCCGAACACGACACGCCGGCCGGCAGCTACGCCTACCGCGACGACAATCTGCCCGAAGTGGAAAACGAAGCCGAACGTTTCCGCGCCGGTTTTGACGGGCGCGAATTTGACGTGCTGAAAAAAGCCTCCGCCAATCCCGTTGACCCCGCCACGTTCAACCATTACGTTCAAGACATGCGCGAAAAAGGCTTTGAAAGCGGCCTGCAGCAGCATTGCGAATACGCCGAAGACGGCAGTGCCTTCCGTTGCACCGTGCCGGCGGGCAAGTATTTCGCGATGGGCGACAACCGCGACAGCAGCGCCGATTCGCGCTACTGGGGCTTTGTGGACGACCGCCTGATGGTGGGCAGGGCGTTTGCGATTTGGCTGAATATCGGCGACATGAAACGCATCGGCAGCGTGATTCGCTGAATTTATCGGACAGAACGCACCCGAATGGTTTCGGGTGCGTTTTTTTGTGGCAAGGCGCAGGCTTGGCAACAAAATTGCTTGTGTTGTATTCCGGTGGCAAATAGATGCTTGCTATCGGATTTTTGCAAGTGCGTGAAAAAAGCTATGATAGAATGTATGCCGTTTGATTTGTAAACGGTTAATTTAAATAATGGGAAACATGATGACGAACAATATGGCAGCTTCCAAACAAAAACATTTCCGCCGCACGGTGCTGGCATCACTGATTTCGATGGGCATCGCCGCCGAAGCGCAGGCAGGCACGGTACGCAGCGATGTGGATTACCAATATTTCCGCGATTTTGCCGAAAACAAAGGGCAATTTGCACCGGGCGTGAGCAATGTGGAAATTTTTGACAAACAGGGTCAATCGGTCGGCACGATGCTGAAAGACGTGCCGATGCCCGATTTTGCACCGGTCAGCAGCAACGGCGTGGCGATTCTTTCCGATACGCAGTATGTGGTCAGCGCCCAGCACAATGTCGGCTACGGCACGGTGCGTTTCGGGCAGGCGGGCAACAATCCCGATGCCCATCATCACGATTACAAACTGGTGGACCGCAACAATTTCCACGACAACCCCCGCTCCACCCCGCCCACAGATTTTCACGCGCCGCGTTTGGACAAACTGGTTACCGAAGTGGCGCCGATGCCCTTGAGCAATGAAGGCAACCGCACCGGCGTGTACACCGACCCGAAACAGTATTCGGCATTTTTGCGCATCGGTGCGGGGTCGCAATCGGTGCGCGACCGCGACCAGAGCGAGAAAAAATCTCTGATGGGCGCGTATCAATATTTGACAGCGGGCGCGGCACTGCCGATTCTCGAGCGCGACAACCGCAGCCCCGACGTGATACAGGCAATGTCGCCCAACGGCACGGCAGCGCTCTACGAAAATCCGCAAGGCCCCTTGTCCACCATCACCGATGCGGGCGACAGCGGTTCGCCCCTGATTGGCTACGACGTACGCAACAAACGTTGGGCAACGGTGGGCGTGCTGTACGGCGGCAACAAAAACAACCTTTCCGTATTTTCCATTCAGAAAAAAGGCTTTTTTGACGAACGTGTTGCCGAAGACATCGGCTTGACCCTCGACAACAGCCGCGCAGGGCAGCAATTCGACTGGACGGGCGAAGGCAACGGCAGCACCCTTACCAACCCCGCCGACCCGTCCGCACCCCTGACGCTGGCATTGGCAGACACGTCTTTAACGGACGAACACCGCCAACGCCCGAGCCTGAATCACGGCAAAACCTTGGTGGTGAAAGGACAAAACGGCACGCTGAACCTGAAAGGCGACATCAATCAGGGCGCGGGCGCATTGAAATTTGAAACCGATTTCACCGTAACGGGCGAGCGCAACGATGCGGCGTGGCTGGGCGCGGGGGTGGACGTGGCGGCGGGCAAAACCGTGCAGTGGCGCGTACACAATCCCCAAGACGACCGTTTGTCGAAAATCGGCGCGGGTACGCTGCGCGTGAACGGGCTCGGCGCGAATCGCGGACACATCAGCGTGGGCGACGGCACGGTGGTGCTGGCGCAACAGGCAGACGGGCAGGGCAACAAACAGGCGTTTGCCAAAGTTGGCATCGTGAGCGGACGTCCGACTGTGGTGTTGGACAGTGCCGACCAAGTCAATCCCGACAACATCTATTTCGGCTTTCGCGGCGGGCGTTTGGACGTGAACGGCAACAGCCTGACGTTTAACCGCATTCAAAACGCCGACAAGGGCGCGCGCATCGCCAACAACCACCGCAGCAAAGCGGCAACCGTTACTTTGGCGCGTCAGGTCAAAATGCTGGGCGAAGACGATGTGCGCGTGGTGTTGCACCGTGAGGAAGCGCCGCGCCGTACCGATGTGATTTTCCAGTACAACAATAACCACCAGCGTGGTCGTCAAGACTTTTTCCGCTATAAGGAAGGCGGGAATTTCAATGCGTATTATCCGACCAATGCCACCAGCAACGACAATTGGGAGTTTTTGGCAACGGGGCGCGATGAGGCGGTGCGGGTGTATTTGGAGCGCGAAAATGCCAAGCGCAGCCGTCCGACCCAAGATGCCTATCACGGCTTTTTCGGTGAGGACGCCGGCTCGGGCAAGCACAACGGCAAACTGGACGTGGTGTACCGCCCCGAATTGGAAGGCGATTTGCTGATGCTTTCGGGCGGGGCGAATCTGAACGGCAATTTGACCGTGCAAAACGGCACTTTGCTGCTTTCGGGCGCGCCTGTGCCGCATGCCTATGATTTTCTGAAAAAAGCCGATGTGGTGCGCGATGACGAATGGCTGGACAGCAATTACACCGCGAGCTTCCGCGTGGGCGGCAAGGGCGTGTTGCAGACGGGGCGCAACGTGCCGCGTTTGAACGGCAATTTGACGGTGGAAGACAAAGGCCATGCCATTATCGGCTTGGTGCGCGGCGAAACGCCGGTGTGCGTGCGCTCGGATTTCAACGGCAAAACGGTGTGCGATGCCGAAAAAATGAGCGATGAGGTGCTGGCAAAGGTGCAGGCAACGCGTTTGCACGGCGATGCCACCCTGCGCGATGCGGGCAAGCTGACGTTTGGCAACCGCATGGTGTACGACCGTCCGATTGCGGCGGAGCGCGGGACGACTGTGAATTTGGCGGGCGGGCATTGGAAAATGCCGCAAAACACCGTGTTGGGCAATTTGGACGGCAAAGACGGGCAATTGACGCTGAATCCGCGCAACAAGGGTGCGGCAGAACCGGCATCGGGCGACGATTTCCGCACGCTGACGGTGAACGGCGATTTGTCGGGCAGCGTGCGTTTCCATTATCTGACCGATTTGGCACAGCACCGTGGCGACCAAGTGGTGGTAAACGGTTTGGCATCGGGCAATCATACTTTGTCGGTACGCAATACGGGCGCAGAGCCTGCCGATGCGCGGCGTTTGACGTTGTTGGCGTTGAATCACGGGGCGCAGGCGGCGGATGCGGTGCGGGTGAATCTGGTCAATCAAAACGGTGAGGGCCATGTGGACGCGGGCTCGCTGCGTTACACCTTGGTGAAGGACGAACGCAACCGCTATTATCTGCACAATGCGGTGAAGGAAGCGGAGCTGGCAAAACGTTTGGAAGAAGCGGAAAAGGCGAAGCAGGCGGAAGCGGCGAAAAAGCTGGCGGATGCGGAAAAGGCGCGTGCCGATGCCGAGAAGCTGGCGCAGGAAGCCGTGGCGGCGCGTGATGCGGCGGTGGCGGCGGCACAGGCTGCGGAAGAAGCCAAACGCCGTTTGCAGGACGACAAGGCGGCGGGCGAACGGGCTTTGCAAGCGGCGCAAACGGTCGCACAAGAAGCCCAACGCCGCACCGAAGCGGCATTGGCGGCGCAAGCGGCGGCGGAACGTTTGCGCCAAGAAGCCCAAGCGCAGCGCGAAGCGGCGGAAACGGCAAAAAATGAAGCGCAAAGCCAATTGGCAGACGCGCACAACCGCGCCCAAGCCGCCGAAAATGCCCGCGATGAAGCGCAACGTGCCGCACAGTCTGCCCAAACACAGGCACAAGCCGCCCAAGCGGCACAAACGGCGGCGGAAGCACGCAGCACGGAAGCGGAACGCCAATTGGCACAAGCGCGGCGTGATGCGGCAGAGGCAGCCGAAGCCAAACGCCTTGCCGAAGAAGCCAAAGCGCAATTGGAGCGCAACCAGCACGCCGATGCGGCGGCGCTGGCACAAGCGCAAACACAGCTTCGCGAAGCACAGGCGGCGGCGCAACAGGCGCAGCAGCGTGCCGATGCGGCACAGCTTGCGGCCACACAGGCACAAGACGCATTGGCAACGGCGCAGCGTGAAACCGAAGCGGCGCGTCAGGACGCCGGCCGTGCCAACGAATTGGCGGAAAGCCGCGCCCGCGAGTTGGCACAGGCACAAACGGCACAACGCGAAGCCGCCGTCCGTGCCGACGAAAGCGCCCGCCGTTTGCAGGCTGCGGAAGAAGCCAACCGCCGTTTGCAGGAAGCGGCGGCAGCGAACACGGCGGCACTGGACAGCGCCCGTCAAACATTGGCGGAAACCGAACGGCGCATGCAGGCAGCCGAAACCGACAAACAAGCAGCGTTGGCAGAAGCCAAACGCCAGCAACAGGCAGCTGCCGATGCCGAAGCGGCGCGTGCCGCCGCCCAAGCGCAAGCCCGTGCCGCCGAAGAAGCCAAAAACCGTGCCGAAACAGCGCGTAACGAAGCCGAAGCCGCCCGCCGCGCCGCCGAAGAAGCACAACGCCGTGCCGAAGCCGCCAAAAACGGCAGCGAACAGCAACTGCAAAACGCATTGGCGAATCTCGGTCAGGCACAGCGCGAAGCCGCCGACAAAGCCGAACGCCTGAAGCTGGCGGAAGCCGCCCACACCGCCGCCCGTGCCGAAGCCGCCGAAGCCGAACGCCTGCGCGGCGTGGAACAGCAAGCCCGCGAGCGTGCCGAAGCCGCCGCCCGCACCGCCGAAACCGCCCGCCAAGCCGCCGAAACCGCCCAAGCCGAAGCCCGCGCCGCCCAAGCCCGCGCCGAAAGCCTGAAAAACAGCGCCGATGCCGAACGCGATGCCGCCCTTGCCGCCGCCGAAACGGCACGTCAAACGGCTGCCGACAAAACCAAAGCCGCCGAACAGGCATTGGCACAGGCACAACAAGCCGAAACCGCCCGCGTGGAAGCAGTGGACGCACTCAAACAGGCACAAACCCGCTTTGCCGAAGAACACGCCGCCCGCACCAAAGCCGAAGCCGACCTGCTTGCCGCCCAAGCCGAACGCAGCCAAGAAGCCGCGAACCGCCAAACCGCCGAAGCCCAAGCCCGCGCCGAAGCCGCCAAACGCGCCGAAGCAGAAGCCGAAGCCCGCCGTTTGCGCGAAGCCGCCGCCCAAGCCGCCGCCCAAACCCAACAACAGGCACAACTCATCAGCCGCGCCGCCAACACCGCACTTTCCGAAGTATCGGCACAAACCGATGCGCTGGTGTACGCCGCACAAGGCATCGATGCCCGCCTTGCCCAAACCGGTGCCAAACACAACGGCATCTGGGCAAGCGCCGATGCCCGCAAAACCAAACACGTCTCCGACAACTACCGCGCCTACAGCCAAAACCACACCCTGCTGCAACTGGGCATCGACCAAAACACCCGCACCCGTGCCGGCGACCTGACCGCAGGCGTGGCATTCAGCCACGTCCAAAGCAAACGCGACTATGCCGAAAACGTTACCGGTGCGGGGCGCAGCACCGTACTGAGCGGTTACGGCAAACTCGCACTGGACAACGGCGTATACCTGACCGCCGAAGCCGGCTACGGACGCGCCCGCAGCGAAATCGGCGACACGGGCGAAAACGCCCCCGTCAAACGCCACATTGCCCACGCGGCGGCGGCGGTCGGCGGCAACATCAAAGCCGGCAGCGTGGACGTCCGTCCCGAAATCGGCGTGCGCTACTACCACGTCGGCAGCGCCGCCTACGACCTGCACGACAACGCCACAGACGGCGCAGTCGCCGTCCGCAACGACTCCCTGAATCTGGTCGGCTATCAGGCGGGCGTGCGCGTGTCCCAAACCTTCACCACCGCCAACGGCACGCACATCACCCCGCACCTGCGTACCGCCTTCCACGACATCGACCGCGAAGCATCGGTCAGCATCAACGGCCGCCAACTGAAACAGCGTTTCGGCAAATACTGGGAAAACGAAGCGGGCATCGGCGTGAATGTCGGCAACTGGCACGTTTCCGCCCGCGCCGTCCACAGCACGGGCAACGAAAAACGCAGCAGACAATCCGCCGGCATCAGCGTGGGCTACCGTTGGTAATTTGCCACAAACCCGCACGGCGGGCGCAACGCCCGCAAAAAAACGGCAGACCTTACCCGAAGCGGCATACGGGCGGTCTGCCGTCTTTTTCCAATTGTAATTTTATGTTTTTCATCGAATTTTCATTGTGATTTTTATGTAATTGATTTGACTGCGTTCGCAGATGCGGCGCATTTGTCAAGTCTTGTTTACATAAGTTAAAGCCCTTATCATTGCCCGCATAACAAACGCAAAACGCCCGTTCGCGTTTTGCATTCTCCATTTGGATACACCGGAAACATCATGAACACCAGCATCAACGTAACCAAGCGCGACGGCCGCCTCGAACTCATCAATCTCGACAAAATCCACAAAGTCATCAACTGGGCGGCGGAAGGGCTGAACAAAGTTTCCGTGTCGCAGGTGGAAATGAAATCGCGCATTCAGTTTTACAACGGCATCCGCACCAAAGACATTCACGAAACCATCATCAAATCCGCCGCCGACCTGATTTCCGAAGACACGCCCGATTATCAGTATTTGGCGGCGCGTTTGGCGATTTTCCATTTGCGTAAAATCGCTTACGGCGACTACACCCCGCCGCATTTTTACGACCACGTCGTCAAACTCACCGATATGGGCAAATACGACCCGCATATTCTCGCCGATTACAGCCGCGAAGAGTTTGACGAATTGGACGCATATCTTGACCACGAGCGCGACCTGCGTTTTTCCTACGGCGCGGTCAAACAGCTTGAGGGCAAGTATTTGGTGCAAAACCGCGTTACCCGCCAAATCTACGAAAGCCCGCAATTTTTGTATATGCTGGTGGCGATGTGCCTGTTTGCCAAATATCCGCACGGCGAGCGTTTGGATTATGTGAAACGTTTTTACGATGCCGTGTCGCTGTTTAAAATTTCCCTGCCCACGCCGATTATGTCGGGCGTGCGCACACCCACGCGCCAATTCAGCTCCTGCGTGCTGATTGAGTGCGATGACAGCTTGGACAGCATCAACGCCACCACGTCTTCCATCGTCAAATACGTGTCGCAACGCGCCGGCATCGGCATCAACGCGGGGCGCATTCGCGGCTTGGGCAGCGAAATACGCGGCGGCGAAGCCCAACACACGGGCTGCATACCGTTTTTCAAAATGTTTCAGGCAGCCGTCAAATCCTGCTCGCAAGGCGGCGTGCGCGGCGGCGCGGCCACGCTGTTTTACCCGCTTTGGCACATTGAAGTGGAAAGCCTGCTGGTATTGAAAAACAATCGCGGCGTGGAAGACAACCGCGTGCGCCATTTGGATTACGGCGTGCAAATCAACCGCTTGCTCTACACCCGCCTGATTAAGGGCGGCGACATCACCCTGTTTTCCCCCAACGAAACGCCCGGACTGTACGAAGCCTTTTTTGACGACCAAGACGAATTTGAACGCCTCTACACCCGATACGAACAGGACGAAACCATTCGCAAACGCACGCTACCTGCGGCGGATTTGTTCTCGCTGCTGATGCAGGAACGCGCCGGCACGGGACGGATTTACATTCAAAACGTCGACCATTGCAACACCCACAGCCCGTTTGACCCCAAAGTCGCGCCCGTGCGCCAATCCAATCTGTGCTTGGAAATCGCCTTGCCCACCAAGCCCTTAAATGACATCGGTGACCAAAACGGCGAAATCGCCCTGTGTACCTTGTCGGCGTTTAATCTGGGCGAATTGGACGGCTTGGACGAATTGGAAGGCTTGGCGGATTTGGCGGTACGCGCTTTGGACGCGCTGCTGGATTATCAGGATTATCCCATCGCCGCCGCCCGCATCGCCACCATGAACCGCCGCACTTTGGGCGTGGGCGTGATTAATTTCGCCTACTATTTGGCGAAAAACGGCGTGCGTTACAGCGATGATTCCGCCATTGCCTTAACCCATAAAACCTTTGAAGCCATTCAATATTATCTGCTCAAAGCGTCCGTGAATCTGGCAAAGGAATTCGGTGCCTGCCCCCTGTTTGGCGAAACCCGTTACGCGCAGGGCGTGCTGCCGATTGACACCTACAAAAACGATTTGGACAAATTCTGCACCGAGCCTTTGCATTTGGATTGGGACGGTTTGCGCGCCGAGATTGTGGCACACGGCTTGCGCAATTCCACGCTCACCGCGCTGATGCCCAGCGAAACCAGTTCGCAAATCGCCAACGCCACCAACGGCATCGAGCCGCCGCGCGGATTGGTGTCGGTGAAAGCGTCAAAAGACGGGATTTTGAAACAAGTGGTGCCGGAATTGGAACGCCTGCGCCACCGCTATGAAACTTTGTGGCAGATGGGCGGCAATGACGGCTACCTGAAACTGGTGGGCGTGATGCAAAAGTTTGTCGACCAAGCGATTTCCGCCAATACCAGCTACGACCCGCAGCGTTTTGAAGGCGGGCGCGTGCCGATGAACCAAATGCTGAAAGACCTGCTTTCCGCATACAAATACGGTTTGAAAACCTTGTATTACCACAATACCCGCGATGGTGCGGACGATACGCAGTTTGATTTGCAGGACGACGGTTGCGTGGGCGGGGCGTGTAAATTGTAATTCATTGGCGCATTGAAAAAGGCTGCATGAAACAGAAAATCCCGTTTCAGGCAGCCTGAAGTTTTTAAAGTTTATTTGCAGGAAATCCCCAACATTTTCGGCTCGGCATCGGCAGACAGCTTGACCGTGCAAACGGTGGCGTTGCTGCCCGATACTTTGGCGTTCTGTTCCGCTTTGGCAATGGCAAGCGGTTCTTTCACGCCCATCGCCACGGCAGCGCGGGCAATGTTTTCCGACAATTCGGCGGGCAGTCCGGAAGCGTCTTCGCGGATGTCGGGGCTTTTGCTTTTGGCGGCGGCAACGGACAAGCCCACCGCAACGGCGGCAGCAATCAGGGCGGCGGCATATTTGGCATTCGGTTTCATTTTGGTTTTCCTTTTCTTGTGTCCGAAGCCTTTACTTTAACGCCTTTTGTGGGCTTTGGGCGGAATTTAGCACAATCTTACGCGCCCTTAACGCTTTGTTGCGCATCACAATCGGCAAAAAACACTGTGCCGTTTGATGCGGCGGGGCAAAGGCGTGCGGGGCGGAACGCCAAGCCGTGTGTTTGTGCGAAAGCGCGGGCGCGGCGGTTGGCCTGTTCCAGCACGGCGGCAAATTGCGGCGGCAGATGGAACACGCGCACGCCCAACACCAAAATCCGTGCGGCAAACCAATCGGCATCATCGCTGAAATGTGAGGGACTGCGTGCGTCGGGATTGCGGCGGGCGGCGGCAATCATCATCGCGGTGGTGCGGATATTCGGCAACATGGCCTCGCTGACACAATGGCGGGGCAGGGCGGCGGGCAGGGGGGCATGGGCATTGCCGTTGGCAACGAAACAAATGCGGCGCAAGGCGGTGCGTTGGGTCGCGGCGGGGCGGTTTTTGCTGGCGGTGTTCATGGCGGTATCCCGAAGTGTTTTTATTGGGGTGCGGCACATTTTCCGGTAACAAAAAACCGCCGCAAAGATGATTTGGGCGGTTGGTTCCGAATCGTTCGGCGTATCATGCACGCACGAAGAAGCACCGCGCCTTGTCGGAGCGGTACCAATACGCAAATGCGGCAGTCAAACGGTTCATGGAACGAATCCTGAAATTTAGGTTAAAATAATGACAAAGATTGTACGCGAAGCCCATACGTCCTGTCAAGCGTTTACTTAAACAGATTCATCAACCAGTTGGCAAAGCGCACCAACATGGCGACCAGTTCGTACAGGCCTTCCACGTTTTATCCGCCCCATTTGGGCACGAGCGCGTGGGGAATACGCAGTTGGTCGAGAATGCGTGCCACCACGAAATCCACCATATCATCAATGCTTTGCGGCTTGGTGTAGAAACCGGCGGCGGGCGGCAGCACGGTGCAGCCGTTTTGCGCCAGCGTAAGCAGGTTTTGCAGGTGGATGGCGGAAAGCGGCGTTTCGCGCGGCACCACAATCACGGGACGGCGTTCTTTGATGGCGACATCGGCGGCGCGTTCAATCAGGTTTTCCGACAAGCCGTTGGCAATCGCCGCCACCGTGCCCATGCTGGCGGGGCAAACCACCACCGCATCGGCAACGCTGTTGCCCGAAGCGGGCGGGGCAAACCATTCTTCGCGCCCGAACACGCGCAATTGCGGGGCGGATACTTGGAAACGTTCGCACAATTGGGCTTCGGCTTCGGCAGCGGAAGCGGGCAGTTGCAGCCCCATTTCCTGCTGCGCCACGATTTGCGCCGCTTGCGAATAAATCAGTTGCACGTTTTTGCCTGCCTGAAGCAAGACTTCCAGCAGACGCACGCCGTAGGGCATGCCCGATGCGCCGGTGAAGGCGAGGGTAACGGTGTTGATGCCCGAAGCGGCTTCGGCAACGACAACGGGCGCGGCGGGTTTGGCGGCAGCCGTGCCGTGCGTGGCATCGCCGTTGTGGTCGAAGTCCATCCAGCCGCCCGGTTTGCCCATGCCTTTTTCCAATTTGGCGGCCATGCGGTCGCCGATTTGCAGTTGCTGACCGTTGGGGCGCACGGTTTTGGCGCGGACTTGATACAGATAAGCGGCTTTTTCGTAACCGCAGCGTTGGGCGAGCTTGGAGACGCCGCCCGCTTCGCGAATCAGCAGCTCGAAGTTTTCAAAACGGTTGTCCATGACCGATTTCATATGGGATTCCTTGTGTTGTCGAATGATATTTTGCTGTTTGGCATTGCAGCATCAGCAAACTTACTGCCAAATATGAACAATAAAATATGCCTACGGTGTTTGCATAGGAAAATGATTATACAAAAATATAAGTATCGGGTAAAGTGCCGCCGCCTGTTTGCGCGTACCGCAACGGCTTGATAAATACACTTCCACCCCCATCTTGAGAATTTAATCACGATTGAAACGCATGGATTTGGCTTGCGGAAAGGTTTGGTTTATGGATTTGAGCAATCATTTTCTGATTGCCGCGCCCGCTTTGGACGAAGGGCCGTTTGCGGGCAGCGTGGTGTATCTGTGCGAACACAATGAAGAAGGCGCGATGGGCATGATTATCAACAAGCCTTCGCCGATTCCGATGCAGGCGGTGTTTGCGGGCAACGGCGGCGATACCCCGCCGCGCTTTGCCGATGCCTTTGTGTTTTTCGGCGGGCCGGTACACCCCGAGCGCGGTTTTGTGGTGCATACGCCCGCAGGCGAATGGCAAAGCACCCTGCGGGTGGCGGACAACGGCATCACCACTTCCCGCGACATCATCGGGCATTTGGGCGACGAAGAGAAAGTTGCCAAAGTATTGCTGACCATCGGCTATGCCAGTTGGGAAAAAGGTCAGCTTGAGCGCGAGTTGGCGGAAAACACATGGCTGAGCGTGGCTGCCGACCCACCATATTTTGTTTGACCTGCCCGCCGACAAACGCTACCGTGCGGCACTGGCGAAGCTGGGCATCGAGCAGGTCAATCTGATGAGCGGGGCGGGGCGTGCGTGAACCTTGCGGCGGCGTGCTGGCGTTTGATTTCGGCGAAGTACGCATCGGCGTGGCGCAGGGCGAAACGCAAATCGGCATCGCCCACCCGCTTGCCACCGTTACCGGCAACAGCAACGCGCAAAAATTCGAGCGCATCGCCGCGCTGGTGGCGCAATGGCAGCCGCAGTATTTTGTGGTGGGCTTGCCGGTGCATGCGGACGGCACGCCCCATGAGCTGACCCGCTTGGCACAACGCTTCGGCGAACGCCTGCAACGGCGTTTCGCCTTGCCCGTGTATTGGGCGGACGAGCGTTTTTCATCGCTGTATGCCGAAGAGCTGCTGCATCAGGCGCGGGTGTTCGGCAAAAAGCACAAGCAGGTGCTCGACCAAGTGGCGGCACAGGCGTTGTTGCAGTGGTTTTTTGACGGCGGTAGGGCGGGCGGCTTGGACGGCACGGCGGAAACCTAGGGTGCGTCATCAATTGACCGAAAAAAACACCGCACTGTCATTCCCGCGCAGGCAGGAATCCAAGTTGAAGTACAATAACAATAAACGGTGATAAAACATCGTTTGCCAAGCATCGTCAGTGGATTCCCGCCTGCGCGGAAATGACGGTGTGTTTTGTGCGGAGCCATGCCCGTTTACGGGCTGCCTGAAAAAACGGATATTTTTCCCGCAGGTGCGGGAACGGCGCACGCTCGCTAGTTTTTTGTCAAACCGATGCCGTTTTCCCTCTCCCTAACCTTCCCCCGCAAGCAGGGGAGGGAACAATATCGGCGCTACGCCCGCTCCGCCAACGCCTCCCGCAGCGCGTCCAGTCCCGCTCCGCTTTGCGCCGACAGCCGCACCGCAACAATCTCCCCCCGCCCGTTGCGGCAAATGCCGTTGCGCCGTTGCGCTTCGGGCAGCAGGTCGGTTTTGTTGTACACCAAAAGTTGCGGCACCTTGTCCGCGCCGATTTCCGCCAACACCTTTTCCACATCGGCAATTTGGCGTTCGTGTTCGGGGTGGGACGCATCGACAATATGCAGCAAACCGTCTGCCAACGCCGTTTCCTCCAGCGTGGCGGCAAATGCCGACACCAGCGTGTGCGGCAAATCGCGCACAAAACCCACCGTGTCGCTCACAACCACGCTGCATTCGGGATTCAGATACAGCCGCCGCGCGGTCGGGTCGAGCGTGGCAAACAATTGATTTTCCGCAAATACGCCCGCTTTGGTCAAACGGTTGAACAGCGTGGACTTGCCCGCATTGGTGTAGCCCACCAGCGCAAAGGTTTTCAGGCTGCCTGAAACACGCGCTTTGCGGCGCACGGCACGTTGTTTTTTCACTTCTGCCAAACGGCGGCGCAAGGCATTGATGCGCTTGTGAATCAGACGGCGGTCGGTTTCCAACTGCGTTTCGCCCGGCCCTTTCAAACCGATGCCGCCTTTCTGACTTTGCAAATGCCCGTAACCGCGCACCAGCCGCCCCGCCAAATGCGAAAGCTGCGCCAATTCCACCTGAATTTTGCCTTCCTGCGACTGTGCGCGTTGGGCGAAAATCGCCAAAATCAAGCCCACGCGGTCAAGCACGCGGCATTGCAGGATTTTTTCCAAATTGCGCTCCTGCGTGGGCGTGAGTTCGTGATTAAACACCACCAATTCAATCTGTTCCGCCGCCACGCGCTGCGCCAGTTCCTCCGCCTTGCCCGTGCCGACAAACAGCGCGGTGTGGGCGCGGTCGCGTTTGGCGGTTTCGGTGCAGACCAAATCGCCGCCCGCCGCGCGTACCAATTCCGCCGCTTCGTCCGTCATGGCGCGGAAGGTGTGTTCGCGCACGGCGTTGCTGCCGCTCAAGGCATCGGCGAGCATCACCGCCACCAGCATGGTGCGTTCGGCTTGGGTTAAGGATTTGTCCAATTGGGTAAAATGTCGGCTCATGGCTGGCTTTCCGGCGCGAAAAGGCGCATTATACGCGGTTTTCCGCCGCGCACGCAGCCGCGTGTGTGTTTGACAAACCTATGGAGAACAATAAGATGCCTTACCAACACAAACAATCTGCCCTGATTTTGCTCGCCGCATTCGCCCTTGCTGCCTGCGGCGGAAGCGGCGGCGGCAGCCACCGCCCGCAAACGCAAAGCAAACCCACCCCGCCCGCCGTGCAACCGCCCGAACACAATGCCCAAAACGGCACTGCGCCCGCACCGAAAAAAGACGATGCCAAACCGTCCGTACCCGCCGCGCCGCCCGCCGATATGGGCAACGCCAAACCGTCCGACCAAGAAGTTTTTGCCCGTCTCAGCCTGTACAACACACAAGGCGGCGTGCTGACCACCGATGCCCTGAAGCTCACCCTGCCCGAAAATGGCAAAGAAATCAGCATCGCCCTGTTGAAACCCAACGAACAATTCATCGGCAAGCCCGCCATCCACACCCTGCGCGATGCCGAAGGACGCCTGCTCGGCTACTACGGGCACGCCACCGCCAACCACATCAACCGCGACCCGTACACCGGCGAAATCACCGGCAACAGCCCCCAAGCCTACTATGTGCAGCACATGGACGAACGCAGCCTGACCCGTCCCGCCGCCGCCCACGACATCCGCTATTCGGGCAAAATGTATTTCCGCTACCCCGACAACAGCCCTTTGGCAACACAAACCGCTTCCGTACAAGCCACCTATCACGGCAGCGACAAAACCCTGTCGATGGAACTGATTGCCGACCGCCACAGCGCCAACCGTTGGTATCTGTTTGACCAACGCGACAAATACGCCCAAGACGGCTCGCGCAGACAACGCAGCGACCGCGTGGCGGTGGACGCAGACGGGCGCGTGAGCGGACATCTGCTGTTTGACGAAAACGGCACGCGTGAAAAACTGATTCCCAACGGCCACTTTATCGGCGGTTTTTACGGCAAAAACGGCGGCGTGTTGAGCGGCAGAGCCGTGAACGAAGGCGGACACGGCGAGAAATGGGAAGGCGTGTTGGGCGCAACCCTTGTCAAGCCCGAATAAGCGTTTAAATCAGAACGGCACAATCCGCATATGGATTGTGCCGTTTTATAGTTGATAAAAATAAAAACGAGACAAGGCGACAACGCCCGCAGTGTAAGGATAGTACATAAGGGCGTTGGCAACGCCGTATCGTTGCGATTTTAATCAACTATATTAATCAAATGAAGCAGTTTGCCAATTGCAGCAGCAGAACCGCACACAGTGCCGCCACCGCATCATCTGCCATCACCCCCAAACCGCCGCGAAAACGCCGCTCCGCCCACGCCACCGGTGCGGGCTTGAGAACATCGAACAGACGGAATGCGCCAAAGCCCGCCAGCCACCAAAAAAAGCCTTGCGGAATCAGCGCGTAAACCATCATCATGGCAACGATTTCGTCCCACACGATGCCCGAATGGTCGGTTTTGCCCAGCGCATCGCCCGCATGGGTACACAGCCCGATGCCCGCCCAAAACAACACAACAGACAATAAAAACAAACCCGTATGACTTACCCCGCAGCCGAGCAGCAAACCCGCAAACAGCAAGCCCACCAGCGAACCCCACGTTCCCGGTGCTTTTCGCGCCAAGCCAGCGCCGAAACCGAATGCCAACAGGGCGCGTTTGTCGCGGCACAGCCATGCCCAATCGGGGCGGGAAATGTTTTGTTGTTCCATATTTTCAATCCTTTTTGTTTGTGAAAATCAGGCAAACCAGCCGCGCACCGCTTCCAAACCGTTGTGATTGATGCGTAAATCGGCGGCATGCTGCGCGGCGGCTTTGGCGCGGTAGGCGATGCCGAAGGTGGCAGCGCGGAACATGGGAATGTCGTTCGCGCCGTCGCCGACCGCCAAAGTCTGTTCCGCCGACAAGCCCAAATCTTCGCGGTGCTGCGCCAATAATTCGGCTTTCGCCTGCGCGTCCACCACGCGCCCGAGTACGCGCCCCGTCAAATAGCCGTTTTTGATTTCCAATTCATTGGCATAGGCGTAGTCCAAGCCCAATTTGTGTTTCAGCCTTTCGGTAAAATAAGTGAAGCCGCCCGAAACCAACAGCGTTTTCAAACCGTTGCGGCGGCATTCCGCCAACAGCGTTTCCGCGCCCGCGTTCAGGCGCAACACATTTTCCCAAACGTGCTCCAACGCGCTTTCTGGCACGCCTTCCAGCAGGGCAACGCGTTGGTGCAGCGATTGCGCGAAGTCCATGCCGCCCTGCATGGCGCGTTCGGTAATCTCGGCGATTTGGTCTTTCAAGCCGACAAAATTGGCAATTTCATCAATGCATTCAATGTTAATCAGCGTGCTGTCCATGTCGCTGGCGAGCAGCCCGAAGCCGGAAAACGGGCGGTCGGACAACACGGCGTAATCCAATTTTGCCGCCTCCCATTCCGCCCGCAACGCGGCATCGTCCAACACCGCCGTGTCCGCCGCGATACGGGCGCGGCTGCCTGAAAAAGTTTGCCCGAAACGCTGCGCGGTGTGCGGCAAATCCGCCGACAAATCACCCTGCAAAACCAAAACCGAAGACATCTTTCGCTCCTAAAAACGGCAATGGGCGCACTATATCGCGTTGCGTGGCGGCTGTAAATTTTTGTAAGCAATTACAATTGGCTACAAAATAGCCTGTGTGCGCGCTTGCAAAAAGTGCTATCATGCCGATATGAATATATACAAATCCTTTAAATTCAAACTGATGCCCAGCGATGAGCAAATCTGCAAAATGAAACGGTTTTGCGGTTGTGCGCGTTTTGTATTTAATCGGGGTTTGATGTACCAACTTGAGCAATATCAGCAAGATGCTTCGTTTAAATTCAGCTATGCCGAATTGAGTGCCTTGCTTCCCGCTTGGAAACGCGAGTGGCATTGGCTGAAAGAATGCCACAGTCAGGTTTTGCAGCAGAGTTTGAAAGATTTGGCATGTGCGTTTAAAAATTTCTTTTCCCAACGGGCATGTTTTCCCAAATTCAAACGTAAGGGCAAAAAAGACAGTTTCCGTTTTCCGCAAGCTTGCAAATTGGAACAGCACAACAACCGCATTTATCTGCCGAAAATCGGTTGGGTGCGTTACCGTAACAGTCGGCTTGTTTCAGGCAGCCTGAAAAACGTAACCGTATCGCAAAAATGCGGTCAATGGTTTGTTTCCGTTCAAACCGAGTGCGAAACCGCAATCCCAAAGGCGAAAGGCGGTGCGGTGGGGGTGGACGCGATTGTGTTTGTGGAGGATTTGCAGGTGGCGAACATGAGCCAATCCACCAAAGGCAATGCGGAGCGGCACGGTAAAAACGTATCCGCCAAATCGGGCTTGAACCGCGCCATTTTAGACCAAGCATGGTCGGAATTCCGCCGACAATTGGGCTATAAATTATTGTGGCGCGGTGGTCGCCTGATTGCCGTTCCGCCGCAAAATACCAGTCGTTGCTGCCCTGTTTGCGGGCATACGGCAAAAGAAAACCGCCCGACACAGGCACGGTTTGCGTGTATGAAATGCGCGTTTGCCGGGAATGCCGATGTGGTCGGCGCAATGAATGTGTTGAAGCGCGGTCAGGCAGCATTGGCGGCGCACCGGTAATTTAAAGAGTGTCAGGGCAGGGCTTGCCCGCAGCGCGTGTGAAGTGAATTGCGCAGTCAGGCAATCAGCAGCACGAACCCGCCGAAGTTTGTAATGAAATCAAAATGGTTACGACAGCAGGAAATCCTTTGCGGGAGCAGGGACGGAAGCCAAAAAATTAAAGCTGACACACGCCGCGACAAACATTAAAATATCGGAAAATTTTTAACCGTTTCTTTACACAACCCTTCCATAAGGACGCCAAAAATGACCGAAAACTATGTGGTTTGGTTTGAAAACCTGCGCATGAGCGATGTGGAACGCGTGGGCGGCAAAAACGCCTCCTTAGGCGAAATGATTAGTAATCTTAAAGAAAAAGGCGTGCGCGTGCCGGACGGTTTTGCCACCACCGCCGAAGCCTACCGCGCTTTTTTGGCGCACGAAGGGCTGAACGAACGCATTTCCGCCGCGCTCGCCGCTTTGGACGTGGACGACGTGGCGGAACTGGCGCGGGTGGGCAAAGAAATCCGCCAATGGATTTTGGACACGCCTTTCCCCGAACAGCTTAATCAAGAGATTGAAACCGCTTGGGAAAAAATGGTTGCCGATGCAGGCAGCCCCGACATTTCCGTAGCCGTGCGCTCCTCCGCCACCGCCGAAGACCTGCCCGATGCCTCGTTTGCCGGACAGCAGGAAACTTTTTTGAACATCAACGGTTTGGAAAACGTGAAAGAAGCGATGCACCACGTTTTCGCCTCGCTCTACAACGACCGCGCCATTTCCTACCGCGTCCACAAAGGTTTTGAACACGACGTGGTGGCATTGTCGGCAGGCGTGCAGCGCATGGTGCGTTCCGACACCGGCGCGGCGGGCGTGATGTTCTCGATTGACACCGAAAGCGGTTTTGAGGACGTGGTGTTTGTAACCGCATCTTACGGCTTGGGCGAAACGGTGGTGCAGGGCGCGGTCAATCCCGATGAATTTTACGTCCACAAACCGACCCTGAAAGCGGGCAAACCCGCCGTGTTGCGGAAAAATCTCGGTTCCAAACTGATTAAAATGGTGTTTACCGAACAGGCGCAAGCGGGCAAATCGGTGCAGACGGTGGACGTGCCCGAAGCCGACAGAAAACAATTTTCCATTTCTAATGAAGAAATTACCGAGCTGGCAAAATACGCGCTGATTATTGAGGAACACTACGGCCGCCCGATGGACATCGAATGGGGTCGGGACGGCGTGGACGGCAAGCTGTATATTTTGCAAGCCCGCCCGGAAACCGTTAAATCGCAAGAAGAAAAAGGCAGCAGCCTGCGCCGCTACACCATCAACGGCGAACGCAAAGTGCTGGCGGAAGGCCGCGCCATCGGACAAAAAGTCGGACAAGGCAAAGTGCGCTTGGTGAAAGACGCTTCGGAAATGGAAAGCGTGCAGGCGGGCGATGTGTTGGTTACCGACATGACCGACCCCGATTGGGAACCGGTGATGAAACGCGCCGCTGCCATTGTTACCAACCGTGGCGGCCGCACCTGCCACGCCGCGATTATCGCCCGCGAATTGGGCATTCCGGCGGTGGTCGGCTGCGGCAACGCTTCCGAAGTACTGCAAGACGGTCAGGAAGTAACCGTTTCTTGCGCCGAAGGAGATACCGGATTGATTTATAACGGTTTATTGGACGTGCAAGTACACGATGTCGCGCTGGACAACATGCCCAAAGCGCCCGTGAAAATCATGATGAACGTGGGCAATCCCGAACTGGCGTTCTCGTTTGCCGGCATTCCCAACGAAGGCATCGGCTTGGCGCGGATGGAATTTGTGATTAACCGTCAAATCGGTATTCACCCCAAAGCCTTGATTGAGTTTGACAAACTTGACGAAGACCTGCAAGCCGAAATCCGCGACCGCATCGCCGGATACGCTTCGCCCACCGATTTTTATGTGGACAAAATTGCCGAAGGCGTGGCGACTTTGGCGGCTTCCGTGTATCCGAAAAAAGTGATTGTGCGCATGTCGGATTTCAAATCCAACGAATACGCGGGCTTGGTCGGCGGCAGCGTGTACGAACCGCACGAAGAAAACCCGATGTTGGGCTTCCGTGGCGCGGCGCGTTACGTTTCCGAAGATTTCAAAGAAGCGTTTGCGCTGGAATGCCGCGCCTTGAAATATGTGCGCGATGAAATGGGCTTGACCAATGTGGAAATCATGATTCCCTTCGTGCGCACGCTGGCTGAAGCCGAAGGCGTGGTCAAAGCCTTGAAAGAAAACGGTTTAGAACGCGGCAAAAACGGCTTGCGCCTGATTATGATGTGCGAACTGCCCAGCAACGCGCTGTTGGCGGAACAGTTCCTGAAGTATTTTGACGGCTTCTCCATCGGCTCCAACGACATGACCCAGCTCACGCTCGGCGTCGACCGCGACAGTGGCGGCGCCATCGCCTCCAGCTTTGACGAGCGCAATCCGGCAGTGAAAGTGATGCTGCATCTGGCGATTTCCGCCTGCTGCAAACACAACAAATACATCGGCATTTGCGGACAAGGCCCGTCCGACCACCCCGATTTTGCCAAATGGCTGGTGGAAGAGGGCATCGAAACCGTGTCGCTCAACCCCGATACCGTGATTGAAACGTGGCTGTATTTGGCGAAAGAGCTGAATCCGAATTAAGCACGTTTATACCGAACCGGCAAGGCGCAAATCAGTGCCTTGCCGTTTTTGTTGCATAAAAACAACAAAAACAGGCAAAAATTGTATAAAAATGTAAAAATTACCCTAAATTACAAATTATGCGCCTATCTTTGCGCTTATCCCGTTATAATGATAAACATCAATCTAGCACAATGATTTAAAAGAAAATCCTTGTGTTTGGGCATGTGTTGTGCCGGATTGCGGCGCGGCGCATGGTATCTGTTGGGGCGCAGCCCCGTCCATTCAGGAGAAAAGACATGAAAAAATCCTTTTTGACCGCCGTTTTCATGGTATGTTGTGCGACTTCTTTGGCACTGGCAAATGAGGTTGATGAAACACTTGGTAAAAACCGCTTTGTGATTCAATCGGGTGCGTTTACCGACCCCGATTTGGCAGACGCACAGGCAGGGCGGATTTCTTTATTGGGCGTACCGTCCCGTGTGGTGGAAAAGAAAAACGCGCAGGGCAACATCGTGCGCGTGGTTCGCAGCAAACGCATGACGCAGGAAGATGCGGAGCGTGTGGCGGAGAGATTGACAAGGGAACACGATGTGGCGGTATTGCTGATGCTGGACAATTGAATGTTTTGATTGAATAAAAAACGCCCCGAAGCATGGTGTGCTTCGGGGCGCTTGCTTTGATGGCGCGGTGGTGATTTACGCCGTTGATGACGGGTTCGGGGGCGCGGTTTCGATTTGCACCATTTCGATTGCGGCGGGCGCGGTCGCGGCGGTTGCGATGCGGTCGCGGCGGCGCAAACCTTGTGGTGCGGCAGCTTCGGCAGGGGTTGCGGCATCATCACTGCTTTGGGTTTCAATCAGTTGCAAACCGTTCAAATCCAAGTGGTCGAGCAGTTGTGCCACTGTGGTTTGTTCGCCCTTGTGGCACACATGGGCAATCGCGGCTTCCACCTGTGCAACGGCTTCATGCAGCCATGCCGCTTCATCATCACCGGCAACAGATGGCGTGGTGTGCATGTCATCGTCTTCCGAAACGGTTTCAATGGCTTGCAAAACAGGTGTGTGGGTTGCCGGCACTTCGGGTGGGGGTGTCTGTTTGGCGCGGTATTCGGCAACCAAAGTGCTTTCTTCCGCTAAATCAGGGTATTGCATCAAAACATGGACAATCGCGTCTTCGGCACGCGCCGCCGTTTTGCCAATATCGAGAAAATGCTCGATGCGCGAAGCGGAAGGAATGTTGCGCTTATTGGGTTGCTTGTTTTGTCCTTTGTTTTTATTGCTGTTTTGCGGTGCGCCAATGCGGACAATCAAGGGCTTTTGCTTGGGCTGCTGTTGCTGCTTGGGTTTGCGCGGCTTGGTGGGCGCGGCTTGGGGTGCGGCCGTTTCGGTGCGCGGTGCTTCGGCAACGGGAGCGGGCTGCTTGGGCATCGGCTGCGCCGTTGGTTGCGGACGCTGGGGGCGCGGCGGTTTGGGCGCGGCGGGCGGCGTTGCCGCGTTGTCGCCATCGCCGTTGCCCGACACGGTTTTGTGGTGGTGTTGCGGGCGTTTGTTTTTGGCGTAGGCGGGACTGCGGTTGCCGTGTTGGTTGTGGCGGCGGTTGGGATTGTTGCGCTTGGCGGCGGGGCGGGTTTTCACCGGCGCGGCGGGCGCGGGTTCGCTGTCGCTGCCGAACAGTTTTTTCAGCCAGCCTTTGAAGCTGTCCCACCAAGAACGGTTTTCCGACACGGTCGGCGCGGGCGAAGCGTGTTTCACGCCTTTCACCGCCGGTTCGGGACGCGCCGCTTTTTCGCCTTTGCTGTTGGAAAACGGCACATTATCAACGGCTTCCGGTTTGGAAACGCGCTTATAGCTCGGCGCGGCGTTTTCGTCCACGTCATCGTTGCGGATGCGGGTGATTTCGTAATGCGGATTTTCCAAATGAATGTTCGGAATCAGAAACACGGATACGTCCAAACGCTCTTCCATGCCGAACAGCTCGGCGCGTTTTTCGTTCAGCAAAAAAGTGGCGACATCAACAGGCACTTGCGCGTGAACTTCACCCGTATTGTCTTTCATCGCCGCGTCTTGAATCAGGCGCAAAACGTGCAGCGCGGTGGATTCGATGCTGCGGATTACGCCCGTACCGGCGCAGCGCGGACAGGCAATGTGGCTGCTTTCCGCCAGCGCAGGTTGCAGGCGTTGGCGGCTCAATTCCAGCAAGCCGAAGCGCGACAGTTTGCCCATTTGCACGCGGGCGCGGTCTTTTTTCAGCGCATCGCGCAGGGTGTTTTCCACTTCGCGCTGATTACGCGCGTCTTCCATGTCAATAAAATCAATGACAACCAAGCCGCCCAAGTCGCGCAAACGCATTTGCCGCGCCACTTCTTCCGCCGCTTCCATATTGGTTTTGAACGCGGTTTCTTCAATGTCGGCGCCGCGTGTGGCACGGGCAGAGTTTACATCAATGGAAACAAGGGCTTCGGTGTGGTCAATCACAATCGCGCCGCCCGAAGGCAGGCTGACGGAACGCGAAAACGCGGTTTCAATCTGTTGCTCGATTTGCAGACGGGAAAACAGGGGCGTGTGGTCGGTGTAGAGTTTCAGCCTGCCCAAATTATTGGGCATCACATAGCTCATAAACTCGGAAACTTGTTCGTAAACTTCCTGATTATCAACCAGAATTTCGCCGATGTCGGGGCGGAAATAGTCGCGGATGGCGCGAATCACCAGCGAGCTTTCCATAAACAGCAGATAGGGCTGTTTGTGGGCGTTGGCGGCTTCTTCAATCGCCCGCCACAGTTGCAGCAAATAATTGAAATCCCATTGCAATTCTTCCACACTGCGACCGATGCCGGCGGTGCGGGCGATGATGCTCATGCCGTGCGGCACGTCCAGCTCCGCCATCGCCGCTTTCAGTTCTTGGCGTTCCTCGCCCTCGATGCGCCGCGACACGCCGCCGCCGCGCGGATTGTTGGGCATCAACACCAGATAACGCCCCGCCAAACTAATAAAGGTGGTGAGTGCCGCACCTTTGTTGCCGCGCTCGTCTTTTTCAACCTGAACAATGATTTGCATGCCTTCTTTCAGCACGTCCTGAATGCGGGCTTTGCCGCCTTCGTAGTCCTGAAAATAGGCGCGGGACACTTCTTTAAACGGCAAAAAACCGTGCCGGTCGGTGCCGTAATCCACGAAGCAGGCTTCCAAAGACGGCTCGATGCGGGTAATCACGCCTTTGTAGATATTGCCTTTGCGCTGTTCTTTGCCCAGCGTTTCAATGTCCAAATCCAGCAGGGTTTGCCCGTCTACAATCGCCACGCGCAATTCTTCGGAATGCGTGGCGTTGAATAACATGCGTTTCATTATTTTTTACCTTATAAACAAGGCATTGCTTGGGCTGGCAATCGGTGCGCGATGCCGCCTTGCCATGCGGCGCGTGTTGTTCCCGTGTGGGAATGTGCCGGCGGGCGGGCGGAAGAAGCGAAGAAAGAACAATGAGATAAACAGTTTCAGGGTGTTTATCGTCAGACACTGTGCCTGAACGTTGTGGGGTGCCGTCGTCTTCTTGCGGTTCATGCACGGAACAAGCCGTGCGGTGCGGGCGCGGTTTGCGCTTTGCCGTTGGGAGAATCCCGTTTGCGAACCGTTGGAACAATTGTTATCGGTGTTCGGATTGCCGTGTCCGTCCGTGTAGGCCGTGCGGACGGAAGCATTTGCTTGTGCAATGCGTTTTTCCATTAAAATGGGCGGGTATCCCGCGAAGTGATGTTTGGGGTTTGTCGGGCTGCCTGAAATGCGTTTGCGCCGTGCGGCGTGGGGGAATTTTGGCGGCGGGATACCGCCCGAAAACCTTTTTTTGCCGCCCGTTCAATGCGGCGGCAAAACAGTTCGGATTATAGAGAAAATGCCAACGATTAGCAAAGAAAGCGTCCGCCATTTGTGCATCGGCGAACACGAAGCGGGGCAACGCCTTGATAATTACCTGATAAAAATCTTAAAAGGCGTGCCGCGCAGCCATATTTGGCGGATTATCCGTGCGGGGGAGGTGCGGGTGAACCAAAAACGCGCCAAAGCCGATACGCGCATCGCGGCGGGCGACAGCGTGCGCGTGCCGCCGGTGCGGATTGCCGCCGTGTCTGCGCCGAAAAACGCCGCGCCCGCACGGGAATTTGCCCTGGTGTTTGAAGATGATGCGCTGTTGGTCATCAACAAGCCGCACGGCGTGGCGGTTCACGGCGGGAGCGGGGTGAGCTTCGGCGTGATTGAGCAACTGCGCCAAGCCCGTCCGGAGGCGCGTTATTTGGAGTTGGTGCACCGTCTGGACCGCGACACGAGCGGTTTGCTGATGGTGGCGAAAAAACGCGCGGCGTTGGTGAAGCTGCACGAGATGATTCGCGCGGGCGCACCGCAAAAAACTTATCTGGCATTGGGTGCGGGCGCGTGGGACGGCGCGGTACGCGCTGTGAAATGTCCGCTTGTGAAATACACGGGCGCAAACGGTGAAAAAATGGTGCGCGTGGCGGCGGACGGCATGGCGGCGCATACGGTATTTGATTGTTTGGAAAGGTTTTCAGGCAGCCTGCTGCACCGGCACGGCATCGGCGCGTTGAGCCTGATGCGGGCGACTTTGAAAACAGGGCGCACCCATCAAATCCGCGTGCATATGCAGGCGCAGGGTTGTCCGATTGCGGGCGATGAGCGTTACGGCGATTATCAGGCGAACCGCCGTTTACACAAGTTGGGTTTGCGGCGGATGTTTCTGCACGCGCAGCGTTTGGTGTTGGCGCACCCTTTGAGCGGCGAAAAATTGGATTTGACCGCGCCTTTGCCCGATGAGTTGGAAAATGTGTTGGTGATGTTGCGGGCGCAGCCGCCCGAAGTTCGGGGTGCGCCGTCCATTGATTGAAAAATAACGCACCGTCATGCCCGCACAGGCGGGAATCCAAATCGAAGCAGGTGTAGATACCATCTTTCCAGTCAAGCTCCCGTAGCAGAAATTTCCAACTGACGGGACTGATAAACCGTTTGATGCTTCAATACGCCAAAGCAAATATGTACCAATTTACGCATCGCCGCGCCCAATGCCTGCATCGGCGTTTTTTGCCTTTGCAGCAGACGGGCGTATTGGGCGGCAATATCAGGGTTGTATTTCTTTGACACGACCGCAGGCAGATACAAGGCCGCACGCAATACTGCCGAACCTTTTTTGGATAACATCACCCGCCCCCTTTGCTGTCCCGATTCGTGC
>NZ_KE386799.1:97689-108101 GCF_000428785.1 Conchiformibius kuhniae DSM 17694 | reverse complement strand
GGGCAGGGTCTTTAAGCCAGCAGATGTCCAGTTTGTCTTTACTGACGTCTATACCCAAATAGTGCATCATCTTTGTCTTTCCTTGTTTATGCAGTGTTCCGTTATATTAACGGCACTCGGATACCATTCAGATTTACAGATGAATCGGCTCGGTGGGTTTTTTTACGCTTCAGTATCAGTGCACTCAGGTTGGGTTCAATATCCCACCCAGCCGTTTTGTGAAATAATGCGCTTTTATTTCATTGTTGGAAAGATACAAGGTTGGGTTGGAGCGAAGCGCAAACCCAACAATATCTTACCAATCAAAAATTTAATGTTGAATTTTCAACCCAAGCTACTTGATTTTTTCAACCTGCGCAGCTTGGGTTGAAGCAGCGCAGCGCAAACCCGACAATTTCAGTCCAATCAAAAATTTCATGTCGGGTTTTCAATCTAAGTTACTTGCTTTCGCCATCTTCTTTAATCCGGCTGATTTTCACGCGCTCGATGCGGTGTCCGTCTTTTTCCAACACTTCAAAACGCCAACCGCAATAATCCGTGCCGTCGCCCACTTCCGGCAGGGTTTGCATCTCTTCCAAAATCAAACCGGCAACGGTGTGAAAATCCGCATCATCGCTTTGCGGCGGCAAGCCCAGTTGCGGGGCGAGTTCCACGTATTCCAAGGCGCCGTCCACCGTCAAACTGCCGCCGATGTGATGCACGGACGGATTGTCTTCCCGTTCAAAGGCTTCGGGGAACTCGCCGGCAATGGTTTCCAACAAATCTTTTTCGGTAACCATGCCCAGCACCGCGCCGAACTCGTCCACCACCAAAGCGTAATCCGCGCTGTGTTGGCGGAACAATTCCATCGCATTCAAGGCGGTAGAGCTTTCAGGCAGCATGAGCGGCTGGCGCAAAGCGGTGTGGACGTTGATTTCGTTATCGGCGAGCAGTTGCACCAGCAAATCTTTTTTGCTCACATAGCCCAAAGGCTCGTCCACGCCCGCCTTGCCCACCACCAGCAGCCGCGAATACGGGCTTTCAATCAAGCGGTTGCGCTGCTCTTCGCGGCTTTGCGAAATGTCCAGCCGCTCGATGTCGCTGCGCGGAATCATCACGCCGAAAATCGGGCGTTCCGCCAAGGTCAGCACGCTGCGAATCATGGATTTTTCGTTTTCTTCAAAATGGCTGCGGTCGGACGCGCCCGATTTGGCAATCAGGCTTTCGCGTATCCCCATCATGCCCAGCACGTTTTCGGCGGTGCGCTGCCGCCACGAGCTGCCCGCATAGTCTTTCTTTTTCAGGTTTTTTTGCGAGATTTGGTTAAAGATTTCAATCAACACGGAAAAACCAATCGCAGCATACAGATAGCCTTTGGGAATGTGGAAATGGAAGGCTTCGGCAATCAGGCTGAAGCCAATCATCAGCAAAAAGCCCAAACACAGCATCACCACAGTCGGGTGGCGTTCCACAAATTCGGTAAGCGGTTTGCTCGCCAAAATCATGCACGCCATCGCCACCACCACCGCCGCCATCGCCACCACGATGTGTTCCACCATCGCCACGGCGGTAATCACGCTGTCGATGGAAAACACCGCGTCCAATACCAAAATTTGCGCCACCACGCCCCAAAACGCGGCGTGTTTTTTGTGGGTATCGACCACGTGAAACTGGTTCGCGCCTTCCAAACGCTCGTGCAGCTCGGTGGTGGCTTTGTAGAGCAGGAACAAACCGCCTATCAGCATAATCAGGTCTTTGCCGGAAACCGAATGTCCGCCAAGCTGGAACAGGGGCTGGGTGAGCGTGATGATTTTTGCCATAAACGCCAGCATAATCAAGCGCATCACCACCGCCAAGCCCAAGCCGAGAATGCGGGCTTTGTCGCGCAGGGCGGGTTTGACTTTGTTTGCCAAAATCGCCACAAACACCAAATTATCGATGCCGAGTACCACTTCCAGCACCAGCAAGGTGGCAAAGCCTATCCATGTTTGCGGTTCGGCCAACCAGCTAAAGTCCATGATTTTGTTCCTTGATTATTTTAAAAAGTGCGGGCGCGAAAAGGCTGCCGGAAACGCCGCATCGTGCGTTTCAGGCAGCCGGAAAAATATGGGGCAAGGCTGCCCGCAACCGTCCATATCGTTGGTGGAAAATGTCAATGTTTCAGTTTATGCCTTTGGCGGGGAAAATGCAAGACGGCACGCCTTAAAACTGTTTGCCCAGTTCGACAAAGACACGGTGTTTGCTGTAGCTGTAAAACACCTGATTGCTGCGCTGGCGGTGGTAGTGCCACGTCAAACGCGGGGTAACGCCTTTCCAGTGCAATTTGCGGTGCCACAGGGAAGTGTTTACGCCCCATTCGCGGTTTTGCTGGCGGCTGCCGAAAAAGTTGATGCCCAAGTGGTTTTTGCGGGCGTGGCTCAAGGTCAAGCGGCTGGAGAAGCCCTGACCCCATTCCTGCCCCCAGCCCACGCGCACGCCGGTGCGGTTGCTGGAATCGTCAAGGTCGCGGGCGCGGCTGCGGTTGTGGTCGATGCCGGCAAACCAATATTGGCGGGCATTGGGCAGATAGGACACGGTGGCGGAACCAAACAGGCTGCGCCCGTTCAGGTGCGGACGGGTGCGGTAACGCTGACGCCCGTATTCGACCACAAAATTGCTCTGCCATTTGGGGCTGAAGCGGTGCGATGCTTCCAAGGTGATGCCCGCGCTGCGCGAAAAGCGTTGCAGCTTGTTGCTCTGCTTGGTCGCGCCCGCATACCAAGTGTGCTCGAAAAACGGCAGCAATGCCACGCTGCTGCGGGCGTTCTGATAGCCCGCCCCCGCCGCCGTACGCACGGAAAAATCATTGTATTTTTTGTTGTTCCAATAATATTTGCCGTTGGCATCGGCGCGCACTTCGCCAAACAGCCCGTTGCCGCGCACAAATTTTTTGCCCGCGTTCAGCGACAGGGCGATGCCGTTGGCGGCTTCGGGCGGGTCGCTGCGGAAGCCGTTGCCCAAATCGGGGTTTTTGGGGGCATTGTTGATGTTTTTGTCGCTTTGGTAGGTCATGCCGCCGCCGAAACGCCACGGGCTGCCGCGCCGCAACGCTGCCAAATATTGGTCGATGTGCGCGTGCAGATGGTCGGGCAAAGACGTTTCGCTGCGCAAACGGCGGAACTGGTCTTCTGCCGCTTCAAACTGCTTGTCTTCAAACAATGCCGTTGCCAACTGCAAACGCGCCAGCAGCAAATCGGGCTGCGCCGACAACACCGCACGGTAGCGGCGCACCGCTTCGCCGTAACGCCCCTGATGCCGTGCCGACACCGCCGCGCCCCAATCTTCCAGCACCTGCTCGCGCGCATTGTCGGGCAGGCGGCGGTAAATCGGATACAGCATCGCCACATGTTCGGGATTGTTTTGCAGCAGCGCCGCCATCAGCGCCCGCACCAGCAAATCGGGGTGTTCCAACAACTGTTCTTTGCTCAATTCCAGCGTTTTGCCCTCATCAGCGGCGGGGGCGGCGGACGGTTTTTCGGGCGCGGCGGCGGGCGGCGCGGCTTCGGGACGGCTCTCGTCCTGAATGCGGCTGTCGTTCAGCCGTTCGCGGATTTGCTCGTCCGACACCGTACCGTTGGCAAGCACCTGTGCCGACAACAACAGCAACACGCCCACAATCGCAGAAAATTTATAAATCACAATCCATATCCTTAATGTTTCGACACACGGGGCGGCACAACGCCGTGCGCTGCCCCGATGCGGACGGGATTCGCCCCGCCCAAACCAAAGAAAGCGGCGCGTTTGAAAGCCCAAACGCCCCGCATCATGTCATCAAATGCCCGTCAGAACTTCAGCTCCAGCGACACGGCCGCATTGCGCCCCGGCGCGGCATAACGCGCATAATTTCCGCCTTCCTGATGCTTGTTCACCGCCCCTGAAGAAGTCTGGCGCAACGCCTCCCACGTTACATAACGGTAATTGCCCACATTATAAACCGAAGCGCGCAACGTCATGTTTTTGCGCGGGCTGTAATAAGCGGACACATCAGTGGTTTTCCACGCCCGCGAAGAATACTTGCTCGCGCCCACATTCACCGTTCCCGAACCGCCCTGATAAGACGTCATCAGCTCATCGGGATTTTTCGGCTTCGAGTAGGTAAAGGTCAGGTTTGCGCCCCATTTTTTCTCGGGGTGGTCGTAGCCCATGCCCAAAATATAGCGTGAAGGCTGAATCATGTCAAACAGATAGCTCTGCACCCCCGAAAAACCCGCACGATTGCTGACCGATTTGGGCTTGATGCGGTTGTAGGCGGCGGTGGCATACAGCCCGTCCGGAATTTTGTCCCAAATGCCGTTGCCTTCCAAACGTGCGGCAATGTTCGTGCCGCCCAAACGCACGTCCTGCACATTGTAATAATTTTGGAAAGGGTGATTGCGCACCACATCATCGTTAAACTTCACCGGATAATAGCGCGTGCCGCGTGCAATCAAGCCTTTGTAACGGTTGTCGAACTGGGTCAATTCCAGCGTACCCGCCGCGCCGCGCAGGGTCAGACCCCATTCGTGGTTGAGCGATTTTTCCGGCGATACCTTGGTGGGGCGGTGGAATTTGTTGTCTTCGCCCACGCGGTTGCCCGGCAAGCGGTAGCCGAACAACTCTTGGAAACTCGGCACGCGGTAGCCGCTCGAAGCGCGGTACGACAAGGCAATATTGGCGGTAGGCTTCACCACCAAGCCCGTGTTCCACGACCAATTGCGGTAATTGCCCTTCCCCGTCCACTGGTCATCGGAACGGAAGGTGTGGCGGTCGTAGCGCACGCCCAAACCCAAATCCACATACTGACCGAACGACATGTTGTTGCGCAAGCCGAAAAACAGATTGTTGCCCGTAATCAAACGCTCGCCGCAGGCGTAATAAGACGACAAATTTTCTTTACAGCCGTCCCAATGCACGATTTGCGGGGCGTTTTTGCGGTAGATGGCGGGTTTGTCGTATTCGCCGTTGCGGTGTTTGCCGTCCGGTGCCGCAACGGATTCGTATTCCTGTGTGGAAAATACGCGCCCCAAGCTGTCGCGGTTCAAAACGGACTGAAAGCGGTCGATGCCTGCGGTCGCGCTCAAGCGGTGGCGGCTGATGCCCCAGCGCAGGTCTTTGGACGCTTCCATGCGGAACAGGTTGTGCTGTTCGCGGTAGCGGTTGGACTCGAAATTGACATGCGACCAAGGTTTGTCGGTGCTGACTTGGCAATTGCGGTCGGCATGGGGATAGACGCTGCAATTGCGCCCGTGCAACAGGTTGTCGATGTTGATGCTTTGGCGGTCGAAACCGATTTGCGCGGTGTCAATCACGCCGTTTTTGGCGGGATTTTGGTAGCGGTAGTGTATGCCCCAGCGTTGTTTTTTGTGGCGTTCGTCCGTGTATTCGGCGCGTGTCCATTTCAAGCCTACGGCATTGTCGATTTCGGGTGCTTTGCTGATGCCACCGTCTGAGCTTTCTCCGCTTTTGAATTTCGCCAAATACAGGCTGTCAAGAATGTTTTCACCTTGTTTGTAAATGCCATGCGCCACTGCCCAGCCGTCTTTCTTCATATCATAGGGATAATATGCCGGCACGGTCATGTCGCGGGTGTCGTAGCGTTGTTTGGTATGCTCGAACACGGCGTTGATGCTGTGCTTGGGGCTGAAGCTGTAGCCGCCGCGCAGCAGCCACGAGCCGGTGCGGTATTGCAGGGGGTCGGGCAACACGCGCCCTTCGCCCGTGTATTCTTTCGGGCTGACGCGCTCGGTAACGCTGCGGGTTTTGGCAAACAGCTCTTTTTGTTTGTCGGTCAGCTCGGAGGGCAGCAACGAACCGGTGGTGAGCTTGTCGTTGGTCACTTGGGCGGTGGCGCGCGGCTCGGCACAGCCCGTCAGTTTGACGGGGTCGGCACATTCGTCTGCCAAAATAAAATAGGTGCTGTTGCGCTTGAAGCCGCCGTCGTCATCGGGCTGCTGCAAATTGTATGCACTCACAAACCCGCCCAAACGGCGGAATTCGTACACCGTGCCTTTTGTCGCATCGGTGTGGGGACGCGCGGCTTCGCCGCGCCGTGCGGTGTATTGCGCCAAGCCCTCAAAGCCGCCCAAGCGGAATGCCGCGCCCAATGAATTGAGCAATTGGCGGTTTTTGCTGCTGTAGGCGGTTTTGCTGCGTACGCCCCAGTTGCGCCCGTCTTCAATCAAATCATCTGCTTCTTTGGTGCGGAAGCCCACCGCGCCGCCGAGCGAGCCGCTTCCGTATTCGGACGAGCTGGCGCCTTTGCTGATTTCCACCGAAGCGATGTTTTCGTATTCGATTTCGTTAATCGCGCCACTGCCCGGACGGTTGCCCTGCACGGTGTAGGACTGGATTTGGGCAATGCCGTCCACCGTGGTGGCAACGCGGTTTTTGTCCACGCCGCGCATGGAGTAGCCCGAGCTGGCGCCGCGCCCCTGCTCCACCACCGCCACGCCGGGGTCGTAGCGCACCAAGTCGCGGATGTCGATGACTTGCTGTTTGTCCAGCGTTTCCGATGTTTTGATGACTTTGCCCAAGCCGGTAATGTCTTTTTCGCGGCGGTGGGTGCGGGTGCGTTTGCTGCCCTTGACGCTGATGCCTTTCAGCTCCGTACCATTGCCCGAAGGCGCGGTTTTGGCGGTTTTTCCGCCGTCTGCGTAAACGTTGCCACACAATGCCGCAGCCAGCAGCAGGCTTAAGGCTTTCGGACAAAAAACCAGACGCTTGCGGGCGGCGGGGGGTTGCTTCTTGCGGGATTTGCTCACCGTGATGCTCCTCAATGCTTATTTGTCGCCAGATACCTGACGTTTGGCGCCGAATACCGCGCCCGTTTTGTGTTCGTCGTTGAAAAACGTGCCGCCCAATTCCAGTGCTTTTGGCCCGTAAAAACCGCCCTGCACGGCAACATCGCGGAACAGCAGTTTGGGGCTGTTGCCTTCGCGGCCGGGGTCGAGGTTGATGCCGTCCGCATGGGTGCGTACCGTGCCGGCAAAGCCGTTGCCCTGAATTTTGGCATCGATGTAGAAAGCGGGGCGCACGCCGTTGGTTTCGGTCAAACGTCCGCTCACGTCTTTCGTGCCGAAATCCACTTTAAATTCCGCCGTGCCCGAACCGGGCAGGCTGCGCCACGCGATGTTTTTCATGCTGAAGCCGTCCCACGTGCCGCGATAGGTTGCACCGTCTTCCGCAGGCATATCGGCACTGCGGGTGCGCTCGCCCTGCACAAACAGGAACGAGCCGTAGGGTGCGCCGCTAAAAGCGGCACTGTCGGTGGCAACATCGTCCGCACCGGCAGCAACGGGCGCGGGGTCGTCCGCCAGCTTGGTTTTACGCATATGACCGAATTTCAGATACGACAAATTGCCGCAGCACACGGTTACGCCCACTTCGCGCCCCGAAGGCAGGGTTACGTCCCGCCGTGTCAGCAATTCGTTGTTGTCGGGCAGCAGCGACAGGGTTTCGCCGTCCACCAGCAGCTTGTCGGCACTGCCGAAATTGGACATCGGGCGCAGCGCGACCGCATCGCTGCTGCTGATGTTGATGTCGTAGGCATCGGTGATTTTTTCGGCATCGGCAGGATTGTCCTGCTTGGCGGCAAACACGCCGAACAGGGAGTTGTCGTTTGCCAAGAATTTGCCCGCCAGCTCCTCACCGCGCCCGCCGTAAAAACCGCCTTCCAGAAAATCCGAATCGGCAAGAAAGAAGTAATTGCGCGGATTTTCCCTGTCCACCGCTTTGACCTTGCCGCTAAAGCGGTTGCCGTTGATTTTGGCATCAATGGTGTAGCGGGTACGCACGGGCAGGTCGGGGTCGCCGGTTATCGGCTGATGGGGACGGTAGTTCAGCTTGCCGGTCAAAGATTTGTTGGCAAAATCCACTTCAAACTCACTCAAATGCTGGCGGGCGCGAAAGCCGAGTTTTTTGTCTTTGGCAACATCGATTTCCGCCATGCCCACCGCACCGGTGCTTTCGCCATACAAATCTTCAAAACCCATTTGCCTACCGCCGCCAACAATCTCGGCACCGCCCTCATCACCGTTGTGAAACAAATTGGTGCGGTGGCGTTTGACATCGGTAACGAAATCCCAATGCCCTTCATAGCGCACGGTTTGGCTCGGCAAGGCTTGCGCGGGGTTGCGTCCCTGATAAAACACATAGCCTTCGCTGCCTTCGTAATCAATGCCCTTGCGCCTATCAAATTCAACTGAAGAATCAAACTTGTCGCTAACCAAATAGCCCGCATGCACAAATTGATAGCCGCGCTGCGCGGGCGTGGACACGTCCACCCCCGCATCGGGCTGGCGTTTTGCCAATTCGTCCCGATGCGGTGCGGCAACGATGTCGGTGGGGTGCAGGGCGCGGATGTCGGACGGCTTGAGCAGCAAATGCTCTTCCGCCTGTTTGCCGTTGGCAATTTCCTTGCCTGCCGCATCGGTACGCGATTTGTTGCGGCGCAGAATCGGCATGCTGTAGCCCAAAGCGGGCTTCATAAAGCCTTCGGCTTCGGGCGCGGAAATTTTGGGCGGGGTGTCGGCATCTTTCAGCAAATTGGCGCGGTCGTCCGGCGGCGGCGGACTGACCACCACCACAGGGTCGACATCGAAACTGCCGCCCGCGCACGCAGACAACAGCAGGCACAACAAAAGATTTTTACCGGAAAATGTGGACTTCATGACGGTTTCCTTGCCCGCAGGCACGGGCAATCCAAAGAAAAAATGCAAATCATTCTTAAAACAATTTACCACACAAAACCGCAGTATGCAAAGAAATTGTGTGTTTTGGTTAAATCACACAGACTTGGGCGGCGGGCGCATTTCACGTACAATCCGTGCTTTTTGACGCGACAAACGCCGCAGGTAAGGACGCTGTTTCAACGCACAGGGCGGCACATCAAGCACAGTCCCATGCCTTGCCCTGATTCGGGCGGGTTTGCGCCCCGACCGAATAAACAAACGATTTTACCGCCGTAAACGGCGGGGTCTCAAACCGAAAAGGAATTTTGATGAATATTTTGATTGCCAACGACGACGGCTACCGCGCACAGGGCATCAACATTTTGGCACGGGTGGCGGCGGAGTTTGCCAATGTGCGCGTGGTTGCGCCCGAACGCAACCGCAGTGGCGCGAGCAACTCGCTCACGCTCGACCGCCCCTTGCGCATCCGCAGCGCGGACAATGGCTTTTATTACGTAAACGGCACGCCCACCGACTGCATTCACATGGGCTTGCACATCTTGCCGGAAGCGTGCCAACCCGATTTGGTGCTGTCGGGCATCAACCATGGCGCGAACATGGGCGACGACACGCTGTATTCCGGCACGGTGGCGGCGGCAACGGAAGCGTTTTTGATGGGCATTCCCGCCGTTGCCTTTTCGCTGGACAGCACCGATTTCGCCGCCCACGCGGAAACGGCGGAACGGGCAGCATGGCGTTTGCTGGCGCACCTGCTCAAAAGCCCGCCCGCAGCGCCCGTGCTGTGGAACGTCAATATTCCCGCCGTTGCCCCCGATGACATTCAGGGCATCAAAATCACCCGTTTGGGACGGCGCCACCACATTCAAAACGTGATTCCCGCCACCGACCCGCGTGGTGATGCGATTTATTGGATTGGGCCTGCGGGCGCGGTGTCCGACAACGAAGACGGCACGGATTTTGCCGCCACCGAGCGCGGTTTTATCAGCATCACCCCGCTACAGGTGGATTTGACCGCTTATCCGCACAGCGCGGCGGTGCAAGATTTTTGGCGGCAAGCCTGATTGCCGCATCATACAAAAAACCCTGCCTTCAATCGGGCAGGGTTTTTTGTGCCGTGCGTTTAAGCGCCTGATGATGGGGTGGGTTTTCCGACATAAAAAGTAAAGGCTTTAGCGTTTGATAAGGATATAGTAAAAATCTTCGGGCGCGGCAAGCATACCGATGGACACTTTGTCATTGACATAGATAAACGATTGCAAACCATCGCCACAGCTCAATGCCCCGTTAAGGCGCATATAGGTTCGCTTGGGGTCAATCAATGCTTCAAGCTGGCTAATGTCTTTGTCATCGCTGTATTCCATGCTGGTTTTGATGTCTTTCAGCAATTGTTTTCCTGAAATATCAACCCTTTCATGGATAAAACCGTTCTTTTTTTGGCGACACCGCTTTGGGGCTTCGGCAATATGTCCAATGCCCTTTGCGTCGATGTTCAGAGCATGGTTATCCGTACCATACCAAGTTCCGTAACTGCCCTTGACGGGATTAAAGTCTGCAGCCAGCGCGGGCAATGAAACAACCAAGAGCAATGCTGCCAATGCAGATTGGAACTTCATCATCAGTATCCTTTCAAACAAATGAAATACCAAACAACAAGTACAATATTGTTGGCAATCAGCAAAAACAGCCAATCGCCCAAGCTGATAAAGCGGATGGACTTATATCCGA